>NZ_JBVIGS010000010.1:0-165502 GCF_055570675.1 Streptomyces sp. NPDC031111
ATCGAGTTGCGGCGGATGTGGGCCCAGCCCTCGGCGGTCCACCAGCGGGGCTCGTCGTAGCCGCCGTCCGCGATGAACGCCTGGTACGCCGCGTTGGTCACTGGGGTGGTGTCGATGCGGAAGGGCGGCACCTCGCGCCGGTGCGCGGGGCGTTCGTTGTCCAGCGCCCACGGCTCGTCCGAGGTGCCCATGGTGAACGGGCCGCCCGGCACGAGCACCTCGGACGGGCCGGTGAACAGCGGCACCGGTTCCGGGTCCGGGGCGGTCAGGGCCCGCGGTCCCCGGCGGAGCTGATGGGTGATCAGCATGGTCTCGTCGTGCTGCTGCTCGTGCTGCGCGATCATCCCGAAGGCGAAGCCCGCCTCCGTCAGCCGCGACCCGTCGAACGCGGCGGCCTCCAGCACGTCCAGCGCCCGGCCCCGCACGTCGGCGGCGTACCGGCGGGCCTCGTCCGGCGGCAGCAGCGGCAGGCTCGGGCGTTCGGCGCGGGGATGCTCGAAGGCGTCGTACAGGCCGTCGATCTCGGGCCGTATCGCCTCATGGCCGGCGACGGCCCGCAGCAGCCACTGCTCCTCCTGGTTGCCGATGTGGGCGAGGTCCCACACCAGCGGGGACATCAGCGGCGAGTGCTGCGCGGTCAGCTCGGGTTCGTCGACGCAGGTGGTGAGCAGCGTGGTGCGGTCCCGTGCGGTGATCAGCGAGGCGACCGCGCGCTCGCGCAGGGCTTCGGCGTCGAGGGCGGGGTCGGTCATGAGGGGGTGTCCTTCCCGTGCGGGTGGGTGTCGTACGAGGAAGCGCCGCGGCCGGCCGCCTCCCGGAGGTGCGCCTCGAGCAGCTCGTCGGCCGGGCAGCGGCCCCTGGCGACGAAGCGGTCCCGGAACGCCTCGACCGCGTCGACCAACTCCGTGGTGGCGCCGATCCGGGGCAGGGCGCGCAGCGCCGCCGCGAAACACGTGCCGGCCACGTCGCGCAGCTCCGGGTCGGCCAGTCCGACGCGGGCCGCGTCCCGCCAGAGGGGATTGTGCGGCGCCGGCCTGCCGTTCGTCCGCTCGGCCAGCGGTTTCACCGCCCGGTACGCGGTCTCCGCGGCCTCCGGGTCGTCGAACAGGGCCGCGGTCACGGCCAGCGGCACCTGCCAGCCGTCGTCCCCGGGCTGCGCGTCGATCATCCGCAGCTCCAGATGTCCGCGCGGCCTGACCGGCGGGAACAGGGTCGTCGAGTGGTAGTCGAGATCGTCGCGGGTCGGCGGTCTGGGCCTGCCGGACCTGGTCCACTCCCGGAAGGTCAGCCCGTCGGGCACGTGCCACGGCCCGCCGTCGCCCCGTATACACATCACGGGCGCGTCCAGGACGTGCCGGGCCCAGGCGCCCCGCGGATCTGCGTCCAGGACGGGGCCGCCCGCCCGGCCGGTGCCGATCTGCTCCCAGCGCAGCTGCCGCGTGGACAGCCAGCCGGTCGCCCGGCCACCGGCGAGCGGGGAGTTGGCGAACGCGGCGACCAGGACCGGGCCCAGCTGGTGCGCCAGCCACCAGCGCCGCACATGGCCGAGCGGGCCCGGCTCCTCGTATCCGGCGTCCACGCAGACCTGCACGGAGGCGGAGGTGCACATCATGGCCCGGCCGGCGGGGCCGCCGCGGTCGAGACAGGCCTCCATGGCGTCGTAGCGCGGTTGCCGCAGGAACCTGCGGGGCGACTGCCAGGGGTCGTGGCCGAGGCCGACGACGGCCAGGCCGATCCGGCGGAGCACCGCGCGGACGGCGTCGAGGTCGGCGGAGACGGTACCGACGCACTCCATCAGGGAGCCGGCGGGCGGCGAGCTCAGCTCCAGCTGGCCGCCGGGTTCGACGGTGAGCGCCGACCTCAGGGGCACGGTCCGCAGAGCGGCGTAGGCCGCTTCGAGTCGTTCGGGTGACACGGGGAGCCGCGGGTCCCGCAGCTCGTGGACGAGCCATTCCACCTCGACCCCGAGGCGGCGCGGCGGTCCGGTCTTGAAGCAGATGCCCCGGACGAGGGCTTCCACCTCGGCTTCTGTGACGGCGGTACGTGGCTCTGTACAGCCACCTGCCGGATCGGACATGTCGGGATCCTCCTGAGATTCCACCATGTCGCCGACCGGGGCCTCGCGTCGGTCCAGGCCGGCATCAACTCGTCCACCCAAAACCTTCGAGTCGCCGGGCACAAGAGCGCCTGGCGGGGCGTTCCGGGTCGGTAATCCTTTCGTCCGGCCTGTTCCCGGCGGGTTTCCCGCCCGTTTCCCGGGCCTTCCGGGGAGACGGAAACTCCGTTGCACCGCATCACCAGCATCGCTCAGGATGCCTGCATGAGCACGACGAGCGGGATCGCGCGGTGCGCGGTCACGGCGGCTACGGGGGTGGCGCCGTGAGCGCGCGACTGCGCGGGATCGCCCGGGAGACCGAGCAGATCGTGGCGGCCGGTGCCTATCGCGCACCCGGCGGGCACGAGGTGTCCGTCGCGGCGGCGGTCGAGGCCGCCGCGGACGGCACGCGGACGCACGGCCCGGAGCCCGTTCCGGTGCCGGCGTTCCGGCCGGTGGAGACCCGGTTCGAGGTCACCGGCGAGAGCAGTCTGGAGGCCGCGCGGCGGCTCCCCGCCGGCGTGGCCGTGCTGAACTTCGCCTCCGCGCGCAACCCCGGCGGGGGATATCTCAACGGCGCCCAGGCCCAGGAAGAGGCCCTGTGCCGCGCCTCCGCCCTGTACACCTGTCTGCTGCGGGCCGCCGGCTTCTACGCCCACCACCGCGCCCACCGCGACCCGTTCTACACGGACCGCGTGATCCACTCACCCGCCGTGCCGGTCTTCCGTGACGACCGCGGCCGTCTCCTGGACGAGCCCTTCACGGCCGCCTTCCTCACCTCGCCCGCGCCCAACGCCGGAGTGATCCGGCGATCGGCGCCGGAACGCGCCGGCGAGGTGCCGCGCGCCCTGGCCGTACGGGCCGAGCGGGTGCTGGAGACCGCCGCCGCCCACGGCCACCGGCACCTCGTGCTGGGCGCCTGGGGCTGCGGGGTGTTCCGCAACGACCCCGCCGAGGTCGCGGCGGCGTTCCGCTCGCACCTGGCGCCGGGCGGGCGCTTCTCGGGGGCCTTCGAACATGTGGTGTTCGGCATCCTGGACCGCACCCGCGGCAGCGAGGTCCGCACCGCGTTCGAGCGCGCGTTCGCGGACCTGGTGTCCGAGCCGGCGCGGATCAACTCCAGCCGTACCGCTCCCGCAGCCGCTGACGCACGAGGTTGAACCGCATCCGGTCCAGCGCGCACGCCTCCCGGCGCATGCCCTCCTCGTGCAGCCGCAGCACCCGGTCGACGTCGACCCACGAGTCCCGGCCCGACCGGTCCCACGGCCCGCTCCCGATCGGCACCCACTCCCGGTCGCCGTCGTGCCGCTTGCTGGACAACTGCACGGCCAGGACGGTCCCGCCCGCCTCCCGGGCGACGACCAGCACCGGGCGGTCCTTGCCCCGGCCGTCGTTCTCCTCGTAGGGCACCCAGGTCCAGACGATCTCCCCCGGATCGGGGTCGCCGTCGTGCGCCGGCGCGTACTCCGTGCGCACCCGGCCCACCTCGCGGGGCTCGGCCTCGACGGTGGCGGAAGGGCCGTGGCGGCCCGGGGCGTTCTCAGGGCTGTAGGCGGTCACAGCCGTACCGTACGGCACTCCCGACAGCCCGCCCCACGCGGCCGGCGATCGTGCTCCCGCCCGGTCAGACGGTGCCCGCGAGCTCCCGTCCCGTGACCATCTCGGCCTCGATCCGGACGAACACGCCGTCGTGCAGGGGCATCCAGGAGCGGGGGCCGGTCCGCGACAGGCGCTCCCGCTCGGCCGGATCGGTCACCACGGCCGCGCGGCCCGTGATTACCACGCTCCAGCCGGACCGGGTCCCCGCGTCGAAGTCGTCGGCCTCGAAGGCGACCACCACCCCGTCGATCGCCCGCACCAGATCGGACGCGGCGGAGGTGTGGAACACCACGGCGCCGTCCGGCTCCGGGGCGAAGTTGACGGGGAGGACGGCGGGCAGCGCCTGCCGGGTGTAGACGACGCGACCGACCGGCACCTTGGCCAGCAGCCGCAGGCACTCCCGGCGGCCGAGCGGCCGGAAGCCATCGCTGTGGATCATCCGTCCATCGTCGGCGGCGCACCCCGCCCGGGCCAGGGCCGGACGGCCCTGATGGCTGACCTGGCTCCGCTGGTGGAACCCTGGAGGCATGGGCAAGACCGCGCTGATCGTCATCGACATGATCAACACCTACGACCACGCGGACGCCGACCGGCTGCTCCCGTCCGCCGAGTCGGTCGTACCGGTCCTCGCCGCCCTGCTGAAGCGGGCGCGGCGCCGGGACGTACCGGTGATCTACGTCAACGACAACTTCGGCGAGTGGCGCTCCCACCACGGTGAGCTGCTCGACCACGCCCTGTCGGGTCCGTACGCGCACCTCGTGGAACCGCTGGTGCCGGACGAATCCTCCCTCTTCGTCGTCAAGGCCCGGCACTCGATCTTCTTCGAGACCCCGCTGGGCTATCTGCTCGCCCAGCAGGGCATCGACCGGCTGGTGCTCTGCGGCCAGGTGACGGAGCAGTGCGTCCTGTACTCCTCGCTCGACGCGCACATCCGGCACCTCGACGTGATCGTCCCGCGGGACGCCGTCGCCCACATCCACGCCGATCTGGCGGACGCCGCCCTGCGGATGATGGAACGCAACATGGGCGCCCGGGTGTGCGACAGCGACGAGCTGTGGCCCTGAGACGCGCCGCGGCGCGTCGCCCGGCGCCGACACTGGTCCCATGAGCCGTCCTCCCGCGCCGCCCCGCGAGCTCCGCCCCTACCTGGACGAGCTGGTCCACCGCACCCGGTCCGTGTGCGGCACCCACCTGGTGGGCGTCCTCGCCGTCGGCTCCCTCGCGCTCGGCGACTACCGGCACGGACGCAGCGACATCGACGTGACCGTCGTGGTCGACGACTCGCTGCCGCGCCGGGCGCTGCCCGAACTGGCCGGGGCGCTAGCCCATCCCGCCCTGACCTGCCCAGCGGCCGGGCTGGAACTCGTCGTGTACCCGGCCGGTTTCGCCGCCCGCCCGTCCGGCGGCGCGGGCTACCTATTGGACCTCAACACCGGACCGTCACTGCCCGAGCGGGCGAGCTACGACCCCGAGGAGGCGCCGGCGTTCTGGTACGTCCTCGACCGCTCCATCGCCCACCAGTCCGGCCTTCCGCTGTTCGGCGGGCCGGTGCGGGAGCTGATCGCCGCCCCGGACCGGGCCGCCGTGCTCGCCGCGCTCCGGGCGTCCGTGCGGGAGCACGCCGAGGGGCCGGGGCACCTGGCCGACAACCGGGTGCTCAACGGCTGCCGTTCGGTGGTGTACTGCCGCACGGGCCGCTGGTTCGCCAAGCGCCGGGCAGCCGAGACGACGGCTGCCTCCGAGCCGGCCTTCCGGCCACTGATCTCGGAGGCGCTGCGCGGCTTCGAGCGGCCCCGGGAGTCCGCTCCCGCCCTGCCCGGGGAACAGGTACGGGACTTCCTCGCCTGGGTGGCCGCACGCGTGGACGAGGCGGCCGGGACCGCGGGCGTACCCCCCGGCCCGTCCTGACCAGCGCCGGCCGAAACACGCTCGACAGCCGCGGGCGCCGCTGCCTACCCTGTCCGCGCGGCATCGCGTGTCGGTCACCGGCTGGGTGAGGCATGGAGGCGCCGCGGATGCCCGTGGAGGCATTGACACAGTGTCGGTCGAGTTCAACCACACCATCGTTCTCACCCGTGACCGGGAGAGGTCCGCCCGTTTCGTCGCCGAGATCCTCGGCCTGGAGGTCGGGGAACCGGCCGGAATGTTCCTGCCGGTGACCACCGCCAACGGCGTCACCCTGGACTTCGCCACCGTCGACATCGACATCCCGATGCAGCACTACGCGTTCCTCGTCTCCGAGGACGAGTTCGACGCGATCCTCACCCGGCTCGTGGACGCCGGGATTCCGATCCAGGCCGATCCGCACGGCAGGCACCCCCGCCGCATCAACCGCAACGACGGCGGACGCGGCGTGTACTTCCAGGACCCGGCCGGGCACGGCCTGGAGGCCATCACCCGCCCCTACGGCACCGACCCGGCCACCCCGCTGAACGGCGTCACGGAGGAGGTCCCCGGGGCGGTCTAGGGCGGCGCCGACCGTCACCCGCCCGGGCGGCGTCTCCGGCGCGGCGGCGCAGGCGGTTGCGGGCGTGCGGCGGCCCGCGGGCCGCCGGCTCCCAGCCGCTCGGCCATGCCCGGGCGAGCCGGCCGCCGTCGGCAGCGGCCTCGGCCAGCGCGGCGGCGGCGAGCCGCCGGCCCTCTGGCGTCGGCCGCCACGCACCCGGCGGCGACTGTCGGGCACGGCGGGCGGGGCGGAAAGCGTCCCGCCCCCCGGCCGGTCAGGCGCCGTCCGTGGGCTGCGGTGCGGGTGCGGGTTCCCGCGGTTGCCGGGAGTCGTGGTCGTGGCGGGGGAGCAGCAGCGGGGTGGCCAGCAGGAGGAGGCCGGCGAGGCCGATCGCGGTGCGCGGGCCGGTGAGGGTGGCCAGCAGTCCCCACAGGGCGGTCAGCGCGGCGATGGCCGCCTTGCTGGTCGCCGACCACGCGGACAGCGTCCGGACCACCCGGTCCGTCGGAGTCCGTTCCAGCCGCCGGGTGGCGAACACCGGGTTGAACACGCCCACGCTGGTGATCAGCCCGAACTCGATCAGCATGACGAGCACCAGCCCCGGTGTGCCCGGTCCGACGAACGCCAGCCCGACCGGCCAGCACGCCCTCAGCGTCCCCGCGACACGGAGCACCCGGTGCGGCCCGAACCGCGCCACCAGCCGCCGGGACAGCCGTGAGCCGATCAGACCGCCCAGACAGGGCACCGCGAAGGCGAGCCCGTACTGCCAGGGCGCGAACCCGAGCGGACCCACCATCAGCACGATCAGCAACGGCGAGACCGCCATGATCAGCCCGTTGACCAGGACCGTGTTCAGGAACAGCGGTCGCAGCGCGGGAGCGGCCAGGATGTACCGCCACCCGTCGAGGAGGTCCCGCGCCCGGAGCCCCGAGTCCCGGGCGGGAGGCAGGGGACGCTTGTCCCCACCGCGGACCGCGCCGAGCGCCCCGGCCGACAGCAGATGGCTCACCGCGTCGGCCAGCACCGTCGTCATCGGGCCGAACCACCCGATCGCGGCCCCGCCCAACGGGGGCCCGAGCATCGTCGCCGTCCAGTTCGTCGCCTCGAACCGCCCGTTCGCCACGAGGAGTTCGTCCTTGGGCACGATCTCCTTGAGATACGCCCCGACCGCCGCCTGGAAGGTGATGTCGGCCGCCGCGACGACCACCGACACGACCAGCAGCTGCCCCACGGTGAGCGCGCCGAGGAGGTGGGCGACGGGGACGCTGAGCAGCACCGCGCACCGGAGGAGATCCGTCGCGATCATCACCGGACGCTTGCGGCGGAACTCCACCCAGGGCCCCAGCGGCACCGCGAGCACCGCGCCGACCGCCGGCCCCACCGCCGCCAGCAGCGACACCTCGGCCGGATCGGCGTCCAGCACCAGCACCGCCACCAGTGCGAACGCGTCGAACGCGAACCTGGTGCCGAAGGTGCTGACCCCGTACGCCGCCCACAGCCACCGGAACCGCCGCCCCGGCGTCCGCGCCTCCGTCATGTCCCGCCCGCCCTCGCGCTCCCGCCGCCGACCGGGACATCAAAGCGGGCGGAGGGCGGGGCGGGCAAAACAACGCCGGTTTACACCCGCCGCAGCGGGCTACGCGGCGGACACGGGGAGTCCAGGCCGGCCACGTACCGGGAGGTGCCCATGACCACGCGGATACGGGACGTGATGTCCGCGGACGCCGCGTCCGTAGAGCCCATGACGACGATGGCGCGGGCCGCGCGCCTGATGCGGGAGCAGGACATCGGCGACGTCCTGGTCGCGTACGACTGTGATCTGTTCGGCGTGCTCACCGACCGCGACATCGTGCTGAGGGGCGTCGCCGAGGGACGCGACCCGGAGGCCACGACGGTCGGCTCCGTGTGCACGCGGCCGCCGCTGGTGACGCTCGACCCCGAGGACACCACCGAGCACGCCGTGGAGCTGATGCGGCAGTACGCCGTCCGGCGGCTACCGGTGGTGGAACGCGGTGGCTGCCCGGTGGGTGTGGTGAGCCTCGGGGATCTCGCCGCCACGGAGGACCCGCACTCGGCCCTGGCGGACATCAGCACGGCGGCGCCCACCCACTGAGCCCACCCAGGGTGGGTGGTCAGCGCTGGTAGAGCCCCACCAGGGTGCCGCTCGCCAACTGCGTCCGCTCGACGGCCTCGTGCACCTGGTCCGCGCGGGGGGCGTCGGGCAGGACGCAGGGTTCGGCGAGGGCGTAGAGGCGGAACATGTAGTGGTGGGCGTCGTCGCCCGGAGGGGGGTGGGGGCCGCCCCAGCCGCGGTCGCCGTAGCCGTTGACGAGTTCGGTTCCCCGGGGAGGGCTCTGGCCCGCGCCCACTCCTTCGCTGTGGGGGTCGATGCCGACGACGATCCAGTGCACGAAGGTGCCCGACGGGGCGTCGGGGTCCTCACAGAGGAGTACCAGTTCCGCGGTGTCGTCCGGGATGCCGGTCCAGGCGAGGGGCGGGGAGACGTTGGGGCCCTCGTATGCGTGTCGGCGCGCGATGAAGGTGTGGTCGTTGAAGGCGTCACTGCCGATGTCTATGCCGGTCATGTGGGGCGGAGTACCCAGGATTTCGGCATGCGGTGGGGTGAGGGGGGTGGTTTTTCGGTTTTTCGCCCCCGCCGCCCCTTCCCGTCCCCGGGGGCGCTGCCCCCGGACCCCCGCTCCTCAAACGCCGGAGGGGCTGGGTTGTGCGCCGGCCAGGCTTCTAGCCGTCGACCGTGACCTCGCACGACCAGCCGTACGGGCTCGGGTGGATGCGTAGGTCCTCCCAGTCCACTGTGGTAGGGAAGTGGCCGGTGAGGCGTACGTCCGTCAGGGCGGCCAGGGCCAGGCGTACGTCCAGGCCGTCCTCGGCCGCCGTCGCCTCCACGTCGACCGGTACCTGGCCGTGCTCCTCCAGCCGGTACAGGACCTCGTCCAGCAGCGACGCCAGCAGATCGTCGTCGCTGGCCCCGTCCAGCCGGATGCGTCCCACGCCCGTCGGCCGCACCCCGGAGACGTCGGCGAAGCACTCCACCATCGCCGCCACCGCCTCCGCCAGACAGTTCTCCCTGCTCGCCGCCCACGCCTCGATGCGGACCTCGTCCCGCTGCGGCACGGTCCGGTGCCCGCTCGCCTGCCCGTAGTCACCCGTGTCACCGACCATGGAACTCGCCTGCCCGACGCTCGCCCGCCCATGCCGGGCGTTGTGCTTCGTGTGCCGGGGAGCGGGGTACACGGGTGCGGACCAGGTGCTTCAGGTGCCGTCTCCGGTGCGGAGGGAGGGCGTCCGCCATGCTGTTCCGTGATCGCCGGCAGGCCGGCCGTGAACTGGCCGCACGGCTGCGGGAGAGGCAGGACGAGGGAGCCCTGCCCGACCCGGTCGTGCTGGCCCTGCCCCGGGGCGGCGTCGCCGTGGCCCTCGAGGTCGCCCGGGCACTGGACGCCCCGCTCGACGTCCTCGTCGTACGGAAGATCGGCGCCCCCTTCCACGAGGAGTACGGCGTCGGCGCGATGGCCGACGACGGGGTTCCGCTCTTCGACGAGGACGCCCTGCTCCGGCTGGGCCTGAGCGAGGCCGACCTCGCGCCCGTCGTCGAACGCGAGCGCACCGAACTGCGCCGCCGCGAGGAGCGCTACCGCCAGGGCCGGCCCCCGCCCGACATGCGCGGACGGACCGTGATCGTCGTCGACGACGGACTGGCCACCGGCTCCACCGCCCGCGCGGCGCTGCGCGCCCTGCGGGCGCGGGATCCCGGACGGCTCGTGCTGGCCGTTCCGGTCGGCGCGACGGAGGGCGTCGCGCTGATGAGCTCCGAGGCCGACGAGGTGCTCTGTCTGCACGAGCCGGCCGCGTTCATGGCGGTGGGCCAGTGGTACGCGGAGTTCGACCAGCTGACGGACGACGACGTCCTGGACGCGCTGCACCAACGGCAGGCGTGAGCCGAGCGCGGTTCAGACCACCCCGTCCGCCCGCAGGGACGCGATGTCCTCGGGGGAACGGCCCAGCTCCGCCAGGATCGACTCCGTGTGCTCGCCCACGGCCGGCACCGGGTCCATGCGCGCGGGCACACCCGCGAGGTCGGCGGGCGGCAGCAGCGCCTCGACGGTCCCGCCCGGCACCGCCACCTCGCGCCAGCGGTCGCGGGCGGTGAGCACCGGATGGTCGAGGAACGCGGCGACGTCGTTGACCCCGGCGCAGGCGACGCCGATCGCCTCCAGGTCCTTGAGCAGTTCCTCCGCGCCCGCGCGGGCGCAGCGCTCGGCGACGATCGCGTTGAGCTCCTCCCGGTGGGCCACGCGGTCGGAGCCCGTGGCGAAGCGCGGATCGTCGGTCAGCTCCGGCCGGCCGAGGAACTCCGCGCAGAGCGCCGCCCATTCGCGCTCGTTCTGGATGGAGAACAGCACCTCGCGCCCGTCGGCGGCACGGTAGGTGCCGTACGGGGCGATGGTGGCGTGCTGGGTGCCCAGACGTGGCGGCTGGGTGCCGCCGTAGCGCGTGTAGTAGGCGGGCTGGCCCATCCATTCGGCGAGCGCCTCGAACAGCGACACCTCCACCGGGTGCACCGTGCCCGTGGTCGCGCGGGTGTACAGCGCGGTGAGCACCCCGCTGTACGCGTACATCCCGGCGGCGATGTCCGCCACGGAGATCCCGGTACGGGCGGTCTCCTCCGGCGTTCCGGTCAGCGACACCAGGCCCGTCTGGCACTGCATCAGCAGGTCGTACGCCTTGCGGTCGGCCCAGGGGCCGCTCGTGCCGTATCCGGAGATGGTGCACGGGATCAGCCGGGGGTGGCGGCGGGTCAGCTCCTCGGTCCCCAGGCCGAGTCGGCCGGCGGCGCCCGGCGCCAGGTTCTGCACGAACACGTCGGCGTCCCGGAGCAGCCCGTGCAGGATCTCGAGGCCGCGCGGGTCCTTGAGGTCCAGCGTGAGGGACTCCTTGGACCGGTTGATCCACACGAAGTAGCTGGAGTGGCCGTGCACGGTCGTGTCGTAGCGGCGGGCGAAGTCGCCCTCGCCCGGCCGCTCCACCTTGATCACGCGGGCGCCGAGGTCGGCCAGCTGCCGGGTGGCGTAGGGCGCGGCCACCGCCTGCTCCACGCTGACCACCGTGACCCCGGACAACGGGAGTTTCCGCACGTCCACGCCTCCTGCCTGTTCCGGCCTCGATCAGTACAGCCGGGGCGAGCCCGCTGTCAACGGCCCGCCCCGCCCGCTCACTGGCCGGCGGCCCGGCTCCACGGGACGTCGGCGGGCCTGCTGCGGGAGACGATCCGGGCGCCGCGGTCGTCGACGGCCCGGACCTGGAGCGAGCCGCAGCCGCAGCGCGTCCACACCGTGCTGCCCGCCGCGGTGCCGTGCCGGGAGACCACCTGGAACGGCTCGGCGTCGTCCGGCCACCCGCAGTACGGGCAGAAGGTACCGGTCGTACCCGTGGCGCCGGTCGTGCTGGTCATGGTGACTCCTTGGATCCTCGGTACGTGGGTGCGATACGTGGGTTGCGATACGGGGTGCCATTCGATTGTCGCGACACAGCAAGGGTGCTTCGTACCATCCGTACACGTCCAGGTTGACTTTGTGCATGCCATCGTTAAGCGTGGGCTTCATGATTGACCTCCGCCGGTTGCACGTCCTCAGGGCGGTCGCCCACTACGGCACGGTCACCGCGGCCGCCCGCGCCCTGCACTTCACCCCGTCCGCCGCCTCGCAGCAGATCCGTCAGCTCGCCCGTGACCTGGACGTCGACCTGCTGGAGCCGCAGGGACGCGGGGTGCGGCTGACCCCGGCCGCCGAGAGTCTGCTGGCGCACGCCGACGCGATCCAGGCGCGCTGGGACCAGGCGGAGCTGGACCTGCGCGCCGATCACGACGCGCCGGCCGGAGTGCTGCGAGTCACAGGGTTTCCGGTGGCGATCTCGGTGCTGCTGGCGCCGATGGCCGCGCGGCTGGGGGAGCGTCATCCGCGGCTGTCGGTGCGGATCGCCGAGACGGGGGTGCCGGAGAGCTTCGACCTGCTCTTCGAAGGGTCCACCGATCTGGCCGTCGTCGAGTCCACCCCGCACAACCCTCCGCTGAGCGACACGCGATTCGACCAGCAGCCGTTGCTGGACGACCCGTTCGACCTGGTGGTCCCGGCGCGGCATCCGCTCGCCGGGCACGAGCGGATCGACCTCGCCGAGGCGGCGCGCGAGCCGTGGATCGCGCCGGTGCCGGAGAGCCCCTGCCGGCCCCATGTGATGGCCGCGTGCGGTGCGGCCGGCTTCGCCCCGGACGTCGTCCATCACGCCCTCGACTGGAACGTGACCGCCCATCTCGTCGCGCACGGCCTGGGTGTCGCCCTGGTCCCGCGCCTCGCCCATCTCACCCCGGACCTCCCGATCACCCGCGTGCGCTGCACCGGCAACCCGCACCGCAGGCTGCTGACCTGCACCCGCGGCGGCGGCCACGCCCGTCCGGCGGTGGCGGCGGCCCTGCGGGAACTGCGCGAGCTGGCACCGACGGCGGTCGCCTGAGCGCGAGCCGGCGTCCGCCGCGCGGGCTCCCTCCGGGGCCGGTGCGAGGCGCCCGCCCGTGGGTGGGCGGTGCTCCGGCCGTGTGCCGCGTGGGTGCCCTGGCCCCTGTCGCGGGCGGCTCCGGGGACGGCGCGATGACGCCCTCGCGCGGGTGGAAGCGGACGCGTGGCGCCGGCCCGCAGGCGGTGCCGGTCGGCATGCGCGCCGGCGCGCTACCGCCCCAGCGCGGACTCTCTCCGGCGGGGGCGAGGTGCCCGCGCGGAGTGGGTCCGCCCGTGGGTGGGCGGTGTTCCGGTCCGTGCGCCGCGTCGGAGCGTGGGCGTCCTGGTCCCTGTCGTGGGCGGCTCCGGGGACGGCGCGATGACGCCCTCGCGCGGGTGGAAGCCGACGGGTGGCACCGGGCCGCAGGCGGTGCCGGTGCGCTATCGCCCCGGTGCCCCCGTGCGCAGGCCGTCCATGACCAGGTCGAACAGGCGGGTGGCGCGTGGCTGCCAGTCGTCGGCGGGGTCGAGCTGCCAGAGGCCGCCGATGGCGAGGACGAGGTCGTCCGCGGTCACCCCCGGGCGGATCGCCCCGGCCTCCTCGCAGCTGCGCAGCAGGAGTTCCGCGGCATCGGTCACCGGCGTGTGTCCGGGCTTGGCGGGGCTGCCGGGTCCGCTGGTGGCCTGCCGGATGGCGTCCGCCAGACCGGCCTTGGCCATCGCGAACCTGGCGAGCCCGTCCATCCACTCGCGCAGCGCGCAGTCCGGTTCCCGGGTGCTCAGCAGCCGCGCCGCGCTGTCGGCCACCTGCTGCATCTCGTGCCGGTAGATCTCCAGGACGAGGGCCTCGCGGCTGGGGAAGTTGCGGTAGAACGTGCCCTGCCCGACGCCCGCCTTCTTGGCGATCACGCTCAGCGGGGTGTCCGCCGAGCGCGTGAGCTCGGCCAGGGCCACTTCCAGGATGCGCTCGCGGTTGCGCTGCGCGTCCGAACGCCGGGGTGCCGCCGTGCTCCCGGTCTCCTCCGCGCTCGGGGGTACGTCCTTGCGGTGTCCCACTCGTCCTCCTCCCCGGGCGTGGCCGAAACCCGTCCTTGCTAACCGGACAACTGTCCACTACGTTTTCGAGTAACGGACAGCTGTCCGCTTCGGGTCCATCGTATCGGCGGACACGGACGGCGCGGGACGGCCGGTGGCATGCCCCGGGACGACCGGTTTCCGCGCCCTCCCGCTCTCCCACATGTTCCCGAACGCCCCCACCCTCCGTACAGCACTCCCGCGTCACCGACTCGTCCGCCTTCCAGATCCGTGAAAGAAGGCTGCTCATGGCCCCCTCGACGTCCAGCACCGTCACCCTGAACATCAACGGCGAGAAGCACACGCTGTCCGTCGACCACCGCACCACCCTGCTCGACGCCCTGCGCGAGCGCCTCGACCTGACCGGCACCAAGAAGGGCTGCGACCACGGACAGTGCGGTGCCTGCACGGTCCTGGTCGACGGCCGCCGCACCGTGTCCTGCCTGCAACTGGCCGTCGCGTCCGACGAGCGGGAGATCACCACCGTGGAGGGCCTGGCCGACGGGGACCGGCTGCACCCGGTGCAGCAGGCCTTCCTCGACCTGGACGGCTTCCAGTGCGGCTACTGCACCCCCGGCCAGATCTGCTCGGCCGTCGCCGTCATCCAGGAGCACGCCGCCGGCTGGCCCAGCGCCGTCACCGAGGACGTACGTCCCGAGGCGGAACCGCCGCCCCTGACCCCCGAGGAGATCAGGGAGCGCATGAGCGGCAACCTGTGCCGATGCAGTGCCTATGTACAGATCGTCGAGGCGGTCGCCCGCGCCGCCGAGGAGACCCGCACCGAGACCGAGGAGGCCGCGGCATGAGGGAGTTCGACTACCGGCGCGCCGACGACGTCAGCGGCGCGGTGGCGCTGCTCGACGCCGACCCCGACGCCCGCTACCTCGGCGGCGGCACCAACCTCGTCGACCTGATGAAGAACGGCGTCGAGCGCCCGGCCCGACTCGTCGACGTCCGCACCCTGCCGCTGGACCGGATCGAGCCGACCGGCGACGGAGGACTGCGCGTCGGCGCCACCGTCACCAACAGCGACCTCGCCGCCCACCCCGGGATCCGCCGGAACTACCCCGCCCTCACCCAGGCCGTGCTCGCCGGGGCCTCCGGGCAGCTGCGCAACATGGCCACCGTCGGCGGCAACCTGCTCCAGCGCACCCGCTGCGGCTACTTCACCGACGTGACCAAGCCCTGCAACAAGCGGGCGCCGGGCAGCGGTTGTCCCGCCGTCGAGGGCGAGCACCACAACCACGCCGTCCTGGGCGCCTCCGACCACTGCGTGGCCGTCCACCCCTCCGACATGGGCGTGGCACTGACCGCCTTCGACGCCGTCGTCGAGTACGAAACAGCCGACGGACCGGGCGCGTTGCCGCTGGCCGACTTCTACCTGCCGGTGGGCGACACCCCGCACCGGGAGACCGCCCTGCCGCCCGGCGCGCTGGTCACCGGCGTCACCCTGCCGCCCGCGCCGGTCGCCGCCCGCTCCCGCTACCGCAAGGTCCGCGAACGCGCCTCCTACGCCTTCGCGATCGGCTCGGTCGCCGCCGCCCTCGACGTGAGCGGCGGAGTCGTGCGCGAGGCCCGTCTCGCCTTCGGGGCGGTCGCGTCCCGGCCCTGGCGGGCCCACGCCGCCGAGCGCGTGCTGACCGGTGCCCCGGCCACCGCGGAGTACTTCGCGGCGGCGGCGGACGCCGAACTCGCGGCCGCCAGGCCGCTGCCCGACAACGCATACAAGGTGACACTCATGCGCAACCTCGTGGTGGCCGTGCTGTCCGAACTCGCCGAGGAGGCCGCCCGATGACCACCGCCCCCACCGGCGCCGCGACGCTGACGGGCGCCGTCGGCACCGCGCACACCCGCGTCGAGGGCCGCGACAAGGTCACCGGCGCCGCCCGCTACGCCGGCGAGATCCCCTTCGCCGACCTCGCCCACGGCTGGCTGGTGCTGTCCACCGTCGCCCGCGGCCGGATCCTGGCCGTCGAGGCCGACGCCGTGCTCGGCATGCCGGGCGTGATCACCGTCCTGCACCACGGGAACGCCCCGCGCCTGGAGACCGACTACATCGGCCTGCTGGGCGTCCCGCCGGACCCGACCGCCGCGGTCTTCCAGAACGACCGGGTCCCGCACGCGGGCTGGCCCGTCGCGCTCGTCGTCGCCGAGACCTCCGAGCAGGCGCGGGAGGCCGCCGAGGCGCTCGTGGTCACCTACGAGCAGGAGCCGCACGACGTCGAGCTCTCCGCCGACCGCCCGGACGCCTACCCGGTGGACGGACACATGCCCGGAGTGACGGAGAAGGGCGACCTGGAGGCCGAACTCGCCTCCTCCGCCCACGTGGTGGACGCGGAGTACACCACGCCCGAAGAACACCACGGCATGATGGAGCCGCACGCGGCGACCGCCCTGTGGGACGGCGGCCGGCTCGAGGTCGTCGACTCCAACCAGGGCACCACCTGGGTCGCCGACGAACTCAGGCGGATGTTCTCCCTGGACGCGTCCGCGGTGCGGGTGCGCTCCGAGCACGTCGGCGGCGGCTTCGGCAGCAAGGGCGTACGCGCCCACCAGGTGGCCGCCGTGATGGCCGCCACCGCGTTGCAGCGGCCGGTCCGCGTCGTACTGACCCGCCGCCAGATGTTCTCGCTCACCGGCTACCGCAGCCCCACCACCCAGCGGGTCCGGCTCGGCGCCGACGCCGACGGACGGCTGCGCGCCCTGGACCACCGCTCGCTGAACCAGACGTCGACGGTCTGGGAGTTCGTCGAGCCGAGCGCCGGTGTGGCGCGGGTGATGTACGACGCCGACGCCCACCGCACCTCGAACGAGGTCGTACGGCTGGACGTGCCCTCCCCGACCTGGATGCGCGGGCCGGGCGAGGCGCCCGGGTCGTTCGCCCTCGAGGCGGCGCTCGACGAACTGGCCGAGCGGTGCGGCCTCGACCCGATCGAGCTGCGGCTGCGCAACGATCCCGAGCGCGGCCCCGTGTCCGGGCTGCCGTTCAGCGGCCGCAACCTCGCGGCCTGCTTCCGGGAGGGCGCCCGCCGCTTCGGCTGGTCCGGCCGCGACCCGCGCCCCGGTGTGCGCCGCGACGGCCGCTGGCTGCTCGGCACGGGCACGGCGGCGGCCTCCTTCCCCGCGGGCTCCATGCCGTCCACGGCCGCGGTGACCGCCGAGCCGGACGGCACCTTCACGGTGCGGATCTCCGCGGCCGACATCGGCACCGGGGCCCGTACCGCGCTCACCCTGGTCGCCGCCGACGCGCTGCGGGTGCCGGTGGAGCGGGTCCGGGTGCACATCGGCGACAGCGACTTCGGCCCGGCGATGATCGCCGGTGGCTCCATGGGCACCCGTTCCTGGGCCTGGGCGGTCACGGCCGCCGCCGAGGAACTGCGGGAGCGGCTGGTGCCGGGCGGCACCGTGCCGCCGGAGGGCATCACCGTGCGGTCCGACACCACGGCCGCCATCGGCGCCCTCGCGCAGAAGGAACGGCACTCGTTCGGCGCTCAGTTCGCCGAGGTGGCGGTGGACGTCACCACCGGCGAGGTGCGGGTGCGCCGGATGCTCGGCGTCTTCGCCGCGGGCCGGATCGTCAACCCGCTCACCGCGCGCAACCAGCTCGTCGGCGGCATGACCTGGGGCATCTCCATGGCGCTGCACGAGGAGGCGGTCCGCGACCGCGCCTCGGGCGGCCTCTACGGCGCCGATCTGGCCGGCTACCACGTCGCGACCCACGCGGACGTGCCGGAGGTCGAGGCGTACTGGGTCGACGACCCGGACCCCGACGACCCGGTCGGCATCAAGGGCATCGGTGAGGTCGGCATCGTCGGCGCCGCCGCGGCCATCGCCAACGCGGTCTGGCACGCGACGGGCGTACGCCACCGGAACCTGCCCATCCGTCCGGACCGGGTGCTGCGGGCGGGAGGACCCGGTGTTTGACATCGCCGGTGAGCTGCGCCGCTGGCTGACCGAGGGGCGGGAGTTCGCCGTGGCCACGGTGGTGTCCGTGGGCGGCAGCGCGCCGCGCGGCCCCGGCGCGGCGCTCGCCGTCGACAGCGAGGGCACGGTGATCGGCTCGGTGTCCGGTGGCTGTGTGGAGGGCGCGGTGTACGAGCTGTGCGAGCGGGCCCTCGCCGACGGCGAGGCCCGTGTCGAGCGGTTCGGCTACAGCGACGAGGACGCCTTCGCCGTGGGTCTGACCTGCGGCGGGGTCATCGACATCATGGTGACCCCGGTCGGCGCGCAGGCCCCCGCCCGGGAGGTGCTCGGGGCGGCGCTGTCGGCCGTCCTGCGGGGCGGGCCGGGGGCACTCGCCCGGGTCGTCGAGGGCCCGGCGGAGCTCCTCGGCAGGGCCCTGTTCGTCCACCCGGACGGGTCGTACGAGGGTGGCCTCGGCGGGGCCACGGAGCTGGACCGGGCGGCGGCCCGGGAGGCGGGGGCCCTGCTGGAAGTCGGCCGCACCGGTACGGTCGCGGTCGCCGAGGACGGGTCGTACTGCCCCGGCGGGCTGACCCTGTTCGTGGAGTCCTCGGTGCCGCCGCCCCGCATGATCGTCTTTGGCGCGATCGACTTCGCGGCGGCGCTGGTGCGGACCGGCAAGTTCCTCGGCTACCACGTCACGGTGTGCGACGCGCGGCCCGTGTTCGCGACCCGGGCCCGCTTCCCGGAGGCCGACGAGATCGTGGTCGACTGGCCGCACCGCTATCTGCGGGGCACGGAGACCGACGCGCGCACGGTGCTGTGCGTCCTCACCCACGACGCGAAGTTCGACGTACCGCTGCTGGAGGTGGCCCTGGGGCTGCCGGTGGCGTACGTCGGGGCGATGGGGTCCCGGCGCACCCACACCGACCGGGAGCGTCGGCTGCGGGAGGCGGGTGTGGGGGAGCGGGAGCTGGCTCGCCTCCGCTCTCCGATCGGCCTCGACCTCGGTGCGCGTACGCCGGAGGAGACGGCCCTGTCCATCGCGGCGGAGATCGTCGCTGCGCGCAGGGGTGGCACGGGTGTGCCCCTGACGGGCTCGGGGGCGCCGATCCACCGCGACGGGCGGTCCGCGGCGGCGGCTGCCCGAGTTGCCGCTCGGAGCGGCGGACATCACACCGCCGGCCGTGCCGGGTGAGTGGTGTTCGCCCCCGCCGCCCCTCCCCTTTCCGTCCCCGGGGGCGCTGCCCCCGGACCCCCGCTCCTCAAACGCCGGAGGGGCTGATGCTCAGCCCCTCCGGCGGTTTGGATCAGGCCGCGGCCGGCTCGCCCGCGTGGGTGTGCAGGTGGGTGATGACCTCGGTCAGCTGCTGGGCGACCTCGTTGTCGTCGGCCGGGTGGACGTCGGTGAAGCGGGTCACGGAGCCCGGGATGGAGAGCTTGACGTCCTCGATCACCTTGCCGCCGGCGATGCCCACGGCCTTGCGGGCCTCGTCGTGGGCCCAGACGCCGCCGTACTGGCCCAGGGCGGTGCCGATCACGACGACCGGCTTGCCGCTGATGGCGCCGGCGCCGTAGGGACGGGACAGCCAGTCGATGGCGTTCTTCAGGACGGCCGGCATCGTGCCGTTGTACTCCGGCGTGAAGAGCAGCAGCGCGTCGGCGCCCGCGGCGGCCTCGCGCAGCGCGGTGGCGGCGGCCGGGACGGTGCCCTCGACGTCGATGTCCTCGTTGTAGAACGGGATCTCCGCGAGCCCCTCGTAGAGCGCGACCTCGGCGCCCTCGGGAGCGAGCTTCACCGCGGCCTCGGCGAGCTGGCGGTTGTGCGACCCGGCACGAAGGCTGCCGACGAGGGCGAGGATACGAACAGACATGGGGAACTCCAGGGGGCGATGAAATACTGCCGAAACAATCCGGACCGGGGTCCGCTTCTCGTTTGTAGCACTTTAACCGGACCGTGGTCCAGTTTCTTCCCGATGCCTTAGGCTGGCTTCATGTCCGCCGCGCCGCCGCCCGCCCCGGCACCCCAGGACCCCGTCGAGCCACAGGAGTTGCTGCAACTCGGCTTCGACGTCGACGAGCCCTGCCTGCGTGCCGACGCCGCACGCAACCGGGCCAGGCTGCTGGAGGCGGCCGCACTGCTCGTGGCCGAGCGCGGGGCCGACAGCATCACCATGGAGGAGGTCGCCGCGGCGGCCCGCGTGGGCAAGGGCACGGTCTTCCGCCGCTTCGGCGACCGCACCGGACTGCTCACGGCCCTCCTCGATCATTCGGAGAAGAAGCTCCAGGCCGCGTTCCTCACCGGACCCCCGCCGCTCGGGCCGGGCGCGCCCGCGGACGAGCGGCTGCGGGCCTTCGGTCTCGCGATGCTCCGCCGTACCTCCGACGAGCTGGAGCTGCAACTGGCGGCCGAACCGGAACCGGGCCGCCGCTTCACCAGCGCGCCCCGCCGCGTCCTGCGCCATCACGTCACGCTGCTGCTGCGCGAGGCGGTCCCGGACGCGGACTGCGAGGTCCTCGCCCACACGCTGATGGCCCAGCTCGACCCCGCCCTGATCCACCATCTGACCCGGCAGTGCGGCATGCCGCTGGAGCGGCTGGAGTCCGCGTGGGTGGACCTGGTCGACCGGGTGACGGCCCCGGCGGCCTCCGGCTGACCGTCCCAACTCACCCGGCTGGGCGCTCCGTTACCGCTTCTGGAAGGATGCGGTACGTCATGGTGCAGATACCGAACCCGCCCGCGCCCGCGTCCCCCGCACCGACGCGCTCCGTACCCACGAGCGCCGATGTGGCCCGCCTGGCCGGCGTCTCGCGCGCGACCGTCTCCTACGTCCTGAACAACGCCGGCGCCGTCCGGATCAGCGAGCCCACGCGCCGCAGGGTCCGCGAGGCCGCCAGAGAGCTCGGGTACGTGCCGCACGCGGCGGCCCGCAGCCTGCGCGCCGGACACAGCCACACCGTGCTGATGCCCGCGCCCGCGTTCCCCGTCGGACCGCTCTACAGCCAGTTCATCAACGACCTCCAGGGCGCCCTCGCCCGACTGGACTACACGGTCGTGCAGTACGGCACCGTCGGCGTGCACGACGACGAGGCCGCCCGCGCCTGGGCGGAACTCCGCCCCGTGGCGGTCCTCGTCCCCGGCTCCGGGCTTGGCCCGCGCGGCGTCGAGGTGCTCAAACGCTCCGGGGCGCGGGCCGTGGTCACCCTGGGCCCCGAGTCCGTCGAGGGCGCGCACGCCCTCCTCATGGATCACGACGTCGTCGGCCACTGCGCCGGCGCGCACCTCTTCGACCGGGGCCGCCGCCGGATCGGCGTGGTCGTCCCGAGGGAGCCCGGCCTGGAGGCATTCTCCGCGCCCCGCCTGGCAGGTGTGCGCGCCGCCCTGCGCGGCACCGACGCCACGGTCACCGAGCTGCCGCTGGCCTACGACGAGGGAGCCGCCGCCCGGCTGGCCGCCCGCTGGCGCGCCCTCGGCCTCGACGCCGTGTTCACGTACAACGACGAGTACGCGATGCTGCTGATGCGGGCCCTCCAGGACGCGGGCGTCCGCATCCCGGAGGAGACCGCCCTGGTCGGCGCCGACAACCTGATGCTGGGCCGGCTGCTGCGGCCCCGGCTGAGCACCGTCCACCTCGAACTGCCCACCGGCCGCGAGCTGGCCGAACTGGTCGACCGCGCGGTGCGCGACCCCGCCGCCGCGCCCGAGGCCCACAAGGTGCTCGGGGCGTCGGTGGTGCGACGCGAGTCCAGCTGACAAGGTGGAGGACGGTGGAGCAGCCGCGACAGGACGCGCCAGCCCGTGGACGCGCCCGGCGCACCGGTGACCGATCGGAGAGCCGTCATGACGTTGCCCGACCTCACCAGCCGGCAGTCCCGCCGGCTCACGGGAGACGAGTACACCGTCACCGAGCCCGCCACCGGTGACGCCCTCGGCACCGTCACCCTCGCCACCGCCGAGGACGTCGCGGCCGCCGCCGAGGAAGCCCACGACGCCCAGGCCGCCTGGGCCAAGGCCCCGCACTTCGCCCGCGCCGGAGTGCTCCGCAGGGCCGGCGACCTGTTCGCCGCCCACGCCGGGCTGCGGGAATGGCTGATCCGCGAGGGCGGCAACATCCCCGGCAAGGCGGACTTCGAACTGCATGTCGCCGCCCAGGAGTGCTACGAGGCCGCCGCCCTCGCCTCCCGCCCGGCGGGACAGGTGCTGCCCACCGAGGAGCCCCGTCTGTCGTACACGCGACGTGTGCCGGTGGGCGTGGTGGGCGTGATCTCCCCCTTCAACGCCCCGCTGATCCTCTCCATCCGCTCCGTCGCCCCGGCCCTGGCACTCGGCAACGCGGTCGTCCTCAAACCCGACCCGCGCACCGCCGTGTGCGGCGGACTGGCGCTCGCCGCGGTCTTCGCCGAGGCGGGACTTCCCGAGGGACTGCTGCACGTCCTGCCCGGGGGAGCGGAGGCCGGCCAGGCACTCGTCGCCGACCCGCACGTCCCCGTCCTGTCCTTCACCGGCTCCACCGGTGCCGGCCGCGCCGTCGGGGAGACCGCGGGCCGCCATCTGAAGCGGGCACACCTGGAACTCGGCGGCAACTCCGCCCTGATCGTGCTGGAGGACGCCGACCTCGACGCGGTGATCTCCACGGCCGCCTGGGGCTCGTTCTTCCACCAGGGCCAGATCTGCATGACGGCCGGACGGCACCTCGTCCACGCCTCGCTGTACGACGAGTACGTCGACCGGCTCGCCGCCAAGGCGAACTCGCTCGTCGTCGGCGACCCGCACCGCGAGCAGGTCCATCTGGGCCCGCTCATCGACGGTACCCAGCTCGCCAAGGTGCACGGCCTGGTCGAGGCCAGCACGGCGGGCGGCGCGAAGCTCGCCGCCGGTGGCACCCACGACCGGCTCTTCTACCGGCCCACGGTCCTCGCCGACGTCGGCGACCTCACCCCCGCGTACACGGAGGAGGTCTTCGGCCCCGTCGCCCCCGTACGCCCCTTCGCCACCCCGGACGAGGCCGCCGCCCTGGCCGCCGCGAGCCCCTACGGACTCTCCCTCGGCGTCGTCACCCGGGACCCGGCACGCGGGCTGCGACTCGCCGAACGCGTCCCGACGGGCATCGTGCACATCAACGACCAGACCGTGAACGACGAGGCCGTCGCCCCCTTCGGCGGGGTCGCCGGTTCCGGCACCGGTGCCCGCTTCGGCGGCGACGCCAACCTCGACGCCTTCACCGACCTGCGCTGGACGACGGTCCGCGGGGACGTCGCCCAGTACCCGTTCTAGCCGCGCTCGTTCAGGCGTTCGGCGCGCCGTCGCCCTGCTGGGCCTGCTGTTCGGCGATCTGCTTGCGGACGTCGTCCATGTCCAGCTTGCGGGCCTGCCCGATGACGTCCGTCAGAGCGGCCTCGGGCAGCGCACCCGGCTGGGCGAACACCGCGACCTGGTCGCGCACGATCATCAGCGTGGGGATGGACTGGATGCCGAACGCCGCGGCCAGCTCCGGCTGCGCCTCGGTGTCCACCTTGCCGAACACCAGGTCCGGGTTCTCCTCCGCCGCCCGCTCGTACACCGGCGCGAACTGACGGCACGGACCGCACCAGTCCGCCCAGAAGTCGATCAGCACGAACTCGTTGTCCGTGACCATCTGGTCGAAGTTCTCCTTGGTGAGCTCCACGGTGCTGCTCATCGCGTGTTCCCTCTTCCTGGTGTCGGGCGAAGCCGTCGGCACAACACGGCCGGCCGGTCACGTATTCCGCGCCCCTACCCATGTGGCCACAGCGCACACCAGCCACCAGACTGACGCCATGACGGAAACGCAATCGACGCATTCGGAATCAACCGCCTACGACGTCGTGGTGCTCGGCGCCGGGCCCGTGGGCGAGAACGTCGCCGACCGCACCCGAGCCGCCGGGCTGACCACCGCGGTCGTGGAGAGCGAACTGGTCGGCGGCGAGTGCTCCTACTGGGCGTGCATGCCCAGCAAGGCCCTGCTGCGGCCGGTCCTCGCCCAGGCCGACGCCCGCCGCCTCCCCGGACTGAGCCGGTCGGTCCAGGGACCCCTGGACGCCGACGCCGTGCTCGCCCGCCGGAACTCGTTCACCTCCGAGTGGAAGGACGACGGCCAGGTCCAGTGGCTGGAGGGCACCGGGGCCGATCTGTACCGCGGCCAGGGACGGCTCACCGGCCCGCGCACCGTCACCGTCACCGGTGCCGACGGCGGCCGTCAGGTCCTCACCGCCCGGCACGCCGTCGCCGTCTGCACCGGCAGCCGCGCCCAGCTGCCCGACCTGGCAGGACTCACCGAGGTCAGGCCCTGGACCAGCAGGGAGGCCACCAGCGCCCGGTCCGTGCCCGGCCGGCTGATCGTCGTCGGCGGCGGTGTCGTCGCCACCGAGATGGCCTGCGCCTGGCAGGCCCTCGGTTCCCGGGTCACCGTCCTCGTCCGCGGCAAGGGCCTGCTGAACCGCATGGAGCCGTTCGCCGGGGAGATGGTCGCCGAGTCCCTCACCGAGGCCGGCGCGGAGATCCGCACCGGCACCTCGGTCAAGTCGGTGACCAGGGAGAACGGCACCGTCCAGGTCGTCACCGACAGCGGAGACCGGATCGAGGCCGACGAGATCCTCTTCGCCACCGGCCGCGCCCCGCGCACCGACGACATCGGCCTGGAGACGATCGGTCTGGAGCCCGGCTCCTGGTTGACCGTGGACGACAGCCTCCGCGTCACCGGCCACGACTGGCTGTACGCCGTCGGCGACGTCAACCACCGCGCCCTCCTCACCCACCAGGGCAAGTACCAGGCCCGGATCGCGGGCGCCGCCATCGTCACCCGGGCGTCGGGCGGGACCGTCGACACGGACGACTGGGGCGCGCACGCCGCCACCGCCGACCACGCCGCCGTCCCCCAGGTCGTCTTCACCGACCCGGAGGCGGCCGCCGTCGGCCTCTCCCTGGCCGAGGCGGAACAGGCGGGCCACCGCGTCCGCGCCGTCGACGTCGACCTCTCCTCGGTCGCCGGCGCCGGCCTGTACGGCGACGGCTACAAGGGCCGCGCCCGCATGGTCGTCGACCTCGAGGACGAGATCCTGCGCGGCCTCACCCTCGTGGGCCCCGGCGTGGGCGAACTCATCCACTCCGCGACCATCGCCGTCACCGCCCGGGTCCCGGTCGCCCGCCTGTGGCACGCAGTGCCGTCATACCCGACGATCAGCGAGGTCTGGCTACGCCTCCTGGAGGCCTACCGCGACGCCTGACCTTCCAGCCCGTCCAGCCCCTTTCAGCCCGTCCGGCGTTCGAGGACGAGGCCCGAAGGGCCGAAAGGGGGTCTGGGGGCGCAGCCCCCAGGGACGATGGGGGTCCCCCCGCTCGAGCGAAGCCGAGAGTGGGGGAGGGAAGGGGCGGCGGGGGCGAACCACCCCCAGGGACGGATCAGTGCGAGCTCACGGCAGCTCGAACCCCAGCTGCCGTGCAGCACCATCCGGCGCCGCCTGCGCCCACCGCTCCGCCACCGCCCTGTCGGACGACAGCGACCGCGGCTCGGCCCGATCGAGGTACAACACCCCGTCGAGGTGATCCGTCTCGTGCTGCACGATCCGCGCGGGCCACCCGGAGAACACCTCGTCCACCGCCCGCCCGCGCTCGTCCTGCCCGGTCAGCCGCACCTCGGCCGGCCGCGCCACCACCGCCTGATACCCCGGCACGCTCAGACATCCCTCGAAGAACCCGACCCGCCGACCGCCGACCGGCTCGTACGAGGGATTGACCAGCACCCGGAACGGCTGCGGCACCCGCCCGCGCACGAGGCGCACCTCCTCCGGCACCGGCGCCGGATCCTCGATCACCGCGATCCGCAGCCCCACCCCGACCTGCGGCGCGGCCAGTCCGACACCCGGCGCCGCGTGCATGGTGACCCGCAGCGCCTCCACGAACCGGGCCAGCAGAGCGGGCCCCAGCTGTCCGTCGTACGGCTCGGTGCCCCGACGGAGCACCGGATCACCGGCCGCGACGATGGGCAACGGCCCCTCGGTTGCGAGCAGTTGCTCGACCCGTTCGGCCAAGGGCGCGCGATCGTTCGGAGTTCCCATCCCGTCAGGATCGCACGCCCTTCACATGTGGCACAGGTCACACACACTTCCCGGGAACCCGGCGCCCCGCCGCGCCGACTACTGCACCACCACGCCCGCCCCCACGTCCCCGGGAGAACCCCACCGATGACCACCGCTCCCTCGACCACCACGGACGAGGCACCCCAACCCCCCGCCCCCGCACCGGAGAACGGCATCCGGGCCGCCCTGCGCCCCCTCGTCCTGCGCCTGCACTTCTACTCGGGCGTCCTGGTGGCGCCCTTCCTCCTCGTCGCCGCCGTCACCGGCCTGCTGTACGCCGCCTCCTTCCAGGCCGAGAAGATCGTCTACGACCATGAGCTGACCGTCCCCGTCGGCGACCGCAAGCTGCCCGTCTCCGAGCAGGTGGCCGCCGCCCGCGAGGCCCACCCCGAGGGCACCATCGCCGCCGTACGCCCCTCACCCGAGGCGGACGCCACGACAAGGGTGATGCTGGCCGGCACCCCGGGTGTGGACCCCGATCACACCCTGGCCGTGTTCGTCGACCCCTATACCGCCGAGGTGCGCGGCGAGTTGGAGCAGTACGGTTCCACGGGCGCGCTGCCCCTGCGCACCTGGATCGACGAGTTCCACCGCGATCTGCACCTCGGCGAACCGGGCCGCCTCTACAGCGAGTTCGCGGCCAGCTGGCTGTGGGTGATCGCGGGCGGCGGCCTCGTGCTCTGGTTCTCCCGGCGCCGTGCCCGGCGCAAGCTGCGCGGCACCGGCGGACGGCGCCGTACGCTGGCCCTGCACGGCGGCGTCGGCGCGTGGGCTGCGGCCGGCTTCATCTTCCTCTCGGCGACCGGCCTGACCTGGTCCACCTACGCCGGCGCGAACATCGGCGAGCTGCGCGCCTCCCTCGGCCAGGAGACCCCCTCGGTGTCGGCCGCGGCGGCCGGGGAACACGCGGGCCACGGCGCGGCCGGCGGTGCGGAGGGCGACGCGGCCCACGGGGTCGGCCTGGACAAGGTCCTCTCGGCGGCACGGGCCGAGGGCCTGGGCGACCCGGTGGAGATCGTGCCGCCCGCCGACGAGAAGTCCGCGTACGTCGTGCGGCAGATCCAGCGCAGCTGGCCCGAGAAGCAGGACTCGGTCGCCGTCGACCCGGCCTCCGGGGAGGTCACCGACGTCCTGCGGTTCGCCGATTACCCGGTCCTCGCCAAACTCACCCGCTGGGGCATCGACCTGCACACCGGCAATCTGTTCGGCCTGGTGAACCAGATCGCCCTGATGGCCCTCGCCCTCACCCTGATCCTGCTGATCGTCTGGGGCTACCGCATGTGGTGGCAGCGGGGGAGGGGCTCCGCCTTCGGCCGCCCGATCCCGCGCGGCGCCTGGCAGCGGGTACCGCCGTACATACTCGTCCCCCTGCTGGCGCTGATCGCCGTACTGGGCTACTTCGTCCCGCTGCTCGGCATCCCCCTGGCGGCCTTCCTGGCCGTCGACATCGTGCTCGGGGAGGTCGCCCACCGCCGGGGACGGCGGACGTACGGAGGCGACGCGGCGGCGCGGTGACGCACGGGTGCCCGGCTCCCACGCGGGGGAGCCGGGCACCGGATCCGTCGCTACTCCTCGTCGAACGCGCCGCCCAGCGCGGCGGCGATCCGCAGGTGCGGCTGGGCCTCGTCGTCCCGCCCCTGCCGCTGGAGGGTGCGCCCGAGCATCAGCCGGGCGTAGTGCTCCACCGGGTCACGCTCCACGATGACCCGCAACTCCGCCTCCGCGCGCCGCAGTTGCGCCGAGTGGTAGTAGGCACGCGCCAGCAGCAGCCGGGGTCCGGTCTGCTCCGGCACCTCCTCGACCAGCCCGTCGAGCACCCGCGCGGCGGCCGCGTAGTCCTTGGCGTCGAAGAACATCCCGGCCCGCTCCCAGCGCTCTGCCGGCGTCCCGTGGTCGTAGTACATCGTGTTCACCGTGACCTCCTTCGACGCCGACAACGGACCGGGACGGTTCCGTATTCCGGTCAGGTCACCAGGCCCTGGCGGTAGGCATAGACCACGGCCTGGACGCGGTCGCGCAGGCCGAGCTTGGTGAGGATGCGCGAGACGAACGTCTTCACGGTCTCCTGGCTGATCAGGAGGGACGCCGCGATCTCGCTGTTGGAGAGGCCGTCCGCGATGAGGCGGAGGACCTCCAGCTCGCGGGGGGTCAGCGGGATGTCCTGCGGCGCCCCGCCCTCGGCGGGCCGGATCCGGGCGGCGTACCGGCCCACGAGCCGGCGGGTCACCTCCGGGTCCAGCAGTGCCGCGCCCATCGCGACGGTACGGATCCCGTGCAGCAGCTGGGACGGCGGCGCGTCCTTGAGCAGGAATCCGCTGGCCCCGGCGCGCAGTGCCTCGTACACGTACTCGTCCAGGTTGAAGGTGGTCACCACGAGGACCTTCACCGGATGCGGCACCCCGGCACCGGCCAGCAGGCGGGTGGCCTCGATGCCGTCGAGCACCGGCATGCGCACGTCCATCACCACGACGTCCGGGCGGAGCCGGACGGCGAGGTCGACGGCGGACTGCCCGTCGCCGCACTCGCCCGCCACCTCCAGATCGGGCTGGGCGTCGATGATGGTCACCAGCCCGGTGCGGATCAGCATCTGGTCGTCGCAGACCAGCACCCGGATCGGTGCGGTCATGCCGTGCTCCCCGTCGGTATGCGGGCCCGTACGACGAAGCCGCCGCCCGGTTCCGGGCCCGCGCTGAAGTCGCCGCCCAGGACGTCGACCCGCTCCCGGAGTCCCGCCAGGCCCCGGCCGCTGCCGCCCGGCGAGGTGGCCACCGGTGTGCCGGAGCCGTCGGTGCCGACCTCCACCGTGATCTGCCGTTCGCTGTGTCGCACCTGGACCCGGGTGGCGCCGCCGTGGGCGTACTTGAGGGCGTTCGTCAGCGCCTCCTGCACGACCCGGTACGCCACGAGGTCGGCGCTGCCCGTCGACGGCGCCGGTGTGCCCTCCTCGGTGAACTTCACCGGCTGCCCGGCCCGGCGGGTCTGCTCCACCAGTGTGAGCAGCCGGCCGACGGGCGGTGTCCTGGCCTCGGGACCGTGGTCGGGGTCGAGCAGGTCGAGCAGGTGCCGCAGATCGGTGATGGCCCGGCGGCCGGTGTCGGTGACGGCGGTCAGTGTCTGGTCGAGGCGGTCGGGCGCGGTGGTCAGATAGCGGGCCGCCTCGGCCTGTACGACCATCGCCGTCACATGGTGGGTCACGACGTCGTGCAACTCCCTCGCGATACGGGCGCGTTCGGCGGTGCGGGTGTCCTCGGCGACGCGGTGCCGGCGCTCCGCCTCGGCGACCCGGGTGGCGCGCAGCCACGCCCCGATGCCCCACGCGAGCGCCACCGCCAGGTAGAACGTCACGAACTCGCCGACCGGCTCGCCCGGACCGAGCCGGTGGAACGCGACCGTCAGCGCCACATACGCGACGGAGAACACGACCGCGGTGGCGCGCCGGTACCGTTCCAGATAGGCCCCGACGCTGAGCAGCGCGATGGGCAGCGCGGTGCCCGCGGGGGAGTGGTAGCCGCGAAGCTGGTCGAGGGCCAGCCCGGCGGACACCACGGCGAGACAGACCACCGGCCACCGCCGGCGCACCGCGAGCGGAAGCGACTGGAGGGCCACCGCCACCACAGCCAGCGAGTCGAAGGGGCGGTCGGGCACGCCCCCGAGCCGCGTTCCGTGGTTCTGGAACGCCGGCAGCAGCGACACACAGAGGACGAACAGCCCGAGCAGCAGGTCCCTGACCGTGACGTCCAACCCGCGCCACAGTTCCCCGGCCCGGCGAGGAGCGATCACCGGGGCAGTGTAGCGCTGGTGTCGGGCCCGGCCACGCGCCGCCTACGGGGCATCAGACGGCCGCGCCGGTGGGCCAGCCACAGGAACGCGATCGTCAGCAGCGCACCGAACAGCACCGAGTACACACTGCCCTCCGGCCCGAAGTCGCCACCGGTGATCCATTCGGAGCCCGAGGTCGTGGCGTCCAGCAGGCCCTGCTCGGTGTCGTTGCCCGAGACCTCGGTGCTGAAGATGCCGGCCGCGGCGAAGTTCCAGCCGAAGTGCACGCCGATCGGCACCCACAGGTTGCGGGTGGCGGCGTACGCGGCGGCGAGCATCCCGCCCGCCTCGATCGCGATGGCGACGGCACCCCACAGCGTGGCGTGCGGGTTGAACAGGTGCGACAGACCGAACAGCACCGCGGTCAGCGCCAGCGCGATCCAGGTCCCCAGGTACTCCTCGGCGACGCGGAACAGCACACCGCGGTACAGCACCTCCTCGGTGACCGCGGCGGCCGCCATGAAGCCGAGCAGCCCGAAGACGCCGCTCACCGAACCCAGGCCGTGGACCTCGTAGTTCCCGGACGCGGCGAGGTTCGTGACGACCATCGCGAACATCACCACACCGATCAGCGTCCCCCTGCCGAGCGCCGGCGCCGCACCGTCCGGGTCCAGCTCCGTGACCGGTCGGTGCTCGGTCCGTGCCACCACCCATCGGTAGACCACCAGCGCGAGCACGGTGGTCAGCGCTCCCAGGGCGAGCGACAGCCACGGGTTGTCCCGCACCGCGTACACGCTCTGGCCGCCCACGGCGGAGACCGCCGCGACGGCCAGGAACTGCCAGACCACTCTCATCGAGGACTCCTTCGCCGGATCCGCGACCGAGTGCCGCGGGCCGTCACGGACGCTACGGATCCGGCGGCCGGCAATCGTCACCGCTCAGTGGACACTTGCGTGTAGCTCGCTCGGGGGACAGGGAATCTGAAATGGATTTCTCGCGTCATGGAACCAGCCTCGGCCGGTTCGCTCCCCCGCGCCGCGCGCCACGACGCGATCGGGTGCAACACGTGGCTGTGACCTGGTGAAAGGCCCCTGGGACAGAAGATCCGAGCCGCCATTGCGGCGTTCGCAGCGCGCCCGGAGGAATGGGGACGCACTGGCCAAATATCGTCCAACGTCGCTCTGTCGCAGAGCAGTTGACGCCCTCACGGCGCACTAGTACCGTCCCGCTGAAATCGATTTCGACGCTGGCCGGCCCGAGTCCTCCGGGAGCACAGTCAATGCGCAGATCCGTTCAACCCTCCAGACCCGTGGGGCGTCTGGGCCGTGTCATGGCCACGGCAGTTCTCGCCCTCGGTACGGTGCTGACCGTCGTGCCGCCGAGCTCGGCCGCGGACGCCGTACAGTCCGCGGGCACCTCCGCGGCCGCCGCCGGCTCGCCTCCGGCGAGCGACTTCTTCTCCACCGTCGCCGTGGACCCCGCGGCCACCGTCGGCGCGCCCGCGGTCGGCGACAACCGGGACCACGGAGACCTGTGGCCCAACTGCTGGTCCGACGACGACAACGTGTACGCCGCCTACGGCGACGGCACCGGCTTCGGCACCGACTTCAGCGACATCGGAGTCGCGAGGATCTCCGGCATGCCCGGCGCACTGACCGGATCACAGCTCTCCAGGGACGTGAGCCAGATCTGGAGCGCGGGCCACAACCGCAAGCCCACCGGCATGGCGTGTGTGAACGGTGATCTCTACCTCGCGGTGCAGGACCTGGCGCACGACTTCAACGACGCCCCGGCGGCCACGATCGCCAGGTCCACCGACAAGGGCCGCACCTGGACCTGGGACCGCAACCGGCCGATGTTCGGCGGCGGCGTCTTCACCACGGTGATGTTCCTGGACTACGGCAAGAACTACGCCAACGCCCCCGACGACTACGTCTACGCCTACGGCCTGGACCACAACTGGCGGGACTCCTTCGACAACACCGTCCCCGACCCCGTCGACCTGTATCTGGCCCGCGTCCACAAGAGCTCGATCATGGACGAGAACGCCTGGCAGTACATGTCCGGCACCGACGCCTCGGGCAACCCGGTCTGGTCCACGGAGATCTCCCTGCGCAAGCCGGTCCTCCACGACGACCGGCGCGTCTACCAGAACGTCATCACCCCCGGCCGGGCACGCGACATGACGGTCCTCAGCCAGGGCGGCGTGGTCTACAACAAGCCGCTCAACCGCTACATCTACACCTCGTGGACCGAGTACACCTTCGAGTTCTACGAGTCCCCGACCCCCTGGGGCCCCTGGAAGCACTTCGCGACCAAGGACTTCGGCGGCTACCCCTGGACCCACACCAAGCACGGCGGCTACGCGACGACGATCCCGTCGAAGTACATCAGCGCCGACGGCAAGTCGATGTGGCTCCAGTCCAACGTCTGCCCCTGCGGCGGCGGTTACCCCGGCGGCGACCACTACGCGTACACCTTCTCCCTGCGGAAGCTGAGTCTGGAACCGCGCAGCGACACCACTCCCGGCAACGCCGCCGACCCGAACCGCAACCTCGCCCGCGAACCCGGCACGGTGCCCGTCCAACGGGCCACCCATTTCGGCAAGGACTCCTTCTACGCCGACGGCAACCGCACCCAGAACGAGGACGACTGGAACGACGAGCGCAAGGACGCCAGCTGGTGGGGCTACACCTGGCCGCGCCAGTACATGATGAACAAGGTCACCTACACCACCGGTGACATGTTCGCGGACGGCGGCTGGTTCGCCGGTGACCTGCGGGTGCAGGTACGCCGCGACAACCGGTGGCTGGACGTCTCGGGGCAGCGCGTGGGGCCCGACTACCCGTACGGCAACTCCGCGGGCCCGCACCGGACCTACACGTTCTCCTTCGACCCGACGGCGGGCGACGGCGTGCGGATCATCGGCCGGCCGGGCGGGGAGAAGACCTTCACCTCCATCGCGGAACTCGAGGTCCACTACGGCGACGCGGGCGGCCTGATGCTCGGCGGTTCACCGACCGACGTGACCGGTGACGGCAAGGACGACGTCGTCACGTTCACCCGCGGCACCGCGGCGGAGGTCTACGCCGCGCCCTCGGACGGCACCGCGTTCACCGGCGGGGGCCAGTGGAACGACCACTTCGCCCCCGCCGGGGAGACGCCGCTCACCGGTGACTTCAACGGCGACGACAAGGACGACGCGATCACCTTCACCCAGGGGTCGACGGCCGACGTCTATGTGGCGCCCTCCACCGGCACCTCGTTCGGCACCGGGCAGAAGTGGAGCGACCACTTCGCGCCCGGCGGCGAGGCCCCGGCCGTGGGCGACTTCGACGGCGACGGGATCGACGACATCGTCACCTTCACCCAGGACGACGCCGCCGACGTCCATGTGTCGCTGTCCAACGGCAAGTCCTTCGCCCCCGGCGGGAAATGGCACGACCACTTCGCGCCGCGCGGCGAGTTCCCGGCCGTGGGCGACGTGAACGGCGACAAGAAGGACGACATCATCACCTTCACCAAGGGCACCGAGGCCGCCGTCTACGTCGCCTTCTCCGACGGTACGTCCTTCGGGCCGGCGCGCAAGGTCCTCACCGGCTTCTCGCCCGGCGCCGAACTGCCCCGGGTCGGCGACTTCGACGGTGACGGCAAGGACGACATCGCCTCCTTCACCGCGGACGCGGCCGCAGAGGTCCGCGTCGCCCTGTCCGACGGCGAGGGATTCGTCACCAAGGGCGTCTGGCACGACGCCTTCTCGGGACCCGGCGCCTTCCCGTACGTCGGTGACTTCGACGACGACGGCCGGGACGACGTGGTCTCCTTCGACCACACCCCCGAGGCCGATGTGCACGTGGCGCTCTCGTCCGGCACCGCCTTCGGGACGTCGAGGAAGTGGAACGACTTCTTCGGCATCCCCGGCGAGATCTCTCTCTAGCCCTCCACCCCTCCTCTCCACCCGTGGCTTCCGAGCGTGCGCCCTGATCCGGCGCGCGTCCCGGGCAGCCCTGTGCCCACCCCCGACCGATGGCGATTCCCGACCCCCACAGAAGGAAGACCGACGTGCGAAGACGGCACCTGAGCCTGGGCCTGATCGGCACCGTACTGGCCTCCAGCGCCCTCTTGGTCCCCGCGCAGACGGCCTCGGCCGCAGGCCCCCGCCCCGATTTCCGCGCGCCCTGGCCGTGCGGACAGGGGCGGGACTACTACCACCACTCCTCCGAGGTCCACAACGCGCTGGACTTCAACATCGCGGGCTCCGGCGACCTCGGCACCCCGGCCCTGGCCTCGGCGCCCGGCACCGTGATCGACGTGGTGCCCGTGCCCAACTCCTCCGGGTACGGCAATTATGTGCGCGTCGACCACGGTGGCGGCTGGACCAGCCTGGTCGCTCACCTGGACCGCATCACCGTCGCCAAGGGCCAGTACGTCCGCACCGGCGACGAGTTGGGCAAGGTCGGCACCACGGGCCAGTCGTCCGGGCCCCACCTGCACTACGAGCAGGAGGCCGACGGCCAGAACATGCCGATCGTGATCGACGGGGTGGCCCTGCGCTACAGCACCACGGCCGCCCGCCACACCAGCGGCAACTGCGGAACGCCTCAGCCGTTGTTGGCCGGTTCGCCGACGGACTTCACGGGTGACGGTGTGGACGACATCGTGACGTTCACCCAGAACCCGGAGGCGAACGTCTACGTCGCGCCGTCCACGCGCGACGGATTCGGCGCGGCGAAGGTGTGGCACGACTTCTTCGCGCCGGGTGGGGAGACCCCGCTGAGCGGTGACTTCAACGGTGACCAGAAGGACGACGTCGTCACCTTCACCAAGGGCGCGGAGTCGGATGTGTACGTGGCCCTGTCCAACGGTGACGGTTTCGGTCCGGCGGCGATCTGGCACGACCACTTCGCTCCGGGCAGTGAGGTGCCGGCGGTCGGTGATGTGAACGGTGACGGTTTCGACGACATCGTGACGTTCACCCACGACGCCGACGCCAAGGTCTACGTCGCTCTCTCCAACGGCAGCAACGGCTTCCGTCCGGCGGCGGTCTGGCACGATTTCTTCGCGCCTGCCGGTGAGTTCCCGGCGCTCGGTGACATCGACGGTGACGGTGACGACGATCTGATCACCTTCACGCAGGGCTCGACTGCGGACGTGTATGTGGCGCTGTCCAACGGTGACAACGCGTTCGGTGCCGGCAAGCTCGTCCACGAGCACTTCGCCCCGGCCGGCGAGCAGCCCCGCGTGGGTGACGTGAACGGTGACAAGAAGGACGACATCATCGCCTTCACCCAGGGCACCGAATCCGACGTGTTCGTGGCCCTTTCGGATGGCACCGCGTTCGGTCCCGGCGCCCGGTGGAACGAGTTCTTCTCTCCCTCCGGTGAGTTCCCGTACGTCGGTGACTACGACGGTGACGGCAAGGACGACATCGTCACCTTCACCCACAACGCCGAAGCCGACGTGTACGTGGCCACCTCCAACGGCACCGACGGCTTCGTCAACGGCCGCAAGTGGCACGACTTCTTCGGCACCGCCGGCGAAACCAGCCTCTAGTCATCACCCGATCCCGACTCTGAAAGGGCACACCCATGCCCCGTCTCAGACTTCTGTCCTCCTGCGTCGCCGGGTTGGCGGCGGCAGGTCTTCTGATAGCCGCCGGTGCCACTCCCGCCCAGGCCGCCGATCCGTCGCCGAAGCCGTCCAAGAACCGGGCCAACGCCGAGATCCTGGACGTCTCGTGCTACGTGCCGCCGACGCACGATCCGAACGTCCTCGTGAACGTCCTGCGCGTCGCCCGCACCCACAACGCCAACGCGAAGGTGACCCTGGCGGCCTTCGAGGCCGGCTGGGTCGAGTCACACATGAACAACCTGACCTGCGGCGACAAGGACTCCATCGGCGTCTTCCAGCAGCGGCCGAGCTACGGCTGGGGCACCGTCGAGCAGATCCTCGACCCCTGGTACGCGGCCACGCAGTTCGTCACCCGTGCCATCGCCAACGACCGGGCGAACCCCGGCTACACGGCCGGCCAGCTCGCCCAGAGCGTCCAGCGTTCCGCCTTCCCCACCCGCTACGACGAAGCGGAGTCCAAGGCCCGCGCACTGCTCGCCGAGGCGGAGCGGAACTCCGGCATCTTCGGCGGCGGCCCCACCGACTTCACGGGTGACGGTGTGGACGACATCATCACCTTCACCCAGAGCCCGGAGGCGGACGCCTACGTCGCTCCGTCCACGCGTACCGAGTTCGGCGGGGCGAAGGTGTGGCACGACTTCTTCGCGCCACGCGGTGAGACCCCGCTGACCGGTGACTTCAACGGCGACGACAAGGCCGACATCGTCACGTTCGCGCACGGTCCCGAGGCCGACGTGTACGTGGCCCTGTCCAACGGTGACGGGTTCGGCCCGGCGACGATCTGGCACGACTTCTTCGCCCAGCGGCACGAGGTCCCGGCGGTCGGTGATGTGAACGGTGACGGCTTCGACGACATCGTGACGTTCACCCACGACGCCGACGCCAAGGTCTACGTCGCTCTCTCCAACGGCAGTAACGGCTTCCATCCGGCGGCGGTCTGGCACGATTTCTTCGCGCCTGCCGGTGAGTTCCCGGCGCTCGGTGACATCGACGGTGACGGTGACGACGATCTGATCACCTTCACGCAGGGCTCGACTGCGGACGTGTATGTGGCGCTGTCCAACGGTGACAACGCGTTCGGTGTCGGCAAGCTCGTCCACGAGCACTTCGCCCCGGGCGCCGAGCAGCCTCGTGTCGGTGATGTGAACGGTGACAAGAAGGACGACATCATCGCCTTCACTCAGGGTGCCGAGTCGGACGTGTTCGTGGCCCTGTCGAACGGGACCGCTTTCGGTCCTGGTGCGCGGTGGAACGAGTTCTTCTCTCCCTCCGGTGAGTTCCCGTACGTCGGTGACTACGACGGTGACGGCAAGGACGACATCGTCACCTTCACCCACAACGCCGAAGCCGACGTGTACGTGGCCACCTCCAACGGCACCGACGGCTTCGTCAACGGCCGCAAGTGGCACGACTTCTTCGGCGCCCCCGGCGAAACCAGCCTCTAGCTTCCACAACAGGGGGAACCCATGTCCCAGCACCCACCCCACCGCAGACGCACCGGACCGGCCGCGGCCCTGCTCGTCGCCGTACTCGCCTCGGCGATGACACTGAGCGGCCCGGCGAGCGCCGCCCCGGCCGACGACACCGCCATGAACGACGCCTTCGCCGCTGCGGGCAAGGAGTTCGGCGTACCGCGCGACCTCCTGGTCGCGGTCGGCTACGGCGAGACCCACCTCGACGACCATGACGGCGAGCCGAGTTCGGCCAACGGCTACGGCGTGATGCACCTCGTCAGCAACCCGGAGCACCGGACCCTCGAGAAGGCGGCCGAGCTCACCGGCCTGCCGGTCGCCGAGCTGAAGCGCGACAGCCGCGCCAACATCCGTGGCGCCGCGGCCGTCCTGCGGGCCCACGCCGACAGGCTCGGCCTCGACGCCACCGAGCGGAAGAGCATCGACGAGTGGTACACGGCCGTCGCCGCGTACGGCGGCGCGGACGAAGCGAGCACGGCACGGCTGTACGCCGACACGGTCTACGGCTTCCTGGCCCAGGGCGTCGTGCAGCGGGCAGACCACGGCGAGCGTGTCACGGTGAAGCCTCGGAAGGTGGCCCCGGAGCGCGGCGAGTACGGGAAGGTGCGCCCGCTGGGCGCCTCCACCGGAGACGGCGCGCAGTCCGAGGTCGGGATCCTGAGCGCCGACTACGGGCCGGCGCACTGGGTGCCCGCACACCCGAACAACTACCAGGTCGGGCGTTCGGCGCGGATCGACAAGGTCGTCATCCATGTCACGCAGGGCTCGTACGCGGGCTCCATCAGCTGGTTCCAGAACGGTTCGGCCGGTGTGAGCTCGCACTACGTGGTCCGTTCCTCGGACGGTGACGTGACCCAGATGGTGCGCGACTCCGACACCGCGTACCACGCGCGCAGCGCCAACCCGTCGTCGCTGGGGATCGAGCACGAGGGGTGGGTGGACAACCCGTCGTGGTTCACGGACGCCATGTACCGCTCGTCCGCCGCGCTGACCCGGCACCTGTGCGACCAGCACGGCATCCCCAAGGACCGGGCGCACATCCTGGGCCACAACGAGCTGCCGAACAACGACCACACGGATCCGGGACCGCACTGGAACTGGAACTACTACATGCAACTCGTCAACAGCGGGGGCGGCGGGATGTCGGCCGGTTCGCCGACGGACTTCACGGGTGACGGTGTGGACGACATCGTGACGTTCACCCAGAACCCGGAGGCGAACGTCTACGTCGCGCCGTCCACGCGCACCGAGTTCGGCGCGGCGAAGGTGTGGCACGACTTCTTCGCGCCGGGTGGGGAGACCCCGCTGAGCGGTGACTTCAACGGCGACCAGAAGGACGACGTCGTCACCTTCACCAAGGGCGCGGAGTCGGATGTGTATGTGGCCCTGTCCAACGGTGACGGTTTCGGTCCGGCGGCGATCTGGCACGACCACTTCGCTCCGGGCGGTGAGGTGCCGGCGGTGGGTGATGTGAACGGTGACGGTTTCGACGACATCGTGACGTTCACGCACGACGCCGACGCCAAGGTGTATGTCGCCCTGTCGAACGGCAGCAACGGCTTCCGTCCGGCGGCGGTCTGGCACGACTTCTTCGCACCTGCCGGTGAGTTCCCGGCGCTCGGTGACATCGACGGCGACGGCGACGACGATCTCATCACCTTCACGCAGGGCTCCACTGCGGACGTGTATGTGGCGCTGTCCAACGGTGACAACGCGTTCGGTGCCGGCAAGCTCGTCCACGAGCACTTCGCCCCGGCCGGCGAGCAGCCCCGCGTGGGTGACGTGAACGGCGACAAGAAGGACGACATCATCGCCTTCACCCAGGGCACCGAATCCGACGTGTTCGTGGCCCTCTCGGATGGCACCGCGTTCGGTCCTGGTGCGCGGTGGAACGAGTTCTTCTCTCCCTCCGGTGAGTTCCCGTACGTCGGTGACTACGACGGTGACGGCAAGGACGACATCGTCACCTTCACCCACAACGCCGAAGCCGACGTGTACGTGGCCACCTCCAACGGCACCGACGGCTTCGTCAACGGCCGCAAGTGGCACGACTTCTTCGGCACCGCCGGCGAAACCAGCCTCTAGCAGGAAAGGAATCCGTGGTGAAACGCAGAACCGGGAGACTTCTCCCGGCCGCACTGTCGCTGGCCTCGCTGGTCGTCGGTTCGCTGTTCGCCGGCGTGGGTACCGCGTCCGCCGCCCAGCCCGGCCACGACAAGGCGCCGAGCGCGACCACCAAGGCGGTGGCCGCCGCCGACGTCCAGGCCGCCGGAGTGCTCTCGCGCGCCGAGCGGGTGGCCAAGCTGACCGGACCCGGCTCCACCAGCGCGACCGACGTCCGCTGGCAGCTGAAGGCGACCGACCTCGGCATCATGTGGGACAACGGCAAGGGCGAGGTCCTCACCGCCTTCGGCGACTCGTACGGCAACGGCTGGACCGGGCCGGGAGCCGCCGTCGGCGACCAGGCCACCCTGGACTGGCGCTGCAACCTGGTGGCGCGCAGCGGGGACCGCAACCTGGCCGACGGCATGAACATCGACAGCATGGCGACGGACCGCCCCGGCCACGCCAAGCAGGTGCTGCCGTGCAAGCGCGTCGACGGCGACGAGCTGACCACCATTCCCACCGCCGGCATCTCGGTGGGCGGCCGGCAGTACATGCACTACATGTCGGTCCGCCGCTGGGGCGGGCCGGGCGAGTGGTTCACCAACTACTCGGGCATCGCCTACTCCGACGACAACGGCGAGAACTGGATCAAGGACGCCGACGCCCGCTGGCAGAACGACGCGTCCTTCGGCAACAAGTTCCAGATGGCGGCGATGCTCAAGCAGGGCGGCTACGTCTACCTGTACGGCACCAGGAACGGCCGCTTCGGGGACGTGTTCCTGTCCCGTGTCCCCGAGGGGCAGCTCCTGGAGCCCGGTGCCTACCGGTACTGGACCGGCGGCGACTGGGTCACCGACTCGTATGCGGCGACGCCGGTCGCCGGGGCTCCGGTCGGTGAACTGTCCGTGCAGTACAGCCGCTATCTCGGCCGGTTCGTGATGATGTACCTGGACGACCCGGGCGGCGCGATCGTGATGCGGACCTCGGCGACGCCGTGGGGCCCGTGGAGCGGCAAGCAGGTGGTCGCGTCCGGCGCCGACTACCCGCAGCTGTACGGGTCGTTCATCCACCCGTGGTCGGCCGACTCCAACAGCCCCTATCTGTACTTCACGATGTCGCAGTGGCAGCCCTACAACGTGTTCCTGATGCGGGTGCGGCTCACCGGTGGCGGCATGATGGGCGGCTCCCCTGCCGACTTCGACGGCGACCGCAAGGACGACATCGTCACGTTCACCCAGGACGACCGGGCCGACGCCTATGTCGCGAGGTCCACGGGCGGCGGGTTCGACGGCCGGGAGGTGAAGTGGAACGACCACTTCGCGCCGGGCGGTGAGACCCCGTTGACCGGTGACTTCAACGGCGACGACAAGGACGACGCGATCACCTTCACCCACGGTGCGAACGCGGACGTGTACGTCGCCGCCTCCGACGGCAAGTCCTTCGGCACGGGCCAGAAGTGGCACGACCACTTCGCCCCCGGCCGTGAGGTGCCCGCGGTGGGCGACTTCGACGGCGACGGCATCGACGACATCATCGCGTTCACCCGCGAGGACACGGCCGACGTGTACGTTTCCCTCTCGGACGGCGGTACCTTCGGCGAGGGCCGGAAGTGGCACGACGACTTCGCGCCCTGGGCCCAGTTCCCGGCCGTGGGTGACGTCGACGGGGACGGCCTGGACGACATCATCGCCTTCACCCAGGACGCCTCCAACGACGTGTACGTGGCCTTCAACGAGGGCGACCGGTTCGGCGCTCCGCGCAAGGTGCACGACCACTTCGCCCCGGAGGGCGAACGGCCCCGCGTCGGCGATGTGAACGCCGACGGCAAGGACGACATCGTCACCTTCACCGGCGGTCAGGCGAGCGACGTCTATGTGGCCCTGTCCGACGGCGCGGTCTTCGGCGAGGGCCGGAAGTGGGCCGACTTCTTCGCCCCGGACGGCGAGTTCCCCTACGTGGGTGACTACGACGGCGACGGCAAGGACGACATCGTCACCTTCACCCACAACGACCTGGCCGACGTCTACGTGAACCTGTCCAACGGGACGGACGGCTTCGTCAACGGCAGGAAGTGGCACGACTTCTTCGGCCTCGCCGGAGAGACGAGCCTCTGACTCCACCTCCCCCTGACCGGCCCGGCCGGCCCGTGGTTCCCGCTCCCCCGTACGGGACCACGGCCGGCCGGGCCTTCCCTTTCCCCCAACTCCGGCCGCAGTGAAGGGTGTTCCGGGTCACATGCCGGGGAATGAGTTGCGGGCGTGGGAGAAACCGTATCCACGGGTGACCGGTTGGGGCCCGGATGCGACGATGAGGGGCCATGACTGCTGGGTGGGGCACTCGCACGGGACGGGCCGCGGTGTTCGCGGCCGTCTGCGTCGTGCTTGCCGCCCTGGGGCACGTCATGATGTCCGGCGACCGTCTTCCCCTGTGGACGCTCGCGGCCGGCTGGGCCGTGACCGGCGTCGTGGGCTGGGGACTCGCGGGGCGTGAGCGCGGACTGCCGCTGATCACCGCCGTCGCCGTCGCCGCCCAGACGGCCCTGCACTCGGCCTTCTCCCTGGTGAGCCCCGCCGAAGCCGCCCGCTCCATGGACATGGGGGCGATGTCGCACGGCTCGCACGCCATGCACACCACGCCCATGCCCGTGCCCGTGCCACCGAGCATGAGCACGGGCACGGACGGGCACCTGGCGCCCTCCGGGGACTCCTCGGCCGGCATGCTCGCCGCCCACCTGCTGGCCGCGCTGCTGTGCGGTCTGTGGCTCGGGTACGGGGAGCGGGCCGTCTTCCGGGTGCTGCGGGCCGTCGGCGGATGGCTGGCCGCTCCGGTCCGGCCGCTGTTCGTCACTACGGTGCCGCCGCACCGTCCGGTCCTCCGCGTCCGCCGGCGCCGCCGCTCCGACCGCGCGCCGCGTCTTCTCCTCCTCGTTCACGCGATCACCTCTCGCGGTCCGCCCGCCGGGGCCGCTGCCGTCTGACGGCAGCCGGTGACACCCCGGGCCGCCCCTGCGCGCCCCGGGCTCCGGCCGTGTGCCCGTACGCCCCTCTTCCGCGTACCGTCCGCGGCCGTCTCCCCGCCGACCGGGCCGCGCACGCCCGTGGTCCGGTCCTCCGCGAAGGACATCAGGTGATCACTTCCGCCCTGCCCGCCTCTCCCGGAAGACCCACCGACGACGCGGCGACCGCCTGGGCGCTGGCCGCACGCGGCGGTGACTCGGACGCCGTCGACCGCTTCGTCCGCGCCCTGCACCGCGACGTCATCCGCTATGTCGCCCACCTGTGCGCCGACCCCCAGGCCGTGGACGATCTGACCCAGGACACCTTTCTGCGGGCGCTCGGCAGTCTGCACCGGTTCGAGGGCCGCTCCTCGGCGCGGACCTGGCTGCTGGCCATCGCCCGCCGCGCGGTGGCCGACAGCCACCGGTACGCGGCCGTACGGCCCCGGACGGCCGACGTGTGCGACTGGCAGCTGACCGTCGAGCGGGCCCAGCCGCGCGGGCTGCCCGGATTCGACGACGGGATCGTGCTGCTCGATCTGCTGGACCGGCTGCCGGAGGAGCGGCGCGAGGCGTTCGTCCTCACCCAGCTGCTCGGGCTGCCGTACACGGAGGCGGCGGCCCTCGGTGACTGCCCGGTCGGCACCGTCCGTTCCCGCGTGGCCCGTGCGCGCACGACCCTCGCCGCCCTCATCGGCGAGGCGGAGGCGGAGGCGACGGCCACGGCCGCACCGGGACCAGATCTGGACTGACAATCCAGAGGCTGGACGTATAGTCTAGGAAGGGTTGGTGGGACAGGCAGGAGGTGTGCTCATGGCGGCCGCACAGGGCCGGGACGCCGAGCGGGACGCGATTCTCGCCGCGCTGACGCCCGTCGTCGACGGGATCGCCGCGACGTTCGGACCGGTCTGCGAGGTGGTGCTGCACGACTACCGGCGCCCGGAGGAATCGGTGGTCGCCGTGGCCGGCACCGTGACCGGGCGGACGGTGGGCGGGGCGATGAGCGAGATTGGCATGCGGGTGCTGGCCCGCGGCGACGAGGCCGCCGACGAGCTCAACTACCTCACCCGGACCGGGAACGGCACCCTCGTGAAGTCCTCCACGATCGTGCTCCGGGACTCCACGGGAGCGGTCTTCGGCGCCCTGTGCGTCAATGTCGACGTCACCGCCGTCGGCCAGGCGCACACCCTGCTCGGCGCGCTCGCCGGCCTCGGCACCGGCCCGGCCGAACCGCCGACGACGACCTTCGGGAACGACATCGACTCGGTCGTCGAGGCGATCGTCGACGCCCACCAGCTGCGGCAGCACCGCGGCTGGGCCCAGCTCGACCGCGCCGAACGGCTGCGGCTCTTCCGGGACCTGGACGACCGCGGGGTCTTCGCCGTACGGCGCGCGGTCGAGCAGGTCGCCGCCCGGCTCGGCATCTCCCGCGCCTCCGCCTACCACTACCTCTCCCAGTCCCGGACGACCTCCGACTCGACCCCCGCTGGAGACACCACGTGACGACCACCACCCCGCCGGTCACCCTCGACGACGTCCGTGCCGCCGCCGAGCGCCTCAAGGGCGTCGCACACCGCACGCCCGTCCTGCGCTCCCGCACCCTGGACGCGCTCACCGGCGCCGAGATCCACCTCAAGTGCGAGAACTTCCAGCGCGTCGGCGCCTTCAAGTTCCGCGGCGCCTACAACGCGGCCTCCCGGCTCACCCCCGAACAGCTGTCCCGGGGCATCGCCGCGTACTCCTCCGGCAACCACGCCCAGGCCGTCGCCCTGGCCGCCCGGGAACTGGGCACCACCGCCGTCATCGTCATGCCCGAGGACGCCCCGCCGTCGAAGCGGGCCGCCACCGAGGGCTACGGCGCCGAGATCGTCACCTACGACCGCTACACCGGCGACCGGGTCGCCGTCGCCGAGGCCCTCGCCGCCGAGCGCGGCCTGACCCTCGTCCCGCCCTACGAGCACCCGCACGTCATCGCCGGACAGGGCACGGCCGCCCTCGAACTCGTCGAAGAGGCGGGCGAGCTGGACCTGCTGCTCACCCCGGTCGGCGGCGGGGGACTGATCGCCGGAAGCGCCACCGCCGTCAAGGGACTGCGTCCCGGGACCCGGGTGATCGGCGTCGAACCGGAGGCCGGGGACGACACCAAGAGGTCACTGGAGGCGGGCCGGCGGATCAGCATCCCGGTGCCGCGCACCATCGCCGACGGCCAGGCCCTGCACACCCCCGGCGAACTCACCTTCTCCCTCAACCGGCGGCTCCTCGACGGGATCGTGCTGGTCGGCGACGACGAGATCCGGGACGCCATGCGGTACGCCTTCGAGCGCCTGAAGATCGTCCTCGAGCCGAGCGGTGCCACCCCGCTCGCCGCGCTGCTCACCGGCCGCGCAGGCCCGCTCCCGCCCCGCGTCGGACTGATCCTCTCCGGCGGCAACATCGACGCCGAGCGCTTCGCCCGGCTCTGCGGACCCGCGACCTGACGGGCGCGGACCGGCCCCATCACCCGAATGGCGCCCCCGAGTGGACGGACGGACGATGGAGTGGTGGGGCAGGCGGCGGTCGGAAGGGAACAGGGCCATGCTCGAGATCAAGACGCTGGACAAGCCGGACGAGAGGCGCGACTTCCCCAGGGGACACCTGGAAGCCGTTCACATGACAGGGCTGGACTTCGCCGTGGCCACCTTCGAGCCCGGGTGGCGCTGGTCCGAGTCCGTCGGTCCCATCGCCGGGACGGAGAGCTGCCAGATCCACCACAACGGCTATGTCGTCCAGGGCCGTATGCACATCCGCATGGACGACGGCGCGGAGCGGGAGGTCGGCCCCGGGGACGTCTTCGTCTGCGCACCGGGCCACGACGCGTGGGTCGTCGGCGACGACCAGGTCGTGGTGTACGACTTCGCGGGCGGCATGGCCCAGAAGTACGCCAAGGCCGACTAGCCCGTCACCGGCAGCAGCCCCTCGATCAGCGTGCTCAACTGACGTACGTTGCGGCACTCGTGCATCTCCACCAGCTCCGCGTACTCGGGTGCCGCGGAGTCGCCCGTGCCCCAGCGGGAGCGCTGTTCGGGGTTCAGCCAGTGCACGCGCCGGGCGCGCCGGACCAGCTCGCGCACGGCGGGTAGGTTCGGGTCGGCCATGTTGGTGCGGGCGTCGCCGAGGACGAGCACGGTGGTGCGCGGGCCCACGGCGTCGGCGTACCGCTCGGTGAACTCGCCCAAGGCCATGCCGTAGTCGCTGCTGCCGTGCCAGCCGGTGAGGCTCGCCCCCTCGCGGATCCGGGCACCCAGGCCCTCCGGGTCGGCGGCGCCGTGCACCAGCAGTCCGGTCACCTCGTCGACCCGGTTGACGAAGGCGAACACCCGCACCTTGCCGAACTGGTCGTGCAGCGCCTGCACCAGCAGCATCGTGAAGTCGGAGAAGCCGGACACCGAGCCCGACACATCGCACAGCAGCACCAGTTCGGGCCGCGCGGGCCGACGCCGGCGCAGCACGGGCCGTATCGGAACCCCGCCCGTCGAGAGCGATCCGCGCAGGGTCCGGCGCAGGTCGATGCTGCCGCGCGCGGCCCTGCGCCGGCGGGCGGCCATCCGGGTCGCCAGCTTCCGGGCCAGCGGCCGCACCGTGCGGCGCAGCTCGGCCAGCCGGTCCTTCCCGGCGAACAGGAAGTCGACACGGTCGGTGGTCGGGGCCACCGCGCGCCGGGCGATCTCGTCCCGGCCGCGCCGTTCGGCCACCCTGCGCCGCGCCTCCGAGGCCACCATCCGCCGGAACTCCTCCACGCGCCGCCGGATCTCGTCCTCCAGCAGCCGGTCGCCGAAGCCCGCCGCGCCGTCCCGTCCGCGGATCTCGTCCCGCACCCGGGCGAGCAGCGTCTGCGGACGCAGCCGGTCCAGTGCCTGGTACGACGACCAGCCGTCCGACCCCGGTGAACCCCCGTACCCGCCGAAGCCGTCGACCGCCTCCACCGCCAGCCGGCCCATCAGCGCGGCGTCGCCGTCGGCGAGCGCGGCGGCCAGCCGGTCGCGCAGGTCCTCCCGGTCCGCGGGCCCGCCGTCCGGCGCGCCGACCCCGCGCGGGAAGTACAGGTCGAAGACCGCCTCGAACACCGGGCGTTGCGCGGTGCCGTGCAGCAGCGTGGCCGCCAGGCCCTCACGGAGCAGCTCCCGGTCGGCGAGTCCCAGCGCCTCCACCGCCCGCGCCGCGTCCACGGTCTCACCGGTGCCGATGCGCACGCCGTGCGCGCGGAGCGCGCCGACGAGGCCGGTCAGCCGCGCCCCGAGGTCCGAGTCCGCGTCGGCGTTCACAGCGCGTCCAGGTCGAGCTTGGCCGCCGCCTTCTGGATGTCGTCCCGGTGCTTGAGGATCACGCCCAGGCTGTCCCGTACGACCGTCTCGTCCAGGGTGCCGGCGCCCAGTGCCAGCAGCGTGCGGGCCCAGTCGACGGTCTCGGCGACCGACGGCGCCTTCCGCAGGTCCATCGCGCGCAGCGCACCGACCACCCGCACCACGGAGTCGGCCAGCGCCGCGTCGATGCCCGGCACCTTCAGCCGTACGATCCGCCGCTCCAGCTCCGCGTCGGGGAAGCCGATGTGCAGGAACAGACAGCGGCGGCGCAGCGCCTCGGACAGCTCCCGGGTCGCGTTCGACGTGAGGACGACGAACGGGCGCCGCGTCGCGGTGACGGTACCCAGCTCGGGGACGGTCACCTGGAAGTCGCCGAGCACCTCCAGGAGCAGGCCCTCCACCTCGACGTCCGCCTTGTCGGTCTCGTCGATCAGCAGGACCTTGGGGTCGTCGCCGCGGATGGCGGTCAGCAGCGGACGGGGCAGCAGGAACTCCTCGCTGAAGATGTCCGTACGGGTCTCGTCCCAGCTCTCGTCCCGGCCGGCGCTGATCCGCAGCAGCTGCTTGGCGTGGTTCCACTCGTACAGCGCCCGCGACTCGTCCACCCCCTCGTAGCACTGGAGCCGGACCAGACGGGCCCCGGCGACCTGTGCGACGGCCTTGGCGAGCTCGGTCTTGCCGACCCCAGCGGGGCCCTCCACCAGCAGCGGCTTGCCCAGCCGGTCGGCGAGGAACACGGTCGTGGCCACCGCGGGCGACGCCAGATAACCGGTCTCGGCGAGGCGCGCGGAGACGTCGTCGACGGAACTGAACAACAGGGACCTCCGGCTGAGCGCGGGTACGGCGGTGTCCGGACACCCAGAGAGTGCCCGGACCCTATCCAAGCGCTTGCTCAGCGCTCTGTCACGCGGTTGCGGCGACCGCCGTCACCGCCGGCGTGCGCAGCACGCGCCGGGCCGTGGCCAGGCTCGTCCCGAGCGTCACCGCCGCCGTCACCGCCACTGTGGCGAGCCATGTGCCGAGGAACTGGTCCGGCAGCACCCCGTCGGTGCGGACGACCGTGAATGGTACGACCCCGGCCAGCGCGGCCATCGTGCCGAAGAACACCCCCGCGACCGTGAGGATCGCGCCCTCGGCACCCACCACGCCGAGCACCTGCCTCGGGGTGGCCCCCGCCAGACGCTGCTGCCCGAACTCACGGGAGCGGTAGGTCGTGGCGGCGTACAGAGAGTTGACCAGCATGACGCAGACGAAGACGGCGATGATGCCGACGACGGTGAGGTTGAGCGTCTCCAGGTTCTTCGCGTCGACCGACTTCACCAGGCCCGAGGCCGCGACGGCGTCGCTCTCCACCGCCTGCATGGTGAGCGTCGCCGTGGACACGGCCGTGAACATGATCAGTGACACCAGGATCCCGGCGAGCTCCTCGGCCCGCTGCCGAAGGTTCCGCACGGCCAGCCACCCGCTCGCCCCGGTCAGCGCCAGCCGGTCCAGTACGCCCTTCAGCAGCCGTGGCGACATCAGCGCGAACCCCACCGAGAGCATGATCGCCCCTTGGGCGGGCGGCGCCATCAGCACCTCGTCCGTCGCGGAGAAGAAGAACGTGGAGCCGGCCCCCGCGGCACCGGCGGCCAGCGCGCCGTACGCCAGGAACCGCCGTGCCCGGACGCGCTCCCTGCTGCGCCGCGTCGCCCGCCGCACGGCGAGGAACGCGGCGCCCGCCGCCGCGAGCAGCGTGATGTGCACGCCGCTCATCAGCGCGATCGGGCCGAAGGAGTACTCGACCGACCGCGCGACCTGGCCGCCGTCCTGGAACATGTCCAGCAGCACCCGCCCGCCGAGCATCGCCGGGCCGATCGCCAGCGCCGCGCCCACCAGGGCCACGGCCACCGCCTCACCCACGACCATCCGCTTGATCTGTGCCGGGGTCGCCCCCGAGCAGCGCAGCAGCTCCAGCTCGGCCGAGCGCTGCCGCACGTTCACCGTCAGGGTCGAGGCGACGGCGAAGAGCACCAGCAGCGTGCCGTACCCACCGACGACGCCGGCCGCCGTTCCCAGGGTGTCGGAGCTCACCGGGTCCACGCCCGGCTGTCCGGCCGTGTCGTGCATCGAGTTGAACATCATGATGATCGCCGCGCCCAGGAAGGCGGACAGCAGCGTCGCGAGGAACCGTCCGGGCCGCTGCCGGATCGACCGCATGGCCAGTACGAACACGGCTCACACCCCCGCCGTCATGTCGTCGCCCAAGTGGGCCAGCCGCTCGGCCACCGCGTCCGCCGTCGGCGCGTCCAGCCGGCCGGCCAGCCTGCCGTCCGCGAGGAACAGCACGCTGTCGGCGTAGGAGGCGGCGACCGGGTCGTGCGTCACCATCACCACGGTCCGCCCGTGCACCCGCACCGCCTGCTGGAGCAGCGTCAGCACCTCCCGCGCGCTGCGCGTGTCCAGCGCACCGGTCGGCTCGTCCGCGAAGATCACCCGGGGTTCGGTGACCAGCGCCCGGGCGATCGCGACCCGCTGCCGCTGACCGCCGGACAGCTGGTCGGGCCGGTGCCGGAGCCGGTCGCCCAGACCGACGGCGGTGAGGATCTCCCGGGCCCGCCTCCGGTCCACGCGCTTCCCCGCCAGCTTCAGCGGCAGCACCGTGTTCTGCGCGACGGTCAGCGTCTCCAGCAGGTTGTACTGCTGGAACACGAACCCGATCCGGCCACGCCGGAACTTCGTCAGCTCCGCCTCGCCGCCGCCGGTCAGCTCCTTGCCGTCCACCCGCACGATCCCGCTGTCCGGCCGGTCCAGACCCGCCGCGCACTGCAACAGCGTCGACTTGCCCGAGCCCGACGGCCCCATCACCGCGGTGAACGTCCCCCGGGCCAGCCCGAGCGTCACCTCGTCGAGGGCGGTCACGGCGCTGTCCGCCGTCCCGTAGGACTTGGTGACCTTGACCAGCCGCAGCGCCTCGGGGGCGGGTCCCGTGTCGTGGTCGCGTCGTGCCCCGCTGCGAAACATCGTCATCTCCTCCGTCCGGCACCCCGTGTGCCATGCCGAAGACGCTACGGAGCTGACGGCCGCGCCACATTGGGCGCAGAACCCGTTTCGGGGGGTGTACACAACGACACCCCCCGAGGGGGTTCACCCGACCAGGACGACCTCCAGCGTGCGTGGTCCGTGCACGCCCTCCACCCGGTCGAGTTCGATGTCGCTGGTCGCCGACGGTCCGGAGATCCAGGTCAGCGGGCGGGCCGGGTCCAGACGCGCGAGAGCCTGGGGCACCGAGGCGACGACCTGGTCCGGTACCCGGACGACACAGATGTGATGGTCGGGGACGAGGGTGATCCGGCGTCGGCCCTGGTCGGGGGAGCCGTCGAGCACGATCGTGCCCGTCTCGGCGACGGCGACCGCGCAGGCGGTCACCACACTGTCGACCCGGTCCAGCTCGTGCGGGGTGCTCTCCGCCCGGTCCGCCACCCGTGTCACCTCCGCCGAGGCGAGCCAGCCCTCGTCCAGGCCGGGCGGAACGAGCACCGACGACGCACCGCGCGCGGCGAGCAGCCCGGCGACGACACCGGCCAGCCCGGCCGCGTCCGTACGGTGCACGATCGCCCGGTAGTCGGCCAGGTTCTCCGCGAGGAGGTCCACCGTCTCCCCGGCCGTCCGCTCACCGTGCTCGCGCGCATAGTCACGGGCGACCGCCCGCTCGTACGGGGTGTCGTCCTCCGGGACGTCGGCGAGGGCGCGCCGCACCCGGCCCAGGATCCTTTCCCTGCTGCTCACTTCGCGGCTCCCTTCCCGCCCCGCGTACGCTGCCACCAGTCCCGGAACGGCTCCGCAGGCACCGCCGGCAGGTCCCGGCTCCCGCTCCACGCCCGGCCGGGGCCCGGCAGGGTGCGCGGATGGAGACGGCGGGTGCGGGAGGCGAGGCGCTGACCGGCGCGCAGTGCGCCGGGGCGGGTGAACGCCCAGCGCGCGGCGCGCATCGCGGCGCGCTCGGCGGCGTGTCCCTTAGCGGGTTGCAGCACCACCTTGTTGCCCGCCCGCGTCACCTGACCGCCCTCCACGACCCGCTCCCGGAGGTGCACCAGCACCTCGGGGATGTCGATGGCGACCGGGCACACCTCGTAGCACGCCCCGCACAGCGACGAGGCGTACGGCAGGGACGCGTCGATCTCACTCCCGGTGCCCCGGAGTTGGGGACTGAGGATGGCCCCGATCGGCCCCGGGTAGACCGAGCCGTACGCGTGCCCGCCGGCCCGCTCGTACACCGGGCACACGTTGAGGCAGGCCGAGCAGCGGATGCAGCGCAGTGCCTGCCGGCCGACCTCGTCGGCGAGGGTGTCGGTGCGGCCGTTGTCCAGCAGCACCAGGTGGAAGGTCCGCGGGCCGTCCTCGTCGGTCGTACCGGTCCAGGTGCTGGTGTACGGGTTCATCCGCTCGGCGGTCGAGGAGCGGGGCAGGGTCTGGAGGAACACCTCCAGGTCCTGCCAGGTCGGCACGACCTTCTCGATGCCGACGACCGAGATCAGCGTCTCGGGCAGGGTCAGGCACATCCGTCCGTTGCCCTCGGACTCCACCACCACCAGCGTGCCGGTCTCGGCGACCATGAAGTTGGCGCCGGAGATGCCCACTTTGGCGCGCAGGAACTTCTCCCGCAGATGCAGCCGCGCCGCCTCGGCCAGTTCGGCGGGCGTGTCCGTCAGCCCCTCGGGGGCGGGACGGCCCCACTCGCTCATCTCGCGGGCGAAGATCTCCCGGATCTCCCCGCGGTTGCGGTGGATCGCCGGCACCAGGATGTGCGAGGGCCGGTCCCGGCCCAACTGCACGATCAGCTCGGCCAGATCGGTCTCGTAGGCGTGGATGCCCTCTTCGAGCAGCGCCTCGTTGAGCCCGATCTCCTGCGTGGCCATCGACTTGACCTTGACGACCTCCGACTCGCCGGTCTCCTTCACCAGTTGGGCGACGATCCGGTTGGCCTCGTCGGCGTCGGCGGCCCAGTGCACCGTGCCGCCCGCCGCCGTCACCGACTCCTCCAACCGCTCCAGGTACCGGTCGAGATGGCGGAGCGTGTGGTCCTTGATCCGCTTCCCGGCCTCCCGCAGCTCAGCCCAGTCGGGCAGTTCCGCGACGGCCTTCGCCCGCTTGGCCCGGATGGTGTGCGTGGCGTGCCGCAGATTGCCGCGCAGGGTGTCGTCCCGCACGGCGTCCCGCGCCGCCTCCGGAAACGCCGGCATCCCGACGAATGTCCCGCTCATACGGCCGGTTCCTCCTCCGTGCTCGCCAGGATCTCCGCGATGTGCACCGGCCGCATCCCGGTCCGCAGCCTGGTCATCGTGCCGCCGATGTGCATCAGACAGGAGTTGTCCGCCGCGCAGAGCACCTCGGCGCCCGTCGACTCGGCGTTGCGCACCTTGTCGGTGCCCATCGCCGCCGAGACGTCGGAGTTCTTCAGGGCGAACGTGCCGCCGAACCCGCAGCACTCCTCGGCCCCCGGCAGCTCGGCCAGCTCCAGCCCCTTCACCGCCCGCAGCAGCCGCAGCGGCCGCTCGCCGAGGCCAAGGCCGCGCAGCCCGTGACAGGTCGGGTGGTAGGTCACCTTGTGCGGGTAGTACGCCCCGACGTCCGTCACCCCCAGCACGTCCACCAGGAACTCGGTGAGCTCGTACGTCTTCGGCACCACCGGCGCCAGTGTCGCCGCGAGGGTGTCCCCGCGTCCCTCCGCCCGGGCCCGTTCACCCATGCGCGGATACAGCTCCCGCACCATCGCCCCGCACGAACCCGACGGCGTCACGATCGCCTCGTAGCCTCCGAAGACATCGGAGAAATGCCGGGCCAGCGGCTCGGCCTCGTGCCGATAGCCCGTGTTGTAGTGCGCCTGGCCGCAACACGTCTGCGCCATCGGGAAGTCGACCTCGACGCCCAGTCTGGTCAGGAGTTTCACCACGGCGCGCCCGGTGTCCGGATAGAGCGTGTCGTTGACGCAGGTCAGGAACAGGGCGACACGCATCGCGGCTCCTCGTGGAATCGATCATCGGGTGAATGCAGGGTAGTGGGGGAGCGGGGCCCCGGGGGAGACCCCCGTCAGCCCCGGGCGAGCCGGACCTGCGCCGCCTGCCACCGCTGCGTACCGCCACGCGGCGCGTACCGCGTCAGCAGCTGGGTGCGGGTGAGCAGCCGCCGCATCCCGGCCAGGTCGCCGACCAGCCCGTGCGCGCGGGCCTGCACCAGCACGTTGCCCAGCGCCGCCGCCTCCGTCGGCCCGGACACCACCGGCAGCCCGCAGGCGTCGGCGGTCAGCTGGCACAGCAGGGCGTTGCGGGTGCCGCCGCCCACGATGTGCACGACGTCGGCGGACCGCCCGGCGAGCCGCTGCGCGTCCTCGACCGCTTTACGGTGGGCGAGCGCCAGCGAGTCGAGGATGCAGCGCGTGATCTCGGCGGGGGAGACCGGCACGGGCTGCCCCGAGGCCCGGCAGGCCTCGGCGATCCGCTCCGGCATCCGCCCCGGCGCGAGGAACGCCGCATCCCCGGCGTCCACCACCGACCGCAGCGCCGGCACCTTGGCCGCGTCGAGGAGCAGCGCGCCCAGATCCGGCTCGCCCCAGGCCCGTACGCACTCCTGGAGCAGCCACAGGCCCATGATGTTGCGCAGATACCGGACGGTGCCGTCCAGGCCCAGCTCATTGGTGAAGTTGGCCGCCCGGCTCTCCTCCGTCAGCACCGGCGCGTCCAGCTCCAGCCCGGCCAGCGACCAGGTGCCGGTGCAGATGTACGCGAACCGCTCACCGTCCGCCGGCACCGCGGCCACCGCGGACGCGGTGTCGTGCGAGCCGACCGCCGTCACCGGCACCGGACCGGTCAGCCCGGTCTCCTCCAGCACCTCGGGCCGCAGCACCCCGGCCGGGTCGCCCGGCCCGCGCAGCGGCGCGAACAGACCCAGGTCGATGCCCAGCCGGTCCGCGACGCCGTGCGCCCAGTCCCGGGTGCGCGGGTCGATCAGCTGGGTGGTCGAGGCGTTGGTCAGCTCCGTGCCCTGCTCGCCCGTCAGCCAGTACGTCAGCAGGTCCGGGATCAGCAACAGCCGCCGGGCCTGCGACAGTTGGGCCGAGTCGCGGGCCGCCGTCAACTGGTACAGCGTGTTGAACGGCGCGTACTGGAGACCGGTCGCCGCGTACAGCTCCTGGGCGGGCACGGTGGCCCACACCTTCTCCGCGACCCCGTCGGTACGGCTGTCGCGGTAGTGCACCGGGTTCCCGAGCAGCGCCCCGTCCGCGTCCAGCAGCCCGTAGTCCACGGCCCAGCTGTCGATGCCGACGGAATCCACCGTGCCGGCCGCCCGCAGCCCGTCCAGCACACCGGCGTACAGCCCGAGGACGTCCCAGCGCAGCCCCTCGGGCACGCGCAGCGGACGGTTCGGGAAACGGTGGACCTCGGACAGCTCCAGGCTGTCGGCGCCGACGCGGCCGACCATGACGCGCCCGCTGGACGCGCCGAGGTCGACCGCGGCGTACGACTTCACGGCGGTGCTCATCGCAGGAACGCGGCGGCGACGCCGGCGTCGACCGGGACGTGCAGTCCGGTGGTGTGGGTGAGGTCGCCGCCGGTCAGCGCGAACACGGCGTTCGCCACATGCTCGGGCAGCACCTCCCGCTTCAGCAGCGTCCGCTGTGCGTAGAACTCGCCCAGCTTCTCCTCCGGCACCCCGTACACGGCCGCGCGCTCGGCGCCCCAGCCGCCCGCGAAGATCCCGGAGCCGCGCACCACACCGTCCGGGTTGACGCCGTTGACCCGGATGCCGTGCTCGCCCAGCTCGGCGGCGAGCAGACGCACCTGATGGGCCTGGTCGGCCTTGGTCGCGGAGTAGGCGATGTTGTTGGGGCCGGCGAACACCGCGTTCTTCGACGCGATGTAGACGATGTCCCCGCCCAGCCCCTGAGCGGTCATCACCCGGGCGGCCTCGCGCGAGACGAGGAAGGAACCGCGGGCCATGATGTCGTGCTGGAGGTCCCAGTCCTTCGCCGTCGTCTCAAGGAGCGGCTTGGAGATCGAGATGCCGGCGTTGTTCACCACCAGGTCGACCCCGCCGAAGGCGAGGACGGCGGCCCGGAAGGCGGCGGCGATCTGCTCCTCGGAGGTGACGTCGACGGTCACGGCGACGGCCTTGTCGGAGCCACCGAGCTCCTCGGCGACCCGCTCCGCGTTCTCCCCGTTCACATCGGCCACGACGACGCACGCGCCCTCGCCCACCAGCCGCTGGGCGATCGCCTTTCCGATCCCGCTGCCCGCGCCCGTCACCAGCGCCACCCGGGTGGCGAGCGGCTTGGGCTGCGGCATCCGCCGGAGCTTGGCCTCCTCCAGCGCCCAGTACTCGATGCGGAACTTCTCCGACTCCTCGATCGGCGCGTACGTGGAGACGGCCTCGGCCCCGCGCATCACGTTGATCGCGTTGAGGTAGAACTCGCCGGCCACCCGTGCGGTCTGCTTGTCCTTGCCGAAGCTGAACATGCCCACGCCCGGCACCAGCACGATCGCCGGGTCCGCGCCGCGCATCGCGGGGGAGTCGTCCTCGGCGTGCCGCGCGTAGTAGGCGGCGTACTCCTCGCGGTAGGCCGCGTGCAGCTCCTTCAGCCGGGCCACCGCCTCGTCGAGCGGTGCGGACGGCGGCAGGTCGAGGACGAGCGGCCGTACCTTGGTGCGCAGGAAGTGGTCCGGGCAGGAGGTGCCCAGCGCGGCCAGCCGCGGGTGCTCGGCGCGGGCCAGGAAGTCCAGTACGGCGTCGGAGTCGTCGAAGTGCCCGACCTGCGCCCGGTCCTGCGAGGCGACGGCCCGCACATACGGTGCCAGGGCGGCCGCCCGCACCCGCCGCTCCTCCTCCGGCAGCGCCTCGTACCCCTCGATCACCGGCCCGAAGGGCTCCGGCCGGCCACGCTCGGCGAGGAACGCCTCGGCGGTGCGGATGATGTGCAGCGAGTTCCGCTCGCACTCCTCGGAGGTGTCGCCCCACGCCGTGATCCCGTGACCCCCGAGCACGCACCCGATGGCCTGTGGGTTGGCCTCCTTCACGGCGGCGATGTCCAGCCCGAGCTGGAACCCGGGCCGCCGCCAGGGCACCCACACCACGGTGTCGCCGAAGCACTCCGCGGTCAGTTTCTCCCCGTCGGCCGCGCAGGCGAGCGCGATCCCGGAGTCCGGGTGCAGATGGTCCACGTGCGCGGCGTCGACGAGCCCGTGCATCGCGGTGTCGATCGAGGGCGCGGCACCCCCCTTGCCGTGCAGACAGTAGTCGAACGCCCCGACCATCTCGTCCTCGCGCTCGACCCCCGGATACACGTCGACGAGCGCCCGCAGCCGATCCAGCCGCAACACGGCCAGCCCCGCCTCGGTCAACGTCCCGAGATCACCCCCGGACCCCTTGACCCACATCAGCTCGACATCACCCCCGGTGACGGGGTCGGTCTCGGTGCCTTTGGCGGAGGCGTTGCCTCCCGCGTAGTTGGTGTTACGGGGATCGGCACCGAGCCGGTGCGACCGAGCAAGCAGGGCGGCGGCTTCGGGATGGGTTGCCATGAACGTCCAGTCCTTACGTGAAAGAGGGTGAGTGCACATACCTGGGGGGCGCGGGGCTGTATTGATGTGCGGCTCCGCCGCGTGGGCGCGATCAACCACGACCGACCCGCGGCCCGCGACAAACAGAAACCCGGCAGACGCTCACGCCCCCCAACCCGCCTGCTCCCCACCAACCCGCTCAGCGACGATCCTCTCCGCCCACCCGGACCGCCCATACGCGACAAGCGGCTCGGGGTCCAACCCCATCTCCCCCCGCACCTCGCGAAGCAACGGACGCACGTCCGTGTTGTACGCATCCATCAGCACGGCGTTGGCCCCCAGCACATCCCCCGAGGCCTGAGCCTCACCCAACGCCGCCCGGTCGACCAGCAGCGCCTTGGCCGTCGCCTCCTGAACGTTCATGACGGAACGAATGATCGCCGGGATCTTCGCCTCGATGTTGTGGCACTGGTCGAGCATGAACGCCACCTCGGGCGTGAACCCGCCCCCGCGCACCACCTCGTACATGATCCGGAACAACTGGAAGGGGTCGGCCGCGCCGACCATCAGATCGTCGTCCGCGTAGAACCGCGAGTTGAAGTCGAACCCGCCGAGCTTGCCCTCCCGCAGCAGCGTCGCCACGATGAACTCGATGTTGGTGCCCGGCGCGTGGTGCCCGGTGTCGACCACGACCTGCGCCTTCTCGCCGAGCTTCAGGCAGTGCGCGTAGGCGGTGCCCCAGTCCGGCACGTCCGTGGTGTAGAACGCCGGCTCGAAGAGCTTGTACTCCAGCAGCATCCGCTGCCCCTCACCGAGCCGCTCGTACACCTCGGCCAGCCCTTCGGCGAGCCGGTCCTGACGGGAGCGCACATCGTCCTGCCCGGGATAGTTCGTCCCGTCGGCGAACCACAGCTTCAGGTCCTTGGAGCCGGTCGCGTCCATGATGTCGACGCACTCCAGCAGATGGTCGACGGCCTTCCTGCGCACCGCCGCGTCCGGGTGGCAGATGCTGCCCAGCCGGTAGTCGTCGTCCTGGAAGGTGTTGGAGTTGATCGCGCCGAGCCGCACGCCGCGGTCCTCCGCGTGCTTGGCGAGCGCGGCGTAGTCGTCGACCTTGTCCCACGGGATGTGCAGCGCCACGGTCGGCGCGACACCCGTGAACTCGTGGACCTTCGCCGCGTCGTCCAGCTTCTCCTGAGGGGTGCGGGGAACGCCCTGCTGCGCGAACACCTTGAACCGGGTCCCCGAGTTCCCGTACGCCCAGGACGGCGTCTCCACGGCCTGTGTCTTGAGAGCGGCTTTCACCGCGGCGAGCTCGGTCACGTCAGGGCTCCTGTGACATCGGGTCGTAACGACCACTGAGTGAAACGATTCAGAACGGGAAGCTATGAGGCTCCCGAAGGGGTGTCAACCCCTCCGGCCAAGACTGTTCTCCGTGACCAGGCCGAGACCCGAAGCTCTCGAAAGTTTTTCGACCGGGACCCATTGACGTGACATGCGTGGCGCGCCTAACGTCCCGGCAACCCAGTTGAAACCTTTCACGACGCCGTGAGGGCCGTCCCACCCGGCGTCGTCGAGGAGCCCTCATGACCCACCCGTCCGACACGGGTCCGGCCCCGGTGCTCGCACTGAAGGGCGTCTCCAAGTCCTTCGGCGCGGTCCGCGCCCTGCGGGACGTCTCCCTGGAGCTGTTCCCCGGGGAGGTGCACGCCCTCGCCGGCGAGAACGGAGCCGGCAAGTCGACCCTCATCAAGACGCTCGCCGGAGTGCACCGGCCGGACGCCGGCCAGGTGCTGCTGGACGGGGCGTCCGTCGTCTTCCCCGGCCCCGGCGACGCCCGCGACGCCGGCATCGCCGTGATCTACCAGGAGCCCACGCTCTTCCCCGACCTGTCGATCGCCGAGAACATCTTCATGGGCCGGCAGCCCCGGCGGGCGCTCGGCCGGATCGACCACCGGGCCACCCACGACGCGACCGCCGCCCTGATGCGGCGGCTCGGCGTCGAACTCGACCCGGACCGCCCGGCCCGCGGACTGTCCATCGCCGACCAGCAGATCGTCGAGATCGCCAAGGCGCTCTCGTTCGACGCCCGCGTACTGATCATGGACGAGCCGACCGCCGCCCTCACCGGCAGCGAGGTCGCCCGCCTCTTCGGCGTCGTGCGCACCCTGCGCGAACAGGGCGCCGCGGTGCTGTTCATCTCCCACCGCCTGGAGGAGATCTTCGAGATCTGCCAACGGGTCACCACATTGCGCGACGGCGCCTGGATCTCCAGTGAGCCGCTGGACGGCATGACCGAGGACGACCTGGTGCGCCGCATGGTCGGCCGTGACCTGGAGGAGCTCTACCCCAAGCAGGAGGTGAAGCCGGGCGAGGTCGCCCTGAGCGTGCGCCGGCTGACCCGCGAGGGCGTCTTCACCGACGTCTCCTTCGACGTGCGGCGCGGCGAGATCGTCGGCCTGGCCGGACTCGTCGGCGCCGGCCGCACCGAGGTCGCCCGCGCCGTGTTCGGCGTCGATCGCTGGGACGCCGGCGAGGTCGAGGTCGACGGGCGGAAGCTGACCAACGGCGCCCCGTCCACCGCCATGGCCGCGGGCCTCGCCCTGGTCCCCGAGGACCGGCGCGCCCAGGGCCTGGTGATGGACATGTCCATCGAGCGCAACATCGGCCTCACCGGACTCCGTACGACCGTGAGGGCCGGTCTGATGGACCGCGGCGCCGAGCGCAGCCGCTCCCTCGACTGGGCGGTGAAGCTCCAGGTCAAGTACGCCCGGATCGCGGACACGGTGAACACGCTCTCCGGCGGCAACCAGCAGAAGGTCGTCCTCGCCAAGTGGCTCGCCACCGGCCCGAAGGTCCTGATCGTCGACGAGCCCACGCGCGGTATCGACGTCGGCACGAAGGCCGAGGTGCACCGGCTGCTGTCCCAGCTCGCCGCCGACGGTGTCGCCGTCCTGATGATCTCGTCCGACCTGCCCGAGATCCTCGGCATGGCCGACCGCGTGCTGGTGATGCACGAGGGCCGGATCACCGCCGAGATCCCCCGCACCGACGCCACCGAGGAAACCGTGATGGCCGCAGCCACGGGGAGGACAGCCGCATGACGGTGCTCAGCCCCAACCCCGCCCCCGTAGCCGATGTGCCGAAGGCCGGCGCGACCCGGCTGGTCGACCGCGTCTTCAAGATGCGCGAACTCGCCATCCTGGTCGTCTTCCTGGTGATGATCGCCGTCACCCAGGCCGGCAACAGCGAGTTCCTGTCCGAACAGGGCATCAAGGACCTGCTGCTGAACGCGACCATCCTGGTCCTGGTCGCCACCGGCCAGTCCCTGGTCGTCATCACCCGCAACGTCGACCTGTCCGTCGGCTCCACCCTGGGCATCAGCGCCTTCGCCGCCGGCACCTACCTCCAGGGCGGCGGGAACCCGGTCGTCGCCATCGCGCTCGCCGTGCTGCTCGGCATCGGTTTCGGACTGCTCAACGGCCTGCTCGTCAGCCTCGGCCAGGTGCCCGCCCTCGTGGTCACCCTCGGCACGCTCTACATCATCCGCGGCATCGACTCCATCTGGGTCGGCTCCCGCCAGATCACCGCCGCCGATCTCCCCGCCGGATTCGTCGACTTCGGCTCCGGCGGCATCTCGGCGGTGCCCTACCTGGCGCTCATCGCCCTCGCGGTGCTCGTGGCGACCGCGTACTACCTCAAGCACTTCGGCAGCGGACGTGAGCTGTACGCCCTCGGCTCCAACCCGGAGGCCGCCCGGCTCGCCGGCATCCCCGTGCGCAAGCGGATCCTCGTCGCGTACACCTTCTGCGGCGCCCTCGCCGGACTCGCGGGCGCGCTGTACCTGGCCCGGTTCGGCAACGTCGACTCCGGCACCGGGAACGGCTACGAACTCACCGTGGTCAGCGCGGTGGTGGTCGGCGGCGTGGTCTTCACCGGCGGCTCCGGCAGCGTCTACGGCGCGGCAGTCGGCGCGCTGCTGCTGACCTCCATCAACAGCGTGCTGCCCGCCCTCGGGGTCAGCTCCGTGTGGGTGCTCGCCATCAACGGCATCCTGCTCATCCTCGCCATCGCGGTCGACCGGATCGTCGCGCTGCGCGTGGCCTCCGCCCTGAAGAAGAGGAACGCCCGCCATGCCTGAGTCACTGACGCGCGCGGTCCGCTGGGACACGGTCGTCGGCGCCCTGCTCGTCGTGGTCCTGCTGCTGTCGTTCACCACCGTCGACGGCTTCGGCAACGCGCTCAACCTGTCGTTCCTCATCGGCAACACCCTGCCGATCGCGTTGATCTCCCTGCCCATGACCCTGCTGGTCGTCTCCGGCGAGATCGACCTGTCGGTGGCCTCCACCGCCGGACTGTCCGGCGCGGTGATGGGCGCCCTGTGGAACCAGGGCATGGCCATCGAGACGATCATCCCGATCTGCCTGCTCATCGGTGTGGTCTGCGGCCTGATCAACGGCCTGCTGGTGACCCGCCTCGGACTGCCCTCCCTAGCCGTCACCATCGGCACGCTGGCCGCCTACCGGGGCATCGCGCAGATCGTGCTCGGCTCCGACGCGGTCACCGACTTCCCCACGCAGTACCTGGACTTCGCCGCCGGACGCATCGGCGACACGTTCATTCCGTACGCCTTCCTGCCGTTCCTGGTGCTGCTCGCGATCGCCGTCGTCGCCCTGCACGCCACCCCGTTCGGGCGGTCGCTGTTCGCGATCGGGGCCAGCGAGGAGGCCGCGCGGTTCGCCGGGATCCGGGTCAAGCGGCAGAAGCTCATTCTGTTCACCCTGACGGGGCTGATGGCTTCCCTCACGGGTGTCTTCTGGGCGTTGCACTACGCCAGTGCGCGCTTTGACAACGCGACGGGGCTCGAACTGTCGGTCGTGGCAGCCGTGCTGCTCGGCGGGATCGACTTCGACGGTGGCAAGGGGACGCTCGGTGGCGCGATCGCCGGGGTGTTCCTGCTCGGTGCGTTGCAGAACGTGATGAGCCTTCAGGACGTGTCCGCGCAGTCCCAGATCGTCGTCACCGGTGTGCTGCTGGTGCTGTCCGTGCTCGGGCCGCGCGTTGCGCGGCAGATCGCCCTGGCCAGGGCGCGAAGGCTGACATAGACGGTCGTTCGATGGCTGCGGGCCCGTTGTGGCTGGTCGCGCAGTTCCCCGCGCCCCTTCGGGGCGCTTCTCCTCACCCTCGTCAATAAGGAACCCAACCATGCGCAAGGCATCCCTCCGTCGTACCTGTGCGGCGCTCGCCGCCGTCACCTCGCTCGCCCTGGCCGCCACCGCCTGCGGTGGCACCACCAAGGAGGACGTGAAGAACGAGGGCGGCGCCGCGGCCTCGGGCGGCAAGGCCGACCCCAACGCGGCCACCAAGAAGGGCCTCACCGTCGGCTTCCTGCCCAAGCAGGTCAACAACCCCTACTTCACCACCGCCGACAAGGGCGGTGAGAAGGCCGTCAAGGAGCTCGGCTCCACCTACAAGGAGGTCGGCCCCTCCAGCGCCACCGACACCGCCGGCCAGGTCTCCTACGTCAACACCCTCACCCAGCAGCAGGTCGATGCCATGGCCGTCTCCGCGCAGGACCCCGGCGCCCTGTGCACCGCGCTCAAGCAGGCCATGAAGAACGGCATCAAGGTCGTCACCTACGACTCCGACACCACAGCCGACTGCCGCAACGCCTTCGTCTCACAGGCGTCCGCCGAGGACCTGGGCCGCACCGAGGTGCAGCTGCTCGCCGAACAGATCGGTTACAAGGGCGAGATCGCGATCCTGTCCGCCGCGCAGACCGCGACCAACCAGAACACCTGGATCGAGTTCATGAAGGACGAGCTCAAGGATCCCAAGTACAAGGACATGAAGCTGGTCAAGGTCGCCTACGGCAACGACGACGCCCAGCAGTCCTTCCAGCAGACCCAGGGCCTGCTCCAGGAGTACCCGAACCTGAAGGGGATCATCTCCCCGACCACCGTCGGCATCAAGGCCGCCGCCCAGTACCTGTCCGGCTCCAAGTACAAGGGCAAGGTCAAGCTGACCGGCCTCGGCACCCCCAACGACATGCGCAAGTACGTCAAGAACGGCACCGTCGAGGCGTTCGAGCTCTGGGACCCGGCCAAGCTCGGCGAACTTGCCGCCCGCACCGCCGTCGCCCTGTCCTCCGGCCAGATCACCGGCAAGGAGGGCGAGACCTTCGAGGCCGGCGCGATGGGCGAGTACACCATCGGCAAGGACGGCGTGATCAACCTGGGCAAGCCCACCGTCTTCAACGCCGACAACATCGACAAGTTCGACTTCTGATCCCGACCGACCCGCGAGGAGCGGTATTCATGCAACGCGTCTGTTTCCTGCTCAAGGTCCGTCAGGACCGGATCGCCGAGTACCGCGAACGCCACGCCGCCGTGTGGCCCGAGATGCGCGAGGCGCTCTCGGCCACCGGCTGGCACAACTACTCCCTCTTCCTGCGCGACGACGGCCTGCTCGTCGGCTACCTGGAGACCGAGGACTTCGAGGCGGCGAAGGCCGGCATGGAGGCCACCGAGGTCAACGCCCGCTGGCAGGCGGAGATGTCCCCCTTCTTCGAGTCCCTCGACGGCTCCCGGCCGGACGAGGCGATGAAACCGCTGACCGAGGTCTTCCACCTCGCCTGACGACGGAGCCCGCGATGAGACGACGCACTCTCCTGGCCGGAGCACTCCTCGGCGCCACGGCGGCCCCCGCCCTCGCCGCCGGCGCCGCACGGGCCGCCGCCCCCGGGCCGTCCCTCACCCGCACCGGCAGCACCACGCTCGACAGCCGGGCGATCTACTTCGTGTCCTACGACGGCCTGGTCAACAACAACGCGTTCCAGAAGAACGGTCTGCTCACCCACAAGGGCCACCAGTACGCGGCCTGGTACACCGCCGACCGCAACGCCGTCGTGGGCCGCCGCGCCCTCGGCGCGAGCACCTGGCAGACGGTGCGGGTCGGCCACACCCTGCGTTACAACGACTCCCACAACGTCATCTCCATGGGCGTCTCGAGGACCGACGGCCGCCTTCACCTCAACATGGACTCCCACAGCGACGGCTTCACCTACGTGAAGTCCGTCGCCGGGCTCCTGGACAATCCCACCGGGCTGAGCTGGACCGCGAGCCGCTTCGGCGCCCCGCAAGCCACGCTCGACGGGCTCGCCCTCACTTCGCAGTTCACCTACCCTCAGTTCGTCGCCACCCCCGAGGGCCGGCTCCAGCTCAGCTACCGGGCGGGCGTCTCCGGCAACGGCCGCAACGCCCTCGCCGAGTACGACGGCACCCGGTGGACCGCGCTGGGGGAGTGGAGCGCCTCCACCGGCACCTACACCAGCGAGCACGGCTCCTCCACCGCCCGCAACATGTACCTGCACGGCATCGACTACGACCGGCGGGGCCGCCTCCACTCCTTCTTCACCTGGCGCGAGCAGAACGCCGCCGTGATGTGCGACGGCGGCGGCATCACCAACCACGACACCGGCTACGTCTACTCCGACGACCGGGGCCGCACCTGGCGCAACGACGCCGGCACCGTCGTCGGCCGAACCGGGTCCTCCGACCCGGTCTCCGTCACCGACAGCGGACTGGTGGTCGACCCGCTGAACCCGGACCACTCCCTGATGAACCAGGAGAGCCAGTTCACCGACTCGGCCGGCCGGCCGCACGCGATCATCTCCTACGTCCCCGGCCGCTTCGGCCAGTGCACCACGGACTACGTCGCCGACCGCACCGCGAACGGGCGCGCCTTCCACGTCCGCCGGACCGCCTCCGGCGGCTGGCGGAAGACCGAGATCCCCGTCCCGCTGAACTCCAGCCAGCGCACCAAGCTGGTCCTGGACAAGTACGACAACGCCTACGCGGTGTTCCCCTACGGCCGTATCGCCGGGGCCTCCGCGGCCTCCGGGCACACCGACTGGCGGCCGCTGTACGACGGCGGTGGACTGAACGCCTTCGGCGAGGTGGTGATCGACGAGACCCGCGTCGCCCAGGACGGGATCCTGTCGGTCATGTACCAGGAGAAGTCGACCGGTACGACACCCTCACCGCTCCACGTCGTCGACTTCCGACTGCCCGCCTGACCGTGACCGATCCGTGGGGGCCGTCGCCGGGTAATGTGATGGCCCGCCGCGCCGCCCCCCGTCTCCCTGGAGGTCCCTGCCCGATGGCCCAGTCGGTGGGTATCAAGGACGTCGCCCGCGTCGCCGGAGTTTCCGTCGGCACGGTCTCCAACGTGATCAACCGCCCGGACACGGTCGCCGCCGAGACCCGGGCGCGGGTGCTGTCCGCCATAGACCGGCTCGGCTACGTCCGCAGTGAGTCCGCCCGTCAGCTGCGCGCCGGCCGCAGCCGCATCATGGGCCTGCTCGTCCTCGACATGGGCAACCCGTTCTTCGTCGACGTCGCGCGCGGCGCCGAACGCGCCGCACGCGAGGCGGGGCTCGGCGTGATGGTCTGCAACAGCGCCCAGAACCCGGGCGAGGAGGCCGAGTACCTCTCCCTCTTCGCCGAGCAGCGGGTACGCGGCGTGCTGCTCACCCCGGCGGACGCCACGGGCCGCAACATCGAGGCGTTCCGCCGGCACGGCATCCCCTTCGTGCTGGTCGACCGGGTCGCCGAGGGCACCACCGAGTGCTCGGTCTCCGTGGACGACGTGGCGGGCGGCGCCCTGGCCGTGCGGCACCTCGTCGACGCCGGGCACCGCTCCGTCGCGTACGTCAGCGGCCCGCCCGGACTGAACCAGGTCCGGGACCGCCGCACCGGCGCCCTGAACGCCCTCGCCGAGGCCGGACTGGGACCCGACAGCCTGCGCGAGCTGCCCACCGAACGCCTCGACGTCGCCGCCGGACGCGACGCGGGCGCCCGCCTCCTCGGCCTCTCCGACCGCCCGACCGCCGTGTTCTGCGCCAACGACCTCCTCGCCCTCGGGGTGCTCCAGGCGATGTACGCGGCCGGCGTCGGCGTCCCCGACGACCTCGCGATCGTCGGCTACGACGACATCGAGTTCGCCGCCGCGGCGGCCGTGCCGCTCACCTCGGTGCGGCAGCCCGCCGTCACCATGGGCGCCCTGGCGGCGGAGCTGCTGCTGGAGGAGACCGAGGGCGAGGGCGCGGCGAAGCCGCACGAACACCGCCGGGTCGTCCTCCGCCCGGAACTGGTGGTCCGGCGCTCCAGCCTGGCGGCCCGCTGACGGCGGTCGCGCGAGAATTTCATGATCCCGGGCTCGTTGGCCGGACGAACATATGTTGAACTGGGTCACGGTCCGACAATCCGTTCGTCCCAGGAGTCCCGTTGACCGTCACCTACCGCCAGCCCGGAGTGCTCCTCACCGACCGCCGGTTCACCGTGCCCCTCGATCACGACGACCCCGCGGGGGAGACGATCGAGCTGTACGCGCGCGAGGTCGTCGCGAGTGACAAGGCGGGCCAGGACCTGCCCTGGCTGCTCTACCTCCAGGGCGGCCCCGGCTTCGGGGCGAACCGTTTCGTCAGGAAGGAGGCCTGGCTCGGCCGGGCCCTGGAGGACTACCGGGTCCTCCTCCTCGACCAGCGCGGCACCGGGCACTCCACCCCCGCCAACCGGCAGACGCTCCCGCTCCGCGGCGGCCCCGTCGAACAGGCCGACCACCTCACCCGCTTCCGCGCCGACTCGATCGTCCGGGACTGCGAGGCCATCCGACCCGAGGTGACCGGCGGCGCCCCCTGGACGGTGCTCGGCCAGAGCTTCGGCGGCTTCTGCACCGTCGCCTACCTGTCCACCGCCCCCGAGGGCCTGGAGACAGCGGTGATCACCGGCGGCCTGCCCTCCCTCGACGCCCACGCCGACGACGTCTACCGGGCCGCCTACCCGCGCGTCGAACGCAAGGTCGCCGCGCACTACGCCCGCTACCCGCAGGACGTCGAACGCGCCCGCCGCATCGCCGACCACCTCCTCACCCACGAGGTCGTCCTCCCGAACGGCTACCGCTTCACCGTCGAGGCGTTCCAGTCCCTCGGCATCATGCTCGGCAGCGGCGACGGCAGCCATCGTCTGCACCACCTCCTGGAGGACGCCTTCGTCCGCACGCCGGGCGGCCCCGAGCTCTCCGACGCCTTCCAGGAACAGGCACAGGGCCTGCTGTCGTACGCCGGCCACCCGCTGTACGCGCTCGTCCACGAGGCGATCTACGGCCAGGACGACCGGCCCACCGCCTGGTCCGCCGAACGCGTACGGGTCGAGTTCCCGCAGTTCGACGCGGCCAAGACGCTCGCCGGCGACGATCCGTTGCTCTTCACCGGAGAAACGGTTCACCCCTGGATGTTCGACTGCGACCCCGCGCTGCGGCCCCTGCGCGAGACCGCCGAACTGCTCGCAGCACGCACCGACTGGACGCCCCTCTACGACCCGGCACGCCTCGCCGTCAACGAGGTCCCGGTGGTGGCGGCCGTCTACCACGACGACATGTACGTCCACACGGCCCACTCCCTGGAGACCGCACGCGCGATCCGCGGCCTGCGCACCTGGGTCACCGACGAGTTCGAGCACGACGGCCTGCGGGCGGGCGGCGCCCGCGTGCTGGACCGGCTGCTCGCCCTGGCCCGGGACGAGGTGTGAGCCCGGTCCGGGCGCGAGCCCGGTGCGATGTCGGTGCGGCGGGTTAGTCTGCGGGCATGACCGAGCCGACGATCAGTCAACTCCAGCCCATGCCCGACGACTGGCAGCGCGCACTGGCCGTGGTCGCCCACCCGGACGACCTCGAGTACGGCTGCTCGGCGGCCATCGCGTCCTGGACCGACGCCGGCCGGGAGATCGTCTACGTCCTCGCGACCCGCGGCGAGGCGGGCATCGACACCCTGGAGCCGGCGAAGTGCGCGCCGCTCCGGGAGCGGGAGCAACGGGCGAGCGCGGCCGTGGTCGGTGTGTCGGAGGTCGAGTTCCTCGACCACGCGGACGGCGTCATCGAGTACGGCCCCGCGCTGCGCCGGGACATCGCCGCCGCCGTCCGCCGGCACCGCCCCGAGCTGGTGATCACCCTGAACTACCGCGACACCTGGGGCGGCAGGTTCTGGAACACCCCGGACCACGTGGCCGTCGGACGCGCCGTCCTGGACGCCGCCGGTGACGCCGGCAACCGGTGGATCTTCCCGGAGCTGACCGAGCGGGGGCTCGAGCCGTGGGACGGCGTCCGCTGGGTGGCGGTCGCCGGTTCCGACACGCCCACGCACGCCGTGGAGGCGACCGACGGGCTGGAGCGGGCGGTCGCCTCCCTGCTCGAACACCGCACCTACATCGAGGCGTTGACCGACGAGGACCCCGAATCGTATGCGCGCGGTCTGCTGACCGAGTTCGCGCAGGAGACGGGGAAGCGGTTCGGGAACCGCCCCGCGGTCGGCTTCGAGCTGTTCTCCCGGTGACCCCCATGGACGCCGACAAGGACCTGCTGGCGGAGCGCTTCGAGCAGCACCGCGGACATCTCAAGGCGGTCGCCTACCGCATGCTCGGCTCACTGACCGAGGCGGAGGACGCCGTCCAGGAGGCCTGGCTCAGACTGGGCCGCACGGACACCGACGCCATCGACAACCTCGGCGGCTGGCTCACCACCGTGACCGGCCGGATCTGCCTGGACCTGCTGCGCACGCGCACCGCACGCCGCGAGCAGCCGATGGACGAGACCTTCGTCCCGGACCCGGTGCTCAGACCCCTCTCCCAGGTGGACCCGGAACAGGAGGCACTGCACGCCGACTCGGTGGGCGTGGCGCTGCTGGTCGTCCTGGACAGCCTGGAGCCCGACGAGCGGCTGGCGTTCGTCCTGCACGACATGTTCGCCGTGCCGTTCGACGACATCGCCCCGGTCGTGGAGCGCAACGCCGCCGCGACCCGCCAGCTCGCCAGCCGGGCCCGTCGCCGGGTCCGGGACGCGACGCCCTCGTCCGACCCCGACCTCGGCCGGCAGAAGCAGGCGCTCGACGCGTTCATGGCCGCCGCGCGCGGCGGTGACTTCGAGGCGCTGGTCGCCGTCCTCCACCCGGACGTGGTGCTGCGGGCGGACGCCGGCACCCTGGTCCGGGGCATCGCGGCCTCCAAGACCCTCCAGGGCGCCAAGGCGGTCGCCGAGTCGGCGCTCATGTTCGCCCGCTACACGGCGGCGTCCCGAATGGTCCTGGTCAACGACGCACTGGGCCTGCTCAGCGTGGTGGACGGCCACATCCAGTCGGTCATGTCCGTCACGATCACGGAAGGCCGCATCACAGCCATGTACATCCTCGCCGACCCCCAACGCCTGTCCCACCTGACCCCGCCTCAGTAGCCGCGGGCAGCCGCTCCGCCGCATCCGCGGGCAGCCCTCTGCCGCGATCCGCGGGCAGTCGTGCCTCCCCCAGTGCCTTAAGGGCCTGGGAGGTGCCCCCAGGGCGATGGGGGTACCTCCCGCTCGAGCGAAGCCGAGAGTGGGGGAGGGTGGGCGCGACGGCACCCCGCGAGCGCCGGGCCGCGCGAACACCCCCCGCCCCAGCCCAACCAACCTCACGGGGACTCAGGCCTCGCCTGAACCCGCGCCCCGGCGCTCCAGGTGCATCCGCAACCCCTCCGGCATCAACGTAAGCCGCTCGGTCACGCGAAGCCGGTACCCGGCCTCCGGCCGAAACTCGTACCGACGCAACAACAACCCCAACACCAGCACCGCCTCATGCAGCGCGAACTGCCGCCCGATACACGCACGCGCCCCCGTCCCGAACGGCTTGAACGCGTGCGCCGCCCGCGACCGCACCACCCGCGCCTCGAACCGCTCCGGATCGAACCGCTCCGCGTCCGCGCCCCACACCCCGGGATCCCGGTGCAGCATCGGCGTCAGCACCAGCGTCCAGGCCCCGCGCCGCATCGGATGCTCCCCGCCCAGCACCGTGTCCACCCGGGCCTCCCGGGCGAAGGCCGGCGCGGTCGGCCACAGCCGCAGCGACTCGTCCAGCACCCGGCGGACGTACCGCAGCTTGGCGACCTGCTCGTATCCGGGGGCCCGCACGTCGCCCCACACGCGGTCCACCTCGTCGCGGGCACGGGCCGCGACATCGGGGTGCCGGGAGAGATGGTGAAGGGCGAAGGAGAGCGCGCCCGAGGTCGTCTCGTGGCCGGCCACCAGGAAGGTGATCACCTGACGGCGCACGTTCTCGGGCGACAGCCGCTCCCCGGTCTCCGGATGCGCGGTGTCCAGCATCCGGTCCAGCAGGTCCCCGTCGCCGCCGCCCTCGGCGCGCCGGGCCCGGACCACCTCGTCGACGATGCGGTTGAGGTGCGCGATGTCGGCCGCGTTGCGGCGGCTCGCACGGCGCAGCAGCAGCGGAGTGAGCGGTGCCGGAACGCTGTTCAGCCGCTGCGCGTAGGTGAGCGTGCCGACCATCGCCGTGACGAACGGGTGCGGACGGGACCGTTCGAAGGAACCGAAGTCGTGCCCGAACCCGGTCCGCGCGATCGTCTCCAGCGTCAGCTTGGTCATGTCCCCGGGGACGTCCACCCACCGGCCGTCCGCCGCCGCACGGTCCCAGTGCTCCGTCAGCCGCTCCGCCACGGCCAGCATCATCGAGTGGTAGCCGGCCATCGCCTCACGGCTGAACCCGGGGGCCAGCACGTCGTGCGCCAACTGCCAGTTGGGCTCGTGGTTGTACGCGGTGAACAGCCCGTCGCCCGCGACCGGCCGCAGATTGGCGACGCCCAGCCCGACGTGCTTGGCGAACCGTGTCTCGTCGGCCAGGTCCGCCACCAAGTCCGCACCCCAGGTGAACACGAACTCCTTGCCGAAGGCGTTCCGCCGGAAGATCGGCCCCAGCCGGCCGGCGTACTTCAGTGAGTCCTGGAGCGGCGTGCGCCTGCTCGCCCCGACGATGTCGCCGAGCAGCGGCACGCGGTACGGCGGGTGCGGGATGCGGTGCAGTTCGGGCCAGCCCAGCTCCGCGCTGCGGAACCCCTTCGGCAGGTCTGCCCGTGTCGTCGTCTCCGCCATGAAGCGATCCCCTTCGACCCGGCGCGCGAGTGCGACACGCGTGTTGTACGCGAGTTCAATAACGCGGTTCAGTCTGGTCCCGTTGTTGAACCGGCGTCAAGTAAAGTGCGGGGATGGCCGTGAACCAGGGCGGGCCCGCGCGCCGCCGGCTCAGCACCGAGGAGCGCCGGGAGCAGCTTCTGTCGGTCGGCGCGCGGCTGTTCTCGGAGAGCCCCTACGACGACGTGTGGATCGAGCGGGTCGCCGAGATCGCCGGGGTCTCTCGCGGGCTGCTCTACCACTACTTCCCGACCAAGCGGGACTTCTTCGCGGCGGTCGTGGAGCGCGAGAGCGAGCGGATGCTGCGGATGACGGCGGCGGTGCCCGGCGTCCCCGTGCGCGAACAGCTCACGGCCGGTCTCGACACCTACCTCGGATACGTCGAGGCCCACGCGCACGGCTACCGCGCCTTCCACCGCGCCGACGCGGCGGGGGACCAGGCCGTGCGCCGGGTCTATCGGCGGGCCCTGGCCGCGCAGGAGCGGCAGATCCTCGCGGCGCTCGCCCGGGACCCCGAGTTCGGCCCGGTCTTCGAGGAACGCCCGGACACCCGCCTCGCCGTGCGCGGCTGGCTGGCCTTCACCACCGCGGTCTGCCTGGAGTGGCTGCGCGGCTCCGAGCTGGGCCGCGAGCAGGTGCGCGACCTGTGCGTCCGCGCCCTGCTGGGCGTCCTCACGCCCTGAAAGGTCTCGTAAGGATCACGCCACCTGGTTGGCGGCCACCCCGATCTTCGGTAGGTTAGGCAAGGCTTACCTAAGAGGAGGTTCGGGGATGGCTGACGACACGCATGGCTGGACGGCCGCGCCCGGCGCGGCGGAGCGGGCCCGCTCCGTGCTCGCCACCGCATGGTCCTGCGCGGTGACCGCGGAGGGCACCCGCGAGGAGCTGGTCGGCGCGCACAGCGTGACCGACGACGGACGGGTGCTGCTGAGGGTGCCCGAGGACAGCGCCCTGCTCGCCGCCGCGATCTGCGCGCCCCGCGGTGAGCCGTCCGCCGTACTGGAGTTCGCCGACGTCGCTCCCGTCCCCGTACGCAACCGGATCCGCGCCCGGCTGTGGCTCGCCGGCTGGTTCTCCGTCCAGGAGGGCCACCTCGCCTTCCGGCCCACGCGCGTGGTCCTCCGGCAGCCGTCCGGCGCCCTGGTCGTCGACGCCGACGAGTTCGCCGCCGCCGTGCCCGACCCGCTCGCCACCGCCGAGGCCCGGCTGCTGACCCACCTCGCCGACTGCCACGCCGACGCGGTCGAACGGCTGACCCGACTGGTCGACCCGGACAGTCTGCACGGCGCGGTCCGCGTCCAGCCGCTCGCCGTCGACCGGCACGGACTGACCCTGCGCATCGAACGCGTCCGCACGGGCGGCGACGTACGACTGCCGTTCCACACGCCCGCGGACGACGTCTCCCAGCTCACCGAACGCATGCACGCGCTGCTCGTCCAGGCGAGCGCCGCCTCCTGCCCCCGGGCGCTACAGCGGCAGCGCGCAGACGGCGACCGGTGAGGCGAACGGCTCACCCGCGGAGCGCAGTTCACCGCTCTCCTCGTCCACATGGAACACACTGACGTCGCCCGACCGCTGATTGGCCGCGAACAGCAGCGCGCCGTCGGGGGAGAAGGCGATCTGGCGCGGGAAGTCACCGCCCACCGGAACGGTGTCCAGCAGCCGCAGCCGGGCGCCGTCCGCCTCGACGGCGTAGCGGGTGAGGCTGTTGTCGCCGCGGTTGGCGAGATAGGCGTACCGCCCGTTCCCCGTCACCAGGATCTGCGCCGGGTAGCTGGTGCCGGCCCCCGTGCCCGTCGACTGCGCCTCGCCGATCCGCAGCCGCCCCGAGCCGGGGTCGTACGCGCATACGGCGACGGTGTTGTCCAGCTCGTTGGCGAGATACGCGTACCGGCCACCGGGATGGAAGGTGAGATGGCGCGGTCCGGCGCCGGGCCGGGTGCTCGCCCGGGCCGCCTCGGTGAGCGTGCCGGACTTCGCGTCGAGGCGGTACGTGTACACCGTGTCCGTGCCCAGATCGACGGCGAGGACGTGGCCCCCGTCCGGGCTGGTGATGAACTGATGGGCGTGCGGCCCCTGTTGCCCGGGCCCCGGCGGCGGACTGGAGTGCGTGACCAGCTCGGTGCGCTCACCGAGCGCCCCCGAGGCGTCGATGGGGTGCACCGCGACGCTTCCCGAGCCGTAGTTCGCGCTCAGCAGATACCGCCCGTCCGGATGCACCGAGAGATGGCAGGGAGCCGCGCCGCCGCTGCTCCGGCTGCCCAGGATCTTCCGGTCGGACAGCCGGACGGCGGTCACCGCGCCGTCGTCCCGCTCGTCCACCGCGTACAGCGTCCGGCCGTCCGGGTGCACCGCCAGATACGACGGATCCCCTACGCCGGTGAGCGTGCCGGTGCCGGTGATCCGCCCCGCCGCCGGGTCGTACGTGGCCAGCCCGATGCCCTTGCCGCCGCCGTCGACCGATGTGTAGGTGCCCAGCAGGAGCGGGCGCGGACCGGAGGGCCGGTCGTTCTCGGACCGGGGGCTCGTGCTCGGCCCGGGGGCCCGAGGGGACGGCGGGTCCGCCGACGGCGCGTCGTCGTCGCACGCGGGGAGCGCCACCGCGGCGGCCGTCCCCGTGAGGGCGCAGACGAAACGGCGCCTGCTCCAGTCAGCCCTGCTCATCCGCCGCACCTCAGGTCGTCGCTCGTCCCGGCCGCCTCCGCCACCCTGGCGTCGATCACCCGCCGCGCGCAAGCCCGACCCGGTGGGAGGGGGCACATCACTGGGCGCGATGGCCGGCGCCGCGGTTCCGGCGCAGCCGCTCCGGCACGGCCAGCCGCTCCCGCATCCGGGTGAGCCGCGGCAGCCGCTCGCGCTGCTCCCGCGAGTGCCGGTCCAGCTCCTCGAACAGCCGGCGCGTGCGGTGCTCGGTGTCCATCTCGTCGAGGATGCGGTTGACCTCGGTCAGCACGGCGCCCAGCAACTGCCAGTCACGCGCGTCGCGCCGGGCCTCCTCGAAGAGCAACTGCGCCAGCTTGTCGCGGGTGGCCGCCGCCTGCCGGAGCTCGGAGGCGAGCCGCTCCTCCGCCGACTCGGCGTTCGCGCTGACGCTCGTGGTCACCAGCACCGCGAAACTGACCACCGCGTCCGCGATCTCGGACAGCAACTCCTCGAAGGCGGCCCCCGTGTCGGGTGCGAACAGCCGCTCGGGCTCGCGTTCCTTGGCCAGGTCGGTCAGGGTGCGGGCCAGCACCCGCAGCACCACGGTGCAGATCTCCAGCGTGTCCAGGCCCGTACGCAGCACGATCCGGTGCAGCAGCCCCTCACGCACCCGCGGGTTGAGGCGCAGGCTGTCCTCCGCCTGTCTGAGGTCCGCGTCCACCTCGGTGATGTCGTGGTCCAGGCGCCGGGCCTCGTGCAGCCGGGCCGCCGCGCGGTGCGGGGGCGTACGGCCCGCGGCCTCCTCGCCGATCCGCAGCATCAGCTGCCGCACCCGCCGCGCCAGCTCCTCGATCGACTCACCGGCCTCCTCGACCCACACCGGCGGCGCCAGCAGCAGATTGAAGGCCATCCCGACGACCGCTCCGATCAGCGTCTCCACGATCCGGGCCCAGGCGGTGTCCCCGTGCGTGGTCACCCCAAGTACCAGCATCGCGCTGATCGCGACCTCGGGGACGAACTCGTGCACCCGCACCAGATGGCCGATGATCAGTGACGACAGGATGAGCAGGCCGAGGCTCCACCACGTCAGACCCACCAGCAGGCTGAAGAGAATCGCCACGACGACCCCGGTCACGACGGAGTTCACCCGGCGCAGCCCGGTGGTGAGGGTCGAGTACAGGGTGACCTGGACGACGAGCAGCGCGGTCAGCGGCGCCGTGAGCGGGGCCGCCTCCGGACTCAGCCGCAGCGCGATGACGTAGGCGACCGTCGCCGCCGCCGCCGACCGCACCGTCTGCACGGTCACGGGGTCCCGGTGCCGCTTGACGAAGCGGACGGCCGGCGCGGTCATCTCACGTACCACTCGCATCCTCGGACGGTTCCCCCTCCCCGGACGCGTCGAACGTGTTCACCGACGACGGCAGTCGCCCGGGGGACACGCCGCCGGGCTACAGCTTGTCGAGGAAGGCGAACAGATTGCCCCGGGTGCGGGCGATCTGCTCCTCCAGCGTGAGGCTCTCCTCGAAGCGGCCACCCGTCTCCGGGATCTTCTTGCCGCGCAGATAGAGGGAACAGGCGAGATCGGTGCACATGTAGGCGCCGACCGAGTTGCCTTCACGTCCGGCCGGGCCCGCCTTGCGCGCGGTCATCAGGGCGACCCCGCCGCGTGGATGGGTCGTCAGGCACAACGAGCACATGCTGCGGTGCAGGAAGCCGCGCTGGGCCGGCTGGAAGCGCAGGGCCACCCCGAGGAGACGGTCCTCCCGTTCGGTGACGAGATAGCTGCGGTCGGGCGCGCCGGGATCGCGCCAGCCCAGGAAATCGAGGTCGTCCCAGGGGCGTTCACCCAGGTCACGTGGTACGGCCAGCCGCTTGGCCTCACCCTTCGAGCAGTTGATGAACGAACCGCGGATGTCCTGCTCGGTGAGTGCTCTCATGGGGGCGTCTCCTGGCATGCTCTTTCGAAACCTAGGGGGTCTAGGTTTCTGGCCCAGGGTAGATATCCGGCGCAGGGCGCAGCCAGCCATTTTCCCCCCGGGCCGGGCTCCCCGCGCGTTGCGTACGCTGTACCGGTCGTCGAGGGGGAGGGGTGTACGGATGGGGGACTCCTGGGAGCGGGCCCGCCGGGTGCTCGAGGAGGCGGGACTGCCGTCCGGCGCGCTCGCCGGGGTGCGCCCGCTGAGCGGGGGCACCTACAACACCGTCGAGGAGCTCCTCCTCGCCGACGGCAGCCGGTACGTGCTCAAGATCCCGCCCGCGCCCACCGTTCCCGGCATGAGGCACGAGCGGAGACTCCTGGTCGCCGAGGCGGAGTTCTGCGCGGCGGCGGCCGAGGCCGGCGTGCCCGCCCCGCGCGCCGTCTCCCTCGGCGGCGACAGCGCCGTACCTCACCTGCTGCTGACCGCCTCGCCGGGCGTGCCCTGGCCGGACGCGGCGCCGGCCGACGGGGAGCACGCGGAACTGCGTACCGAACTCGGCCGCCAGGTGGCCCGGCTGCACCGGGTCACCGGACCGGGGTTCGGCTACCCGTCCGGCGCCCTCGGCCCGCTCGCCCCCGACTGGCGCACCGCGTTCACCGCGATGACCGACGCCGTACTCGCCGACGCCCGCGACTACGGCGCCCGGCTGCCCCGCCCCGTTGAGGAGGTGGCCGCGGTGATCGGTGGCGCCGCCGGGGCGCTGGACGAGGTCACCGTGCCGGTGCTGGTGCACTTCGATCTGTGGCCGGGCAACATCCTGGTGGACCGCCCGGCGGCGGGGGAGGCCCGGATCGGCGGGCTGATCGACGGGGAGCGCATGTTCTGGGGCGATCCGCTCGCCGACTTCGTCTCGCTCGCGCTGCTCGGCGATATCCGGGCCGACGGGGCGTTCCTCGCCGGGTACGGGGAGGCCGGGGGCCGGGCCGTCTTCGACGCGGCGGCCCGCGTCCGTCTCGCCCTCTACCGCGCCTACCTCTATCTGATCATGCTCACGGAGACGATCCCGCGGGCCGTCGGAGCCGATCGCGAGAGCTGGGTCCAGGACACGGTCGCGCCGGAACTCGAGGCCGCCCTGGCCGAGATCCGGGCCCTGTGTTAGTTCACATCATGAAATAAGCCTGGGGGAAAGTCGCGCCCGGCCGGTTCTCGGCGGTATGTTGCAGGTCGGAGCAGGGTTTGGGAAGGAGCCACATGGCGGGGCGGAACGGGCGCACGGTGCGCGACCTCAGACGGGCCAACCGCACGGCCGTGCTTCAGCGGCTCTACTTCGACGGCCCGCTCAGCCGCTTCGAGCTCGGCCCCGCGACCGGGCTCAGCTCCGGATCGGTGAGCAATGTGGTCGCCGATCTCGTCGCCGACGGCCTCGTGGAGGAGGCCGGCAGCGTCGACTCCGACGGCGGCCGGCCCCGCACCCTGCTGCGGGTGGCGCCGGTCAGCGGCCACATGATCGGCGTCGACGTGGGCGAGACCCGCGTCCGGGTCGAACTGTTCGACCTGACCCTCACCGAGCTGGCCCGCGCGGAACTCCCGCTGGAACAACAGCGCTACGAGGTCGAGGTCATCGTCGACCACATCCGCTCCGGGATCGCCGAGGTGCTCGCCGGCGCGGGCCTCGCCCCCGAGCGGCTGCTCGGTGTGGGCATCGGCGTCCCCGGCATCGTCGAGCACACCCCCGACCGGGGTGCCGTGGTGCACGGACAGACCATCGGCTGGGACGCCATCCCGCTGGAGTCCCTGCTCCGCTCCGAGTCCCTGCTGCCCGACTCGGTGCCCTACTTCATCGACAACGGCGCCAAGACCCTCGGCCAGGCCGAGATGTGGTTCGGGGCCGGCCGGGGCGCCCGCAACGCCCTCGTGGTCCTCTTCGGCTCCGGCGTCGGCGCCTGCCTGGTCACCCCCGAGGTGGAGCACGGCCGGGCGGTCGAATGGGGGCATCTGACCGTACGCGTCAGGGGGCGCCGCTGTCGCTGCGGAGCGCTCGGCTGCCTGGAGGCGTACGCGGGCGCCGAGTCGCTGCTCGCCCGGTGGCGCGAGGAGGGCGGCCGGGTGCCCGGGGACACGGACGAGGAGACGGCGCTGACGACGATGCTCGCCGCCGCCTATCCGGCCGACGACACCGCCCCCGACCCCGTCGCGCTCGCCGTGCTGGAGGAGACCGCCGAGTACCTGGGCGCGGGCCTGTCCGACCTGATCAACCTCTTCCAGCCGGAGCGCATCCTCATGGGCGGCTGGGCCGGCCTCCAGCTCGGCTCCCGCTTCCTGCCCGCCGTGCGCAGGCACGCCCTGTCGTACGCGCTGCGCCATCCGGCGGAGAACGTGACCATCGAACTGGGCCGCCTCGGCCCCGACGCGGTCACCGTCGGCGCGGCGATCCTGCCGCTCGCCGACTTCTTCGCCCGCGGCGGCCGACGCCCCGACCCGGACCCGGAGTCCCCGCCGCCCGCCTGGCACACGGCACTCCAGGAGCGGGCCCCACGCTGAACCCGGGTCAGGCGGAGGACTCGTCCGGTACGGGTTGCTGCGGGTTGGGTGACGCCGAGTGCGGGGCGCCCTGCCGGCCGGTCCCGGCCTCGTCCGTGTCGGGGACGTCCGGCTCGGCCTCGCCGGATTCCGGCTCCTGCGACTCGTCGGCCTTCCTCTCGCTCTCCCGCTCCGCCGCGGCGGGTGCGACCTCCCAGGGGTCCTCACCGGGACCGGCCTGCTGGTCGGGCAGGTCGCGCGGAACACCGGCGCCGTTCTCACCGGGGCCTTCGAGGCGGTGGTCGGTCACGGCCCTCTCCCTTCCTTCGTACGCGACCCCCTCGGGTACCTCCGCGGCGGACCGCGAAACCCGTGGCTCAGCCGACCTTGCGGCCCCGCATCGGTTCCGTCTCCTCCCCCGCGCCCTCCCGCATGCCCCGCAGGAACTCCTCCACCACCTGCGTCGCCGTGTGCTCCGGCCGCCAGCCGAGTTCCACCCGCGCACGCGTGCAGTCCATCAGCGGCAGCCTCAGCACGGCGTCGAACAGATGCGGCGAGGCGGGCAGCAGCCGCAGACCCCAGGCGGCGGCGACCGCCGAGCGGGCCGCGGTGCGCGGCAGCCGTACCCTCCGGGTGCCGAGCATCTCCCCGAGCAGTTCCGCGTCGACCTCCGGCTCGGCCGCGAGATTGAAGGCGCCCCGTGCCTCGGCGGACAGCACCGCCAGCCGATAGGCGTGGGCCGCGTCGTCGGTGTGCAGCGCCTGCACCCGCAGCCCCGGAATGTCGGGGAGGAACGGCAGCAGGTCGGGCCGGGCCAGCTGACCCGGCAGGAACCGGCCGCCGAAGATGCGGCGCTGTTCGCTCGCCGACTCCCGCTTGAAGAGGAACGCGGGCCGCATCCGTACCACCCGCGTGCCCGGGTGATCACGCTCGAACGTGTCCAGGGCCCGCTCGAGATACGCCTTCTCCCGGCAGTACGCGGCGTCCGGCCAGCCGTGCGTCGGCCATGACTCGTCCACCGCACGGTCCTTCGGGCCCGGCGAGTACGCCCCGACCGACGAGGCGTGCACCAGCGTCGGCACCCTCGCCTCGGCCACCGCGTCGAACACCCGCATGCCGCCGAGGACATTCGTGCGCCAGGTGCTCGCCGGGTCGTGCGTCGGCTGGAACGCCCAGGCCAGATGGATGACCGCGTCCGCGCCGGCGAACTCCTCGGCGAGATCGAACCGGTCCGAGGCCACGTCCACCGCCGACCACTCGGTCTTCGGGGGCGACCACTCGGGGACCCGCCGGGCCAGGCCCCGAAGGGAGCCGACCTCCGGTTCCTCCGAGAGCACCCGCACCACGCTGGTGCCGACATTGCCGGTGGCGCCCGTGACGACGACCCTCATGCCCGCTGCGCTGCTCACCTTCCGCTCCTCTCGGCCGCCTGCTCCGCGGAACCGGCCGAGTACCCCTCAGCCGAAGGCGTTCACGCCCGTGAGGCGGGGCCGACGGGACGCCCTCGGGCGTTCGGGAAGAAAGGAGCCCCGACCGCGACGGGGGAATCACGGCCGGGGCGGCTCTGTGGTGGGTACGGATGGCGGTCGCCTCTCGGCGAAAGGCTCCACAGGGCTTCAGCCGAACGATCGTCCCTGTGGGCGAATGGTGAGGCCCGGGGACACTGTCCCATCCGCACCCACGGTTGGTTCAACGGGGAACCACCTCCGGGTGTTCCGCATCCGGCCCGCGGTGGGCGTGACGTGTGTCACCGGCCCCCCGCACCGCTGTCGAGGTCGGCCCACAGGTTCTCGGCCTGAAGCACCAGGGTGCCCAGCACGGCCGTCCGCGCGGCGCCCTCCCCGGCGTGCTCCCGCAGCCGCTCCTGGAGCTTGCCGTGCAGGTCCCGCATCACCGCCTCGGTCCGCTCGTCCCGGAGGACGTCCGCTCGCGGACCTCCGTGCAGCAGCCGGTCGCTCTCCGCGCGGCAGGTGTCACCGATCAGCTCCAGCAGCTCCGCGTAGCAGCTCAGCACGTCGGCGTCCGGCGCGGCGGGCGTACGGTCCTCGTCGGCGGCCACCGCGAGCGTGCGGGTCAGCGCGGTGACATGTCCCGTGACGCGGCCGAACCGTTCGTCCTCGGCCTCCGGCGGCAGGGCCCCGGTCGGCACCCGGTGCAGGGCGCGCAGGACGCCCGAGGTCAGCCGCAGGCTCTCCCTGCTCCAGCCGCGGGCCGAGCGCAGCGCCTCCAGATGGCCCTGCAACCGTGCCGAGGCGCCGAGCCACCCCGTGGCGGTCTGCGTGTCCCACTCGCCCTCGCGCAGATCCCCGGCGACGGCGTGCAGCACCTCACCGGCCTCACGCGCCAGCGCCGCCAGGTTCTCCCGTACGTCCCGCAGATGGATCGGCGGCAGGACCAGCGCGTTCACGGCGACCCCGATGGCCGCGCCGAGCGCCGCCTGCCCCAGCCGGTGCCCGACGGCGGCTCCGCTCACCGTCCCCGTGGCGATCGTGAAAACGGCCGTGGTGGCGGCGTAGACGCCCTGGTCGCCGAAGCGCGGCCAGTTCGACAGCAGCATCAGCACCGGCACGGACAGCGCGAGGGCGCCCGTGGTGTCGCCGGTGACCGCCTGCGCCCCGGACGCCACCAGGGCCCCGACACAGATCGCGGTGAACTGCCGTGTCGCCTGCATCAGCGAGCTGTAGACGGTGGCCTGCACCAGGACCAGCGCCACCCAGGGCGCCATCAGGGCCATCGGGTCGCCGAGCCAGACCTGCGCCAGCAGCCAGGCCAGCAGCGCCGCCGCGGCGGCCTTCAGCGACTGGATCAGCAGATCCCGCTCCCGCCCGGGCCCCCGCCACGCGGCCCGCGCCGCCCGCCCCACGGACCGCGCCTCCCACCGGACGGCCTCCCGCACCCGCGCCACCGGAGCCGCCCGGCCCCCGGCGTCCCCCTGCCGGATCTCATCCCACACTCGCGCCATGCCCTGCGGGTATCCCGTCCGCACGGGACCTCATGCCAGGGGACTGTCCGACAGCGACGCCAGGAGATGCGCCGGGTCGTCGTACACCGCGTCCGCACCGGCCTCCACCAGGTCGCCGCGCGGAATGCCGCCGCACAGCACACCCACGCAGCGCACCCCCGCGCGGCTGCCCGCCCGCATGTCCCACACCGTGTCACCGACGAACACCGCCCGCTCCGCGGGCACCCCGGCCAGCTCCAGGGCGTGCTCGACGGGCTCCGGGGCGGGTTTGCCCTCCTCGACGTCGTCGGCGCTCGCCGTCGCGCCGATCGCCTCGTCCGCGTCGATCGCCCGGCGCAGCGCGCTCAGCTCGGCACCGCCCGCCGAGGTGGCGAGCACCACCGTCCAGCCGTCCCGGTGCAGCCGCTTCAGCAGTCGGCCGGCGTCCGGCAGCGGGGGCAGCCGGTCGAAGTACTGCCCGTACAGCGCCTTGTGCGCGGCGCTCAGCCCGGCGTCGCGACGGGTGTCGCGGTCCTCGCCCAGCAGATGGGCGACCAGATCGGAGGAGGGCAGCCCCACGGCCCGGTGGACGGCGTGCATCGGCACCCGGTGGCCCGCCTGCCGGAAGGCCTCCCACCAGGCCGTCACATGCAGATGGTTGGTGTCGACCAGGGTGCCGTCGACATCGAACACGGCCGCCCGTTCCATACGCGGTCCCTCCGTCTCCTCGCGGGCGGTACGGGTACCACTTCAGCCGCCGGCCACTCCGGAGGGCACCTTCCGCTCCCGGGTCCACGCCAGCACCTGGTCCACGGTCCAGGTGGTGACGACCCGCTCCGGCGGCACCCCGCACTCCTGCGCGCGGGCGCACCCCAGGATCTGCCAGTCCAGCTGCCCCGGCGCGTGGGCGTCGGTGTCGACCGAGAACAGCACGCCGGCCTCCACCGCCCGGCGCAGCAACCGGCGCGGCGGGTCGAGCCGCTCGGGCCGGCTGTTGATCTCCAGGGCGGTGCCGGTCTCCGCGCACGCCGCGAACACCTCGTCCGCGTCGAACTCCGACTCCGGCCGGCCGCGTCCGGTCAGCAGCCGCCCGGTGCAGTGCCCGAGCACGTCGGAGTGCGGATCGCGCACGGCGGCCACCATGCGGCGGGTCATCGACCGGGCGTCCATCCGCAGTTTGGAGTGCACGGACACCACCACGACGTCCAGCCGCTCCAGGAGTTCCGGTTCCTGGTCGAGGGAGCCGTCCTCGAGGATGTCGCACTCGATGCCGGTCAGCAGCCGGAACGGCGCCCAGGTCCCGTTCAGCTCCGCCACCACGTCCAGCTGCTCGCGCAACCGGTCGGCCGACAGCCCCCGCGCCACGGTGAGCCGGGGCGAGTGGTCCGTGAGCGCGGCCCACTCGTGTCCCAGCCGGGCTGCGGCCCGGCCCATCTCCTCGATCGGGCTGCCCCCGTCCGACCAGTCGGAGTGCAGATGGCAGTCCCCGCGCAGCAGCGCCCGCAGCTCCCGCCCCGCCCGGTCCGCGGGCTCCCCATCGGATTCGTCCTCCAGCTTCCGCAGATAGCCGGGCACCTCCCCGGCCAGTGCCTCCCGCACCACCTGCGCGGTCTTCGGGCCGACCCCCTTGAGCGTCTCCAGCGTCCCGGCCGCCGCCCGCTCGCGCACCTGCTCCTCGCCCAGCTCCGACAGTGCGCGCGCCGCGGTGCGGAAGGCGCGGACGCGGTACGTCGGCGCCAGCGACCGCTCCAGCAGAAAGGCGATCCGGTCCAGCGCCTCGACGGGATCCATCGCCCACCTCCTCGCTCCAGAGTTCCCCAGGGCGCCCGCGGCCGCACGGCGGAAGCGGGGTTGGCCCGGTGCGCCCGGGGGTACTGCGATGCGTCGCACCCCCTGTTCGACTTTCCACCAGGAGGCCCTCATGTCCGTCCCCACCTCCCCGAGCGGCAGGGCCGCCGTGATCACCGGCGCCGACTCCGGCATCGGCCGGGCCACCGCCGTACGCCTGGCCGCCGCGGGCATGGACGTGGGCATCACCTGGCACAGCGACCTGGAGGGCGCACAGGAGACGGCGGAGGAGGTCCGGGCGCACGGCCGCCGGGCCGAGGTGGTGCCCATGGACCTCACCCGGCTGCCCGGCGCCGCGGACGCCGTCGACGAGCTCCACGACCGACTGGGCCGCGTGGACGTGCTGGTCAACAACGCCGGCACCGGCACGATGACGCCCTTCCTCGACCTGGAACTGTCCACGGTCCGTGAGGTGCTCGACGTCGATCTGGTCGGCCCGTTCCTGTGCGGGCAGAAGGCGGCACGGCACATGATCCGGCAGGGCGACGGGGGTCGCGTCGTCAACGTGACCTCCGTGCACGAGCACCAGCCCCGGGTGGGCGCCGCGCCCTACTGCGCCGCCAAGGGCGGCCTCGGGCTGCTCACCCAGGTGATGGCGCTGGAGCTCGCCGAGTACGGCATCACCGTCAACGCGGTCGCCCCCGGCGAGATCGCCACGCCCATGACCGGCCAGGAGGACACCGACCCGCACACCGAGAGCCGTCCCGGCGTCCCCCTCGGACGGCCCGGCGACGCCCGTGAGGTCGCCGCGGTCATCGCCTTCCTCGCCGGACCCGACGCCTCCTACGTCACCGGCGCCTCCTGGAGCGTGGACGGCGGGATGCTCCGGATGGGGCCGCAGGCCGGATCGCATCTGACGGGCGACGACTGGCGGCGGCCCTGACGGAAGGTGTACCGGAACGCCGCGTTCGCGCCGTTTGCGCTCTACCCTCGATGGCATGACCGAAAGCGCGAGCCCGTACATGTCGCACCCGCGGATCATGGTGCTCGGGGTACAGCCCGGGACACCGCCGTTCCGGATCGTGGAGATCGACGGACAGGTGGTCGGCGAGGCCAAGACCGTCACCGACGTACTGCACGCCGCCGCCGCGTTCGGGATCACGGTCCACGACCTGGACGACCCGGACGTGGTCCGCTGGGTGGGCGGCGACAAGTTCACCTGGACCCTGCGCCGGGCACCACGAGCCGCCCAGGACCAGACCCGGCGGCCCTGAGGCCCCGGGGGCGCGGTCCCGGCGGGGGTCAGGCCCCCGGCCGTCGCGCGTGCACGGCCCGGCTCAGGCGTCGTCCCACGAGCAGATAACCGATCAGCGCCCCGACGGTGTTCAGGATGACGTCGTCGATGTCGAAGGCGCGTCCGGTCACCAGCGCGCCCTGCGCGAACTCCACCAGCAGCATCACGAGGGCCGTCAGCGCCGGCACCCGCAGGAACCCGCGGACGCGCGGCGCGACGACCGGCGCGAGCACCCCGAAGGGCACGCCGAGCAGGATGTTCCCGCCGATCTGGCGCACGGCGTCGCGCAGCGCGGGCTGGTCCAGATAGGCCCTCAGGGAACGGCCCGGACGCAGGTTGGTGTGGGTCAGGGCCTCCGAGGCGGGGGAGGGGTGCAGGGTGAGCCGGGCCAGGACGGCGGCGAAGACGACCATGAAGACGAACGCGCACAGCATCGCCAGCAACCGGGGCAGCAGGGGGAGCGGACGCCCCGGGCTCCCCTCCGCGGGGGCGCGACCGGGTGGGTCCGGACGCCGGCGCAACAGGGAGCGCGGACGTGGGGCGGCGCGGGCCATGCGGTCCTCCACTCGTCAACTTCCGTGTGTGGTAGGCCGGTTACCCCGAGTCGTGCCGGTCAGTCGCCGTAGTCGACCCGCACCGCCTCGAAGCCCAGGGAGCGCAGCAGACCTTCGAGCATCTCCGTGGTGTTGGCCTCGGCGCGGGCGGTGAGCCCGCTCTCCTTCGCCGCGTCGCCGATGTGCTTCACGGCGAGCCTCTGCACGGCCTGCTCGCTGTTGGGGTTGTCCGAGAACAGGTCGCCGAGACGGTCGAGGAGGCCGCGCTGCTTGGACACGGCGTAGGAACGCTCGGGATCCAGGGCGGGCTTCCCCAGCCGGGCGTGGGGCAGCCGCAGCGTGGCGGACGTACGGTCCTCGTCGACCCGTACGTCGTCCCCGTCCAGTGTGCCGAGGTCGACGTAGGCGTCGACGGTGCCCGCGCCCACGTACAGCGTGCGGCTGCCGCGGACGGCGTCGGGCAGCAACTTCGCGTCCTTCTCCAGGTCCACCACCACCTGGAAGTTTCCCGAGGCGGCGTCGTAGCGGCTGATGTCCCGGACGGACTCCAGGAGCGCGGGTCCGGAGCGGTCCCGGGTCTCCGTGCCGAACAGGTCCCTCAGGCCCGGCAGGACGCTCAGCCGGATGCCGGCGAACAGCACTGCGAGCAGCAGCACCACCGCGCCGAGCGCCTTCACCCACAGGGGAACGCGTGCGGTCGGTCCCTTCACGGGAGTCGTCATGGCGACGGCCCTCCTTCCTCCTGACCGAATGCCCCTCAGTTCCGGGCGCAGACGGGGAAGTTGAGGATCAAAGGACCGCACCGGGAGCACGCGGGGGCGCACGATGGAGGTCGGTCGGCCCGACGGCCGGTCACACCGGCCCGGATGTGGCCTCGGGGCGCTCCAGGGCCGCGTCCAGGGTCGGCCACGGGGGCAGCAGCCGGGACAGTCCGGTGATCCGCAGCATGCGCAGGGTCAGCGGGTGGGCGCAGACGAGGTGCAGCCGGCCGGGTCCGTCCGTGACCCGGTGCCGGGCCCGGTACAGCAGGCGCAGGCCGGAGAGGTCGAAGAACTCGACGTGGGTCAGGTCGATCACGATCCGGGCACCCGGTTCGGCGGTCGCCATGTCCAGATGCGGGACGATCTCCGCGGCCGCGGCGATGTCGATCTCACCGCGGAACTCCAGCACCGTGTGTCCCCGGTCGTGGCGGACGCGCAGATGCCGGGTCAGCGGCGCAGGTTCGTACCGCACGACGCCATCTCCTCCAGCCTGCTCCGTGCAACGGGGGAGGGGAGCGGCCCAACACCGGTCCCTGCCCTGCAAGTTACCTTCGAACGAGTGCATTTGAGCATGTTCGATTGACATATGTCTTCGAATTGCGACCGAGTTCCTTCGGCCGGGGACACGAGTGAATCCGGTGAGCCGGGACAGGTGTCACGTACAGGGCGGGGCGACCGCGCCCCGCCCGGAACCGGACCTCCCGGAGGAGACATGGCACTGGTGACGGCCGGCGTGGTGGTGCTCGACTGTGCCGAACCCGAGAAACTCGCGGAGTTCTACAAGAACTTGCTGATGGCGGAGGAGGTCGACGCCAACGTCAACCGGGTGGAGGTGCGGGCCGCCGACGGCTTCCGCCTCGCGCTGCGTCGTGACGCCAACGCGACCGCGCCCAGCTGGCCCCGCCCGGAGAACTCCCTCCAGGCGCACCTGGAGTTCGTGGTGGACGACCTGGACGCGGTGGAACGCCGGATCGTGAGCCTGGGGGGCCGCCCGACGGAGACCGGCGAAGCGTCGGGGCTCAGCGAGGAACGCGGCTACGCCGACCCCGCGGGCCACTCCTTCACCGTGCGCCGGGGCACCCCGACCGCGCCCAAACAGGGTTGACCCCCGACCCCCCGGCCCCCCGACCCTCCCGGCGCCCCTGGGGGACGCCGGGACGGGACGTGGGCGGATCAGTCGCGCCCGCCCTTCTCCGGGACCGGCCAGGTGCCCGTGGAGCGTTCGATGGCCTTGGCGCCGGCCCGGTCCACGGCACTGCGCACCACCGCGAAGATGGCGCCCTGGATCGCCGCGGCCAGCAGGATCTCGCCCCAGCGGCGGTCCCGGTCCAGCGCGTCCGGCGCGTCGTCCTCGTGCCGGATCATCTTCCAGGTCTTCTGGAAGGCCATCCCGGCCACGGTGCCGCTGGTCCAGCCCAGCGCGAAGCCGAGGGGCTTGTACGCCAGGGGCAGCTTCTTCTTCGCCTTCTTGCTCTTCTTCGCCACGTGGATCTCCTAGGTCGGCTGCGTCGTCTCGTCGGTGAATGGATCAGGGGCTGCCCGCCGCCGGAACCTCCTCCCCGGTCCGCACCGGGCCGGGCGGGGTGCCGTCCCCGAACGGCCGGCCGCCCAGCTCCTCACGGTGGTGGGGCGTCGTCCAGCCGGAGAGATCGGGACCGAGGGGCACGATGCCGGACGGGTTGATACCGGTGTGCACCTGGTAGTAGTGCCGCTTGATGTGGTCGAAGTCCACGGTGTCACCGAAGCCGGGCGTCTGGTACAGATCGCGGACGTACGCCCACAGCACCCGGTTCTCCGTCAGCTTCCACCGGTTGCACTTGAAGTGGCCGTGGTACACCGCGTCGAACCGCACCAGCGTGGTGAACAGCCGGATGTCCGCCTCGGTGAGGGTGTCGCCGACGAGATACCGCTGCCCCTCCAGCCGCCGCGCCAGCAGTTCCAGCCGGCGGAACAGCGCCGTGCACGCGGCCGCGTACTCCTCCTGACCGGTGGCGAAGCCCGCCCGGTACACGCCGTTGTTGACGTCCTGGTAGACGTCCTCCATGAGGGTGTCGATCTCGTCGCGCCGCGCCTCCGGATACAGGTCGGGAGCGCCCTCGCGGTGCAGGGCCGTCCACTCGGTGGCGAGGTCCAGGGTGATGCGCTGGTAGTCGTTGGTGACCAGTTTCCCGCTCGGCACGTCCACGACCGCGGGCACGCTCACCCCGCCGGGGTAGTCCGTCTCCCGCCGGTCGTACGCCTCGCTCAGATAGCGGATGCCGAGGACGGGGTCGCGGCCGTCCGGATTCAGGGTGAAGCGCCAGCTCCGGTCGTCCTGGACGGGATCCGCGACGGCCAGCGACAGCGCGTCCTCAAGCCCGAGCAGCCGCCGGGACACCAGCGCCCGGCTCGCCCACGGGCAGGCACGGCTCACCACGAGGCGGTAGCGCCCGGCCTCCACCGGCCAGCCGTCCCGCCCGTCCGCGGTGATCCGGTCCGCGAAGTGCGCCCTGGACCGTTTGAACGCCTTCCTGCCGTACGCCCTGTTGCCGCCGCCCCCGTCGTCGCGGCCGCCCATGGTGCTCTCCTTCTCGCCGATCGGATGTCCCTGTGACCGCGTTCCCCGTTTTCCGCCGACGGCACGGTGTGACCTAGGCCGACCGGGGCAATCGGCCCAGGTGAGTACACGATCGGATCGCAGAACGCGCGTCACCGTGCTGGTGGCGCTCGCCGCCAATCTGGTGATCGCGGTCGCCAAGGCCGTCGGCGGCCTGGTCGCGGCCTCGCCCGCACTGCTGTCGGAGGCGGCGCACTCGGTGGCCGACAGCCTCAACGAGGTGTTCCTGCTGGCCGCGCTGCGGCGCAGCCGGCGCCCGGCCGACCGGCGTCACCCGTTCGGCTACGGCAAGGAGCGGTTCTTCTGGGCACTGCTCGCGGCGGTGGGGATCTTCGTGATGGGCGGCTGCTTCTCGTTCTTCCAGGGGGTCGAGGCGCTCCGGAACGGAAACCAGGAGCGGCTGAGCGGCTATGTGGCCGGCCTGATCGTCCTCGGTGTCGCCCTGCTCGCCGAGGGCGCCTCGCTGCTGCGGGCCCTGTACCAGGTGCGCCGGCAGGGCGGCGGGCTCAGGGGGCTGCGCGATCCGGCGCTGCGCACGGTGGTCGCCGAGGACGGCACCGCGGTGCTGGGCGTCACCCTTGCCATCGCGGGCATGGCGCTGCACATGATCACCGGGCAGGTGGTGTGGGAGGCGGCCGCCTCGCTCGCCATCGGCGCGCTGCTGGTCTACGTCGCCTACCGGCTCGGCCGCGACGCCCGCGACCAGCTGATCGGCGAGGCCGCCGACCCGGAGGCCGACGACCGGATCCGGGAACTGCTGCGGAGGCAGCCCGAGATCGACAGCGTGGAGGCGCTCTTCACGATGAAGACGGGCCTGGACACCGCCCTCGTGGCGGCCCGCGTCGACCTGGTGCCCGGCATGGACAGCGAGCGGGTGGAGGAGGTCGCCGTGCGCATCAAGCGGTCCATCGTGCGTGAGGTGCCCGAGGCGGAGCAGGTCTTCCTCGACGTCACCGAGCGGGGGGACCCGGAGGCACGGGAGGCGTGGGAAAGCCCCGCCGCGACGGGGGAGCGCGGCGGGGCCTGAACGACGCGTGCCCGCATCCCGGAGCTTCATGCACACCGGGACACGAAAATCTCCCGCGTTCAGTTCGGGTGCCGGTCCGGCTCCAGCACAAGGACCGGAATCTCCCGGTCCGTCTTCTTCTGGTAGTCGGCGTACGGCGGATAGGCCGCCACCGCACGCTTCCACCACTCGTCCTTCTCCGCACCCGTGACCTCACGGGCCGTCATGTCCCACTTGTCCGGCCCGTCCTGGAGCTCGACCCGCGGATCGGCCTTGAGGTTGTGGTACCAGACCGGGTGCTTGGGCGCTCCGCCCAGCGAGGCCACCACCGCGTACCGCCCCTCGTGCTCGACACGCATCACCGGGGTCTTGCGCAGCTTGCCGGACTTCGCGCCCCGGCTGGTCAGCACGACGACGGGCATGCCCGTGTCCAGCAGTGTCGTCCCCGCGGTGCCGCCGGAACTCTCGTACAGCTCCACCTGTTCGCGCACCCACCGGGCCGGGCTGGGTTCGTACTCGCCGTGAAGTGGCATGGCATCCGTTCCCTCGTCGTCACGTCCTGCGGTCGACTCGATCACAGGTACAACGCCACCGCACGCGGGATTCATCCGGGCCCGCCCGGCGCGGTCAGGCGGGAGCCACCGCCATGCGCACCGCCAGCGCCGTCATCACGGCGGTCGCCGTCAGGGCCGTCACCAGGCGTCCCCGGTGACCGGTCAGCGCCCGGCCCAGCAGGGCGCCGCCGCCGGCGAGCAGCACCTGCCAGCTCGCGGACGCGGCGAAGGCCGCCGTCACGAACACGGTCTGCTCCGGGAATCCGGCGGCCTCCCCGCTCTGCGAGCCGAGCACGAGCGCCGCGAAGTAGATCACGGTGGTGGGGTTGAGCAGGGTGATGCCCAGCAGCGTCACATACGCGCGAGCCGGGCTCGGGGGAGCGGGTTCGGGACGTGTGGCGAGCCGGTGGCCGCGGTACCGGCGTACGGCGGTGGCCGTTCCCCACGCCGCCAGCGCCAGCAGCACCAGCACACAGATCCAGCGCATCGGCCCGAGCACCGGCCGCAGCGCGGACGCGAGGGCCGAACCGCCGAGCGTGGCCGCGAGCGCGTACAGCCCGTCGGCCGTGGCGACGCCGAGGGCGGCGCAGACGCCGGTGCGCAGGCCGGTGCGGGCGGTGAGGGCGACGAGATAGGTCCCGACCGCGCCCACGGGCACGGCGATGCCGTAGCCGGCGAGCAGCCCCGCGAGCAGGGCGGCCGTCATGAGCGCGGCGGCGTCGGTCCTCCCCGGGGGCCGGTCTGCTGCTGTCGGCCCGCCGCGGGGGCGGTGGCGGACAACGGCGTCGGGAAGGAACTCGTAGGCATGGCAGGATCCTGCGGCCTTCCGCGCGGGACGGGCAATCGGTTTTCCGGGAGCGATCAGGAGGTCCGGCGTGCGCCGCGGCGACCGGTACGCGGGGGAGGAGGGCCCGGACGGCGGGCGGCCGGAGTCCGGCGGTGAGCGGGCCCCGGGCCGGCCGCGGCGGGACCGACGCGCGCCCGGTCCCCGGGCCACCGCGGCTCAGGGGCCGGTGCCCGGCTCCAGCACCGTGAGGAACACCGAGGACGCGTTGCCGGACACCGGGACCGGGCCGGCCTTCCACGGCACCTTCAGCGGTTCCCGTTCGTCCGGCGGGGTGACGAGGAGCGCCGCCGGGGTGGCCGTACGGGCGCCGCTGACGCCCGGGCTCGCGAAGCGCAGCCCCGCCCAGGCACTGTCGCCGGGCGCCAGCGTCACGGTGGTCGGGTCACCGGGGGTGCGTTCCGGGTCCCGGCCCAGCCGCTCGCCCGCCCCGTCGAGGAAGGCGGCGCCCGGATACCCGTACAGGGTGCAGGCGCGGGAGGACACGTTCGTCAGCACGACGGGGAAGTTGCGCTGTCCCGCACCCGGGTCCATCCGGCCGACGGCGGCGCTCAGTTCGGCCGTGCGGCACCGGGATCCCGGGCCGTCCGGGTGCCCGGTGGAGGCGGCGGCGTCGCTCGGGACGGCATCCCGCGCAGAGTCGGCGGCCGTCCGGCCGGCGGAGGCCGAGGGCTGCGGTACCGGGGTGCCGCTCTCCGTGCCGCAGGCGGCCAGGGCGACCAGCAGAACCAGGGCGCCCGCCAGCGGCGCACCCGCGTGCCGTGATCCGTTCACCATGGCCGACTCCACGTCACATCTCGTCCACCAGGGCCAGTTCCGACCAGATGGTCTTGCCGTCCGCCGTGTGTCTGCTGCCCCAGCGCTGGGTGAGCTGGGCGACCAGCAGCAGACCCCGGCCCCCCTCGTCCCAGCTCTTGGCCCGCCGCAGGTGCGGGGCCGTGTGGTTGGTGTCGGACACCTCGCAGATCAGCGTCGAGGCGTCGTGGATCAGCCGCAGCCGGATGGGCGGGGCGCCGTACCGGATGGCGTTGGTGACCAGCTCGCTCACCACCAGCTCCGCCGTGAACGACGCCTCGGTCAGCGCCCAGGCGGCGAGCTGGTCGAGGACCTGCTTGCGGATGGGGGCGACGAGCGCCGGATCGGCGGGGATGTCCCAGGTGGCGACCTGTGAGGACGGCAACCCGTGGGTGCGGGCCAGCAGCAGGGCCACGTCGTCCGTGGCGCCGCCCGGCGAGAGCACGGTGTGCAGGACCCGGTCGCAGGTCTCGTCCAGCGGGCCGACGGCGTTGGACAGCGCCTCGCGGAGCAGCGCGTGGCCGACTTCGGTGTCCCGGCCCCGGGACTCGACCAGCCCGTCGGTGTAGAACGCCAGCACCGTGTCGTCGGGCAGCTCCAGCTCGGCCGACTCGAACGGAAGTCCGCCCAGGCCCAGCGGCGGCCCGGACGGCAGGTCGAGGTGCCGGGCCGGGCCGCCCGGCGGGATCAGGACCGGCGGGGGATGCCCCGCCCGGGACAGCGTGCAGCGCCGTGACACCGGGTCGTACACGGCGTACAGACAGGTCGCGCCGACCTCGGTCGCCCCCGCGTCGCCGCCCGACTCGTGCGAGAGGTGCAGCACCAGGTCGTCCAGATGGGTGAGCAGTTCGTCGGGGGCCAGATCGATGTCGGCGAGGGTGCGGACCGCCGTGCGCAGCCGCCCCATGGTCGCGGACGCCTGGATGCCGTGCCCGACGACGTCCCCGACGACCATGGCCACCCGCATCCCGGACAGCGGGATCACGTCGAACCAGTCGCCGCCCACCCCCGAGCGCGCCGCCGGCAGATAGCGGGTGGCCGCCTCCACGGCGGCCGTGCGCGGCAGCCTGCGGGGGAGCAGGCTGCGCTGGAGCGCGAGGGTGGTCTCGCGTTCGCGGGAGTAGCGGCGGGCGTTGTCGATGCAGACGGCGGCCCGTGCGGTGACCTCCTCGGCCAGCAGCACGTCGTCGTGGGTGAACGACTCGGGACGGTTGAAGCGGGTGAACGCCGCGACACCGAGGGTCGTACCACGTGCCTGGAGCGGGACCGACAGCATGGAGTGGACGCCGAACTCCCTGACCTGACGGGCGCGTGCCTCGTCCACTTCCAGCCACGGGTCGAGATCGCCGGAGGGCACCGAGGCGACGATGCTGTGCCCCGCGATCAGCGAGTCGGCCTGGGGCGCGGCGGCCGGGTAGACGACCAGCTCGCCCAGGCGGGCGACCGACTCGGGGCTGCCCGGCGTGAGGGACTGGTGGGCGACGCGGCGCAGCGACACCGGTGTGGTCAGCGGGCCGGTGGGCTCGCCTCCGGGCTCCTCGGGCTCCAGCAGGTCCACGCTGACGAAGTCGGCGAGCGCGGGCACGCACACCTCGGCCAGCTCCTGCGCCGTCCGGGTGACGTCCAGCGTGGTGCCGATGCGCATGCTGGCCTCGTTGACCAGTTGGAGCCGCTCCCGCGCCCGGTACTGCTCGGTGAAGTCGTGGGCCGTGACGCACACCCCCCGCACCCGGCCGGACTGGTCGGTGAGCGGGGCGAGCCGGGCCAGCCAGGCGTGCGCGCGGTTCTCGCTGGTGGCCTTCATGTACGTCTGCATGTCGTGCGGCCGTCCGCTGCGCAGCACCTGGCGCAACTGCCGCTCGAGTTCGGCGTGCTGGGTCCGGCCGCCGATGTCGGTGGGCCGGAGCCCTCGCAGATGGGGGGCCGGCAGCCCGAGGAGGTGGGCCATGGCGTCGTTGACCCCGCGCAGGCGCAGCGCTCCGTCGAAGACCATGGTGGCGCAGGGCGACTGGAACACGGCGGCCCTGACCAGGGGGTCGTCGGGCAGGTCGTGGTCCGCGGCCTCCAGCGGGGAGACGGCGAGCCAGTCCCCGGGACCGTTGTCCGACGACTGTCGGTGGTGGGCGAGCACCCACGCCGTGACCGTGCCGCCGTCGCGGTGCCGCAGTGCGAGGGTGCCGCTCCAGCGGGCGGCGGGCAGCCGCGGCGGGCCCGACCCCTCGGCCAGCAGCTCGACGGCGGGACGGCCGACGACCTGCTCGGCCGTGTGTCCCAGCAGCAGGGACGCGCCCTCGCTCCACCGCGTGAGCGTACCGTCGGCGGCGATGACGGCCCGGGCCGTCACGGCATCGTCGAACGGGTCGTCCGGCCTCATCGTCGCCACTCCATCGCGCACACTCACCGTGAACCGGTGTATCGCCTGAGTTCCAGCCTAGTGGGTCGGCGCCCGACGCGGACTGCGAACCTCCGCTCCGGGTGACCTTCATCAGTCCCGTCCCAACCGTTGACGGAAGGTCACACCTGCCACAACCATGGTCCGCGCACGGAAATGGGAGCGCTCCCATTTACCCGCACCTCCCCAGAGGAGCCCAGACGTGAACAGACGCAGAACCGCTCTGCTGTCCCTGACGGGACTGCTGGCGACCGCGCTCACCGCGCTGCCCGCGGCCCCGGCCGGGGCGGACGAGGTCGAGCAGGTCCGCAACGGAACCTTCGACACCGGCACCGAGCCCTGGTGGGCCTCCCCGAACGTCACCGCGGGCCCGTCCGAGGGCCGCCTGTGCGCCGACGTCCCCGGCGGCACCGCCAACCGGTGGGACGCGGCCGTCGGACAGAACGACATCACCCTGGTGAAGGGGGAGTCGTACCGCTTCTCCTTCAGCGCGAACGGCTCGCCCGCGGGCCATGTCGTGCGAGCGGTCGTCGGTCTCCAGGTGGACCCGTACGACACCTACTACGAGGTGTCCCCGCAGGTCAGCGTGTCCGGTGACACCTACTCGTACACCTTCACCTCACCCGTCGACACCACCCAGGGCCAGGTCGGCTTCCAGCTCGGCGGCAGCGCGGACCCCTGGCGGTTCTGCGTGGACGACGTGTCGCTGCTGGGCGGCGTCGCCCCCGAGCCCTACGTGCCCGACACCGGGCCCCGGGTCCGCGTCAACCAGGTCGCCTATCTGCCCGCCGGCCCCAAGAACGCCACCCTCGTCACCGACGCCACCGAGCGGCTTCCCTGGCAGCTGAAGGACGCCGACGGAGACGTGGTCCGGCGGGGCTGGACCGTGCCGCGCGGCATCGACGGCTCCTCCGGGCAGAACGTCCACTCCCTCGACTTCGGCGGCCACCGCACGCGCGGTACCGGCTACACCCTGGTCGTGGACGGCGAGACGAGCCGGCCCTTCGACATCGACGCGAGCGCGTACGAGCGGCTGCGGCTGGACTCGGCGAAGTACTACTACACCCAGCGCAGCGGCGTCGCGATCCGCGACGACCTGCGCCCGGGCTACGGCCGCCCGGCCGGACACGTGGGCGTGGCCCCCAACCAGGGCGACAGCGAGGTGCCCTGCCAGCCCGGCGTGTGCGACTACACGCTCGACGTCACCGGCGGCTGGTACGACGCCGGCGACCACGGCAAGTACGTCGTCAACGGCGGCATCAGCACCTGGGAGGTGCTCAGCACCTACGAGCGCGCCAAGCACGCCCGCACCGGCGACACCGGCAAGCTCGGCGACGGCACGCTGAACATCCCGGAGAGCGGCAACAAGGTCCCGGACATCCTCGACGAGGCCCGCTGGGAGCTGGAGTTCCTGCTGAAGATGCAGGTCCCCGAGGGTGAGCCGCTGGCCGGCATGGCCCACCACAAGATCCACGACGAACAGTGGACCGGACTGCCGCTGCTGCCCAGCGACGACCCGCAGAAGCGGGAGCTGCACCCGCCGACCACCGCCGCCACCCTGAACCTCGCGGCCACGGCCGCCCAGGCGGCACGGCTGTACCGCCCCTACGACAAGGAGTTCGCGGCCACGACCCTGGCGGCGGCCCGGAAGGCCTGGACGGCGGCCCTCGCCCACCCGGACCTCCTCGCCGACCCGGACGACGGCATCGGCGGCGGCGCCTACCCCGACGACACCGTGTCCGACGAGTTCTACTGGGCGGCCGCCGAGCTCTACATCACCACGGGGGAGCGGCAGTTCAAGGAGCACGTGCTGAACTCCCCGGTGCACACCGCCGACATCTTCGGTCCGAACGGCTTCGACTGGGCGCGCACCGCCGCGGCCGGCCGCCTCGACCTCGCGACCGTGCCGAACCGGCTGCCCGGCCGGGACAAGGTCCGCCAGTCCGTGGTCAAGGGCGCCGACGGCTACCTGGCCACGCTGAAGGCCCACCCGTACGGCATGCCGTACGCACCGGCCGGCAACGTCTACGACTGGGGCTCCAGCCACCAGGTCCTCAACAACGCGGTCGTCCTGGCCACCGCCTACGACATCACCGGCGCCTCGAAGTACCGTGACGGCGCGTTCCAGAGCATGGACTACATCCTGGGCCGCAACGCGCTGAACATCTCGTACGTCACCGGCTACGGCGAGGTCAACGCGCACAACCAGCACAGCCGCTGGTACGCCAAGCAGCTCGACCCGAACCTGCCGAACCCGCCCGCCGGCACCCTGTCCGGCGGACCCAACTCCAGCATCCAGGACCCCGTCGCCCAGTCGAAACTCCAGGGCTGCGTCGGTCAGTTCTGCTTCATCGACGACATCCAGTCCTGGGCCACCAATGAACACACCATCAACTGGAACGCGGCTCTGACCCGGATGGCCTCCTTCGTGGCCGATCAGTCCTGACGCTCCTCCCCGCGGGCCGGCGGCCGCTCGGTCGCCGGCCCGTGCTCCACCAGTTCCGCGGGCCGTTCGTGCGCGGTGAGGGTGTGCAGCCGGGCCCGGTCGAGCGGTTCGTGGACCTCGACGTACTCCCCGTGCGGCAGCCGCTTGATCACGCCGGTCGCCCTGCCGTGCGCCACCAGTTCCCGGTCGCGCAGCTGGAGGCCCAGGCAGACGCGCCGGGTGACCACGAAGACCACCGCCGGGACGGCGAACACCGCGATCCGTACGGCCCAGGTCACCGTGTTGATCGACAGGTGCAGCCGGGTCGCCACGATGTCGTTGCCGCCGCCGGCCAGCAGGACCAGATAGAGGCTGATCCAGGCCGCCCCGATCGCCGTGCGGACCGGACGGTTGCGCGGACGGTCCAGGAGATGGTGCTCGCGCCGGTCGCCGGTGAACCGCGCCTCCAGGAACGGATACACGCCGATGAAGACCAGCAGCAGCGGGAACACCACGATGGGTATCAGCACCCCCAGCACCAGCGTGTGCCCCCACAACGTGATCTCCCAGCCCGGCATGATCCGCACCAGCCCCTCGGCGAACCCCAGGTACCAGTCGGGCTGGGCTCCGGTGGAGACCTGGTCGGCGCGGTACGGGCCGTAGGACCAGACCGGGTTGATCGTCGCCACCGCGGCGATGGCCGTCAGTACCCCGAACACCAGGAAGAAGAAGCCGCCCGCCTTCGCCAGGTAGACCGGCATGAACGGGGCGCCGACGACATTGCGTTCGGTCCGTCCGGGCCCCGCGAACTGGGTGTGCTTGTGGTACACGACCAGCAGGACGTGGGCCACCACGAGCGCCGCCATGATCCCCGGAATCACCAGCACGTGCAGCGAGTAGAAGCGGGCCACGATGTCGTCGCCGGGATACTCCCCGCCGAACAGGAACATCGACAGATAGGTCCCCACGATCGGCACCGACAGCAGCGCCCCGTCCACGAACCGCATGCCGGTGCCCGACAGCAGGTCGTCGGGGAGCGAGTAGCCGAACAGCCCCTCGAACAGCCCGAGGAACAGCAGGCTCCAGCCGAACAGCCAGTTGATCTCGCGCGGCTTGCGGAACGAGCCGGTGAAGAAGTGCCGCATCATGTGCGTGAGCATCCCGGCGATGAAGACGAGCGCCGCCCAGTGGTGCAGCTGCCGGATCAGCAGCCCGCCCCGCACATCGAAGCTTATGTCCAGCGTCGAGGCGTACGCCTCGGACATCCGGACGCCGTTGAGGGGGACGTAACTGCCCTGGTACGTCACCTCGTTCATCGACGGATGGAAGAACAGCGTCAGATAGACCCCGGTGAGGATCAGCACCACGAAGCTGTACAGGCAGATCTCGCCGAGCAGGAACGACCAGTGGTCCGGGAACACCTTGCGCAGATACTTCCGGCCGAGGGTGTGCGTGCCGAGCCGGCCGTCGAACCAGTCGGCGATCCGCTCACCCCGGCCGGCCCGCTCCACGGCCCTCACGCCTCCTCCCCGGGCACATGGGTGAGCTTGTCGGGGTTGGCGACGACATAGACCCCGCACACCTGCTCGCCGTCGGGGGTGAGGTCCAGCACCATGACGGCGAACGGGGAGCCGTCCTGGAACAGCACCGCCGCGTCGTCGCCGTTGACCCGCCGGTAGCGCAGCTCCAGGTCGCGACCGGCGTGCGCGCCGCGCCCGGAGGCGTAGCCGCCGAACAGCCGGACCGCCTTGTCCCGGCCGTGCACCGGGCGCAGTCCCGCCGGTTTGCGCTTGCCGCCGCCGTCCGTCCACACGGTCACGTCCGGCGCGAGGATCTCCATCAGCGCGGCGATGTCCCCGCCGAGGGCCGCCCGCACGAACCGCTCGGTCGCCTCCCGCCGCACCCGCGGATGCGCCCGGAACCGGGGCCGCCGGGCGTGCACATGCTCACGGGAGCGGCGCGCCAGCTGCCGTACGGCGGCCGGGCTGCGGTCGATGATCTCCGCGATCTCCGCGTGCGGATACCCGAAGACCTCGCCCAGCACGAACACCGCCCGCTCCAGCGGGCTCAGCGACTCCAGCACCACCAGCATCGCCAGTGACACCGACTCGGCTCGCACCGCGGGGTCGCCCGCGTCCTCCTCCGTCACCAGCGGCTCGGGCAGCCAGGGGCCGACGTAGGTCTCCCGGCTGCGGCTGACCGTGGCCCGGCGCCGCAGCGCGTGGTTCATCGCCACCCGCACGAGATAGGCGCGGGGGTTGGCGACGCCCTCCAGGGGCGCGCCCCCGCCACGGGCCGTCCAGGACAGCCAGGTCTCCTGGAGGACGTCCTCCGTGTCGGCGACGCTGCCGAGCATGTTGTAGACGACGCCGAACAGCAGCTCGCGATGACCGAGGAACACCTCGGTCGCCTCGTCGAGCGGTTCGTCGGTGCGGGGAACACGGGTGGTGAACATGGGTGGCCTCCCAGGTGCGCTCACCCATGTGAGGGTGGGAGGCGGCCGGAATGTGACATCGCGGGGTGGCGATGTGACCCGCGTCTCAGTGCGGACGCGGCGGTCCGCCGCTGCCGGTACCCCTCCGTATGGCGTCTGACCTGTGGGTATTTACTGCCCAGTACCCCGAGCGGTACCGTGAGGGCATGCCAGCTCTCAACGTGGAGTTCAGCGACCGCGAGCTCGAGGACCTGAGGCAGATCGCCAAGGAACGCGGTACGTCCATGAAGGCGCTCGTACGGGAGGCGGCCGCGGCGGACATAGCCCGTCACCGTGCCCTCCAGGAGGGCGCGGAAGCCTTCCGCCGGTTCTTCGCCTCCCACGCCGACGAGTTCGCCGCCGCCTTCCCGGACGACGAACCTCCCGCCAGGGGCGAAGGACGGGCCGCCTGACCGATGGCACCCGTGCTCCACATCGACGTGCCCTGGCTGCTCCAGCGGCACGAGGAGGTCCTCCCGGACCAGCCCACCGTCAACGACTTCTCGGCCCTGGTCGCGGCCGTCGCCCGTCATCGCGTCGATCCGCCCCGGCTGGGCGTCGACTCCGACCCGGCCTGGCGGGCCGCCGCCCTGCTGCACACCCTCGCCGTGCTCCGGCCGCTGCCCTCGGCCAACGCGCGCTTCGCCTGTGCCACCGCGGTGGCCTACATGTTCGTCAGCGGGGTCGGCATCGACCCGCCCTACGGCGCCCTGGTCGACCTGGCGCGCGATCTGATCTCCGGGGAGGCCGATGTCTACGCCGCGGCCGACCGGCTGCGTTCCTGGCAGATCTGAGGCCCGCCGGACACGCCTCGCGGGATGCCCGGGGCCCCTCGGGGCCGCCGGCCGAGGGCGGGAGGATCGGGGCCGGCGGCCGTGCGCGGGAGAGCCGCCGTCTCCGCGCGTGACCTCCGAGAAGGGTCGTGACCAGTTGACTGCGCTCCGGCGTGCGCCGGGAGCGTGCGCGGGGCGCCGACGCGAGCGCCGAGTTCACACGGGGTGCGGACGAGGCTGAGAAGGCGTCCGTGCGAACCCGGCGCCACCTCCGCTGTGAACGGTGTGAAAAGCCGGATCGAAAGCCGCGGCGAGGGCCGCGGAACCTCCTTCCCTTTCTGACTTTCTGTCAACGCGCGGATGTTGCCCTGGCGCCTTGTTGGCCGAGCGCGAGTTGTGCGAGAGTGAGCCACCCGTGCGGGGGGTAAAGGCCGGGGTCGCACGCGAGTTGATGAACCGGGTCCGATTCGCCGTCGGTGAATTCGCACCCCCCGTTCGCGCCAAAGAGGTATGCACCAATCGGGCTTCCTTTTCGGTGTCGGAAACCCCTGAATGTCACATGCGCTGTGGGAAGGAACCATCTCAGTGCACACCCCCCACCCCCCTCGACCTCCGTATCCCCCGCCCGGCGGGGATCCGGGGGAATCCGACGAGTTCCTCGCCGCCCGGTTGCGGGGCCGTCCGGAGGGCGAGGCCGCCCACTCCGTCGCCCTCCTGACGGCCCGGCACTGGCAGTCGATGCACGACTACGCGGCCGTCTGCCTCGCCTCGTCGGGGCAGACGGCCGCCATGGTCTCGGCGGCCGCCCTGCACCGCGTACTGGACCGGGTCGCCGTCGGTGAATCGGCCGTCGCGCTCCGGCCGGTGCTGCTGGTGGGCGTGCGGGACACGGTCCGGGAGTGGGCCGCCGACGATCGAATAGCCGGAGTTATGCCGGAGTTGCAGAAACCGGCGGGCGGGCGCGGCATGCGCGCGGCCACCACCATGACTCCGGAAAACCGCTCACTCGCTCAGCGGGCATTCCGGTCGCTGCCCGCACTCGCCCGCTGTTTGCTCTGGCACGTCGAGGTCGAGGCGGAACCGATTTCCGTACCGGCCGGTCTGCTGGGCATGGATCCCGACATCGCGTCGGGCGCACTCGAACAGGCACGGGAAAAATTCCGTCAGGGTTGTGTCCATGCCCATCAGGAACTGGCACCGACGAAGGACTGCCGCTTCTACAACCGTCTCCTCGACGTCCCGATCCGCCGGGGCGGGGCCCTGCTGCCGGACGTCCGGCAGCATCTGGCGGAGTGCCGCTACTGCCGCAACGCCGCCGAGCAACTGAGCCACTTCGAGGGCGGCTTGGGCACGCTGATCGCCGAGGCGGTGCTGGGGTGGGGGGCCCGGCGCTATCTCGACTCGCGCCCCGGGCGCGCGACGGCCGGCCCGCGCGGCGGACGCGCGGCCCGCCGCCGGCACCGGGGCGGGGACGGACGGTCCGGCAGCGGCCGGCACCGCATGCTGTCCCGGATCCCCGTTCCCGAACGGCTGGCGGGCCTCACGTTCCCGGACCCGGTGCGCTCCACCAGGACCCTGCTCACCGGACTCGGCGCGGTCTCGGCCGGGGTGCTGGTGAGTGTGCTCATCGCCGGCTCCTCCACCCCGGACGGCGGCGGGGCGGACCCGACGGGCCCCACCGCGGCGGGCGGACGCGCGGCCGTCCCGTCCGCGTCCCCGCCCGGTGCCGCGGGACTGCCCACCGCACCGGGGCGGACCCGGCTGCGCAGCATCGCCGCCGGGCTCTGCCTCGACACCCGGGGCGAGCCGCGGGACGGCTCCGGGACCCGGCTGGCGGAGTGCTCCTCGGCGTGGACCCAGCAGTGGACGTACGAGGACGACGGGCTGCTGCGCAGCGTGGCCGACCCCGGGCTGTGCCTGGACTCCCACAAGGACGCCGGTGTCGTCGTCCTCGGCACCTGCGCCGACCCCGGCGAGCAGCGGGGCGACGACGTGCGGTACGACCTCACCGTGCAGGGTGAGCTGGTGCCCCGCTGGGACGTCCAACTGGCCCTCTCCCCGGCGACCCCTGACGCGAACGCCGACATCGTCGTCAAGGTGCGCGACCGGAGCGTGGACCAGCGCTGGACGGCCGAACCGGTACGGGCGACCACCGGTTCCCTGTCCATCAGCGGCACCCACACGCCGTCGGCCCGCCACGCGAGGCTGACGGAACCGGTGACCTGAGCGGTGCGGCCGGGGCGGGGGAGGAGGCCCCGTCCCGGCCGGGTCAGGCCGTCGTCCCCGTGAGGTCCGCGGGGCCGACCGTGGCCGGTGTGGCATGGCCCGAGAGGGCCAGGGTGAGGTCGAGTTCGGCGAGCAGGCAGCGGATCACGTGTTCCACGCCCGCCTGCCCGTCGAGGCCCAGCCCGTAGACGTACGGGCGCCCCAGCAGCACCGCCCGCGCGCCGAGGGCGAGGGCCTTGAAGACGTCGTCGCCGGTGCGCACCCCGCTGTCGAACAGCACGGTGAGCCGGTCGCCGACGGCCTCCACCACACCGGGCAGCGCGTCCGCCGCGGCGATCGCACCCGCCACCTGACGGCCCCCGTGGTTGGACACCACCACACCGTCCATGCCGGCGTCCGCCGCGAGCCGGGCGTCGTCGGGGTGCAGGACGCCCTTGAGGACGATCGGCCCGTCCCAGTTCTCCCGCAGGAACGCCAGATCCGGCCAGGACTTGGCGGGATCCGCGAACATGCCGACGAAGTGCATCACCGCCGCGTTCGGGTCCTCGTGCACCGGCTTGGCCAGCCCCGCCAGGAACGCCGGGTCCGAGAAGTAGTTGGCGGTGCCCACCCCGTGCAGGAACGGCAGGTACGCCTGGTCCAGGTCGCGCGGGCGCCAGGACAGCAGGGGAGTGTCCAGGGTGACGACCAGCGCCGGGTACCCGGCGGTCCTCGCCCGGTTCAGGAAGCTCCGGGCCACCTCGACATCCTTGGGCCAGTACAGCTGGAACCAGCGCTCCGCCTCACCCATCGCCTCCGCGACCTGCTCCATCGGCGTACTGGAGGCGGAGGACAGCACGAACGGCACTCCCTGCGCGGCGGCCGCCCGGGCGGCCGCGGACTCGGCGTCCGGATGCATGATCGACAGCACCCCGACCGGCGCCAGCGCCAGCGGCGCCGGCAGCGCCCGGCCCAGCACCTCCACCGACAGATCGCGCTCGTGCACGTCCCGCAGCATGCGCGGCACGATCCGCCGGCGATCGAGCGCGGCCCGGTTGGCGCGGGCGGTGCTGCCGTCCCCCGCGCTGCCGGCGACGTACCCGACCGGACCCGGGCCGAGCCGCTGCTCGGTCAGCTCCTCCAGCCGGGTCAGATCGGTCGGCAGCCGGGGTACGGCACCCGTCATCCCGTTCAGGTAGATCTCGTACTGGAAGTCGGCCCAGTGCTTCGCCATCCGTCCCGCCCTGTCTCCTCGAGCCGCGCCGTCCCGACGCATACTGGCCGGTATGCGCCGGTCGCGTCCAGCCTCGGGCGGGCGGGGGAGTCAGCGGACGGCGGCCGCCTCGTGCAGGATCCGGGCCAGTTCGCGCGGCCGGGAGAACATCGGCCAGTGACCGGTGTCCATCGTCACCAGCTCCCACTTCCCGCTCTTCAGCGGCTCCGCCACGGCGGGCGGCGGCTCCTCGCCGGCCGGCAGGCACTGGACATACGTCGCCGGCAGCTCGTCCAAGGGCCGCTTCAGGACGGCCGGTTCGGTGAGCGTGGCCCCCGGGTGCGGGGTCGCTCCGCCGACGATGCGGGATATCTGTTCGTCCGTCAGCCCCTGGCCCGCGTAGCCGTCGGCCCCCATGGGCGGCCACTGGCCGTCGTGCTCCTCGATGGACCTCCGTACGTCGTCGCTCGGCCAGCCGTCCAGGAACGACCGCCCGTCCACCGGCACATCGGCGTCCACGAACACCACACGCCGCAGCCGGTCGCCGATCCGCTCGGCCGCCTGGCCGACCGGGACGCCGGCGTAGCTGTGCCCCACGAGGACGACGTCCCGCGGAGCGAGCCGCTCCACCTCCGCCACGATGTCCTGGACATGGGTCTGCTGCCCCGCCGGGACACCCCGCTTCTCGGCGAGGCCGGACAGCGTCAGCGCGTGCGCCTCGTGCCCGGCCGCGCGCAGTTCGGCCGCCACCTCGTCCCAGGCCCAGGCCCCGAGCCGGGCACCGGCCACCAACACGAATCGAGCCATGTGCACACCGTAACGCGCGCCACTGGCAACGGTGTTCACCCTTCCTCGGTGCCGGACTCCTCCTCGGGTTCGCCGTCGGGACCCTGCGCCCGCACCCGCTGGACGTGTTCCAGGGACTCGCGCAGCTCGGTGAGCCAGTCGTCGGTGTGCCGCTGGACCAGCCGCACGCACCAGGCCAGCGCCTCACTGCGGCTGCGGGCCACCCCGCCCGCGATGAGGGTGTCGAGGACCTGGCGCTCCGGCTGGCGCAGCCGGGTCATCACGGGCGCCGCCACATGCGTGAACAGGGCGCGGCGGCCGTCGCACTCCACGCCCCAGGACACCTTGCGGCCGAAGCGGTGCTCGGCGTCCCGGGCGACCGCGATCCGGTCGTCCCGGGTGCGTTCCCGGAACTCCTGGACGCGGCCCTCGATCGCCGCCTCCCGCTCGGCCGGCGAGGCGTCCTCCGCCGGCCGGGGACCGGGAATGCGGCCGATGACCGTGATCTCCTCGCGGTCGACCGTGACCTCGGTCAGCTCTTCGAAGAGACCGTCGGGGAGCCGGCCGGTGAACCAGCCCCGCAGTTGCTCTCGCTGCTCTGCCGTAATCATGTAATGACGATTACTCGCCTCGTTCATGAACACAAGGCGTCGCGGAACGGTCCGCCGAGAGCGGAATCGGAATGTTTCAGGCCGATTGCCGAGCAGCCGTATTCCGGCCATCTGGCCACTTCGCGCGCTCGGTGTCCGTGCGGTTACAGGGATGCCTGCCGTACCTTCCGTGACTTCGCGCCACTGATTCAACACGCAAGGTTACTGAAATGCGCATGCCCGAGGTGAAGTTCCGTCGCGGACTCGGCAGACTCCGGCACGCCGGTTCGGCACCGACCGAGCACGAGCCGGCGACTCGTCGACACGAGCGGAAGGATGCACACAATGCGGAACACCGCGCGCTGGGCCACCACCCTCGGCCTCACGGCCGCCGCCGTCTGCGCACCCCTGTCCGGGGCGGCGCTGGCCGCTCCGGGAACCGACCCGTCCGCGCTCTACGCCCCCTCGGCCCTGGTGCTCACCATGGGCCACGGCGACAGCGCGATGACCGTCGCGCCGGAACGCGCGGTCACCCTGACCTGTGCCCCCGGGACCTCGGGCACCCACCCGGCCGCCGGGGCGGCCTGCGCGGAGATGAACCGCATCAGCGGCGACCTCGACGCCCTGACGATGAAGGAGGGCGTCTTCTGCACCAAGCAGTACGACCCGGTCCTCGTCACCGTCGACGGTGTGTGGCAGGGACAGCGCGTCTCCTACGAGCGGATCTTCTCCAACGAGTGCGTGATGAACGCTCACGGTTCGAGCGTCTTCGCGTTCTGAGACCGGGATCGCACGTTTTCCCGTGACCGCGCGGCGGCCGGCGGATTGGGGAGTGCCGGCCCTCCCGCGGAACGTGCGACCCGCGCAAGGAGGCCGGCGGGCGGAGTGGGGCCGCCCGCCGGCCTTCGGGCTCTCACGGAGGCCGGGTCAGGCCCGGTCGCGGTGGCTGGTGTCGCACCACGGATACCGCCGGCTGCGGCGGCAGGTGCACAGGGCCACCCGGAAGCGGTCGGAGGCGACGACCGTGCCGTCCTCCAGTTCCACCTCCACCGGGCCTTCCACCAGCAGCGGGCCCTTGCGCCGCACGGTGACGCGGCGCGGTGTGTCAGACGGGGAGTTCGGCACGGATCACCACCAGCTCTTCCTTGTCCTGGGCCGAGGACAGCAGTCCCCGCTCCCGCAGCCAGCGCGCCCTGGCCCGCAGCACGGGGCCGAAGGAGATGTTCCGGCGCCGGATCACCGCCGCCTTCGCCCCGGCGCCCCGCAACTGCCCGACGGTCAGCTCCGGACCGCTGAGCGCCGACTGCACCAGCAGCAGTACGCCGCCCGGCCGCAGCACCTCGGGCGCATCCCGGCAGATCCGGTCCAGCACGAGCCGTCCGTCGCCGCCCGCGTCCCAGGCCCGGGCCGCGCCGCGCCGCGGTGACGCGTCGCGGGGTGCGGGAACGTACGGCGGATTGGCGAGGACGAGATCGAACGACTCACCCCGCACCGGCGCGAACAGATCGCCGCGCCGTACCCGGACCCGCGCACGGGCCCGCAGCGCGTTCAGCCGGGCCGCGCACACCGCCCGCCACGAGACGTCGACCGCTGTCACCCGGCAGCCGCGCCGGGCGGCCGCCACCGCCAGAACACCGGACCCCGTTCCCACGTCGAGCACGTCGGCGCCCGGCGGGAGCGGCTCGTCGCACAGGGCACCGGCCAGCAGCTCGGTGTCCTCCTGAGGGGCGTACACGCCCAGTCGTGCCGGTGGGCTCACGGAACGTCGGGTACCCCCGCCGTCAGGAGACATGAGTGAACTCCCGGTGCGCGGGAGTACGCAGCGACGACCTGCCCGCGCTCCAGTCCGCGAGCAGCCGGTCGCCGAGGCGGTCCTCGGTGAACACGGTGGCGTCGACACCGAAGGCCACGTCCGGCGCGAGCTCCGGCTCCGCCTCCAGCAGGCCGGCGACGACCTCGTGGCGCACCACCTGCTCGTGCACCGCGTCCGCCTCCACGTGCTCGTCGTAGAAGTGCTCGGCGGCGGGCCCCGCGCCCGTCCGGCGCATCGCCTCGGCGAGCCGCCGGGAGCCCGGCGACGAGGTGATCTCGACCGCCGCGAAGTGGCCCACCAGCGCGCCCCTGAGCGAGCGGTGCAGCCCGAGGAGCGACATCAGGTTCACCGTCACCAGCGTTTCGGCGCAGGCCGCGTCCAGATAGCGGCCGTACGTCGTGTCCAGGTCCAGGTCCGCCATCAGGTCGGCGAAGAGACGGGCGTGCACGCGGTCGGCACGGCCGCCGCCGTACTCGTCGAACTCCACCGCCGCCATCGCCGCCTTGGCCCTGCCCCAGAGTCGGGGCAGCACCCACGCGTGCGGGTCGGCCTCCTTCAGGTGGTACAGGGACCGCTGGGCGGCGTATTCGCGGACCTGCCACAACTCGCCCTTGTCGCGCAGGAAATGGCTGACGCCCGTGCCCTCCACCGGCTCCACCAGGATCCCGGCGAGCGCCTCGTCGACGCCGCCGTGCCGTGGGACGTCCGCGCGGAGCGCGGCGAGGAAGCGCCGCTCCAGGGCGGCGCGGGTGCGCAGCAGCTCCGGGTCCCACTCGAGGCCGGCCGCCACCCCCGCGAACCCGCGGTAGTGCAGCTCGTAACACACGTACAGGGCGAGCTGGAGGTCGTCGCCGTACACGGCGGCCGCGGCGATCTCCTCGTCCGGGGGCAGCGGACCGGTGCCTCGAAGATGGTCCATGACGGCTGAGCCGAGGGGGCCGCGCGGCGCCGGCAGCCGGGGTTCCGCGTAGGGGTCTGTCATATGCCCCGAGTACCCGCCCGTCCCATGGACACCCCTGGGCCCTGTCGTCGAATTCCCACCGTCCGCCCGGGAGGCGGGCCTCGCGGCGTCAGGTGCGGGCTCTGGGGGTCCCCCCGGCCGAAGGCTGGGGGAGTGCCGGGCCTTGAGCCTCGTACTGGATGTACTTGGCTCAGGGCCCGGTGCGGCGGTGGGGGCACCTCCCGCTCGAGCGCAGCCGAGAGTGGGGGAGCGTGCATGGCGTCGCGAGGCAGGCGGGAATGTGACGACAGCGCCTAGTCCCCCTGGGACTCCTCCTGGGCCTCGGTGTTCGGGGTGATGGCCTCGCCGGCCTCACCCCGGTGGTGGCGCCGTGCGGCGGACTCCTCGGCCCGGCGCTCGGCCTCCTCGACCTCGTGCAGCACCTCTTCGAGGGCCGTCTCGGGGCTTTCGCGGTCGTTCTGCTCGGACACGGGGTCCTCCCTTGCGTCGTACGTCCGGGTCAGCCGCGCGCGGTCGCGATGCGCAGCGGTACGGGGTCGGCGTCCGCCGTCTCCTTCTCGTTGAGGCGGGTGATCTCCGCCCACCAGGACGGGCCGTCCTCGATATGGCGCAGCAGCACCCCCTCGCGCAGCGCCCAGGGGCAGATCGTCACCGTCCGGAGGCCGGTCAGCTTCATCACCGTGTGCCCCACGACCGCGCCCGCCAGGCTCTGCGCGGAGCGCGGGGCCGAGATGCCGGGCAGCCGGGCGCGTTCGGCGGCGGGCAGGGCGGCCAGCCGGTCGATCGCCCCGCGCAGATCGGCGCTCGACAACTCCCGCTCCACGAACGGCCCGTGCCGTCCGGGCGCGGCCCCGCACAGCCGGCCGAGCTGCTGGAAGGTGCGGGAGGTGGCGACCGCCGTGCGGGGCCCCTCCCAGCGGATCCGGGCCGCCACGTCCCGCAGCTGGTGGCGCACCCGGCGGCGCAGCGCCCGCAGCTGCTCCGGGGAGGGAGGGTCCGCGTCCTCGAAGTACTCGTGGGTCAGCCGGCCCGCCCCCAGCGGCAGCGAGGCCACGAAGTCGGGCAGCCGGCCCCGCCCGAAGGCGACCTCCAGCGAGCCCCCGCCGATGTCCAGCAACGCCAGCGGCCCGCAGCGCCAGCCCATCCAGCGTCGGGCCCCGAGGAACGTGAGCTCGGCCTCCACCTCGCCGGGCAGCGTGCACAGGTCGACACCGGTCCGGGCCCGGACCGTGCGCAGCACCTCCTGACGGTTCGGGGCGCTCCGCACCACGGCGGTCGCGAACGCCAGGGGACCCGACGCGCCCCATCGCGCCGCTGTCCTGTTCGCCGCGGCGACGGCGTCCACCAGGCGCTCCACGGACCGTTCCGGCACCGGCTCCCCGGGCGTGACCTCCTCGGACAGCCTGAGCGGCCACTTCGCCGTGTGCACCGGCAGCGGCGCGCCGCCCCCCGTGTCCGCCACGACGAGTCTGACGGTCTTCGATCCGACATCCATCACGCTGGTTCGCATGGCCGGTGGGTACCCATTTACCGCGTGCGGCAACGGACGGGCGCCGTGTACGGCGAAGACGCGCCCCAGGTGTGACCGGACGGCGACCTTCTGTTGATGTTGTCCATTCCTTGACCGGCATATAACCGCAGAGGCATATTGGACTCATGTCCGACGCCGCCCTCTGGGCCGCCCTCGCCGACCCGCACCGCCGGGCCATCGCCGCGCTGCTCCTGGAGCGGCCCCGGTCCGTGGGCGAGCTCGTGCGGGAGTGCGGCCTGAGCCAGCCCAGCACCTCCAAGCATCTGAAGGTGCTCCGGGAGGCGGGCCTGGTCCGCGTACGGCAGGACGCGCAGCGCCGTGTCTACGCCCTCGACCCCGCGCCGATGGCCGCCCTCGACGCCTGGCTGGCCCCGTACCGCAAGCTGTGGACCGACAGCCTGGACGCGCTGGGCCGCCGCCTGGACGAGCCGCCGGACACCACCGAACCGCCCGCACCGAAGGACTGATCCCCATGGCCGCCGAGCCCACCGGCACCTTCCTCACCCTGGACGACGGACGCCCGGCCGTCCGCCTCAGCCGTGAGTACGACCACCCCGTCGACCGGGTCTGGCAGTTCGTCACCGACCCGGACGAGCTGGCCCACTGGTTCCCCTCCCGCGCCGAGATCGACCTGCGCCCCGGCGGCACCGTCACCTTCAGCGGCGACCCCGCCCTGGAGGACTCCACCGGCCGGGTCCTCGCCGTCGACGCGCCCCGCCACCTCTCCTTCACCTGGGAGGACGACGAACTCCACTTCGACCTGGAGGAACTGGGGGAGAAGCGCACCCGCTTCACCCTCACCAACGTCCTCGGCACCGAGAACACCGCCGCCCGCAACAGCGCCGGCTGGGACGTGTGCCTCGCCGCGCTGGACGCGTGGGCCCGCGGTGAGCGGTTCGAGGGACCGCACGCGGGCGCGCGGGCTCCGTGGCAGGAGCTCTACGCCGCCTACGTCTCGGCGGGCGTGCCCTCCGGCGCGCCGGTCCCGGGCATGGACGCCTGACGGCTCACGCCAGCTGCCGCCGCACCAGCTCGTGCAGCCGGCCCCCGGTGTCCGCGAGCAGCTGCGCGGGCGGACCCTGCTGGACGACCTTGCCGCCCTCCATCACCACCACCCGGTCGGCGTCCAGCACCGTCGACAGCCGGTGCGCGATGACGATCCGGGTCGCCCGCAGGGCCTTGGTGCTCTCGATCACCGTGCGCTGGGTCTCGTTGTCCAGGGCGCTGGTCGCCTCGTCGAAGAAGAGGATCCGCGGCCGGCGGATCAGCGCCTGCGCGATCATCAGCCGCTGCCGCTGACCGCCGGACACGGCACCGCTGCCGGAGACGAGGGTGTGCAGTCCCATCGGCATCCGCTTGATGTCCTCGGCCAGCCCCGCCATCTCCGCCGCCGCCATCGCCTCCTCCGGCGTGTACGGCTCGGATCCGCAGATGACGTCCAGGATGGAGCCGGTGAACGGCTGCGCGTGCTGGAGCACCACCCCGCACTGGCGGCGCACCGCCGACTGGTCGAGCGCGGCCAGGTCCTGCCCGTCGTACAGCACACTGCCGGACACCGGCCGGTCGAAGCCGATCAGCAGCCGCAGCAGCGTGGACTTGCCGCAGCCGCTCGGGCCGACGACCGCCACGAACTCGCCCGGCCGCACCTCGAAGGACACGTCGTCCAGGACCAGCGGCCCGTCGTCGGAGTAGCGGAACGACAGCCGCCGCGCCTCGATCGCCCCGGTCAGCGGGCCCGGCCGGGTGCTCGCCGCACGCACCTCCGGCGTGGCGTCCAGCACCGGCTTGATCTGCTCGAACAGCGGCAGCGCGGCGACCCCCGAGACGAACGCGCCGGTCAGCTGGGTGACCGAGGTCAGCACCATCGTCACCGACGTGTTGAAGGTGAGGAACTCCGCCGCCGTCATCGAGCCCCGGGCCGGACCGGCCAGCAGCATGAACATCGCCAGCGTGCACAGCGGCAGATAGATCGCGCCCAGGACCGCCGTCAGGTTCTTGATCCGGCCCGCCTTCTGCTGGAGCTCGCGGCTGCGGGCGAACTCCGACGCCCAGGCGGCGTACGCGTAGTTCTCCGCCGCCGCCACCCGCAGCTTCGGCAGCCCCCGCAGGGTCTGGAAGGCCTGGTTGTTCAGCTTGTTGGTGAGCACCACCAGCCGCCGCTGCCAGCGCACCTGCCACAGCCCCAGCCCCAGGAACACCCCCGCGATGACGACCAGCATCCCGATCGCGGCCAACGCCATCGGCACGCTGAACCACAGCAGCAGCCCGAGATTCATCGCGCCCACGGTGACCGACTGGGCCACCGTGGGACCGACCCCGGCCAGCATGCGCCGGATCGCGCTGATGCCCATGGCCGCGCTCGCCAGCTCACCCGTCGAACGCTCGGTGAAGAACTTGGTCGGCAGCCGGAGCAGCCGGTCCCACACCGCCGGCTGGAGCGTGGCCTCCACCCGGCCCTCCAGCCGCAGCAGGGTGAGGTTCTGCAACAGCATGAACGCGGCGGCCACCACACTGCTCAGGATCACCGCGAGACACACCTGCACGATCAGCCCGGTCTGCGCCTTCGGCACGAACTCGCCGAGCACCTTGCCCGTCGCGAGCGGCACCAGGGCCCCGATCGCCACCGTCACCAGACCGCTCAGCAGCAGTCCGGTCACATCACCGCGCGTGCCCGACATGCAGAACCGCAGCAGCCGCAGCGGGCTCAGCCGCCGCTCGGGCAGCGGCCGGTAGAACATCACCGCGCGCGGCTCGAACTCCTCGGCGTTCGCCTTCTCGACCGGCGTCTCCCGGCCGGTCGCCGGATGCACCGCCACATAGCCGCCCCGCCGCCACAGCAGCGCCACCGGCGCCCCCGACAGGGCCCGGTGTCCCACCAGCGGACCGACGTCGTCCCGCCACCAGCGGCCGTCCAGCCGTACGACACGGGTGCGCAGCCGGGAGGCAAGCGCGACCTGCTCGACCGGATCGAGCCGGTCCCCGCCGGTGCCGGACTGTGCGGGCGCGGCCAGCGTGATCCCGGCCGCCCGCGCCACCAGCTTGCAGGCCGCGTACGTGGCGTCCGCGTCCGCCGCCGTCGTGCGCTGCCCCGACCGCTTGCCGATGGCGGCGAGCAGCGTCCGGTCGGCCTGGACACGGACCGCCTCACCGGCCGCGATGCCCTCGGCCGTCCGCGTCTCGTGGGTGTGCTCCAGCTGCTCGATCCACCGGTCCAGCGTGGTCATCAGCCGGTACTGCTGGTCGACCATGCTCTGCCACAGCGCCGGATCCATCAGCAGATCGGCCGCGGCCTCCGCGCCGTACAGCGAGCCGTACTGCACGCTGCCCGGCGGTACCTGCATCCAGAACACGTCGTCGTCCGTGGGTGCCGCGGCCCGGTCGGTGGCCATCGGCGCCTGGAACAGCACCGACAGACTGCGGCCCACACCGAGCGCGAGCGCGTACTCCAGCGGGCTCGTCGTCGGCGGCACGTACTGCGGGTTGCCGTACTCGTCGTACGACCAGGTCTGGGTGCTCGCCGGCTGGTACAGCTCGCGCAGCCCGATGCGGTGCACCACGCAGTCCCGCAGCGGGCGCGCCACCAGCGTGTGCGTCGGACCGGCCACCGGGCCCAGCACCAGCGAGCCCGCCTCCAGCCGCCCCAGATGGTGCCAGTGCCCCTGCCGCTCGGCGTCCACCGCGAACAGGTCCACGGCCCCGGACGCGATCAGCCACAGCACCTGCGGCCCCTCCAGGTCCAGCCGGCCGAACCCGGAGCAGTCGATCGGGGTGCCCAGCGATCCGAGCGCGCCCAGGACGAGGTCGCCGCCCTGCCCCTCGTGCACGGTCGTCATCTCATCGCTCCCTGACCAGCGCCGCGTACGCGCCGCCGCGCGCCACCAGCTCCTCGTGCCGTCCACGCTCCACGACCGTGCCGTGGTCCAGGACGACGATCTCGTCGCTGTCGCGCACCGTGCTCAGCCGGTGGGCGATCACCACACACGCGCAGCCGCGCCGGCGCAGGTTGTCCATCACGACCAGCTCGGTTTCGGCGTCCAGCGCGCTGGTCACCTCGTCCAGCACCAGGATGCTCGGCCGGCGCACCAGCGCCCGCGCGATCTCCAGGCGCTGACGCTGACCGCCGGAGAAGTTGCGGCCGTCCTGCTCGACCGGGCTGTGGATGCCACCCGGACGGCGCATGATCACATCGTGGAGCGCCGCGTCCTTGAGCGCCTCCACCACGGCCTCGTCCGGGATCGACGGGTCCCACAGCGCCACGTTGTCACGGACGGTGCCCTCGAACAGGAACACGTCCTGGTCGACGAAGGAGACGGAGGCGGCCAGCGCCCCGCGCGGGATGTCCTCGATGCGCTGCCCGTCGATCCGGATCACACCCTCCCACGGCGCGTACAGACCCGAGATCAGCCGGGACACCGTCGACTTGCCGCTGCCGGAGCCGCCCACCAGCGCCACCTGCTGCCCGGGACCGACGGTCAGGTCGAAACCGGTCAGCAGCGGCTTGTCCAGCGGGTTGTAGCCGAAGGTGAGGTTCTGGAGTTCGACATGGCCGTGCAGACGGCGCGTCGACTCGCCGGCACCGGGACGGCCGTACAGCGGGTCCGCCCGGAAGTTCTCCACGTCCTTGAGCCGGGCCACGTCCGCGGCGAAGTCCTGGATGCGGCCCGCGACGCCGTTGAGCCGGGTCAGCGGGGCGGTGAACCGGGTCACCAGCGCCTGGAAGGCCACCAGCAGACCGACCGAGATGTGCCCCTCGACCGCCCGCATACCGCCGATCCACAGGATCAGGGCGCTGTTGACGGTGGCGAGCGTCGGCGCGACGATGCCGAGCCAGGCGCTCGGCACACCGAGCCGCTGCTGCTCCTCCAGGGTGGTGGCGTGCTGGCCCGCCCACTTGCGGAAGTAGCCGTCCTCCCCGCCGGTCGCCTTCAGCGTCTCGATCAACTGGAGCCCGGTGTACGCCGTGTTGGTGAGCCGGGCGCTGTCCGCGCGCAGCTTCGCCGTACGGGTCGCCCGCAGCCGGATGACGATCCGCATCGCCACGATGTTCAGCAGCGCCACACCGATGCCCACGAACGTGAGCTGCGGGTCGTACGTGTACAGCAGCACCGCGTACAGCACGACCACCACCGCGTCCACGCCCGCCGCCGACAGATCACGCGCCAGCGTCTCGGCCACCGCGTCGTTGGACTGGAGCCGCTGCACCAGGTCGGCCGGGCTGCGCTGGGCGAAGAACGTCACCGGCAGCCGCAGCAGATGGCGCAGGAAGCGGGCGCTGGACAGCGTGGACGAGATGAGCCGGCCGCGCAGCAGGTTGCCCTGCTGGAGCCAGGTCAGCACCAGCGTGAGCAGCACACACGCGCCCATCGACGTGAACAGCACGTCCAGCGTCGAGGTCCGGCCGCCGATCAGGAACTCGTCGATGAAGGTGCGGCTGAGCCCCGGCACCGCCGCGCCGACCGCCACCAGCAGCAGGCTCGCCAGCACCACGGCGGGCATGGTCCCCGCCGTGCCGCGCAGCCGGGCCGGCATCGCGCCGAGCACGCCCGGCCTGCGGCCGCCACGGCTGAAGTCCTCGCCCGGCTCCATCACCAGCACCACACCGGTGAAGCTGCCGTCGAACTCCTCCAGGGGGACGAACCGCCGCCCCTTGCCGGGGTCGTTGATGTACACCCCGCGGCGGCCGAACCGGCGGCCCATGCCGTCGTAGACGACGTAGTGGTTGAACTCCCAGAACAGGATGGCCGGCGCCGTCACCTCGGCGAGGGCGGCCAGGTCCATCTGCATGCCCTTGGCGGTCAGCCCGTAGCTCCGGGCCGCCTTCAGCAGGTTGCTGGCGCGCGAGCCGTCCCGCGAGACACCGCAGGCGATGCGCAGCTCCTCCAGCGGGACGTGGCGGCCGTAGTGGCCGAGCACCATCGCGAGGGAGGCGGCGCCGCACTCCACGGCCTCCATCTGGAGCACGGTGGGGGTACGGACCGTCTTCGCCCGGGACGTGGGCACCTTGCGCTTCGGCGGGGCCGCCCGGCGTCTGCCGCGGGTCTCCTGGGCGGTGCTCACGGCAGCAGCCAGTCGACGGGACGCCGGTCGGCCAGCCGGATCGAACCCGAGGCCAGGGTCATCGAGGTCAGCTCGAACGGCGGACCGTCCGCGGAGGACCACTCGTAACCGCTCTCGGTGCCGGAGGACTTCTTCAGCTCGACCGTGACGGCCACCGGCCGGCCCTCCTTGGTGAACTCCTCGCCGAGCTGGCTGTCCCCGAGGAACGCGGCGATCTGCTGCGCGGACTGGGCCGCGCGGTCCACCGACTTCACCTCGCCGTGCAGCACGCCGTACTCGTCGCTCGGCACCGACTGCACGGTCAGGTCGACGGAGGCGTGCGCGGGGATGCCGGCGGCGCTCTCGGCGGGGACGTACACCGTCGCGTACAGCGGGGCCCGCTCGCGGGCGACCTTCTCCACGGCGGCGACGTTCGCGCCGGTCTGGACGATCTGCCCGGCACTGGCGGCGAGCGCGGTGATCCGGCCCGCGTCCAGGGTGCGTACGACCGTGTCGCCGCGCGCGGTGCGCACCTTCAGGACGGGGGAGCCGGCCGGGAGGCGCTCGCCCTCCTTCGCGAGGACGGCGGTGACCTGGCCGGCGACGGGACTCTGGAGGACGTAACTGCCCTGCCCGTACGTGAGGATGGCGGGCGCGCCGACCGTGGACGACACCGATCCGGTGACCGCCCACACCGAGGCCGCGGCCATCGCGATGACCGTCACGGACAGCACCAGCCAGCCCTGGGGGCGGGCGAAGCGCACCGGGAGGTCGAGTTCCTCCGGTGACTGGAGCTTGGCGAGGGCCTGTTGGCGGAACTGCACGGGTCTTCCCTCACCTGCGTGAGCTGTGCGACGTGACTCGGGAACCGGTGACGCGCCGCGAAGTCCCGGAGCCGGCGGGCGGCTCCGGGACTTCGCGGCACAAAGGCGCGATCAGAGACCGGCGACCAGGTTCGTGACCGGGGCGGTGTTCAGACCGGTGACACCCTCGACGGTGCCGACGGCCGTGTCGACCAGGGCGGAGACCGGGGCGATGCTGTCCACCGCGCCCGTCAGGGTGTTCACGGCGTTCACGGACAGGCCGCCGGAGACGTTGTCGAGGTCGGCGTCGGAGATCTCGACGGTCTCGACCTGGGGGGTGGAGTTCATGATGGAACTTCCCTTCGTATGGATATTTCACAAGGGGGGAGCGGCCCCCTCTGGGGACAGATGAAGGCCGCGACCGCGGGCGCCGAACGCCCGTCGCCGGGAGCCCGGAACGGCCTTGCGGTGCGATGGATCAAAGCACGCGGCGGGCACGGGCTTCCAATCAACCAAACGTCTCACCAGGCAACTTGTGCCCCGCGCGGGGCCAAGCGTGCAGACGAGGGCACGGCTCGGCGGCGACTTCTTCACATGCCCCACCGCATCGACCCATCCGGCCACTTGCGCCCCGGTGGCCGGAATCCGGCACACCGGCCCAAAGGCGTGCCCCGGTCCGCCGGCTTGTGGACGAACCCCGGATCCGGTGACCGGGTTGGGCATTGGATGTGCAGATTCGCTGAAGCCGGGATTCCGCTCGCTGCTCGCCACCGACCGCTCACGGCCGGTCGCTGACCGTGATGTGCCACGGGGGATTGAACGCCCCTCGCGACACACGCGTACCAACAGCCATCCAGGCGCCCCACAGCTGCCGAACGTCGGCGCGACTCCGGTCCCCCCAGGAGGTCGAGAAGTTTGAGTCACAAGCGAATTCCGAAGCGCAAGGCCGCGATGGCGGTGGGCGGTGCGATGGCGCTCGGCGCCGCCGCGATCCTGCTCCCGAACGCCAACGCGTCACAGGACGGCGCGTCGGACGACGCCGCGGCGGCGCCGAGGACCCTGAAGGCGGGCGATGCCTCGGACCTCGCCTCGCGGCTCGCCGGGCTCCTCGGCGACGCGTTCGCCGGCTCCTACTACGACGGTGACAACCAGCAGCTCGTCGTCAACGTCGTGCCGGGCGACAACAACAACGTGATCGTGCAGGCCAAGAAGGCGGGCGCGGCCGTCCGCGAGGTCGGCAACAGCATGACCGAGCTGGAGGCCGGGGCGCGGACGCTGAGGACGCAGGCGACCATCCCGGGCACCTCCTGGGCCGTCGACCCGCGCACCAACAAGATCCTCGTCACCGCCGACAGCACGGTGACGGGGGAAAAATGGGACCGGCTGGAGTCCACCGTCGAGAGCCTCGGCTCCGGCATGGCCACCATCAAGAAGTCCGCGGGCACCTTCAAGACGTTCGTCTCCGGCGGTGACGCCATCTTCTCCGGCGGGGCGCGCTGCTCGCTCGGTTTCAACGTCACGGCGGCCGACGGCGGTCCGGCGTTCCTGACGGCCGGTCACTGTGCGGCCGGGGGCGACCAGTGGTCCGACGCCCAGGGAGGACAGCCCATCGCCACGGTCGACCAGGCGGTCTTCCCCGGCGAGGGCGACTTCGCGCTCGTCAGGTACGACGACCCCGCCACCCAGGCGCCGAGCGAGGTCAACCTCGGCGACCAGACGCTCGCCATCTCCCAGGCGGCGGAGGCCACCGTCGGCCAGGAGGTGTTCCGGATGGGCAGCACCACCGGGCTCGCCGACGGCCAGGTCCTCGGTCTGAACGCCACGGTCAACTACCCGGAGGGCACGGTCACCGGGCTCATCCAGACGAACGTCTGCGCCGAGCCCGGCGACAGCGGCGGCTCGATGTTCACCCAGGACGGCCTCGCCATCGGCCTCACCTCGGGCGGCAGCGGCGACTGCACCTCGGGCGGCGAGACCTTCTTCCAGCCGGTGACCACGGCCCTGGAGGCGGTGGGCGCGACCCTCGGCGCGGAGGGCGCCGGCGACGCGGACGCCGGCGACCAGGCAGGCGGCGAGGAGGCCGCGCCCGGTGAGGACACCGCGGCCGGTGACGCGACGGACCAGGACGCCGCGGACGGCACCGGTCCCGCCCACTGACACCACCGCACCCGGGCACCAGGGGGTGTCGTTTGGGTCAGGCCGGCTCCGGGCGGCGGCGCCTTGTCAGCCGACGCGACCCCGGCAAGATCCAAACGACACCCCCCGGGCGGCCCCGCCACCCACCGGTGGCGGGGCCGTCCGCCGTCAGTCGCCCGGCAGGGCCCGCAGCAGGAGCAGTGCGATGTCGTCCCGGCGGTTCGCCGCGTCCGCGCCCTGCCCGACCAGGGCGTCGGCGATGGCGTCCAGGGGGAGGTCACCGAGGTCGGTGAGACGGCGCCCCAGCTCGGCGAGGGCCTCCTCGAAGTCCGTACCGGGCGATTCCACCAGACCGTCGGTGTAGAGGACGAGCAGCGAACCGGGGGAGAAGTCGACCTCCGTCGACGGATACGCCGCCGAGCCCTCGATGCCCAGCAGCGGGCCACCGGCCAGATCCAGCACCCGGACCCGCCCGTCCGGCCTGCGCAGCAACGGCGGCGGATGACCCGCGCGGGACATCACGGCCCGCCCGCGCGCGGGATCGAGCCGCATGTACAGACAGCTCGCGAACAGCTCCGAACCCAGGTCCAGCAGCAGCCGGTTGGTGCTGCGCATCACCTCCTCGGGCGGCTGCCCGACGGCCGTGTACGCGCGTACCGCCGTACGGAGCTGCCCCATCAGCCCGGCCGCCGTCACGTTGTGCCCCTGTACGTCCCCGATCACCGCCGCCGCCATCCCCTGCGTCGGCACCAGGTCGTAGAAGTCGCCCCCGATCTCCATGCCCTGAGTGGCCGGCAGATAGCGCGCCGCCGCCTCGATCCCGGCCAGCGACGGCAGCGTGTGCGGCAGCAGCGCCTCCTGCAACCCGTGCGCGAGCCGGTGCTTGGCGTCGTACAGCAGGGCCCGCTCCAGCGCCTGGGCGATCAGCCCCGCCAGACTGGTCAGCACCGCCCGCTCCTCCGTCGCGAAGTGGTGCGCCCCCGCGTACGACAGCACACACGTCCCCACCGGCCGCCCCGAGGCGATCAGCGGCAGATACGCCCACGCCGAGAACTCGGAGGGATTCACCAGCAGCGCCGGATACAGACGTTCGATCTCCGCACGGCTCTCGAAGAAGGCCGGCACACCGGACCGCAGCACCTGGCTGCCCGGCGTGGGCTCCGACAGCGGCATCCCGTCGAACCGCTCCACGACCCGCGCGTCCGCGTACCCCCGGTACCCCAGCACGCGCAGCCGGCCCGCCCGGGACCCGAGCAGCACCAGCCCCTGACTGCCCACCGCCGGCACGATCTCGTCGGCGACCAGCTGCACCACGTCGTCCACCCCCACCGCCTCGGTCAGCGCACCGGCCAGGCTCAGCACCTGGCTGATGGTGACCAGCCGCGGCCGGCCCTGGCCGGGTGGCGGCGCCGCCCGGTTCATCTCCGCCACCGCCCGCGCCCGGCTGATCCGCACACTGAGTCCGTTCGTACTCGGATACAGACGGAACGACAGCCACTCGTCGGGCGGGCGCAGTGCCACGAACGAGGTGACGTGCTGGCTGAACAGCGCGGCCCGGTACCGGTCCTCGTACACCGGATCGTTCAGCCACGGCACCGACGCCCACATGTGGGCCCCGAGCAGCCGGTTCGCCGGGACGCCCAGCAGTTCGGAGGCGGCGGCGTTGGCGAAGCCGACCCGCCCGTGCAGATCGAGCGAGCACAGCCCGTACGGCAGCCGGGACACCATCCGCGCCGCCTCCACCGTGCCGAGCGTGCCGGCCATGCCGCCCACCACCGGCGCCGCCAGCAGATCCGGCTCCGGTGCCAGCGGCAGGCTCCGCTCGGCGGCCCGCTCCAGCCGCACCGCCAGCCGGTCGCAGGCGGCGGTCAGATGATCGCGCTCCCAGTCGGACAGCTCCGGTGGATGCGTACCCGGCCAGGTCACGAAGACCGCCCCGTACACCTTGGCGGCCGTCGCCACCGGCAGCGCGGCCAGCGAGAAGGGGTAGGGCAGCACCATGGCGATCCGGGGATAGTGGCGGGCCATCTCCTCCTCGCCGCCCACCCAGACCAGCCGCCGCTCCCGCGCCGCGTCGGAGACCGGGATCGGCGCGCTCAGCGCCACCCGCTCCCACGGCGCCGCGAAGGCGCGGGGCAGCCCGGCCATCACCGCCATCTCCAGCACCGGCTCGTCCGAGGAGAGCACGTACACCGCCCCGGCGTGTGCGTGCACCTCGTCCATCATCGAGGCCAGCGTCAGCGACAGCAGCGGACGGCCGACCGGCGCCCGCGCACCCTCCGCCCGCGCGGACGTCTGCCCCTCGGACACGCCGACCACCTCCTCGCACGGCCGTGCCACCGACCCCGGGACCCAATCTCCCCCCTGCCGGGCCGTCGCGCACGACGAGCGGCGGGGGAACCCCCCGAACCCCTCCGCGCCCTCCCGCGCACGCCGGGAGCCGCCGAACGCGCACAGGGGCTGCGCAGGTGTCCCATAAGCGCTGTAATGGCCAACGTGGTCAGTGAGGGCGCTGCGGGACGCAGCACGAGAACGCCGCGTGCGGAAGGCGCCCTGAGGTCGATCGCAGCCGACCAGGAGTCACCCGAACGGGTGCGCCGCATCCTGGAGCAGGCCCTCGTCTTCGCCGGTGCCGCGTTCGCCGGCGTGTACCGGCCCAGCGCGGACGGCGAGCTGCTGTACCTGGCGGAGTCCGCCGGACTGCCGAGGACCCTGTGCGGCGTGCGGGACAGCTACCCCGCCGCCGGACGTGCCCCGGTGGCCGAGGCCCACCGCGGACGGCCCGTGTGGCTGGGACCGGACGACCTGGCCGCTCAGGCGCAGTCACGGCGCGTACCCAGCCGCGACTTCCACCTGGCGGCGCTGCCCGTGAGCGGCGACGGCGGCTGTCTGCTCGCGGTCGGCGAGCGCGCCGGCGGCTTCGACGCCGACGACCGCGCCTGCCTCGGCCTCGTCGCCGACGCCCTGGCCTTCCCCGCGCCGCCCGCCACCGCGGAGGGCACCGACCTGCGTGCCGGGGACTTCAGCCTCGCCATGGACACCGGGCGGGTCCGGGTCGGCGAGGACATCCTGGAGCTGTTCGGCATCGACCCGGACGACTTCGACGGGCGGGTGGAGACCCTGCTGAGTCTGACGGTGCCGGAGGACCTGCCCTCGCTGATGTCCGTCGTCGAGGCCGACCACATGACGATCGGCGACCGCGAGCTGGAGTTCCGGGTGCTCCAGCCCGCCGGCCCGCCCAAGTGGCTGCGGCTGCGCGGCCGGCTGGTACCCGGCGGCGAGGGGCGCCCCGCCCGGCTCGTCGGCTCCGTCGCCGACGCCTCCACGCTGCGCTCCGACATCACGGACGTGGCGCGCGTCCAGCGCCTCGCCGCGGCCCTCGCCACCGCGGTCACCGTCCACGATGTCGGCAAGGCCGTGGTCGCCGCGCTGCGCCGGCCGCTGCGGGCCGACCGGATCGCCCTCGCCGAGCTGGAGAGCGAACGGCTCGTCGTCACCGTCCTCGATCCACCCGAACCGGAGGCCTGGCCGGAGCTGTGGCGCGCGGAGTGGCGCACCGAGTGGCCCGACGCGCCGGTGCGCACCATGCCCACCCTCGCCGCCGCCCTGCGCGAGGGCCGCGCCGGCATCTGGCCGGCGGGCTCCCCGCTGGAGACCGCCCTCGCCGAGGTCGGCCCCGGCGGACTGGCCGTGCTCCCGCTGCCCGCCGGGAACCGCATGGCCGGCGCCTGCCTGATCGGCTGGGACGCCCCGCACGACTTCGGCCCCGACGAACGCGCCCTGCTCACCGCCGCCGCGGGCCTCGCGGGACAGGCCCTGATGCGCGCCCGCGCCTTCGACGCGGAGCACGAGCTGGTCGGCATGCTCCAGCGCCAGCTGCTGCCGCGCCGCCTGCCCCGGCTGCCCGGCGCGGTCGCCGTGGCCCGCTATCTGCCCAGCACCGCGGGTCTGGAGCTGGGCGGCGACTGGTACGACGTGATCCCGCTGCCGGACAACCATGTCGCCCTCGTGATCGGGGACGTCCAGGGCCACAGTGCCGGCGCCGCCACCCTCATGGGCCAGATGCGCACCGCGCTGCGCGCCTACGCCGTCGAGGGACACCCCCCGGACGTGGTGGTGTCCCACGCCAACCGGCTCCTCATGGACATGGAGACCGACCTCTTCGCCACCTGCTGCTACGTCGACGTCGACATGGAGGAGGGCTTCGCCTGGTGCGTCCGGGCCGGCCATCTCCCGCCGGTGCTGCGTCACCCGGACGGCCGTACCGAGATCGCGGAGGCCGAGGGCGGCCCTCCGCTCGGCGTGGTGCGGCAGAGCGACTTCCCCATGAGCCCCCTGAGGCTACAGCCCGGCACGATGGTCGCACTCACCACGGACGGCCTGGTCGAGTCCCCCGAGTCCGACATCGACGAGGGCATGGACCGCTTCGCCCGGCAGCTGGCCGCCGCCGACCCCGCCCACCTCGGGCCGGTCGCGGACGCCCTGCTCGGCAAGGCGCCGCGCAGCGACGACGTCGCCCTGCTGCTGTTGCGCTACGACGGCATGGCCTCCCGCCCGCTGCGGGAGAGCTGGACGGTGTGGCGGGTGCCCCAGGCGGTCGGACACGCCCGCCGCTTCACCCGGCGCACCCTGCGCTCCTGGGGCGTGACCGAGGACATCGACGCCCCGCTGCTGGTCGTCTCCGAACTGGTCACCAACGCCCTGGTGCACACCGACGGCCAGGTCCGCCTCGACATCTCCCTGGTCAACGACCGGCTGCGCCTCGCGGTCGCCGACGCCTCCCCCCGCACCCCCGTGAAGCCCACCAGCATCGGCTGGGAGGCCACCGGAGGGCGGGGCATCCTGCTCGTCGAGGCCGTGTCGGCGGCCTGGGGAACCCTCCCGGTCAGCGGGGGAAAACAGGTGTGGGCCGAGTTCGTCCTGCCGCACTGACATCGGACGGCTCCACCGGGTACCCAGGACACCACCCGGAACGGAACAGGAGGGAGGCACACTCATGGCACAGCACGTCCGCGACATCATGACCGGCCCACCGGTGACCGTGGGGCCGCAGACGTCCGTCGCACAGGTCGCCCGCATCATGCGCGACCGCGACCTCGGGGCCGTCCTGGTGACCGACGGCGACCGGCTGCGGGGACTGGTCACCGACCGCGACCTGGTGGTGCGGTCGGTCTCCCGGGGCGACGACCCCGAGGACACCACCGTGGCCGGCGCGTGCAGCGACGACCTGGTGACCGTGGCACCCGACGACGACCTGGACCACGCGGTGCGGCTGATGCGCGAACACGCCGTGCGCCGCGTCCCGGTGGTCGAGGGCGGACGCCCCGTCGGCGTCGTCACCTTGGGCGACACCGCCATGGAGCGCGATCCGGAGTCGGCCCTCGGTGACATCAGCGTGGCCCGGCCCAACACCTGACCAGCCGGGCCGGACGGGAACTCCCCGGCCGGGCCCGGGCGTTGAGGACACCCGAACTCCGTACGGCGGCCGGTGGTTTGGCCGGCGCGCCGGCGGGGACCCGCAGGGGAGCGGATCAGAAGGAAGATGATGGGCGTGACCTCGGAGACCAGTGACGAACCTCGTCCCCGCCGGCCGGAGACCGGCTGGGCGCGAGCCCGGCGACTGCGCGGCGGGGACCCGCTGCGGACCTGCCTGCCGGCCGTGGACCGCGACACGACCTCCACCACCTCGAACACGCGCGTGGAGGGAAACATCGTGAGGGGTGAGGATTAGCAGGTGACCGGGTGACTCACCGGTCCTTTCACCGGGTTTTCGTAATGAACGAGTAAAGCAAATGATGTTCCGGCTGCCGGAACCCGACTATGGTGAGTCAGATGAAGGCTCTCGTGCTGTCCGGCGGTGCCGGAACCCGGCTGAGGCCGATCACCCACACCTCGGCCAAACAATTGGTGCCCGTGGCCAACAAGCCCGTGCTCTTCTACGGGTTGGAGTCCCTGGCGGACGCGGGCATCACCGATGTCGGAATGATCGTGGGCGACACGGCCGCGGAAATCGAGGACGCGGTCGGCGACGGATCGAAATTCGGTCTCCAGGTGACCTACATCCCCCAGGAACAACCCCTGGGGCTGGCCCACGCCGTGCTGATCGCCCGCGACTGGCTCGGCGACGACGACTTCGTGATGTATCTCGGCGACAACTTCATCGTCGGCGGCATCAACGGCCTCGTCGAGGAGTTCCAACGGAACCGGCCCGACGCGCAGATCCTGCTCACCCGCGTCGCCGACCCCCGCTCCTTCGGAGTCGCCGAACTCGACGCCACCGGCCAGGTGATCGGCCTCGAGGAGAAGCCGGACGAGCCCAAGAGCGACCTCGCCCTCGTCGGCGTCTACCTCTTCACCCCGGCCGTCCACGAGGCGGTGCGCGCCGTCAAGCCCTCCTGGCGCGGCGAACTCGAGATCACCCACGCCATCCAGCACCTGATCGACTCCCGCGCCGACGTGCGCTGCACCGTCATCCAGGGCTACTGGAAGGACACCGGCAACGTCGTCGACATGCTGGAGGTCAACCGGTCCGTCCTCGAAGGCGTCGAACGCCGCATCGACGGCCGGGTCGACGACCGCTCGGAGACCATCGGCCGGGTCGTCGTGGAGGAGGGCGCGCGGATCGTCAACTCACGCGTCGTCGGCCCCGCCGTCATCGGCGCCGGCACGGTCGTCAGCGACTCCTACGTCGGCCCCTTCACCTCCGTCGCGGAGAACTGCCGGATCACCGACAGCGAGCTCGAGTTCTCCATCGTGCTGCGGGACTCCTCGATCGACGGCGTCGGCCGCATCGAGGCCTCGCTGATCGGCCGGCACGTGGAGGTGACTCCCGCCCCCAGCGTCCCCAGCGCCCACCGACTCGTCCTCGGCGACCACAGCAAGGTGCAGATCCATTCATGAACCTCCTCGTCACCGGCGCCGCCGGCTTCATCGGCTCCCGCTACGTCCGCGGGCTCCTCGCCTCCGACACGCCCGACGCGCCGCGGATCACCGTGCTGGACGCGCTCACCTACGCCGGCACCCTCGACAACCTCGAACTCGGGCACCCCCGGCTGGAGTTCGTCCAGGGCGACATCCGCGAGGCCGACCTCGTCGACACACTGATGGCCCAGGCCGACCAGGTGGTCCACTTCGCCGCCGAGTCCCACGTCGACCGCTCCATCCGCACCGCGTCCGACTTCGTGCTCACCAACGTGGTCGGCACCCAGGTCCTCCTCGACGCCGCCGTCCGCCACGACGTGGGCACCTTCGTGCACGTCTCCACCGACGAGGTCTACGGCTCCCTCGCCGTGGGCTCGGCCACCGAGGAGCACCCGCCGGCGCCCAGCTCCCCGTACTCCGCCTCCAAGGCCTCCTCCGACCTGCTCGCCCTCGCCCACCACCGCACCCACGGCCTGGACGTCCGCGTCACCCGCTGCTCCAACAACTACGGGCCGCACCAGTTCCCCGAGAAGGTCGTCCCCCTCTTCGTCACCAACCTCCTCGACGGCAAGAAGGTCCCGCTGTACGGCGACGGCCTCAACGTCCGCGACTGGCTCTACGTCGACGACCACTGCGCCGGCATCGAACTGGTCCGCACCAAGGGCCGCGCGGGCGAGATCTACAACATCGGCGGCGGCACCGAGCTCACCAACAAGGAACTCACCGGCCTGCTCCTGGAGGCCTGCGACGCCGGCTGGGACATGGTGGAGTACGTCGAGGACCGCAAGGGCCACGACCTGCGCTACTCCGTCGACTGGACCAAGGCCCGCGACGAACTCGGCTACCGCCCGCGCCACGACTTCCGCGAGGGCCTCGCCGAGACCGTCGCCTGGTACCGGGACAACCGCGCCTGGTGGGAACCGCTCAAGCGGCGCATCACCGGGGAGCGGACATGAGATGGCTGGTCACCGGCGCGGGCGGGATGCTCGGCCGGGACGTCGTCGCCGCACTGACCCGGCGCGGTGAGCAGGTCACCGCCCTCGACCGCACCGCCCTCGACATCACCCGCCCCGGCGCCGCCGACCGGGCGCTCGCCGGGCACGGCCCGGACCTGGTGGTCAACTGCGCCGCCTACACGGCCGTCGACGACGCCGAGACCGACGAGGAACGCGCCACCCTGGTCAACGGCGAGGGACCCCGCCTGCTCGCCCGCGCCTGCGCCGCCCACGGCGCCCGCCTGATCCACGTCTCCACCGACTACGTCTTCTCCGGCGACACCCGCACCGCCCCCTACCCCGAGAACCACCCCACCGACCCCCGCACCGCCTACGGCCGCTCCAAGCTCGCCGGTGAACGGGCCGTACGGGAGGAACTGCCCGGCGAGAGCGCGATCGTGCGCACCGCTTGGCTCTACGGGGTGCACGGCGCTAACTTCGTGCGGACGATGATCGGTCTCGAAGCTCGCCGCCCCACCGTCGACGTCGTCGACGACCAGCGGGGGCAGCCCACCTGGAGCGCGGACGTCGCCGAGCACCTGGCCGACCTCGGCCCCCGCCTCGGCGACGGCACGCACGGCGTCTTCCACGCCACCAACTCCGGCGAGGCCACCTGGTACGACCTGGCCCGGGAGGTGTTCCGACTGATCGGCGCCGACCCGGAACGGGTACGGCCGACCACCACGGCGGCCTTCCCGCGGCCCGCGCCGCGCCCCGCGTACAGCGCCCTCGCGCACGACCGCCGGCAGGAGATCGGCCTGCCCGCACCGCGCGACTGGCGTGCCGCCCTGCACGAAGCACTGCCCCGCATCCGCAAGGAGAGTCCCCTTCGTGAAACGCCATGAGTTCCTCCGGGAACTGCACAAGGTCAGCGCCAACCGCAACTACCTGGAGATCGGCGTCAACGACGGCCGCAGCCTGCGCCTGTCACGCGTCCCCAGCATCGCGGTCGACCCCGCCTTCAAGGTGGTCTCGGAGCTGAAGTGCGACGTCCACCTGGTGAAGGCCACCAGTGACGACTTCTTCGCCCGTGACAACCCGCTGGCCCACCTCAAGGGCGGCCGGCACCCCCTGCGCAATCTGCGCCGGGGCCGGAGCCCGATCGGGCACTGGCGCCGCACCACGCTCGACCTGTCCTTCATCGACGGCATGCACCTGTTCGAGTACGCCCTGCGCGACTTCATGAACGTCGAGAAGCACTCCGACTGGTCGAGCGTGATCGTCCTCGACGACATGCTGCCGCGCAGCGTGGACGAGGCCGCCCGGGACCGGCACACCACCGCCTGGACCGGCGACGTCTACAAGATCACCGAGGTGCTGGCGCGCTACCGCCCCGACCTGGTGACCGTTCTCGTCGACACCCAGCCCACCGGCCAGCTCGTCATCTTCGGCGCCGACCCCGCCAACACGGTGCTGCACGACAAGTACGACGAGATCATGACCGAGTACAAGGTGCCCGACCCGCAGAAGGTGCCCGAGGCCATCCTGGAGCGGGCCGGGGCGGTGCCCCCGGAGGCGCTGCTGGAGGCCGGGTTCTGGCGGGCGCTCGCCCCGGCCCGCAACCGCGGCCTGCCGCGACGCGTGGGCTGGGAGCCCCTGCGCCGTGCCCTGGAACAGGTCGGCGTCAGCCACTGAGCCCCCTGCCGCGCGGCCCCTCGGGGCCCGCGCGGCAGCTCTCGCACGAGGACGGCGGGCCCAGGGCGTGTCCGCACAGTCGCGCCTGCCCCGGGACGGTGGCACGCCCTCTCGCCGCACCGGGCGGACACCCGAGTACGACCAGTACGCGGGCGTCCGCCCGGTACTTCCCCAGCCGTCGGTCGGGGGACCCCTGGAGCACGCACCAGACGCCGCGAGGCCCGCCCTCCGGGCGGACGACGCGACTTGCGGACACTCCTATGGGCGCTCCGCCCCGGCCCGCCCCGTCACCGCATTCGGCCGACCAGCGGGGACACCCTCGCACGGGCGGCACGCAGTGCCCGTCGGGCGGTCCGTACCAGTTTCCGCACCGCGCCGGGACGCGGGACGGGCACCACCAGCATCCTGCCGCCGGCGGCGCGCAGCGCGAACGGCAGCGCCGCCGGGCCGGGGCGCGCGGCATCCGGGTCCAGGCTCAGGGCGACCCGCCAGATCCCCCGGGACAGCCCCGCGGGCAGGGTGACCTCCAGCAGGGAACCGGGTCCGTCCGGAGCGCCGCTGAGCGTGCCCGGCGCGTGCAGCGCCCTGCCGGAGGAGCTGAACCGGACCCCCACCCGGGCACTGCCCGAAGCGTGCAGCGGCAGTCGGGCGCTCAGCCGGGTCCCGGAGACGGTGACATGCGGCCGCCGCACACCGTCCAGGCCGATCCGCCTGCCCCTGACGCCCGTCTCCAGCGACAGGTTCCCGTGCGGTTCGGTCCAGTACGGCAGGACCGCGCGGCCGCCGGCCACACCCGCGTACGGCTCGGGACGCGTGGCACGCGGGGCGGGGCCCAGCCGGCACTCCTTGGTCCAGCCGCCGAGCTTGACCCGCACGACGGCGTCCCACACCCCGTCGCCGGGCAGCCCGGCCGGATCGACGGTCGCGGTGGCCCGCAGCACCAGCCGCACCCGCTCGCCGCCCTCGACGGGAACCGTCTCCCGGGTGAACTCCACGGGCTGGAAGTACTGGGCGGAGCTGGACCGTTCACGCAGCAGCAGATCGGCCGTGGCCTGGGGGAACCGGGCCGCGGTCTCCGCGCCGACCCACGCCACCGCCTCCTCGACGTCCTTCGGCGGGTCGGCGAGCGGGGTGCGGGCGGCGTCCGCGGGGAAGGTCATCGGCTCGCGCGCGGAGGTGTACTCGGCGGTGAATCCGAGGTGCAGCGTGCCGTTCCGCCACTCCACGCCCGTGGGTGTCGCCGTCGGGGCGACACCGGCCTCCCACTCCGCGAACGCCACCACGTCGTCGTACCGGTCGGCCTCGGTGAGGGCGGCGACGACCTGCTGCGTCGGCTGCAACCCGGCCGCGACCCCCGGGCCGAACCGTTCGACGACGACCTCGTGGATCTCCGCGAACAGCTCCCTGCGGTAGTCGTCCGGCAGCCCCAGCAGCCGCCGGGCCCGCAGCCGCTCCACCATCTCCACCCGCAGCCAGCGGCGGAACAGCCGGTCCCGCACCGGCCCCGGCTCGGTGTACCGCTCGACGACGTCGAGCGCCTCCCGAAGGTTCTTGAAGTACCCCACCGGGTCGAAGCGCTGGAAGCCGGCGTTGGAGGCGTCGTCGCGCCGGATGTGGTAGTAGCAGACGTAATCACTGAGCACGGACACGTTGTCCGCGCGCAGGAACGCCTCGGTGACGAAGACGTGGTCCTCCAGCCGTCGCCGTCCCTCGGGGAACCGCAGCCCGATACGGTCGAGGAACTCCCGGCGGAACATCTTGTGCGGGGTGAGGCTGTCGATCAGTGGCGCGTTCGCGACCGTCGCCCGCGGATGGTTGCGGCGGAACAGCTCCACCGGCACCCCGCGGTTCTTGCCGGCCATCTTCCCCACGACGACATCGGCGCCGTTGGCCACGCCGTAGTCGTACATCCGCTCCAGGGCCTCGTCGCCGAGGTAGTCGTCGTTGTCGACGAACATCACGAACTCGCCCCGCGCGGCGTCGATCCCCACGTTGCGGGGCTTGCCCGACCAGCCGGAGTTCTCCTGGTGGATCACCCGCATCCGTGAGTCCTCGGCGGCGAGCCGGTCGAGCCGGGCCGGTGTCCCGTCCGTGGAGCCGTCGTCGACGAAGATCGCCTCGTACTCGTCGGGAGGCAGCGACTGCCGTTGCAGCGAGGAAATGCAGTCCTCGATGTAGACGCCCGGGTTGTACACGGGAACGATGACGCTGACCTTGACCGGCATCTGGATTTTCGGGCCCTTCGGATCTCTCGCCGTCGAACGTGCGGGCTTGGTTTGCGTGGCCCGATCGTAACGCCCGCGCGGTCGGTTGAGGCGTGGCGCGCCGTCCGCGGCGCGACCCCGCCTACTCTTCGCTGGTGCGACTTCTCCTGATGTCCGACACCCACCTGCCCAGGCGGGCGAAGCGGCTGCCCGCGCCACTGCTGGACGAACTCCCGCGCGCCGACGTGGTGTTGCACGCGGGGGACTGGGTCGACACCGCCACCCTCGATCTGCTGGAGAGCCGCAGCCGCAGACTCGTCGGCGTGTACGGCAACAACGACGGGCCCGAACTGCGCGCCCGGCTGCCGGAGGTCGCGTACGCGGACCTCGGCGGGCTGCGCTTCGGTGTGGTCCACGAGACGGGCCCGGCGCGGGGCCGGGAGGCCCGGTGCGCCGCCCGCTTCCCCGAGCTGGACGTGCTGGTGTTCGGGCACAGCCACATCCCGTGGGACACCACCGCTCCCACGGGACTTCGTCTGCTCAACCCGGGATCGCCGACGGACCGCCGCCGGCAGCCCCACTGCACCTATATGACAGCCACGGTGGCCGGGGGCCGGCTCACGGAGGTGGAACTCCACCGGCTGCCCCGGCGCTGACGGTCCGGGCCGCTTCGTATCGGTGGAAGCGGCCCGGGCGCTGCGAGTAGTTGCTCTCTCTCACGGACCTCCTTCCCACGATCGGAGGTGATAACGGGCGACTACCCCTCCTCCGCCGGACTCACACACCCGGTTTCACGGGTTCGCCCCACCCGGTCACCGTCGTGTCGTCGGTGGGAATCACGGGAGTCAGGAGGCTGGAGGGGCGGGATGGACCGCGCCCTGCGTCACGGAGAGCGGCGCGCCCGTGCCGCCCCAGCGCAGTGCGACGATCTCGGCGGCCACGGACACGGCCACCTCCTCCGGCGTACGGGCGCCGAGGTCCAGCCCGACCGGGGAGCGCAGCCGGGACAGTTCGCCCTCGGTGAGTCCGGCCTCGGCCAGGCGCTCCGTGCGGTCGGCGTGGGTGCGGCGGCTGCCCATCGCGCCGATGTAGGCGGCCGGCCGGCGCAGCGCCTCCTCCAGCAGCGGCACATCGAACTTCGGGTCGTGGGTGAGCACACAGATCACGGTGCGGTCGTCGGTCGCGGTGTCGCGCAGATACCGGTGCGGCCACTCGACGACCACCTCGACGCCCTCCGGGAAGCGCCGCGGCGTGGCGAAGACCGGGCGGGCGTCGCAGACGGTGACCCGGTAGCCGAGGAAGGCCCCGATGCGGGCCACGGCCGCCGCGTAGTCGATCGCGCCGAAGACCAGCATGCGCGGTGGTGGCGCGAAGGAGTGCAGGAAGACACCCACCGCGTCCTCACGGCGCTCGCCCCGTGGCCCGTAGTGCCGCAGTCCGGTGGCGCCGAGGGCCAGTTCGCCGCGCGCGTCGGCGGTGACGGCCGCGTCCAGCCCGGTCGTCCCCAGGCCACCCGCGACCCGGTCCGGCCAGACGGCGAGGGCGGCACCGCGCGGCGCGGGTCCGCCGGTCACCGTCGCCACGGTCACCGGCTCGCCCGCGGCGACCGACTCCGCGACGGCACCGAACGCCGGGTCCAGCTCGGGCGTGACCGGACGCACCAGCAGGGTGATCTCGCCGCCGCAGGTCAGACCCACCGCGAAGGCGTCCTCGTCGCTGTAGCCGAAGGTCTCGAGCCGGGCCTCGCCGTCGGCGACGACCTCCCGCGCCAGCTCGAACACCGCGCCCTCCACACAGCCCCCGGAGACGCTGCCCACCACCTCGTCGTCCGGGCCGACCGCCATCGCCGCGCCCGGACCGCGCGGCGCGCTGCGGCTCACCCCGACGACCGTGGCCAGGCCGAACGGTACGCGGGAGGCGTACCAGCGGCCGAGCACAGGGAGAATGTCACGCACGATCCGCTCCTTCCCCGGGCTACCACGCTCCCACCCGTCCGCCGGCGCCACCACCGCACCCCGCGCCGGGCCGCGCCGCCGTGGTGTCGGTGCTGGTCGCAGTGTCCGTGTCGGGGCAATATGTGGCGAGTTGTCCGGTACATCGTTGCCGCGCATCCCTCGGCGCGCTCCGCGCCGCAGACCGATCCCCACCACGCACGCGCGAGCCTGTCGCGCCGGGAGTGCACCCATGTCTGACCAGCCGGCCCCCAGCGGGCTGACCACCGCCCGCACCGAGTCCGACCGCACCGTCCGCCGGAACGCCTCGCCGGGCACGGAGTTGACGCGGCGCCGGGTCCTCGGGCTCGGCACCGCCCTCGGGCTGGTCGCGGCGGGCGGTACCGGCGGCACCGCGACGGCGGCCACCGGCAGGCAACTGCGCAGCGCCGTACCGCTGCCCGAGCCGTACACCGTGCCGCTGCCGCTGCCGCCCGTCCTGGCCCCGGCCGTCACCTCCGCGGGTGCCGACCGGTACGAGATCACCCAGCGCCAGGTGACCGCGGAGATCCTCCCGGGCGTGCCGACGACGCTGTGGACCTACAACGGCACCTACCCCGGCCCCACCATCGAGTCCCGTCGCGGCCGGCCGGTCACCGTGAGGCACCGCAACGAACTCCCCGTGCCCACCGCGGTGCACCTGCACGGCGGTCGCACACCGGCCGAGTCCGACGGCTACCCCACCGACCTCGTCCTCCCGGACGGCTGGCCCGACCCCGCGTCCCACCGGCGGCGGCACCCCCACGGCGCTCACATGGCCCACGACCCGCACGCGGTGACGACCCGGGTGACCCGCGAGTACACGTACCCGCTCGACCAGCGGGCCGCGCTGCTCTGGTACCACGACCACCGGATGGACTTCACCGCCCCGGCGATCTGGCGTGGCCTGACCGGCATGCACATCGTCCGTGACGCGGTCGAGGACGCCCTGGACCTGCCCCGCGGCGAGCGGGAACTGGCGCTGACGATCGCCGACCGGGCGTTCGCCGCCGACGGGTCCCTGGCCTACCCGGCCCTCGACCCGGAGCTGCGCGACCGGCCCGGGGTGAGGGAGCCCTACGCGGCCGGTGTCCTGGGCGACGTGATCGTGGTCAACGGGGCGCCGTGGCCCGTCCACGAGGTCGACGCCGTACGCCACCGGCTGCGGTTGCTCAACGCGTCCAACGCACGCCACTACCGGCTCGAGGCCGTCACGGACGACGGACGCCGCCTCGACCTGGTGCAGATCGGCGCCGACCAGGGACTGCTCGCCGCCCCCGTCACCCACACCAGCCTGCCCCTCGCACCGGCGGAGCGGTACGACGTGGTCGTCGACTTCACCGGACTGCTGCCCGGTACCCGGGTGCGGCTGCGCAACCGGCTCGGCAGCGCACGCACCCGAGAGGTCATGGCGTTCCACGTCGCGCGCACGGCGCGCGACCACAGCCGGATCCCCGGGACGCTCGCCGACGACCTGCCCACCTGGCGGCGTTCACAGGCGGCCACCGTCCGCGAGTTCACCTTCCGCGCGGGGCACTTGGAACAGGGACAGGGCTGGTTCATCAACGGGCGGCCCTTCGACCCGTCCCGCACCGACGTCCGCACCCGGCGCGGCGCAGTGGAGGTGTGGCGCCTCACCGCCGACGTCCACCATCCGGTCCACCTCCACCAGACGGGGTTCCGGGTGCTCTCCCGCGACGGGCGCCCGCCGCTGCCGCACGACGCCGGCCTGAAGGACACCGTGTCGCTGCGACCCGGGGAAACGGCGGAGATCCTCACCCGCTTCGACGGCTACCGCGGCCGCTACCTCTTCCACTGCCACAACGCCGAGCACGAGGACATGGGCATGATGGCCAACCTCGAAGTGGTCTGAGCCCCGCCCGCACCCACCGTGCCGGCTTAATGCGTTGCGGGCGTCCCCGCCGGTCTGTTGCACTGCCGGGGACGACACAGCCGAGGTACCAAGGAGCAGCAATGCGCGCACCGTTCATGTCCCCCCAGGAAGGATCGGCTCGCTCTCCGAAGGACATGACGCTTCGTGCACCTGCTCAATCTTGGAATCCTCGCCCATGTCGACGCCGGTAAGACCAGCCTGACCGAGCGGCTGCTGCACTCGGCCGGAGTGATCGACGAGATCGGCAGCGTCGACGACGGCAGCACCCGCACCGACACCCTCGCGCTGGAGCGGCGGCGGGGCATCACCATCAAGTCCGCCGTCGTCTCGTTCCCGCTCGACGACGTCACGGTCAACCTCCTGGACACGCCCGGTCACCCCGATTTCATCGCCGAGGTGGAGCGCGTGCTCGGCGTGCTCGACGGGGCCGTGCTGGTCGTGTCCGCCGTCGAGGGCGTACAGGCGCAGACGCGGGTGCTGATGCGGACCCTGCGGCGGCTGTCCATCCCGACCCTGCTCTTCGTCAACAAGATCGACCGGCGCGGGGCACGGGAGACGGAGCTGCTCCGCTCGGTCTCGGCGCGCCTCACTCCGGCCATCGTGCCCATGGGCACCACCGGCGCGCTCGGCACACCCGAGGCCCACTTCGTGCCGGGCGGCTCCGCGGCCGCCCTCGACGTCCTCACCGACCACGACGACGACCTGCTCGCGGCCTACGTGGACGGCACCCTCACGGACGGGCACCTGCGCGCCGCCCTGGTCGAGCAGACCCGGCGGGCCCTCGTCCACCCCGTCTTCTTCGGCTCCGCCATCACCGGTGCCGGCGTCGACGCGCTGCTGGCAGGCGTCAAGGAACTGCTCCCCCCGGCCGACGGCGACCCCGACGGCCCACCGTCCGGCACGGTGTTCAAGGTCGAGCGGGGGCCGGCGGGGGAGAAGGTCGCCTACGCGCGCATGTTCTCCGGCACGCTGCGCACCCGCGACCGGGTCCCGTTCGGCGGCACCCGTGGGGCGGAGGGCAGGATCACCGGGATCAGCGTCTTCGCCGACGGTACGGACACGCGTACGGACGCGGTGCGGGCGGGCGGTATCGCCCGGCTCCGGGGACTGGCGGACATCCGCGTCGGCGACGCGATCGGCGAACCCCGCGAGGAGCACGGGCGCTTCTTCGCGCCGCCCACCCTGGAGACCGTCGTCGTGCCCGCACCGGACGCCGACCCGGGGGCGCTGCACCTCGCGCTCACCCAGCTCGCCGAACAGGACCCGCTGATCGCCGTGCGCCACGACGAGCGGCGGCGCGAGACCTCCGTGTCGCTCTACGGCGAGGTCCAGAAGGAGGTCGTCCAGGCCACCCTCGCCGAGGAGTACGGGCTCGACGTGACCTTCCGCGGGACGACGCCGCTGTGCGTCGAGCGGCCGACCGGCACCGGGGCGGCCGTGGAGTTCGTCAAGAAGGACGCCAACCCGTTCCTCGCTACGGTCGGCCTGCGGGTCGACCCCGCGCCGCCGGGCTCGGGCGTGGACTTCGGACTGGAGGTGGAGCTGGGCGCGATGCCGTACGCCTTCTTCAAGGCGGTCGAGGACACCGTGCGCGAGACGCTCGAACAGGGGCTGCACGGCTGGCGGGTCACCGACTGCACGGTCACCATGACCCACTCCGGTTACTGTCCCCGGCAGAGCCACGCCCACCAGGGCTTCGACAAGAGCATGTCGAGCACGGGGGCCGACTTCCGGGGCCTCACCCCGCTCGTGCTGATCGAGGCCCTGCGGCGGGCGGGCACCGTGGTGTGCCGGCCGATGCACCGCTTCCGTCTCGAGGCCCCGGCGGACACCCTCGGCGCCCTGCTGCCGGTGCTGTCCGGGCTGGGCGCCGTACCGCGGACCACGCGGACCCGGGGTGAACTCTGCGTCCTGGAGGGCACGGTGCCCGCGGCGCGGGTGCACGAGCTGGAGCAGCGGCTGCCGGGGCTGACCCGGGGCGAGGGCGAGCTGGAGAGCGCCTTCGGGCACTACGCGCCCGTCACGCACGGCACGGTGCCCCGGCGCCCGCGCACGGACCACAACCCGCTGAACCGGAGGGAGTACCTGCTCAACGTGGTGCGCCGGGCGGGCGGTTGAGAGCCGCCCGGCCCGCCCCGGTCAGTTCCCGGAGGTGCCCGGCCAGCCGGCCTCCACATGACCGAGGCGCACCCGTTGCGGATGGTCCCCGACGGGTACCGACACGGTCTTCTCACCGGTCGCGAAGTCGATGGCGGTGACCCGGTCGGCGCCGCTCTCGGAGACCACGCAGGACTTCCCGTCACCGCTGACCGTCGCCCAGTACGGCTTGGACGCGGCGACGAGCGGACCCTGCTCCAGGGTCGCCCGGTCGACGACGGTCGCGTAGTCGTCCATGGTGCCGGCCACGCACAGCTTGGTGCCGTCGGGCTTCATGGTGATGCCGTGATGGCGGGAGTCGTTGACCCAGGTGGTGCGGTCGTCGCTGGTGGCCGGGTTCTTCGGCAGGGTCTTGGTGCGGGTGATCCGGTCGGTGGCGACGTCGTACTCGAAGAAGCCGTTGAAGAACGACACCTGGAAGTACAGCTTCGACTCGTCCGGTGAGAAGGCGGCCGGGCGCACCGCGTCCGAGTGGTTCCTCAGGCCGGCGGCGTCGAGCCGTTCCCGCATGTCGATCACCTCGACCTGCTCGAAGGTGGTCGCGTCGACGACCGTGACACGGCGGTCGCCCTTGGTCCAGTCCAGCCAGGTCGCGTCGAGCGCGGTGTTCACCTCGCCGATGGACATGTTCCAGATGTACTTGCCGTCCCGGCTGAAGACGTTCTCGTGCGGCTTGTCGCCGGTCTTGAAGGAGCCGAGTTCCTCACCGGTCCCGATGTCCAGGACGTGCACCGTGTTGGAGGTCGAGGCCGATACGGCGACGCGCCTGCCGTCGGGGGAGACGGCCATGTGGTCGGAGCGGTAACCCGACACGGGGAAGCGCCAGTTGACCCGTCCGGTGGCGAGGTCGAGGGAGACGACGTCGGCGAAGCTGGGCCGGGAGACCACCACCGAGGTGCCGTCCGGGGTGGAGTACATGTCGTCGACGAACTGGTCGTGCCCCTCGCCGACGCTGTTGCGGATGGCCATGAAGTAGATCCAGTGGATCGGGTCGGCGTTGATCTCGGCCATCCGCTCGGCCTTGTCGGGGACGACGTCGATCCGGCCGAGCCGCTCGAAGTCACCGGAGGACTCGATGACATCGGCGGTGCCGTCCCAGTTGTTGCCGACGAACAGCACCTCGCGCAGGGGCGCGGAGGAGCCTGCGGACGGTTCGGCGGCGGTGGCGGCGGTGGGTGCCGTGACGGTGAGGACGAGCGCTGCGGCGATGGCGTACAGGTGCCTGGTTCTGCGGACCGGCATGACGGCTCTCTCCAGAATCCGGAAGCGCGTGCTCTGAGATTCAACTTACTGAAAAGTAAGGAAGGGAGCCGTCGGCCACAAGAGCGCGTACACGACAAATATCAGGTGCCCTCGGCCGTTCGGGTGGTGAGGAGGTCGGGGAAGCCGATGCGGGCGTAGAACTCGGTGCGGACCCGGTCGGCCAGATCGCTGACCGTCTCGGAGCCGTCGTCGACGGGGTCGATCGTGACGCGGAAGGGCCGGCTGCCCTTCGGCGTGTCGACGACCGCGACGATCGTGCGGGCGACCTCGGCCACGTCCGCGTCCGGCGGCGCCAGGGCGGCGAGCCGCTTGCCGATGTCGTCCATCAGACCGGAGTACAGGCCCTCGTACTCCTCGGCCGTGGCCGTGTCCCGTGGATGCATCGCGTGGGCGAAGTGGTTCGTGCCGGAGGTGAAGGAGCCGGGGACGACGAGCGCGGTGTCGATGCCGAAACGGGACAGCTCGACGGCGTAGCTCTTCGCCAGGTGGTCCATCGCCGCCTTGGCGCCGAAGTACGGGGCGAGATACGGGGGAGTGCCCCCGTAGGTGCTGGAGGAGCCCACCCACACCAGCAGTCCGTCCCGGCGGGCCCGCATCTGCGGGAGCACGGCCCGGTTGACCCGCTGGGTGGACAGCACATTGGTGTCGTAGATCTCGGCCAGCTGCTCGGGCGTGAAGGCCTCGGCCGGACCGAGCACCATGTGGCCGGCGTTGTGGACGACGACATCGATCCGTCCGGCCTCGGCGGTCACGGTCCGCACCGCCGCGTCGACGGACTCCTGGCTGGAGACGTCGAGTTCGACGGTGCGCAGGTCGACCGCGTGCGTGGCGGCGTGCGCACGGGCCTCGGCGACCGCCGGGGCGTTCCGCCCGGTGGTCTGCCGGATACCGGCGTAGACGGTGTGCCCGGCGTCCGCGAGGGCACGGGCGGTCAGCGCGCCGAAACCACTGGAGGCGCCGGTGACCAGAACGACGTGGGACATCTCGCACTCCTGACGAGTGGCGGGGAACGGGGGAGGGGTGGGAACGGGTCGTTACGCGAAGGCGATGACGCTGCGGCCCCGGGCGGTGCCCGCGGCCATCGCGTCCAGGACGGCCGGCGCCTCGTCCAGACCGATCGGGGTGACCTCCGGCAGGATGCCGTGCGCGGCGGAGAAGGCCAGGGTGTCGCGCAGGTCGTGGGGTGAGCCGGACGGCGAGGCCACCACATGCAGCCGGTTGAGCACCATCGGCATGGTCGGCAGCACCAGCGGCTCCGATCCGTAGCCGCACAGGACCAGCGTCCCGTCGGGGGCCAGACCGCCGAGCGTGGCGGCGGCCGCCTCGGTCGACGGAGCGCCGTTGAGGACGAGGTCCGCGCCGCCGTCCCACGCCTTGAGCGCCTGCGCGGGGTCGGTCTCCCGGGCGGCGACGAAGAGCTCCGCGCCCAGCGCCTTGGCCTGGTCCTCGCCGCGCCGTGACCGGCCGACCACAGCGACCCGCGCCCCCATGGCGACGGCGTACCGCACCGCGAGACCGCCCACGCCCCCGGCCCCCACCACGGCGACCCGGGCGCCGGCCCGCACCCCGCCCTGCCGCAGCCCGTTGAAGGCGGTCAGCCCCGCGCACATCAGCGGCGCGGCGGCCACCGGGTCCAGACCCGCCGGCAGCGGGGTGACGAAGCCGGCCTTGAGCAGCGCGTACTGGGCGTATCCGCCGTCGGCGACGACACCGGTGACGGCCTTGCCCGGACAGAGGATCAGGTCGCCCCGCACGCAGTAGTCGCAGTGCCCGCACGAGTCGTACAGGAACTGCGCGCCCACCGCGGTGCCGACCTCGGGGAAGGTCACGCCGGCGCCCACGGCCGTCACCACGCCGGTGATCTCGTGACCGGGCACGACCGGGAAACGGGCGAACGGGTAGTGGCCCCGCAGCAGGTTCAGGTCCGAGAAACAGACACCGCAGGCGGTGACCTTGACGACGACCTCGCCCGGACCGGGCTCCGGGACGTCGAGATCCTGTAGGGCGAGCGGGGCACCGGCCCCGGTGGCGACGGCGGCACGCATCACGGACATCCTCCGGGAGTTCCGGGCGGGCGAACGGAGGCCGCCCGCGGTCGGCGCCGCGGGATACGGTGGGAGGACACCCGGTCGGGAGGCAGCGGCCCGACCGCGGGGATCACGCCCTTCGCGGCATGTGACCAGCGTGGCGCGCCGTTCCCCAGGGGTCCAATGCTTCTTGTGGCGCGGACGATGACGGCGGCGCATCGACGCAGGAAGCCGGGAGGCGGGCGACATGAGCGGCGAGCCGGTCGATCTGGATCTGCGCAGACTGCGCTCCTTCGTCGCCGTGGCCGAACGGCTGCACTTCGGGCAGGCGGCGGCCGCCCTGCACGTCACCCAGCCCGCCCTGTCCCGCCAGATACAGCAGCTGGAGCACGACCTCGGCGTCGCCCTGTTCACCCGGAGCAGTCGCGAGGTCGCGCTCACCCCCGCGGGCGAGCAGTTCCTCCAGGACTCCAGGGCCCTGCTGGCCGCCGCCCGTGCCGCCCGGGACCGCGCCCGGCGCATCGCCACGGGCGAGCATCTGCTCAAGGTCGGCTTCATGCTCAGCTCCGAGATCACCGCGCCGCTGCACGCCTTCTCGGCGCGCCACCCCGAGGTGCGCATCGAACTGGTCCGCCTGCGCTGGTGGGCCCAGTCGAAGGACCTGCTCGACGGCACCGCCGACGTGGGGTTCGTCCGCCTGCCCGTCGACTCCGACCGGCTGAACCTGCTGCCCCTGTACCGGGAACGGCTCAGTGCCGTCCTCCCCGACCGTCACCCGCTGGCCGGCAAGGACGCCCTCGATCTGCACGCCCTCGCGGAGGAACCGCTGCTCCGGTACGCGGGCGCGGAACCCGCCTGGTCGGCCGTGTGGAACGCCGATCCCCGCCCCGACGGCACGCACCCGCCGCACGGTCCGGACGTCCACGACATGGAGGAGATCCTGGCGTACGTCCGGCCCGGACGCGGCGTGGTGCTGGTGCCGGAGTCGGTGGCGGCGGTCTTCCCCCGCCCCGACATCTCCTACGTCACGGTCAGTGATGTCCCGCCCGGTGTGGTGGCCCTCGCCTGGGACGCCTCCCGCCCCTCAGCCCTCGTCGAGCACTTCGTGGCGGCGGCACGAAGCACCCTCGCCGACAGGACCTAAGCGGCGGACAGGGCGACGAGAGCGAACCCGACGGCCAGGGCGCAGCCCAGCAGCGTGCAGCCCAGCAGTCGCCGTCGCAGCAGCCGGTAGCGCGTCTCGTACTGCGCCCGCAGCTCCTCGGCCCGCTCCACGGTGCGCCGCCACGACGTCCGGCTGAGCGCCAGATACCGCTCGGTGAACTGCCGGTCCACCTCGTCCCGTTGACTCTCCGTCAGCCAGCCGAGCCCGGCGGTGAGATCGGCCGCGGCCGTACGGGCCTCGGCGCGGGCCGCATCGACGAGGAGGTGCCCCTCGGTCTCGTTGAGCAGCGCCTCCATGTCCACGGAGGCGCCCTTCCCGCCGGTCACCGGACGCTCAACTCCCGCACCGGCCGCGGCGGGGTGTGGTGCAGGTCGAACGCCGGGGACTCGCTGCGGATCCGCGGCAGGGTGCGGAAGTTGTGCCCCGATGGCGGGCAGGAGGTCGCCCACTCCAGGCCCGAACTCCTCGACTCCACCGCACAGTTGCTGGACCACTGGACACTCGGCGCCCGCGAGTCCGCCGCGCTCGCCCGGCTGCTGGCGGACGCCGAAGGGCTGCGGCCCGCGGGCGAGGTGACGGACCGGCTGGGCCGGCCCGGCCAGGCCCATGTGTACGACGGCGGCTCCGGCGTCCGCCACATGCTGATCCTGGACCCGTCCACGGGCGCCGTCCTGGGCCTGGAGCAGACGTTCACCACCGATCAGCCCGAGTACCGTGTGCGCGCGGGCGACGTGATGCAGTACCGGGCCTGGACGCGGTGAACGTCCCTGCCGTCGGCCCTACTCGTCCCAGGCCTGGATCATCACCTGCCCGGTGATCTTGCCGTCCCGCAGCGTGAGCATCGACTCCGAGAGCACCCGCACCCCGTCCGGGTACCGGCAGCTCTCGCAGTAGGCGGCGTGATCTCCCTGGACGACGCACGCCTCGAGCGTGTGTGTCATGTCGCGGCTGTAGACGTCGTCCAGCATGGCGGCGATCTCGTCCCGGCCGTGCAGGACCTTGGGGTGGCTGGGCTGGGTGTTGCGGTCCACGATGCGCATTTCCGCGTCGTCCGCGTAGAGCGACATCAGCGTCGCCGACGTGTCCGCCTCGATGCCCCGGCGCAGCGTGTCGGTGCCGAAGACGGGGTGTGCCGCGGTGGTCATGATGACGTACCTCCTCCGAGGCCGCGGCCCGTGGCTCCGGCGGGCCGGGACGGCCTCTCCTACGAGCGTCCTCCGGCCCGGCGGGCAGGGCAAGCCCGGCCCCGCGCCCTCCGCGCCGCTCACTCGGCCGCCGCCAGGAACTGCGTGGCCGCCAGCTCCGCGTACAGCGGATCGGTGGTCACCAGTTCCCGGTGCGTGCCGACGGCACGGACCCGGCCCGCGTCCATCACCACGATCCGGTCGGCCGTCGTCACCGTGGACAGCCGGTGCGCGACCACCAGGACCGTCGTCGTACGGGCCACGTCGGCGACGGTGTCCCGCAGCGCCGCCTCGTTCACCGCGTCCAGCTGCGAGGTGGCCTCGTCGAGCAGCAGCAGCCGGGGCCGGCGCAGCAGGGCGCGGGCTATCGCGACCCGCTGCCGCTCACCGCCGGACAGCTTGGTGCCGCGATGCCCGACGAGGGTGTCGAGCCCGTCCGGCAGCCGGGACACCAGACCGTCGAGCCGGGTCGTCTTCAGCACCCGCGTCAGGGTGCCCTCGTCCGCCTCGGGATTGCCCAGCAGCAGGTTGTCCCGCAGGGAGCCCGACAGCACCGGCGCGTCCTGCTCGACGTACCCGATGGCGGCCCGCAGCCGCGACAGTTCCCAGTCCGCCAGATCCCGCCCGTCCAGTGTGATCACGCCGGAATCCGGATCGTAGAACCGCTCGATGAGGGAGAACACGGTGGTCTTGCCCGCGCCGGACGGGCCCACGAACGCCGTCATGCCCCGGGCGGGCACGGTGAACGTCACCCCGTGGTGGACGTACGGCAGGTCGTCTGCGTACCGGAAGCGCACGTCCTCGAAGGCGAGCGCGGCGGGCGCCTCGCCGGGCGCGGGCAACCCCGCGGGCCCGGCCGCCGGTTCCGCGGGCAGCCGCAGCGCCTCCTGGATCCGGGCGAGGGCGGCGCTGCCCGTCTGGTACTGCGTGATCGCGCCGACGACCTGCTGGATCGGCGCCATCAGATAGAACACGAACAGCAGGAACGCCACCAGCGTGCCGATGTCGATGGCGTCCGTCGCCACCCGCGCCCCGCCCACCGCGAGCACCGTGATGAACGCGATCTGCATCGCCAGCCCGGCCGTGTTGCCCGCCGCGGCCGACCACTTGGCGGCGCGCACACTCTGCCGCCACGACTCCTGCGCGGCCTCGTGCAGCGCCCGCTCCTCGCGCGGCTCGGCACCGGACGCCTTCACCGTGCGCAGCGCGCCCAGCACCCGTTCCAGCGAGGCTCCCATGACACCGACCGCGTCCTGCGCCTGCCGGGAGGCCCGGTTGATGTGCGGCACGATCACGCCGAGCACCGTCCCCGCCAGCGCGATCACGCCCAGCGTGACGCCCAGCAGCACCGGGTCCACGAAGCCCATCAGCGCCACGGTCGCGAGGAGGGTCAGACCACCCGTGCCGAGCCCCACCAGCGAGTCCGTGGTCACCTCGCGCAGCAGGGTGGTGTCGGAGGTGATGCGGGCCATCAGATCGCCCGGCTCACTGCGGTCCACCGCGGTGATCCGCAGCCGCAGCAGATACGACGACAGCGAGCGCCGCGCCCCGAGCACCACCGACTCGGCGGTGCGCCGCAGCACATACGAACCCAGAGCCCCCAGCACCGCGTTGGCGACCACGAGCGCCGACATCAGCAGCAGCGCGCCCGTGATCCCCCGGTCGCCCGAGAGGTCGTCGATCAGGTCCCGGGCCACCAGCGGCAGCATCAGCCCCGTCGCCCCGGTCAACAGCGACAGCAGGGCGCCGCCCAGCAGGGCCCACCGGTGCGGCCGCACATACCCGAGCAGCAGCCGCCATGCGGGCGGGCCGGAATCCTCTGCTGCGATGCTCACGTCAGCCCCCCTCGGCGTCGGACGGACGTTCAGGCTACGTCGCCCGGGCGGACCCGCCGCACGGCGGGCGGCGGAAGCGATCATTCCCGCGTAGGGTCGGGGGAACGGACACCGGCCGACGAAGGAGTCAGCAGCATGGCGCAGGAAGTACGCGGCGTGATCGCACCCGGCAAGGACGAGCCGGTGCGGATCGAGACGATCGTCGTGCCCGATCCCGGCCCCGGTGAGGCGGTCGTCCGGGTCCAGGCCTGCGGGGTGTGCCACACCGATCTGCACTACAAACAGGGCGGCATCAGCGACGACTTCCCCTTCCTGCTCGGCCACGAGGCCGCGGGCGTGGTCGAGTCGGTCGGCGACGACGTCACCGACGTCGCGCCCGGCGACTTCGTGATCCTCAACTGGCGTGCGGTGTGCGGGAAGTGCCGGGCCTGTCTGCGCGGGCGGCCCTGGTACTGCTTCGACACCCACAACGCGAAGCAGAAGATGACGCTCGCCTCCACCGGTCAGGAGCTCTCCCCGGCCCTGGGCATCGGCGCCTTCGCTGAGAAGACCCTGGTGGCCGCCGGACAGTGCACCAAGGTCGACCCCGCCGTCTCCCCGCAGGTCGCCGGGCTGCTCGGCTGCGGGGTGATGGCCGGCATCGGCGCCGCGATCAACACCGGGAACGTCGGCCGGGGCGACTCGGTCGCCGTCATCGGCTGCGGCGGCGTCGGGGACGCGGCGATCGCGGGGTCCCGGCTGGCCGGAGCGGCGAGGATCATCGCCGTCGACATCGACGACCGCAAGCTCGAGACCGCGCGCTCCATGGGCGCCACCCACACCGTCAACTCCCAGGAGACCGACCCCGTCGAGGCGATCCGCGAACTCACCGGCGGCTTCGGCGCCGACGTCGTCATCGAGGCCGTCGGCCGCCCCGAGACCTACCAGCAGGCCTTCTACGCCCGCGATCTGGCCGGCACGGTCGTCCTGGTGGGCGTGCCCACCCCCGAGATGAAGCTCGAACTGCCGTTGCTGGACGTCTTCGGCCGCGGCGGCTCCCTGAAGTCCTCCTGGTACGGCGACTGTCTGCCCTCCCGGGACTTCCCCATGCTGATCGACCTCCACCTCCAGGGACGCCTGGACCTCGGGGCGTTCGTCACCGAGACCATCCAACTGGACGAGGTGGAGAAGGCGTTCGAGCGGATGCACCGCGGCGACGTGCTGCGTTCGGTGGTGGTGCTGTGATGACCGCCCGCATCGAACGACTCGTCACCTCCGGGCAGTTCAGCCTCGACGGCGGCACCTGGGACGTCGACAACAACGTGTGGATCGTCGGCGACGACCACGAGGCGGTCGTCATCGACGCCGCCCATGACGCCGACGCCATCGCGGAGGCGGTGGGGGACCGGCGCCTGACCGCCATCGTGTGCACCCACGCCCACAACGACCACATCGACGCCGCCCCCGCCCTCGCCGAGCGCACCGGCGCCACCATCTGGCTGCACCCCGACGACCTCCAGCTGTGGAAGCAGACCCACCCGGACCGCGACCCCGACTCCTGGCTGGTCGACGGCCAGGTGATCGAGGCCGCCGGCGCCGACCTCACCGTGCTGCACACCCCGGGACACGCGCCGGGCGCGGTCTGCCTGTACGACCCGGGACTGGGGACCGTCTTCACCGGCGACACCCTCTTCCAGGGCGGGCCCGGCGCCACCGGCCGCTCCTTCAGCCACTTCCCGACGATCATCGACTCGATCCGGGACCGGCTGCTGACCCTCCCGCCCGAGACGAAGGTCCTCACCGGCCACGGCGACCCGACCACCATCGGCGCGGAGGCCCCGCACCTGGAGGAGTGGATCGCGCGGGGCCACTGAGAGGCCCGCCCGGGTGACCCGCGCGAAAAAGGTGACAGAGGATGTCCGGCTTACCCGTCACGCTCGAAGCGACAGCGGAGAGATTCGGTGACGGGAGGCCGTACATGTCGGAGCAGCTGAAGGGCAGGGTCGCGCTGGTGGCCGGGGCGACCCGGGGCGCCGGACGGGGCATCGCCGTGGAACTGGGCGCGGCGGGCGCGACCGTCTACGTCACGGGCCGCACCACCCGCGCCCGCCGCTCCGAGTACGACCGCCCGGAGACCATCGAGGACACCGCCGACCTGGTGACCGAGGCGGGAGGCCGGGGCATCGCGGTGCCGACCGACCACCTCGAACCGGGGCAGGTGAAGGCACTCGTCGACCGCATCGCCGGTGAACAGGGCCGCCTGGACGTCCTCGTCAACGACATCTGGGGCGGCGAGACGCTCTTCGAATGGGACGCGCCGGTCTGGGAGCACGACCTGGACAAGGGCCTGCGCCTGCTGCGCCTCGCCGTGGAGACCCACGCCGTCACCAGCCACCACGCGCTGCCGCTGCTGCTGCGCACCCCCGGTGGACTGGTCGTCGAGATGACCGACGGCACCGCCGACTACAACCGCGACACCTATCGCGTCTCCTTCTTCTACGACCTCGCCAAGTCCTCCGTCCTGCGCATGGCGTTCGCCCTCGCCCACGAACTCGGCCCGCGCGGAGCCACGGCCGTCGCCCTCACGCCCGGCTGGCTGCGCTCGGAGATCATGCTGGACCACTTCGGCGTACGCGAGGACAACTGGCGCGACGCCCTCGGAGCCGTCCCCCACTTCGCCATCTCGGAGACCCCGCGCTACGTGGGACGGGCCGTCGCCGCCCTCGCCGCCGACCCGGACGTGGCCCGCCTCAACGGCGCCTCCCTCTCCAGCGGCGGTCTCGCCCGGGAGTACGGATTCACCGACCTCGACGGCAGCCGCCCCGACGCCTGGCGCTACCTCGTCGAGGTCCAGGACGCGGGCAGGCCGGCGGACGTGACCGGCTACCGCTGATCGTGTCCGCCCTCTGCCGTGGTGATCACGCGGCGGCTACCTTCACCCCATGACGACGGACACGGAGCGTTTCGCGGGGTACGGGGTTCTCATCACCGGGGCGGCACGCGGCATCGGCGCGGCCACCGCCCTGCGGTTCGCCCGTGAGGGCGCGCGGGTCCTGGTGGCCGACGTGGACCCGGACGAGGCGGAGCGCACGGCGTCGGCGCTGCGGGAGCGGGGGCTGGGGGCCGAGGCCCACGCCTGCGACGTGGGCGACCGGGCCTCGGTGGAGGCGGCCGTCGCGTACGCCGTGGACGCCTTCGGGTCGCTCGACGTCCTGGTGAACAACGCCGCGCACTGCACACCGGACGCGCCCCGCTTCGAGGACGAGACGGACGAGGAGTGGGCCGCGGATCTGGACGTCACCCTCACCGGCGCGTACCGCTGCTGCCGCGCCGCACTCCCGCACCTCGCCGCCTCGGGCCGGGGCGCGATCGTGAGCGTCGGCTCCGTCAACGGCCTCCAGGACTTCGGCAACCACGCCTACAGCGCCGCCAAGGCGGGCCTGGTCTCCCTCACCCGCACCCTCGCCGGGCACGCGGGGCCCCGCGGGGTGCGGGTCAACCTGGTGGCACCGGGAACCGTCCGCACACGCGCCTGGGCGGGCAGGGACGACGACCTGGAGGCGGCCCGGCGCGTGTATCCCCTCGGCCGGGTCGGCGAACCCGAGGACATCGCGGCCGCCGTGACCTTCCTCGCCTCCCGTGACGCGTCCTGGATCACGGGCACCACCCTCGTCGTCGACGGCGGCATCACGGCGGTCAACGCGGGGTTCCGGCAGGCGCTCAGCGGCGCGGGAGCCGGCGAACCGTCCTGATAACGGTCCGATCGCCCTTACAACCGATTTTCCCGTTGGGTCGTCTACCTGGCAGAGTGCGCAGGCCATGCGCTCACTTCTGCGGAAAGGCAAAACGGACCATGGGGGATATACGTAGACGGAGTGCTGTCGTGCTCGGGGTCACCTCGCTGGTGGCCCCGCTCACGCTCGCGCTCGGCGCGGCACCGGCGCAGGCGGCGAGCTGCACCACTTCGGCGGGCCCGTACCAGAAGAAGGTGGAGAAGTTCCTCGGCCGTCCGGTCGACGGCAAGCAGTCCGCCGCCGACTGCAAGGCCATTCGCGCCTTCCAGACCAAGCACGGCATCACGCCGAACATCGGGTACGCCGGTCCCGTGACCTGGGGCGTGATGGACCTGATGAACAAGCAGAAGGCCGTCGGGAAGAACCCGAACAAGTCGGGCAAGTGCCCCACGAACAAGGGGCGTATCGCCTGTGTGGATCTGACGCTCCAGCTCAGCTGGATCCAGGACGGCAAGAAGCTCGTCCACGGTCCGGTCCCGGTCCGCACGGGACGCGACGGGTACGAGACCCGCACCGGCCTGAAGAAGATCTACTGGCGCAACATCGACCACGTCTCGACCATCTACGACGTGCCGATGCCCTACAGCCAGTTCTTCGACGGCGGCCAGGCCTTCCACTCGGCGGGTGTCAGCATGTGGAACCCGCCCGGCTCACACGGCTGCGTCAACATGACGAAGACCGAGGCCAAGAAGTACTGGTCGCTGCTGAAGAACGGCGACGACGTCTACGTGTACGGCCGCAAGCCGGGCACCTGATCCCCGCGGGCGCCCGGCCGGCCGGGCGCCCTCCGGGTGTGAACTCGCCCACGTTGCTTGGCAGATGGACGTGATCAGCAACACTGTCGGAAATGTCCGATGAGCGTGCGATTACTCACAGCGTCTTCACGTCCGGCGCCGTATGCTTCACGGCATGTCCACCACTGTTGAACCCTCCTCCGAGCGATCGGCTGCCGAGGTCAACGAGGAGATCCGGGCCCTGTGGCTCCGGTCGGGCGGGACACTGAGCGTCGAACAGCGCGAGGAGTACCAGCGCCTGGTCCAGGAATGGGCCTCAGCCCTCCCGCAGCCGGCCAGGGCCGCCTGAGCGGTTCGCAGCCGGCCCCGGCTTCGCGTCCCGTCGGCTGGGCACCCGTGAGCGAATGGGTGCCCTTCTCGCACTGACCTCCGCCCTCTGCTACGGCATCGTCGACTTCGCGGGCGGCCTGCTGTCCCGGCGCGTTCCGCACGCCGCCGTCACCTTCCTCGGCCAGATCGGCGGGCTGCTGCTCGCCACGGGCGCCGCCCTCCTCCTGCCCGCCGACGCGGTCGCCGGCTCCGACCTGTTCTGGGGCGCCCTGTCCGGCACCGGCAGCGCCACGGCGATGCGCTTCCTCAACCGTGGCCTGAGTCACGGTGCGATGAGCGTGGTCGTTCCCGTGAGCGCCGTCACGGGGGTCGCGCTGTCCGTCCTGTGCGGTGTCCTCCTCCTCGGTGACCGACCGGGCGTCCTGGCCTGGGCGGGCATCGCCGTCACGGTGCCCGCGCTGTGGTGGGTGTCCGGCGGCGGCACCCGTGTCGGCCGGGAGGCCACCGACGGGCTGCTGGCCAGCGTCGGCGTCGCCGTGCAGTACGTCGCCCTCGGCCAGGCCGATCCCGCCGGCGGGCTCTGGCCGGTCGCCGCGGGCCGCGTCGCCGCGGTCCTCGTCCTGCTCCCCGACGCCCTCCGCCGCCCCGAGACCGTTCGGCTGCCGGTGCGGCCGTGCGCCCAGGCCCTGCTGATCGGCGCGGGCGCCGCCCTCGGCCTCGTCCTCTACCTGCTCGCCGCCCAGCGGCAGATGCTCGCCGTCGCGGTGGTCCTCGCCTCCCTCTACCCCGCCCTCCCGGTCGTCCTCGGCCTCGGTGTCCTGCACGAACACGTCTCCCGGCGGCAGGCCGCCGGGCTGCTGGGAGCCGGTCTGGCGACCGTGCTGCTCACGGTCGGCTGACCGGGCGCACCGGCCGCCCGCTCAGCCCCACATCGCGGAATAGTGCCGCTGGTACGCCTTGCGGTCCTGCTCCGCCCGTATCCAGCGGGACGCCACCAGGGCGACCAGGCTGCCCCCGATCACCAGCAGCCCGGGACCGACGTTGCGCGGGTCGGCCAGCCGGGAGAGCAGCGTCGACGGGTCCGGGACGATGCCCCGCACCGGAGTCGACGACCCCGGCGAGGCGGCGTCCGGAGCCGCCGCGCCCCGCGCCTCGGACGGCGCCGGAGAAGGCGCCGCAGCGCCGCCGTCGGCCCCGGGCGCCACGATGAGCCGTACGCCGAGCTGCGCCAGCGCCTTCGTCACCGGCTGGAAGTACGTCGTACCGCCCGTCCGGCAGTCACCGCTGCCACCCGACGTGACACCGAGCGCGATGCCCTCGGAGAACATCGGGCCGCCGCTGTCCCCGGGCTCCGCGCACACATTCGACTCGACGAGTCCGCTGACCGTCCCCTCGGGATAGTTCACCGTCGCGTTGAGCGCGGTCACCTCGCCGTCCCGCAGACCACTGGTGCTGCCGCTGCGGAACACCCGCTGCCCGACCGTCGGATCCGCCACCCCCGTGATCCGTACGCCCTTGCCGTCGCCGACCGCCACCACCCCGGCGCCCTCGCCCGCCCGGCCGCCGGCGTACTCGATCAGCGAGTAGTCGTCCCCGGGGAAACTGCTCCGGACCGTCGTCCCGACCTCCTGTCGGCCGCGGCCGTCGGCGAACCAGACGGACCCGTCGGGCCCGCAGTGCCCCGCCGTCAGGATGAAGTCCCGTTTCCCGTCGGTCACGTTGAAGCCCGCCGAGCACCGGCCGGCCGTCGACAGAATGGGCCGCGCCCCGTTGAGACGGGTGGTGAACGCGCCCTCGCTCCGCTCCATACGGACGAAACCGCCGATGCCGTCCGCCACTTCGGTCAGCTCGGACCAGTCGTCCGCCGACACCGTGCTGTCGCCCCGGACCACGACCTCGTTGGACCGGTAGTCCATGGCCCACGCCGTACCCGGCACACGCGGCGCCGAACTCAGCGTCCTCGTCGCCGACTTGAGGTCGTCCATGCTGTGCCGCACCATCCTCGGCTCGGCTCCGGCCCCCCGCACCGCGGCCGCCGCCTCCTCGTCGGTGACCGCGACGACCGTCCCGCCGTCGTCGGCGATCCAGCTGCCCGCCGTGCGCGAGGTGCCGAGCTCCGCCACCAGGCCGGCGCCCGGTCCGGCCGCCGCAGTCTCCTCGGCGGTGGAGTACGGGACGGCGTCGGGCGCCCGGGGCTCACTGGCGACGGCGTGCGTGACCATCGTGGCCCCCAGGAGGAGTCCGCCGACGGCCGCCAGCCGTGTCACTCGCCGGACGACCCGTCGTCGTGCGTGCCTCATGCGTGGCTCCCGAACCTCAGCGGCACGGTGCGAACACCGCGGGGGCGCCTCCCGAGTCGAGGGCCCCCTTCCCATACGGGTCCGGGCCCCGGCGCGTTCAGCGAGGTCCCGGTCGAATCCGCGACCTACGGGTCAACGCGTTGTTCGCGCACGAGGGTTGGCCCCCACGCCGAGCACGGCCGCGCTGCGGGCGTCGCCCCACACGGACGCTTCGTCCACATAGGGCCGCAGCAGCACGGTGAGCGCCGGGTCACCGCGGCCGTTCAGCTCGTCGGAGGCCACCTTCCGGGCGATCCCGGCGAGGAAGTCCGCGAGCTGCACCCGCGGATCCTCCCGCGCGGCGACCAGCCGCACCTCCTCGAGGGCGATCCCGTCCCGCCGGGCGGTCTCCTCGACCCACGCGATGCGCTCGGGAGTGAGGAGGTTCTGCCGGTCGTGCACCAGCCGTACGGGACGCCCGCCCGCGCTCCAGTACGCGGCCGTGGAGACGATTGCCGGAAGCAGCGGGTTGAGCACCGGTATCCACGCGGCCGGCCCGTCGGGCAGCCCCGCCCGGTACGCCTCCGCGCGTTCCCGCCGCGCCGCGAGCCGCTCCAGGATCAGTACCGCCGGCGTGCCCGCGTGGCCCTGGCGCAGCTCGTCCACGGTGTCGAAGAAGCGCGCCACGGACGCCCCCGGCTCACCGCCGTCGCGTACCCGCAGCACCTCGTTCGCGGCGCGGAGGAACCGCGTCCACCCCTCCGTCCCGAACGTCCGGGGCCCCGCCCGGAACAGGACGACCGCCTCACCGGGGCCGTCCTCCCCGGGGTCGTCCTTCCCGGGGTCGTCGAGCAGCAGCGCGACCACCCGGTCCACCACGAAGAACGCCTTCTCCGTGAGATGCACACGGGCCCGCCCGTGGATCGGCCCGCCGGGCGCCAGCAGCCACTCCAGCACCGCCCGGTGCTTCTCCCGCAGCAGATGGGTCGCCTTGTACTCCGAGGCCGGTGAGCGGATCCGGTCCCGGATCTCCCGTACGGCGCCGGCCGCGGCGGCGACGGACACCCGCACGCCGGCGTGGGCGAACACATCGGTGTTCCCGCCGGTGAGGTTCTCGCCGTCCGACCCCGACTCGTCGCAGGCGATCTCCAGCGGCGCACCGCCCCCGACGGCGCCCGCCCCGTTTTCCCGATGACCACTCACGCCACGGCCCCCTATCGTGTGCACATGACCAGGATCCCGCACGAGACGTCCGGTGAACCGAATCCGCTGCGCGCCCTCGACCTGGACACCCTGCGCCGCCGCACCAGCATGAAGTGGCGCACCCACCCCGACGACGTGCTGCCCCTGTGGGTGGCCGAGATGGACGTACCCCTCGCCGAACCGATCGTCCGCACCGTCACCGCGGCGCTGGAGCTCGGCGACACCGGCTACCCGGCGGGCACCGCCTACGCGGAGGCGCTGGCGGCCTTCGCGGACAAACGGTGGGACTGGGGCGGGCTCGCCGTGGAGCGCTCCGCGATCGTGCCCGACGTCATGCTGGGCGTGGTCGAGATGCTCAAGCTGGTCACCGGGTCCGGGGACGCGGTCGTGGTGAACCCGCCGGTGTACCCGCCCTTCTACGACTTCGTCCGGCACATGGACCGCCGGGTGGCCGAGGCCCCGCTCGGCGCCGACGGGCGGATCGATCCCGACGTCCTGGAGGACACCTTCCGGCGGGTGACGGCCGGCGGCGCCCGGGCCGCCTTTCTGCTGTGCAGCCCGCACAACCCCACCGGCACCGTGCACACCGCCGACGAGCTGACCGCCGTGGCGGCCCTCGCCGAGCGGTACGGCGTACGGGTCGTCGCCGACGAGATCCACGCGCCGCTGGTGCTGGGCGACACCCCGTTCGTGCCCTACCTGAGCGTGCCGGGCGGCGAGCGCGGTCTGTCGCTGATGTCGGCGTCGAAGGCGTGGAACATGGCCGGCCTCAAGGCCGCCCTCGCGGTCGCGGGACCGGAGGCGGCCGAGGACCTGGCGCGGATGCCCGAGGAGGTCGGCCACGGCCCGAGCCATGTCGGCGTCCTCGCCCACACCGCCGCACTGCGTGACGGCACCGCGTGGCTGGACGCCCTGCTCACCGGCCTCGACGCCAACCGCCGGCTGCTCGCCGACCTCCTGGCCGAGCACCTGCCGGCGATCCGCCACCGGCCGGGCGACGCCACCTATCTCGCCTGGCTCGACTGCCGGGCCCTCGGCCTGGGCGACGATCCCGCCGGTGCCTTCCTCGAGCACGGCCGTGTGGCCCTCACCCCCGGCCTGCCCTTCGGCACGGGCGGCGCCGGCCACGCGCGCCTGAACCTCGCCGCCTCGCCCGAGGTGCTCGAGGAGGCGGTTCGGCGGATGGCGGTCGCCGTGGAGCGGGCCGAGGGCACCCGTGGCTGACGAGTGCTTCGGTCATCCGCGGCTCGCCGCGGTCTACGACCCGCTCGATCCCGACCGGGGCGACCTCGACGCGTACCTCGGCATGGCGGAGGAGTTCGGGGCCCGGCGGGTGCTCGACATCGGCTGCGGAACAGGCGTGTTCGCCCTGCTGCTGGCCGACCGCGGCATCGAGGTCGTCGGTGTCGACCCCGCCGGGGCCTCCCTCGACGTGGCCCGCGGCAAACCCGGCGCCGCACGGGTCCGCTGGATCGAGGGCGACGCGACGGCGCTGCCGCCGCTGCGCGCCGATCTGGCCACCATGACGGCGAACGTCGCCCAGGCCATCGTCGGTCCCGACACCTGGCACGGCACCCTGAGAGGCGCCCACGCGGCACTGCGGCCCGGGGGACGACTGGTGTTCGAGACCAGGGATCCGGCCCGGCGGGCCTGGGAGGCGTGGACCCGGGAGGACTCGTACGGCAGGACGGACGTACCCGGCGTCGGCACGGTCGAGCACTGGCACCAGGTGACCGACGTGGACGGCCCGTTGGTGACGTTCCGTACGACCTATGTGTTCGCCGCGGACGGAGCGGTGCTGACATCGGACTCCACGCTGCGCTTCCGCGAGCGGGAGGAGGCCGAGGCGGACCTCGCCGCGCACGGCTTCGTGGTGGAGGGAGTACGGGACGCCCCCGACCGCCCGGGCCGGGAGTTCGTCTTCGTCGCCCGCCGTCCGGCCGCCTAGACACCCCCTAGACTTCCCGCATGGACGAGGAGTTGCCGAACCGGCTCGGATCCGGGAAGTACCTGCTGGTCACCAGCTACCGCAAGAACGGTACGCCGGTCGCCACGCCGGTGTGGGTGGTGCGGGACGGTGACGCGCTCGGGGTGTGGACCGTCGCCGACTCGTGGAAGGTGAAGCGGATCCGCGCCCGTGGCGACGTCCTCGTCGGCCCGTGCGACGTACGCGGCAACCCGACCGGTGACCAGGTTCCCGCCACCGCGGAGATCTGTGACGCGGCCACCACCGCCCGCTACCGGCGGCTGATCGCCCGCAAGTACGGCCTGGTGGGCCGGCTGACCCTCCTCGGCAGCCGCCTCCGCCGGGGCGTGGACGGCACGGTCGGCATCCGCGTCACCCTCTGAGTCCCGCCTGCCGGGCCGTGCCCGGCGGTCCGTCAGGTCCAGGCCCGGAACGGCTCGTCGACGAGCTGGAAGACCGGCTCGCCCCGCACCGGGTCCTTCGCGGTCGACAGCCGCACCCGGTCACCGCTGTGGATGCCGATGGGCGGCCCCATGACCCGGCCGCGCACCACGAAGCCCTCGGCCATCTCGATCAGGGACACATTGCGTGCCGCCGGGGTGTTGCGGTGCAGCACCGTGGAATGACGGACCGTCCCGACACCCTCGCTGCGCTCCGTGCGCAGGTCGCTGCCCTGGCAGACCGGGCACAGCAGCCGGTGGTACATCGCGGTGCCGCACCAGGTGCAGCGCTGGTAGAGCATGGCCTCCGCGTGGTCCGGGCCCTTGGGTTCGAGGACGCCCGTCGCGGGGCCGGGTGCCTGCTGAGCGACGCTTCCTGAGTGGTGGTACACGCTGGTCAACTCCCTGCACTCGGCCGGAAATCCCGCGTGCGCGGTCACCCGGCACGCGCGTGCAGGTGCGCCGTGCCACCGTGCACAGCCACAGAGTATGGCACTCAGTGCCAGGCGTAAAGGCACTCCGTACCCTCAATATGCGACGGCCGTTCGTCCCTGGGTCACCCGCGTCCGAGCGCGGTCTCCAGTTCCTGCACCACGCGCCACAACGGCGCCTCCCGCCGCGCGACGACCACCACCACGTCCTCGGGCCCCTCGCCGGCCGATGCGACGGGCGCGGCGCCGAACGCGGCCCGCACATGCTCCAGCGCGTGGTCCACCGCGGCTTCCGCGTCCCCCTTCCCGTCCGAACGCAGCCAGGAGCGCAGCGCGTTGTTGTGCGCCGCGACCACGGCCGCCGCGATCACATCGGCCCGGAGGATGCCGTCCCGCAGGCCGGCGAAGCGCGCCCGCAGATATCCGGCCAGTGCGCGCTCGTACCGCCAGACCACGGACAGCTCGTACGCCCGCAGCCCGGGCACGCTCCTGGTCAGGCGGTAGCGCTGCACGCTGAACGCCGGGTTCTCCGCGTACATCAGCAGCACCAGCCGGGCCGCGTCGCACACCCTGCGCACCGGTTCGTCGTCCTCGGAGCCCGCCGCCAGGAACGCCGTCATGTCGGCCAGGCACCGCTCGTGGTCCGGAAAGACCACGTCCTCCTTGGACGGGAAGTAGCGGAAGAAGGACCGGCGGCCCACCCCGGCGAGCGCCACGATGTCGTCGACCGTGGTCTGTTCGTACCCCCGCTCCAGGAACAGCCGGAACGCCGCCGCGACCAGGGCGTCCCGCATCGGCGGCTTCTCGGCCCTGTCACCGCGGCCGGGCGCCGCACCGCTGGAGCTCATGCACGGAACGTAGCACCGGGAGGGCGCGGATGGCACTCAGTGCAGGACTGTGAGGAACCCGGTACCGCCGAGCCTTCGGGCGCGGGTCGTTCCTATGATCGACCCACCGTCGTTCCGAGGAGCCCGTATGCCGCCCGCCCGCCCCCGCGTCCTGTACGTCACCGACCTGGCCTACCCGGCCCGCGGGCGCCGCTACTGCGACGAGGACATCTTCCTGACCTCCCGGCTGCGCGAGCACGTCGACCTCGCCCTGTGCCATCCGCGGGACGCCGTCGCCCTGATGGACGCCTTCGACGCCGTCGTGGTCCGCAACAGCGGCCCCGTCCTGGCGTACCGGGACGCCTACGAGGCCTTCCGCGAGCACGCCTCGGCGACCGGCAGGCCGGTCTACAACCCGCTCACCGGCCGCGGCGACATGGCGGGCAAGCAGTACCTGCTCGACCTGACCGCCGCCGGCCGTCCGGTCATCCCCACCGTCGGCCGGCCGGAGGACCTGCACCGGCTGCCCGCCGCCGAGCGGTACGTCGTCAAGCCCAGGCTCGGCGCCGACTCCATGGGGCTGCGCGTCGTCCCCGCGGACGAGGTGCGCGGCCTCGTCGACGGCGACGTCCTGGTGCAGCCGTACATCGACTTCGCCTACGAGGTCTCCTTCTACTTCGTCGACCACGACTTCCAGTACGCCCTCCACGCCCCGCACCCCGAGCGGCGCTGGCAGCTGGAGCCCTACGAACCCACCCCGGACGACCTGGCGTTCGCGTGGGCGTTCATCGACTGGAACACCCTCGACCACGGCATCCAGCGGGTCGACGCCTGCCGCGCCCCCGGCGGCGAACTGCTGCTGGTCGAACTGGAGGACCTCAATCCGTACCTGTCCCTCGACGCCCTCGACGACACGGGCCGGGAGGCGTTCGTGTCCGCCATGACGGCATCCCTGCGCCGCTTCCTCCGGGACTCCGCCGGCCCGGGGCACTGAACCCGCGCGGCCCCCGCCACGTATCCCTTCCCGCGGACGGATCGACTCCGCCGCGCGGCACGGAAGGAGACGACGTGACGACACCGTCCGAGCCCGGGCGGCCGCCCGACGGACCGCCCCTCGAACCCATCCGGGTCCTGCGCCCGCGCCGCACCGACGCCCTCGCGGAGCTGTTCCGGGAGTTCGAGCGGGAGCAGCGGGGCGGAAACGAGTCGATGCCGCCGCCCCGGCCGCCGAACGGGTCCGAGGACCGGACGCGGGGACTCCCGCCCCTGCCCGCGGGGCCGCCGCCGACGTCCCGTTCCTCCTCCGGAGTGCGCCGCGCCGCCCTGGCACTGGCCGTGGCCGCCGCCGCGGTGACCGGATTCGGCGGCGCGCTCCTGCTCACGCAACGGGACGCCGGCGACCGCGCGGCACCCGCGCCCGCACCCACCGCGACCGTCACCGGGGCGCCGCGCGCCCCCGCCGGCCAGGGCTTCCTCAGCGAGGGCGACTCGGGCCCCGAGGTGACCGAACTCCAGCAGCGGCTGCTGCGCGTCCCGGACGTCTACCGGTCCGGTGCCACCGACGGCCGCTACGACGCGACCCTCTCCGCGGCCGTCGCGCGCTTCCAGCTCTGGTACGGCGTCCAGGGCGACGAGACGGGCGTCTACGGCGACGACACCCGGCTCGCGCTGGAGTCGCGCACCGGTTCCGCGGGGGACTGACCCGCTACCGCTCCGCCGGCACCCGGATGTCCAGCACGCACACGTCGTCGCGGCGCTCGTCCTCCAGCATCACGTCCAGCAGCGCGCCCAGGGACCCGGTCTCGTCGCCGGGGTGCGCCGCCACGGCCTCGGCGAGCCGCGCGAGGCCCACGTCGATGTTCTCCGGCGGCCGCTCCACCAGGCCGTCCGTGTACAGCAGCAGCCGGTCGCCCGGTTCGAGGCGGCACTCGGCCTCCTCGAAACGCGGCGTGGTGGTCCCGCCGAGCAGCATGCCGCCGGGGCGGCGGAGATAGGTCACCTCACCGTCGCGCAGCAGCAGGGGCGGGGTGTGGCCCGCCTGGGCCCAGACCAGACGCCGTTCCGCGGGCCGGTAGCGGGCCAGGATCATGGTCGCCGTGCCGTGGGTGTCACGGGAGTGCAGCAGCAGGGTGTTGAGCCGGGCGAGCGCGCCGGTCAGCGAGGAGCCGGTGATGACCATGCCCTTGGCGGTGAACCGCAGCTGGGCCATGGTGGCGACGGCGTCCACCCCGTGTCCGGCGACGTCGCCGACGACGAACAGGGCGTCGCCGTCGGGCAGTTCGATGGCGCTGAACCAGTCGCCGCCGACGTGGATGCCCGCCTGGGCGGGAAGGTAGACGACCTCCACGCGCAGCCCGGCCAGGTTCACCTCCCGCTCGGGCAGCGGCAGCAGCGCGTTCTGAAGCCGGGCCACCAGGGTCCGCTCGGCCTGGAGGACGTCGTGCTGGGTGAGGATCGCCCGCTCGGTCTCCACCAGGGCGAGCTCGGCCCGGCGCCGCGCGGTCAGGTCCTGGAGGACGCCGTGCACCTCAACGGGCGTGCCGTGCATGTCGGCCACCGCTTCGGCGACCAGACGCAGATGCCGGACGCCGCGCGTGCCGCGGACCCGGAACGGGGCGTCCAGCGGCAGCCCTTCGTGGAGGAGGCCGTCGACGGCGTGCCGCAGCGCGGGCCGGTCCTCGGCCAGCGCGAGCCCGGGGAGGTCGACGAGCCGGACCGGCCCGTCCGCCGGGTCCCGGCCGAGGATCGCGAAGACCTGCGTCGACCAGGACCCCTCGGACGTGTCCAGGGACCAGTTCGCCCAGCCGAGGTTTCCCAGTCGCTGGAGGTCGGCGAGCCGCTGCTCCTGCCGGTCGGACGAGGCGCGCCGGACCCAGGTGACGAGCAGCGCGTCGTCCAGGGGGGTCACCCGCACCGTGTACATGGCCAACTCGGTGACGCCGTGCGCCACCTCCTGATGGGCGAACGGCTCGCTCTCGTACGTCTCCCCGCCGGCCAGGGTGTTCAGGCAGCCCTGCCACACCGGCGTGTCCGTCACCTCGGGCCACACCTCACGCAGCCGCCGCCCGGCAGGGTCGGACCCGCTGCCGCCCAGGAGGTCGGCCGCCTGTGCCGTCACGGCCTCGACCCGGAAGTCCTCGGGCCCGCCGGAGGCGCCACGGAGCGGGGTCAGCAGCAACGCCGCGACCGGCAGCACCGCGAACAGCGCCCCCACGGCGTCGGGGAGCGGGCCGGCGGCCGGCTCCGAGGGGGCGGAGAAGGTGCGCAGCCGGCCGGCGCACAGCCGGACGACCCCGCGCAGATGGGTGCGGTCGCGCGGGGTGAAGGCGCCGGGGCGCTCGCGCAGCACGCCGACGCAGAGGTCGCGGCCGTCCCCGGCGGGCACCGGCAGCCAGGCCCGGGACCGCCATCGTCCGGGCGGATCGCCGATCAGCAGGTACCGCGCGCTGTCCGCGGCGAAGTCCTCCAGCCAGCGCGGTTCACCGGCCTCCAGGGCGTCCAGCACGGCGACCCCGCTGAACGGGGGCACCTGGCTCCACCGGGCGGCCAGCCGTTCGTCGACACCTGCGTGCCCGAGCAGTTCGGCGCCGCCGCCGGGCCGGCGGGCGTAGATCATGACGGAGTCGGCGCCCAGGTCCGGCCCGAGATGCTCCAGCAGGCACCGGGCCAGTTCCTGGGGTGTGCCGGTGCGCACGAGGAGCCGGGCGAGGCGGCCCAGGGCGGCGGCCACGTCGTCGGGAGCCGGGGATGCCACCGAGGGGTCGGCCTCGACGGGGGCCGGTGCCGCGCCCCCGGTCTCCTCGGCCGGCCGGCCGGCCGGCTCACCGGGCCGGGCGGGTGCCATGGCTCCCAGGGTGATCCAGCACTCCTCCAGCAGGGTGCGGCGGGCCGCCTTGGCGCGCTGGAGCAGCGTCTCGGCCGCGGCCTCCGTGGAGCAGCCGTCCAGTGCCATGACGACGCCCTTGGCCCGCTCCACGACGGCCGAGGTCGCGGCCTGCTCGCGCAGCCGGTCCATCTCGGCACGCTGCCGGGCGACGACCCTGGTCAGTTCCACCAGGTCCGGCGCGGCTCCGGGGTCCACCGGGACAATGGGCTCCCTCATCACGCGATGAGCATCGCACACCTCTCCGGGTTCGTTGACCGGCTTGTTCGCCCGGATTCCGGGAGGGGCCGGGATCAAACGGGAACAGCCCGGATCAAAGGGGCGCGGACGGCGCGTGCCCGGCGGGGTCCGCTGGTCAGCGGCCGGATTCGGCCAGGGCCTGGGTGACCGCCCGCACGCTGCGGGCGATGTGCTGGAGCTGCGTGACCTCGGCCGCGTAGAGCTTGATCGTGTGCTCGATGACCCCTTCGCGCAGTCCCATCCGGGGCAGGTCTGCCCGGGCCGTCTGGAGTGCCGTGCGGGCCACCCGGATCTCGTGTTCGACCTGGACCTGGGCGTGCCGGGCCAGCAGGACGGGGTGCCGGATGAACGCCGGGTAGCTCGCGTAGCGCGCGGGCACCAGCTCGCGCAGCCATTTGGCCGCCGAGCGTTCCCAGTCGTAGCTGCCGGGGGTCTTGACCTGGCAGGGCCAGTCGGGACTGAGACGCGTGGTGGTCACGGGCATGATCATCGCTTCCGGGTGTGCGGCGCCGCCGGCGTGGACGACGGGATGGGGCGGCCCCGGCCTAGGGGATGACCGGGGCCGCCACGAGGAGCCGGGCAGGGGAAGCCCGGCTGAACACCCTGACCTCCGAAGCGGGTAGGAGCCGGCGGCTTCGGGTGTTCGCGAAGGCGCCCGGTGCTGAGCGGCCGGGTCGCGTGAGCAGTATTTATATATGCCATGTGGTTTGCAAGACGTATGAAAACATTCATGCGTGCTGCGATCGGCGCTCCGGTGGGACGCCCGGCCGGGGCGGGGCTCAGTCCCTCAGGAAGAACTGGTGCTCGTCGGCGACGCGCTCGTACTCGTCGAGCCGCGCCTGTGTCCGCTCCGGATCCGCGTCCGTCATGGCCTGGAGCAGCGCCGCGCACATCACGCCCGGCGCGGCGTACGAGTCGAACACCAGCCGTGATCCGGTGCCGGTGGCGAAGGTGACGTCCGCCTCGTCCGCGATCGGGCCCAGCGCCAGATCGGTGATCAGCGCGACCTTCAGCCCGGCGCTGCGCGCCACCCGTACCGCCGTCAGCGTCTCCTGGGCGTGCCGCGGCATGGAGAACGCGAGCACCCAGGTGCCGCCCGCCTCACGGGACTGGAGCAGCGCGTCGTAGGCGACACTGCCGCCCAGCGTCACGAGCCTGACGTCGGGGTGGATACGGCGGGCGGCGTAGGCGAAGTACTCGGCCAGCGAGACGGAGATGCGCAGTCCCAGCACGGTGAGCGGCGTGGACGCGGACAACCGGCGGCCGACCTCGATGAACCGGTCGGCGTCGGCGAAGTCCCGCCGCAGGTTCTCCAGGTTCTCGATCTCCGCGTCGACCGCCGCCTGGAGTTCGTTGCCCCGGATCTCCTCGGCGGGGCCCCCGGCCCGGGTGCCGAGCGTGATCGACTGGAGCTTCTCCCGCAGCGCGGGGTAACCGCTGAAGCCGACCGCCGACGCGAACCGGGTCACCGAGGGCTGGCTCACCCCGACCCGGTCGGCGAGATCCGTGATCGACAGGAACGCCGCCTCGGTGATGTGCTCGATCAGATACTGGGCGATGCGCCGCTGCCCGGGGGAGAGCCGGGGCCGGTCGAACAGCGTGCGGAGCTGGGCCGTCGGGGACACCTCCGTGTCCTGGCCCGCCTTCCCCGAGGTGATCGCGGATGCCTGTGCGCGTGCCTGCTGCGGCGATCGCACCGGTGCGCCTCCTTCGTCTCCCACGAGGGTTCAACATAGCCCACCCACCGTGGTGACCAGGCTTCTCCGGGAGAGCGACGGACCGCTTCACCGGGGATATCCGCGGCGTCCGTGGGAACCCGCCGACACAGCGAGACAGAAACCCCCTGACACACCAGGAGCCACCGGACATGACCGTCCCCGAGGAGAACCGGCCGAAGACCCGGGACACCGACGACGTCGTCGAGCGACAGGAGGAGAACGAGACGCGCACCCGGGGCGGCACCGGCCGCACGATGCGCGAGGCACTGGAGGAGGCGGAGATCGGACCCGAGGACTTCGAGGAACGCTGACCCCGCACCACCCCTCCCGTTCCCTCGACGCGACTACGTTTCGGCAGGTGAAAAACATGGGCGCCCTGAGCGCGCTGGAAGAGGCCCTGGAGAACCGATGGGAGGCGCTGTGGGCGCGGATGTTCGGCCGGGAGCCGGTCGAACTCGTCGACGCCCTGCGGCGCGAGTGCGACAGCAACGCGGTGGTGTGCCGGGCCGGCCGGGTGATGGTCCCCAACGCCTACGACGTGGAGCTGGCCGCCCCGGTGCACGAGGAACTGACGCGGCACGGCAGCCGCGTGGGGCAGGCGCTCACCGACCGCCTCGCCCGGCACGCCGCCCGCCACGGCTACGAATGGGCGGGCCCGCTCGCCGTGCACGTCCACCGCTCCGCCGAGGAGGTCCCCAACGGCCGCTACCGCGTGGCGAGCAGCGTGATGCCGCATGTGAGCGCCGACGGCTTCCAGCGGGCCGGGCAGCCGGGGCCGCTCTGACGGCGCGGGCCAGCGCCGGTGGCGCCGATCCCGATCAACCCGGCCGGCCGGCACGTCCGGCGTGGCCGGCGAGCCGTGGGCGATCACGTCGGGGGAGAGGCGGTACAGCGCGAGCGCGGCCACCGCACCGGCACCCTCGGCCGGTTCCGGGCGAAGGCGAACGCGACCAGCCCGAACAGCAATGTCAGGACGATCACCGGCAGGCGCGCCGCCGCCGTGGGCCGTTGCCCGACTCGTACAGCAGACGCCGCCCCAACTCGCCCCGGTCGCCGTCGAACACCGAGCCGAGGTGCGGGTCGGTGGCCCCAGTGGCGATCACCAGCTTCTCGAGCGGCGGATGCCCACCGCAGGCCGCCTACCCGGGCACCGAGGACTTCCGGTGCCCGAGAACCGGGGCCCGCGCGGCGAGTTCCTCGAGCGGCGCGCCGGTCAGCCGGCACACCGTCCACTCCTCCAGCAGCTCCGCGCCGAGTGCCTTGTAGAACGCGATCGCCGGTTCGTTCCAGTCCAGCACCACCCACTCGAAGCGCTCGAACCCGCGCTCCCGGCAGATCGCCGCGAGGGCCGCGAGCAGTGCCCTGCCGTGCCCGGCGCCCCGGGTGTGCGGGCGGACGTAGAGGTCCTCCAGATGCATCCCGCGCGTCCCGGTCCAGGTCGAGAAACGGGGGAACCACAGCGCGAACCCCATGACCGAGCCCGTGTCGTCGTCCTCGGCGATCAGTACGGAGGCGGCGGGGTGCGGGCCGAACAGGGCCGCGCGGAGCTGCTCCTCCGTGGCCCGGGCCTGCTCGGGGGCCTTCTCGTAGGCGGCGAGTTCACGGATCATCGCGCGGATCTCGGGGACGTCGTGCACGGTGGCTTCTCTGATCACGGTAGAAGAGCCTGCGTCATCCGGCCGTACCCCGTCCAGCCGGTTCCGGCGGCCGGACCACCAGGTCGGCCCTGTCCCGCGTCGACGCGACCAGCTCGGCGTTGAGCCGGTCGCTGCGCTCGACCCACGCCACCGCCTCCGCGTGGCTCTTGCCGAACTCCTCGTGGCGGGCGATCAGCCGCCGCAGCCGCTCCTCCTCGTCCAGGACGCAGAACCACACCTCGTCCAGCTGCGGCCGCACCCGGGCCCAGGCACCGGCGTCCAGCAGCAGGTAGTTGCCCTCCGTCACCACCAGCCGGACGGCAGGCGGCACCGGGAGCGCCCCCGCGATCGGCTGCTCCAGCACCCGCTCGAAGCCGGGGGCGTACACGACCTCGTCGTACGCCTCCTCCCGCAGCCGCCGCAGCAGTGCCGCGTAACCGGCCGCGTCGAAGGTGTCGGGGGCGCCCTTGCGGTGCCGGCGGCCGAGGCGTTCCAGTTCGGCGTCGGCGAGATGGAAGCCGTCCATGGGGACCTGGGCGGCCCACGGCTCCCCGGTGCCGTTCAGCTCCCGCACCAGCCGCTCCGCGAGGGTGGACTTCCCCGCGCCGGGGCTGCCGGCGATGCCGAGGATCGCGCGCCGGCCGTCGCGCGGGAGGGCGCGGGCACGCCGGAGGAGTTCGTCGAAGGTCGGTGCCACGGCACAGAGTGTGTCACCGGGGAAGCCGGCGGTCTGCGCCAGGTGGCCCGCGCCACTCGTCGTTCCGTGCCCGGATGGGGAACGGTGTCCCGTATGACGGATCTGGGTCTGCCCGAGGGCATCCTCGCCTGCCTCTTCGACCTCGACGGCGTGGTCACGAAGACGGCCGTCGTCCACGCGGCCGCCTGGAAGGACATGTTCGACGCCTTCCTCCGCGAGCGGGACGGCGACGCCTTCCGACCCTTCACCGACGCCGACTACGACGAGCACGTCGACGGCCGCCCGCGCGCCGACGGTGTACGCACCTTCCTCGCCTCCCGCGACATCCGGCTGCCCGAGGGACACCCCGACGACCCGCCCGACGCCCCCACCGTGAACGGCCTCGGCAACCGCAAGAACGAGCTGCTGCTGGCGAGGATCCGCACCGACGGCGTGGAGGCGTACGCAGGCACCCTTCGCTATCTGGAGGCCGTCCGCGCCCGGGGACTGCGCACCGCGATCGTCTCCTCCAGCGCCAACTGCCGTGACGTGCTGCGCTCGATCGACGCCGAGGGGTTCTTCGACGTACGGATCGACGGTGTGGTCGCCGCCGAACGCGGGCTGCCCGGGAAGCCCAAGCCCGACACGTTCCTCGCCGCCGCGGCGGACCTCGGTGTCGAGCCGTCCCGCGCCGCCGTGTTCGAGGACGCGCTGGCCGGCATGGACGCGGGCCGCGCCGGGCACTTCGGGTACGTCGTCGGCGTGGACCGGGTGGGACAGACCGACGCGCTGTACGCGCACGGCGCCGACCGGGTCGTGACGGACCTGGCCGAACTCGGGGGTGCGAAGTGATCACCCGGCGCCGAGACGGAGCCCGTCGAAATCCCCGCCGGAACCGGCGGCGGGGACGGGGCGGATGAGGCGGTTGGCCGTATTCCGCCCTGCGGGCCCGTCGTCCGCGGGTTAGTTTGTCCGTGCTTTCCGGAAGCCGGTCTCCTTCGTCCTCGGTCCTTGGAAACGCACGGACCGAGGAACCCGGGACCCATGACGCGCGGGAACGAGGGACGGACGATGACCGACGGCACCGGTGCCCTGCTCGCCGGTACCCGGCGACGCGAGCAGCGGTCCGGACCGGGAGGCTCCCGGCACACCGGCGTCAGCAGGCCGCTCGCCGTACTGGCCGCGGTCTTCGCGCTCGCCCAACTCGCCCTCGTCCGCCCCGTGCTGGGTCTGGGCTGGGACGAGATCGTGTACATCAGCCAGGTCACCTCCCACCACCCCGCCGCCTTCTTCAGCGCCCCCCGCTCCCGCGGCGTGTCCCTGCTGGTGGCGCCGGTCGCGTCCTGGTCCGAGTCCACCGCGCTGCTGCGCGTCTACCTCGCCCTGCTCTCCGGCCTCTCCCTCTACCTGGCCCTGCACGCCTGGCGCGGCCTGTTCCCCACCCGGGTCCTGGTCACCGCCGGCGCCTTCTTCACGTCCCTGTGGGTGACCCTCTTCTACGGTCCCCAGGCCATGCCCAACCACTGGGTCGCCATCGGCGCCCTGGCCGCCGTCGGCTGCTTCCTGCGCCACCGCGCGGACCCCTCGGCGGTCGGCCCACTGTGGGGGATGGCGGCGGGGACCGCGCTCATGGCGTGGATGCGGCCCACCGACGCCGTCTGGGTGACGGTGCCGCTGCTCGTGCTCGCCCTGGCGGGCCGGCACCGGCGGGCACTGCTCGCCCTCGCCGGCGGCCTGGCGGCGGGAGCGGTCCCGTGGGTGGTCGAGGCGTACACGGCGTTCGGCGGGCTGGGGGAGCGGCTGGCCGAGGCCTCCCGCGTCCAGGGCGGGCTGGGGTGGCACATCGCCGTCGACGACCAACTGCGCAGCCTGGGCGGACGCGCCCTGTGCCGGCCGTGCACCGGATCGATGCCCCACCCGGTGATCACCCTGTGGTGGTTCGTTCTGCCGCTGCTCGTCGTCCTCGGGCTGATCGTGGCGGTGCGGGCCCGCCGCACCCTGCGCACCCTGGTGCCGCTGGCCTGCGCCACGACCGCCGCGCTGCCGTACCTGTTCATGATCGAATACGCGGCGCCCCGCTTCCTCCAGCCCGCCTACGCCCTGCTCGCGATCCCGGTCGCCGACGCCCTGTGGTACCTGGTGACGGCGCCGCGCGGGAAGTGGCGGCCCGCCGTCAGGGCCCTGGTCGCGCTCGGGCTGGTCGGCCATCTCACGGTGCAGCTGACCGTGCTCGTCCACACCGTCGACCGCAACATCGACAGCCGTCGCGACTGGGCCCGCACGGCCGACGAGCTCCACCGGCTCGGCGTCCGCCCGCCCTGTCTGATCACCGGCCACGAGGCGATCCCCATCGGGTACTACACCGGCTGCTCCTCCGGCTCCACCGCCGGGAACAACGAGAACACCACGGCCGCCGAGATCCTGCGCACCGCGGAGCGCGTTCCGGTCGCCGCGCTCACCGGCCCCGGCGGCACCCCGCCCGGGTACGCCCGCTCCTGGCCCGTCCACCGGATCGGCGACCTCCAGGTCCGGGTCGCCCCGGCGCCCGGGCCGGACGGTCCGGGGTGACGGCGCCGGGTTTCCCGCCCGCCCGGTCCAGGTAGGAGTCGGGTGTTGTCGGTGCGCGTGGTGGCGAACAAGGGGGGAAGCGGCATGGCGATGAGCGATCACGAGGGGCGGCTGGGGGAGGAGTTCTTCACTCCGGGCACCTCGTCCTTCACCGAGTTCCTGGCGGCCCACCGCCCCGAGCTGCTGGTCACCCGCACCCTGCCCGAGGGCGTCCGCGCGGCGGAGGTCCCGCACGGCACCACGATCCTCGCCCTCACCTACCGCGACGGCGTACTGATCGCCGGCGACCGCAGGGCCACCATGGGCAACCTGATCGCCCAGCGCGATCTGGAGAAGGTGCTGCCCGCCGACGACCACACCGCGATCGCGATCGCCGGCTCCGTGGGGATCGCCCTCGACATGGTCCGGCTCTACCAGGTCGAACTCGCCCACTTCGAGAAGATCGAGGGCATCCCCATGACCCTCTCCGCGAAGGCCACCCGGCTGGCCGCCATGATCCGGCAGAACCTCGCCCAGGCCATGCAGGGCCTCGCCGTCGTCCCGCTGCTCGCCGGCTACGACACCGGCGCCCCCGGGGGAGGGCGGGGCCGCCTCTTCTCCTTCGACGCCGCGGGCGGCCGCTACGAGAAGTACGGCTTCCACGCGGAGGGCTCCGGCTCCCCGTACGCCAGGGGAGCCCTGAAGAAGCTCCACCGGCCGGACATGCCCCGCGAGGAGGCCGCCCTGGCGGCCCTGGAGGCGCTCTACGACGCCGCCGAGGACGACTCCGCGACCGGGGGCCCCGACCTCTCCCGGCGCATCTTCCCGGTCGTGTCCGTCATCACCGAGGACGGCTACGAGCGGCTCGGCGAGAGCGAGACGCGGCGGCTGAGCCTCGCCATGGTCGACCGGCGCCACACCCGTCCGGACGGGCCGAACGCACCCCTGTGACCCCGCGCGGAGGCCGTCCGTCACCGGACGCACGAGGTTAGGGAGCGCGTGACGGGAAACGCGGACCTGACACCACCCGGGACGAACGAGTCGACGCAGCGTGACAGGGAGGAAAGCCATGGGCACCGAACCGATGGGGGACGACGCGTACCAGCCCACCGGGAGCAACGAGGAGCAGGAGGACGCCGCGCCGCTCGACATGCAGGACGCCCTCGACGAACGGACCTACGACGACACCCTCGACGAGGGCTACTCCCCGCCGGAGAAACCCCTCGGCGTCACCAAGTACGGCACCACGGCCGGTGAGCAGCACGACGGGGAGACCCTGGACCAGCGGCTGGCCCAGGAGGTGCCGGACGGCTCCGCGCCCGCCGGGGACGAGGTGGGCGACCTCCCCGGCGGCGAGGGCGAGCCGGTCGACCCGGAGTCGGGCACCGGCCGCGCCGGACGTCTGGTGGCCCCGGACGAGGGCGCGCACGCCGACACCACGAAGGAGACCGTCGCCGAGGACGTGGGCGTCGACGGGGGCGCCGCCGGCGCGGAGGAGGCCGCGGTGCACGTCGTCGAGGACGGGACGGCCCTCCCCGAGGACGGAACCTGACCGGCCCGGGTCCCTGAACGGCGCCGGGGGGGGGGGGGGGGAGGGGGGAGAGGGGGGGGGGGGGGGGGAAGAAGCCCATGCGCGGAGGAGGAGAGGGGGAG
>NZ_JBVIGS010000010.1:165511-330988 GCF_055570675.1 Streptomyces sp. NPDC031111
TCTCCCCCCCCCCCCCCCTTCTCTCCCCCCCCCCCCCCCCCCCCCCCCCCCCCCCCCCCCCCCCCCCCCCCCCCCCGCCGCCCTGCCGCACCGGCGGGGCGTGCGGGCGGGAACTCAGGGAAGGATCTTGTCCAGGGCGGTGGGCCCCTCCTCGTCCAGCTTCCGCCTGGCCCAATCGAGGTTCTGCGGGGTGAGGTCCTTGCCCGAGGCAAGGACCAGGTCCTCCGGCGACACATCGGTGCCGGTGCGGGCGTGGAGCAGGCTGTCCGGGGTGGCGCGGTCCTCGGGCTGCCGGGACGCGTCGGGCTGGGACGTCGACATCTTCTGGCTCCTCGGGTCCGGATCGCTGTTGCGGCCCCGGTGCTGTCATCGGGTCCGATACTCACCATTCAACGCGGGAGCCCGCCGTGCATCCGGAACGCTCGCGGCACCGCGGTGAAGGGCCGCTCCTCCTGGAGGGCGGGGTACCTTCCCGCGCCGCCGGGAAACCTGCCCGTCGAGCCGCTCTAGAAGGCCGTGAGCGTCAGCCGGAAGCCGGTGGGTGCCGTGTCCTGGATGTACGAGGCGAAGTCGGCCACGTCGTCGAAGGCGAAGCCGTACGCCCTGCCGTCCTCGGTGGCCGTGTGGACGGCCCTGGAGTAGTGGTTGGTGAGCTCGGTCCGGTAGAAGTCCGAGGCGTCGGTCGTCGGCTGGTCGGGGTGGCTGAGCAGGGTCGAGCGGTTGAAGCCGGCGCCCAGCACCGCGGCGACCGGGCCGGTGGTGCCGTCGTTGGGGGCGGCGAGGGCGCCGTCGCAGAAGAGGACGTCCCGCGTGGACGGCTTGCCGAAGGAGACCTGGGCGGGCCCGTCGAAGGTGAACCGGTCGCCGCGCACCCGGCCGGTGAAGGTACCGGCGTTGGTGGTGACCTTGAGGTCCCGGCCGGTGTAGGTGCTCCACACCTCGTCGATGTACGGGGCGAGGTAGTCCTCGGCGAACAGCCCGGCGTCCAGACCGTGTCCGGGGGCGATGATCCGGGTGTCGTCCACGACGAGCCGTGAGAACGCCTCCACCCGCTTGACGGCCGCGAAAGCCGCCGCGCGGCCGCCCTCGCGCACGGTGCCCGTCGTCTGGTCCTTGGCGCCGGTGAGCCGGATGGCCAACGGCACGCTGAACATGTCGACCATGGTGGTGTTGCAGAACATGCCCGAGGAGTTGTACGTGAACTCCGCGCAGTCGTGCAGCACGCCGTGGTTGGGGTCGGAGGCGACCCAGCCGGCCGGGTACTGGAGCGCCGCGTTGCCGGCGCCGTCCGTGACGACCTTGAACTTGAGCTTCGCGCCGAGGGAGACGTAGATCCGGCCGGACATGTACGGCAGGGACAGCTTGGTCTCGCCGCTGCCGGCCAGGCCGATCGCGTAGTCCGTGAAGCCGTCGGGGCCGTTGTCGGACGCGGCGACCGGGGCGACGGTGCCCTCGGGGGTGACCCGGACCTGACGGCCGTCGGCGTTGCCCACGATGTAGACGTGCACGTTCGCGTTGTCGAAGGAGCCGCTGTTGTTGACGATCGTCAGCGGCAGGGCGCCCGCCGCCGCCGTGCCGGCCTTCCGCTCGCCGGACTGGTCCGCGAGGGCGTGCGGAGCGATCGCCGCCGCCGTGGGGACGGCCACGGCGGCTCCGCCGAGGGCGAAGAGGACCTTGCGGCGGCCGAGGCTGCGCTGGTGACGAGGAGTCATGTGGGGGATCTCCTGGAGTAGTGCGGGTTGCGGACCGCGCCGGCCGACCGACGTGGTGGGGGGAGACCAAGAGCGATGAGAGCGCTCTCAGACGCTACGTCGGGGCCGGCGCGCGGCACTGATGGTAGGGACCGCGGCGTCCCCCGCCAACGGTCCGACTTGTCCACGCACCGGCGCTCACCTGCGCATACGCGAAGGGGCGACGAACTCCCCACGATCGCTTAACCGGCCTTTAAGGGGCCCTTAAGTCGACCGGGCGCCGAGACCACGGAGCGCGTTGAGAACGCTCCATTCCGCAGTCGCCCGGGGCCGCGCGAGAGTCGCTGTCAGCGGGCACCGCCGCCCAGCAGCGTCTCCGCGGTGGCCAGGATCTCCGTCACCCGCAGGGCGAACGCCGCGTCACAGGGGTGGGGAGCGCCGCCGTCGGCCGCGGCGAGCAGGGCGTCCGCGGCCCGGGTGAGGGCCGGGACCGGGCCCTCCGTGGCCTCCGGGAGGAGCGTGACCCCGGCCTCACCGCGCAGCTCCACCACGGCGCCGGCCGCGGCCGGGGGAGCGGTGAGGCTCAGGGTGAGGCTGCTCGACGCCCCACCGGCGTGGTCGAGGACGAGATGGACGGTGTCCCCGGGGCCGTACGCGGCGGCCGTCACCCGCCGCGCGTCACCGAGCACCGGCAGCAGCACGGACAGGGCGTGCGGGCCGACGTCCCACAGGGCGCCCTTCTCCCGCCGCCACGGAGACGCCGCGAAGGGATTGCCGTCGGCGGTGAACACCGCCCCGAGCCACTGGGCCCGCCCGGTGAACCAGCCGCCCGCGCGCCCCTGTTCGGTGATCCACGCCTCCGGTTCGGGCTGGAAGCGGGTGGTGAAGAAGACGACGGAGGCGACCCCGGACTCCTCGGCCGCCTCCACCACCGCCCGCCCCTGCGCGACCGTCGGTGCCAGCGGCTTGTCGAGCAGCAGATGGCACCCGGCCCGTGCCGCACGCACCGCCAGCCCCGCCTGCACCGCGGGCGGCAGTGCCACGGCGACGGCGTCCACGTCGGCGAACAGCGCCTCGACGTCGTCGTACGCGCGGGTGCCGTGCTGCGCGGCCAGTTCCTTGGCGGCTTCGGGCCGGCGGCCCCACACGCCGGCGAAGTCGAGTTCCGGGTGCCCGCTCAGCGCGGGGGCGTGTGCCACCCGCGCCCAGGGCCCGGTGCCGAGCAGTCCGATCCGCATGCCGCCGCCTCTCCCGGTCCGGCGACCGCCGCCGCACCGGTGTCCTGGCGCGCTCCGCCGACGCGCTCCGGTCAGTACCGTGATCCCTGCCGAAACGTCATGTCAACGGCGTGCCGCCGGAAAGCCGCGGGGCGTTCGCGGCCGGCGTCACCCCTCGGGCTGGTTGATGTTGACCATCCAGGGGATGCCGAAGCGGTCCGTGCACATCCCGAACACGTCTCCCCACATCTGCTTCTCCAGCGGTACGGACACCGAGCCGCCGTCGGACAGCTTCTCCCAGTAGCCGCGCAGCGCGGACTCGTCCTCGCCGCTGACACTCACGGCGAAGTTGTTCCCCGGGGCGTGCGTCATGCCCGGCGGCATGTCGGCGCCCATGAGGGTGAAGCCGACGGGGCTCGAGAGCATGCCGTGCATGATCTTGTCGGCGTTGTCGGCTCCGGGCTGACCGAAGTCGCCGTACGTGTTGAGCCGCAGCTCGCCGCCGAAGACCTCCTTGTAGAACTCCAGCGCCTGCCGTGCGTTCCCGTCGAAGCTCAGATAGGGGTTGAGGAGCGAGGCCATGATTACCTCCGGAATGTCCGCAAAGGGGCAACTCCGCGCAGCGTAACGCCGGGCACCGACAACCGCGCGGCGGCGCCGTCGCCCTCCGCGCGCCGCGATTCAGCGCCCCGTCTGCTGAATGCGTTCGCTTTCTTCTATTGGATTTCGGGCCGTCCGGGGACCAGGCTGGTACGCGCTTTCCAGGACCGTGGGACGACAGCCGGAAGAGGTCGCGCGCACATGCACATCCGCCGTATCGGTGATGTCGAGGTCGGTGCCGTCGGGCTGGGCGCCATGCCCATGTCGATCGAGGGCCGCCCGGACGAGGCCCGTTCACTGGCCACCCTGCGCGCCGCGCTGGACGCCGGTGTCACCCTGATCGACACCGCGGACGCCTACCACCTGCACGCCGACGAGGTCGGCCACAACGAGACCCTGATCGCCAAGGCGCTCGCCTCCCACGACCGGGGCGGCGACGTCCTGGTCGCCACCAAGGGCGGTCATCTGCGCCCCGGTGACGGCAGCTGGACCCAGGACGGCAGCCCCGAGCACCTCAAGCGGGCGTGCGAGGCGTCCCTGCGCCGGCTGGGCGTGGAGGCCATCGGGCTCTACCAGTTCCACCGGCCCGACCCCCGCGTCCCGTTCGCCGAGTCCGTCGGCGCGCTGCGGGAGCTGCTGGACGAGGGGAAGATCCGGATGGCCGGCGTCTCCAACGCCGGCCCGGAGCAGATCCGGCAGGCCGACGAGATCCTCGGCGGCCGGCTGGCCTCCGTGCAGAACAAGTTCTCCCCGGCCTTCCGGTCGAGCGAGCCGGAGCTGCGCCTGTGCGGCGAGCTCGGCATCGCGTTCCTGCCCTACAGCCCGTTCGGCGGCATCGCCCGGGCCGGCGAACTCGCCGCCGCCCACGCCCCGTTCGCCCGGATCGCCCGGAGGCACGGGGTGAGCGCGTACCAGGTGTGCCTGGCGTGGATGCTCGCCAAGTCGCCGGTCGTCGTCCCCATTCCGGGCGCCAGCCGGCCGGAGTCGGTCCGCGACTCGGCGGGCGCCGCCGATCTCGTCCTGACGGCCGAGGACATCGCGGAACTGGACGCCGTCTGACCTCACCCGCCCGTCTCAGGCGCCGGACGCCGGAGCGGCGGCCCCACGTGCCCGGTGTACTCCTGGACGTGAGGCGCGGAAAGCGCTTGCTGGATTCACAGGGGAGGACCACCCATGGCGTCGTCGCTGGAAAGACCGCTCGACCACCGCTACCGCGGCGAGCACCCGATCCGCACCCTCGCCTATCTGTTCCGCGCCGACCGGGGCCGGCTCGCCGCCGCCGTCGTCGTCTTCACCGTCAAGCACAGCCCCGTCTGGCTGCTGCCGCTGATCACCGCGTCCATCATCGACACCGTCGTGCAGCACCAGCCGATCTCCCGGCTGTGGACCAGCACCGGCGTCATCATGTTCATCCTGCTGGTCAACTACCCGCTGCACGTGCTGTACGTACGGCTGCTGTACGGCAGCGTCCGCCGCATGGGCACCGCCCTGCGCTCCGCGCTGTGCACCCGCATGCAGCAGCTCTCCATCGGCTACCACTCCCGGGTCAGCGCCGGCGTGCTCCAGGCCAAGGTGGTCCGGGACGTGGAGACCGTGGAGCAGATGGTGCAGCAGACCGCGGAGACCGGGCTCGGCGCGCTCACCGTGCTCACCGGCGGACTTGTCATCATCGCCATTCGCACGCCGGAGTTCCTCCCGGTCTTCCTGGTCGTCGTACCCGCCGCCGCCCTGCTCGTCGCCCGGCTGAGGGCCCGGCTGCGCACCCACAACGAGCACTTCCGCCACGAGGTGGAGGCGCTGTCCTCCCGGGTGACCGAGATGACCCGGCTCATCCCCGTCACCCGCGCCCACGGCCTGGAGGGCAAGGCGCTGCGCCGGATGAACGGCACCCTGAACCGGCTGCTCACCTCCGGGCTGCGCCTGGACCTGGTCAACGGCCGCTTCGGCTCGCTGGCCTGGGTCGTCCTCAACGTCGTCGGGGTGATGGTGCTGGCCGGGGCGGCCCTCGTCTCGTACTACGACGTCTGGGGCGTCACCGCCGGCGACGTCGTGATGCTCAGCGCCTTCCTGACCACCCTCACCAACTCCACCACCACGCTGGCGGGCCTGGCCCCCGTCATCACCAAGGGGCTGGAGTCCGTCCGCTCGGTCGGCGAGGTCCTCCAGGCCCCCGAACTCGAGGACAACGAGGGCAAGGCGGAGCTCACCGCGCTGCGCGGCGCGATCACCTTCGAGGGCGTCGGCCACGCCTACGACTCCGACGGGCGCCCCGCCGTGCGCGACTTCACCCTCGACGTCGCCCCGGGCGAGACCGTCGCGCTCGTCGGCGCCTCCGGGGCGGGCAAGTCCACGGTGCTCAACCTCGTCATCGGGTTCATCCGCCCCACCTCGGGCCGGCTGCTGCTCGACGGCACCGACATGAACAGCCTCGACCTGCGCACCTACCGGCGTTTCCTGTCGGTGGTGCCCCAGGAGTCGATCCTGTTCGACGGCACCATCAGGGAGAACGTCGCCTACGGCATGGACGACGCCGACGAGGAGACGGTACGGGCCGCCCTGCGCGACGCCAACGCGCTGGAGTTCGTCGACCGGCTGCCCCAGGGCCTCGACACCCTCGTGGGGGAGCGCGGCGCACGGCTGTCCGGCGGGCAGCGCCAGCGTCTCGCCATCGCCCGCGCGCTGATCCGGGACCCCAAGGTGCTGGTCCTCGACGAGGCGACCTCGGCCCTTGACACCCGCTCCGAGGCACTGGTGCAGGAGGCTCTGGCCCGGCTGCTGCGCGGGCGCACCACGTTCGTCGTGGCGCACCGGCTGTCCACCGTGCGCGGCGCCGACCGGATCGTGGTGATGGCGGACGGCCGGATCCAGGAGATCGGCACCCACGAGGAACTGCTGCGCGGGGGAGGGGCGTACACGGCGCTGCACAGCGGGCAGGTGGCCTGACGAGCCGGTCAGGGTGCGACGGGTTTCGGTCAATTGCGGTCAGTTGAGCACATGAGGTGAGTGCTTCGGTCTGGTTCGGGCATACGCAGCGAAAACCAGAGAGGGGCGCTTCGTGCTCGGACCGGACCCGAAGGTCGTCAGACAGCTGCTGACGCGGTACGCGACGCTGCGGATAGCACAGGCGGAGCGGCACGCGCCGGCGGCGGCGCGCGAACTGGAGGACGTCGGCCGCACGCTCCGCGCCATGATGGGGACGTCCGACCTCCACGAAGCCATCGCCCTGGCGGACGCCCTGCTCGACAGGGCGCGCCCCGCCACCGGCAGGGACCCGGAGGCGGACGGGGAGAGGGGCCTGTCCCTGGCGGTCTGAGCCACCGGGACCCTCACCCGTTCACCCGCCGCCCGCGGGGACGGCGCGCCGTCCGCTGAACGTCGAGCGGTAGGCGTACGGCGTGGTGCCCACCACCTTGCGGAACCGCTCGCGGAACGCCGTGGGCGACCCGAACCCGGCCTGCTGGGCGATCCGTTCGACCGTGTGGTCGCTGTTCTCCAGCAGGTACTGCGCACGCCGCACCCGGGCCCGCAGCAGCCACTGCAACGGCGTGGTGCCCGTCTGCTCGCGGAACCGGCGGCTGAAGGTGCGCTCGCTCATACCGGCGCGCGCCGCCATCGCCCCGAGCGTGACCTCGTGCGCCAGGTTGTCCTCGATCCAGTCCAGCAGCGGTTCCAGGTCCGACCCGCGGGGCACCGGCGGGTGCTCGTGCACGATGAACTGGGCCTGGCCGCCCTCCCGCTCCAGCGGCATCACCGACATCCGGGCGGCGTTCGCGGCGACGACCGAGCCCAGGTCCCGGCGGATCATGTGCAGGCACATGTCCAGCGCGGCGGCGGCCCCGGCCGAGGTGAGGATCCGGCCGTTGTCGACATAGAGCACGTCCGGCTGCACGTCGACCTCCGGGAAGGCCCGCGCCAGCTGCCCGGCCGCCACCCAGTGCGTGGTGGCGCGCAGGCCGTCCAGCAGCCCGGCCTCCGCCAGTACGAAGGCGCCCACGCACACCGAGGCGATCCGGGTGCCCGCCCCGGCCGCCTGCCGCAGCGCCGCGAGCACGGCGGGGGAGGGCGGGGGCGCCCCTTCCGCACGGCCCGGGACGATGATCGTGTCGGCGTCCGCCAGCGCCTCCAGCCCCCGGTCGACGCGCAGGGTGAAACCGCCGTCGGCGAGCACCTCCGGCCGCTCGGCGCACAGCCGGACCCGGTAGGGGTGCCGCCCGTCGGGCAGCCGGGTCCAGTCGAAGACCTGCATGGGCGCCGCCATGTCGAAGGGCACGACCCCATCGAGAACCAGAATCGTCACGGAGTGCATGAACGCCACGATAGGCGGGTTCCCGCCACCCGCCGGAACCGGGGGCACCGGGTGGAACGCCCGCCGAAGCCGTGGTGGGCGGTGCTGGCGGGAATCCGTTGGAACCTGTCGTTTCAGCCCCTGGGTGATCACCCGGCGGGCTCCTAACGTGGGCCCGGCACCGCCGATCACACCATGGAAAGAGTTCCGGTGACCAAGCTCCTGCTCTCCCTCCACGTCCTGGCCGCCATCATCGCCGTCGGCCCCGTCACCGTCGCGGCCAGTATGTTCCCGCCCGCCGTGCGCCGGGCCGCCCCGGCCGGGGCCGACGGGACCGCCGCGACGGACATGACCACCGTCGCACTGCTCCACCGCATCTGCCGGGTCTACGCCCGCATAGGGATCGCGGTGCCCGTCCTCGGCCTCGCCACCGGCCTCGCGATGGGCGTCCTGGGCGACGGCTGGCTCATCACCTCGATCGCCCTGACCGCGGCCGCCGCCGGAGTCCTGCTCGCCTTCGTCCTGCCCCGGCAGGACGAACTCGTCGAGCAGCTCGGCGAGCAGCGGCCACCGGAGCGCCGGGACACCGTCCGACTCGCCATGTTCACCGGGGTGTTCAACCTGCTGTGGGCGACCGTCACGGTCCTGATGATCGTCCGCCCCGGCTCCACGACGGGGGCCTGATCCGGGCGGGACCGCTCGGTGTGCCCGATGTGTGCCGCACATCCGCCGCGTCCGTTCCGTGTCCCCTTGTACCGGGGAATTCCTCCTTCAGGGTGTCCGGCCGCCTAGACTCTGCAATCGCGTCCCGCATCGGGGCCGACGAGCAGAAAGGCACGTTGACGCGTGTTCCAGGATTCCCCCATCTACGACCGACTCATCGCGGAGTGCGGCGACGTGCCCGCGCAGGTGCGCCGCGAGGCCGAACGCGTGAGCCGGGAACTGGAGCTGGTCATGCGGCCTCTGCAGTCCCCCGGTTACGCCCCCGGCCTCGACCGGCCGCACTCCCCGGGCAACGGCTGGCAGCGCACCGCCCTGCTGCCCGGACCCCGGTCGCACTGATCCGGGCGCGGTGACGGCCCCTCACCGCACCGTGCTGCCCGCCTCGTCGAGCTCCGCGGGTTCGTCGGGAATCGGACGGGACAGCCACTCGGCGATGGTCCGGGCGATCGGCTGCCCCGTCTCCACCTCCACGAATCCGAACTGCCCCGACTGGTTGCACTCCAGGAACCACCAGGTCCCGTCGGCGTCCTCCGCGAAGTCGAAAGCTCCGTACGCCAGTTCGGCCCGGCGCAGATAGGCGCGTACGGCGTCGGCGGTGCGCGCCGGGACCTCGACCGGCTCCCAGGGCGACCCGGGGGCGGCGAAACGCACGTCCACCTCCTCCGGATCCGCGTCCGGCGCCGTCATCTTGCGGGCCGCCAGCAGCCGCTCGCCCACCGCGGTGAGCCGGATGTCGGCCCGCTTGGCGATCCGCCGCTGGAGCAGCGTGGGCCCGAACGCCACCGCCGAGAAGTCCGTGTCCGGCGCCACCCGGCTGGTCGGCACGGCCCGCGGCGGATCCTGCGGGTGCGACCCCGACACCGGCTTCACCACCAGGTCGGGGAAGCGTTCGGCGAACTCCCGCGCGGCACGCGGGAACGTGGTGATCACCGTGGCCGGCACGGGCAGGCCGCAGCGCTGGGCCAGACGCAGCTGCCACGGCTTGTGGCGGGCCCGGTGCGCGGCGTCCGGGTGGTTCATCCACCGCGCGTCACAGCCGCGCAGCATGCCGTAGAGCGCCTGTGAGGCCTCCTCGGCCAGCCACGCGGACGGCCGCGGCGCGTGCCCGGCGGGGGTGCCGGGCCGGCGCACCCACACCGACCGCAGTCCGCCGATGCTCACCAGCCGGCCGCCGGCGGACAGATGGCCGCGGAAGCGGCCGTGGACGTACTCGCCCGACAGGGAGACGCCACCGGTCAGATCGGCGGGGTCGAGACGCACCACCGGCACACCGGAGCCGTTCAGATGGACGACCACCATGTCGGCGGTCACATCCTCCTCACTGGTGAGGATCAGGACGGTCATCGTCTACGGTCCGCGTTCAGTCGTCGAAGTGGGTCTTGGAACCCGCGGTGGACGTCGTCGTCCCCACCTCGCGCAACAGCGCGTGATCGCAGGCCGCGATCCGTCCGTCGCCGAGTACGTTCAACTGCAGTCCGGAGTCATACGCATACGGAGTGGCAACGGCCAACTCAACTGCCGGACGGGCGTAGTTGAGCGCGAACGGTTGCATCGTCTCTCCCTCGTCGGTGCTGCGCCGAGCAGGCAACGGCCCACGGTGCGCCGTCGCTTGGTCCGCCGACTTCTTTTGGCTTCCAGAGACTTATACGAATCGAACGGGTGGTTGGTTTCCTCACGGAGCGTAGTCATCGGCGGGTCGCCGGCCGCCCCGCCTGAGGGGCGTTCCGGGCGCCCGGGCGCCGGAGGAACCGCGCACGGTGCGCAGAGCGAGCAGCAGCACGCCCATGTCGTCCAGATAGACCGGATCGGGCAGCAGATCGGCGGGCAGCACCAGATAGAGGACCGCGCCCCAGAACACCCATCGGGGCCCCGTGGGCAGACCCGCGTGACGCAACTCACGCCGTGTACGGACCAGTCGGACCAGTACGGCGACGGCGCCGGCCAGCACCACGGCCGCGAGGACCGCGGCGACGACGAGCACCACAGTGGTCGTGTCCAACGGACTGCCCTCCTCCCGGTGACGCGTGCCGAGGTCCCGCCGCGGCACGGCCCTCACGGGAGCGGATTCCCGTTCCCGGCCCCGGTATGGCGGCCGGGACCGGCCATGCGCGCACGCGTCCGATGCCCCGCGGGAACCACGCGAAACGCCGGATCGCCGCAGGTCATCCCGGTGGCTCAACCAAGTGGCAGCGAGCGGTGGGGGCGCCTAGTAATGGTCATCAGCCTTCCCATGGAGTCGATCATGACCACTTTCTCCCCGTCGTCCTCGAACGAACCGGTCATATCCACCGAGGCTGCCGCGGTCCCGCCCTCCGTCGAGGACGTCACCCGGCTGGTGGCGCTGCTGCACGACGAGCCGCCGGCGCGCCGGCGGGACGCCCGCCGCCCTCGCAGGCTGCTTCTCCTTACGCGCCGCTCGCCCGAGCCGGTCCTCCGGTCCGTGATCCGGTCGAGCTGGCTCGCCGCCGTGGCCCTCGCCCTGTGCGCGGTGACCCACTTCCCGCTGCGCCATGACGGCGTCTCACCGCGCCTGCTCGCCTGCACCGTCGGCCTGTCGGTGCTCTGCACGGCGCTGGCACTGATCCTGGTGGTGCGACCCGGAGCGGTCGCACTGGCCGGAGCGGTCGTGGTCCCGGCGGTCCTTGCCGCGGCCCACGTCTACGGGGGTTCCCTGCCGTCGGCCGACCTGTCCAGGTCCGTGGAACTCGCCCTCGCACCCCCGTGGCTCGCCACCCCGGCCGCCTTCATCGCCGCGTTACTGGCCCTGGCGGCCCTGCTGGTACGCGTGCGCAACTGCGGGCAGTCGTGCCGCTGGGGCGGCACGGGTGGGCGCAGCGGCACCCCGTAAGCGCCGGGCTGCGCAACCCACCCCCGACCGGACTCAGCCCGGCTCCCCACCCTCCGGCCGCCGGGCCTTGGCACCGGGCTTCAGCCGTTCCAGCGTGCGCGTCAGCTGGTGCAGCGGCGACGGGCTCCGCGGCGCCGGAGGCTGCCCGACGGCCGAACCCCCGGCCGACTCCCGATACGCCGCCAGCGCCTCGTGCGCACGCTCGGCGGCCTCCCTGTACAGGTCCCGCGACTTCGTCATCGCCTCCAGCGCCTCGGCGTACATCGCCACCAACGCCCGCTCGCGGGCGAGCTCCTCCTCCGGCGTCAGCAGCCGCCAGTCCTCCCGCAGCGCGGTCAGGGCGTCGTGCGCGCCGTCCGGCAGCACCCGCGGCAGCGCGTCGAACCGGGCCACCGCGTCCACGAGGTCGGCCGGTTCCTTGCCGTCCAGGAACACCGCGCGCACGGAGAAGGCGTCGGCGCCGTAGCCCTCGGGGGCCGGGCCGCCCGGCAGCACCACCGCACCGCCCCTCGGGACCTCCACCCCGAACTCCCGCAGCGCCCAGTTCGCCACCCGCGACTGCTGGGGCGTGGCCCGGTGTTCCACCACCCGGTCCCGCAGCCCCGGCGGCAGCCAGCGCGCGAGCGGCACCCGCCCGCGTTCGTCCGTGGTCATGGCCTCATGCACCACGACATGGATGTGCCACGGGTCGCGCGCACAGTCGCGCAGCAGCCGCCGTACGTCCTTGTCGTCCTCGGGCAGGGGGTTGATGCCACCCGGCCGCAGTCCCGTGGCCGGGTCGGCGTTCCATGCGGCGTCGTCCGGCTCCGTCGGCCAGAACATGGCGGCCGGGGACGGCCAGGAGTGGTCCCAGGGCCGCTCCGCCTCCGCGACCAGGGTCCAGTCCCGACCGCCGTCCGCGGGGGCCGCGAGGGTCAGCCTGGCGCGCACGGTGATCTCACCGGCGACGCGCGTACGGGATTCGAACACCAGGTCGGGGGCGGTCTCGGCGGCGGGGAGTTCCAGGAAGTCGTCGATGTCCCGGTCGTCCTTGAGCCGGCGCAAGGTGCGCCGGAGCACCGTGTCGGCCGTGGTTCCGGTGTGGCGGCCGCGGGCCAGCCAGACCGTGGGGGGAATGGTGGGGTGGGCTGTGGGCGAGGTCGGCATGGGTCCAGTCGTGAACGGGGGCACGTGCTCCTGCCAGTATCGTCGCCGCCGGCCCGCGGGTTGAGCCGGGGTTCCGCCGGACGGCGTGTCGCGCGCGGGGTGTGCGCGGCGCACACGTGGTGAGCGCCGTTCACCCGTGGCCCCGGTGGTGCGACCGTCACCACAATGGGTCCCGCGAGCGGGGCCGGCCCACCATCCGCATCGGGGCCGGTCCTGCCCGCGCCGGACCGGGCGACCGCCCCGTTGCCCGGCGGCAAAAGCCCGGACCCTACCAGTGGCGAACCGCCCCTGTCGCATATTCCACGGGAAAACGCCAAAGCCCTCACCACGGTCGAGCACACACCGTAGCGTCGACGTCACGTTCGCGGTACAGCCGTGCGAGAAGGGGGATCCGGCGTGCCCGGAATCGACGAGAGCCTGCTGGAAGCCATGCGACTGCCCGGCGCGCGAGGAGCACTGGTGGTCGACTGGATCAGCGGGCTCGCCCTGGGCGCGGTGGGCGAGGCCCCGGGCGGTGACGCGGAGGCCACGGCCGCGGAGACCGCCGAACTCGCCCGCCTGGCCATGGAGAGCGGCACGCTCGCCCCGGGCGACGGCGGCGGCGCCACGGCGGGATCGGGCAAGGAACCACCCGTCGACGACCTGATCCTCACCACCGCGGACGCGTACCACCTGCTCCGGTTCGTCATCACGACCTTCGACAGCACCGTGTTCCTGTACCTGTGGCTCGACCGAGCCGAGGGCAACCTCGCCCTGGCCCGGATCCGGCTGGCCGAGATGGCCGAGCGGCTGGTGCTCGGATGATCCCGACACCGTGCGCGGACGGATCCGCGCCCGAGCTGCTCGGCACCCTCGCGGCGGACCACGCCACCGGGGCACTCTCCACCGAGTCCGGGATCTTCTACCTCTCCGCCGGACGCGTCGTCCACGTGGAATCCGCGTACAGCCCCGATCTCGGCGACCTGCTCACCCGCAGCGGAGCCGTCGCCCCGGCCGGCTGGTGGGAGGCGGTCGAGCGGGCCGGGGCCCGCCAAGGCGTCGGCCGCCGGCTGGTGGACAGCGGACGCCTCACCACCGGTGCGCTGGAACTCTGCCACCTCGGCGCCCTCTTCGACGCGGCATACTTCGCGCTCGCCCACCACGGCTCCGCGCTCCGCTTCCGCCCCGGGGCCGCGCACTGGATCGGCGTGGTCCGCCCCGTGCCGGTGGCGACCGTGCTCCACGAGTCCCGGCGCCGGCGCGACCTGCTGCACCGCATCTGGCCCGACCCGGCCGTCGACACCGCCCCGCTCGCCCGCGTGCCCGGCACCGGCCCCGCCGGGCTGCCGCCCCGCCGCGCCCGCACCCTCGACCAGGTCGACGGCGCCCGCACCGCCGCACAGATCGCCTCGGCCCTCGCCCACCGCGCCTTCCACACCCTCGTCGAACTGCGCCGCCTGGCCGCCGGCGGACTGGTCACCCCCGCGCCACCCCCGCCCGCCGCGCCCGTCCACACCGTCCCCGACGCGGGCGGGGCGGCGTGGGACGAGCCCGACACAGCGCTGCTGAAACGGCTCCTGGACGCCTTGGAGGCACTGTGATCCGCGCGCGCCGGCAGCGTGCCGAAAGGAGACTGCTCATGGCCGTCGAGACCGACGTGCTGGACGAACTGCGTCGGCTCCGTACCCGGATACCCAAACTGGCGGGCTCCCTCGCGGCCACCGTCGACGGACTCGTGCTCGCCCACGACGTACCGGACACCGAACCGGAGGGGCTGGCCGCGCTCACCGCCGCCGCGCTCGGGGTCGCGTACCGCATGACGGACGCCGCCGCCCGCGGCGACTTCCGCGAGCTGCTGGTGCGGGGCAGCCAGGGCTACGTCGCGACCTACGCGGCGGGCGGCACCGCCGTGCTCACTCTCCTCGCCGACGACCGGGTCAACGTGGGCCGGCTGCATCTGGAGGGCCGGCGCAGCGGCGCCCGGATCGCGGAGCTGGTGCAGACGGGCATCGGCCCGGGCGGGGGCCGGCACGCCGACCGGCTCACGGCCCGGGAGGCCCCCGGACCGGCCCGGCCCATCGGCACCCTCCCGGTGCGGACCCCGCAGCGGCCCGCACCCCGGCCCCAGCCCGGCGGCTGACCTCCCGGCTTTCCCCTCGGCCGGACGCCTCGTACCACCCGGCGTCCGGCCCGTATCACCCATCACGACGGAAAGGACATCTCCCATGGCCAACACCGAGACCTCGCTCAAGGAATGCCTCAGCTCCATCGAGGGCGCGACGGCCGCCGCACTCGTCGACTACACCAGCGGCATGGCCCTCGGCACGCTGGGCGGCGGCAAGGACTTCAACCTGGAGGTCGCCGCCGCCGGCAACACCGACGTCGTACGCTCCAAGCTGCGCACCATGGAACACCTGGGGCTGAACGACGAGATCGAGGACATCCTGATCACCCTGAGCAGCCAGTACCACCTGATCCGCCTGCTCAAGGGACGCGGCGGGAACGGCCTCTTCCTGTACCTGGTGCTCGACGCGGGCCGCGCCAACCTGGCGATGGCGCGGCACCAGTTGCGCCGTATCGAGACCGAGCTCGAGGTCTGATCCCGGCACGTGGCCCCGCGTGCCGACGGCGGCACACGGGGCCCGGCGCCGGTCAGGCCGCCTCGGGCAGCCACAGGTCGGGGCCGAAGACCTCGTAGTGGATGGAACGGGCGGGCACCCCGGCGTCGAGCAGCCCGCCGCGCACGGCACGCATGAAAGGCAGCGGGCCGCACAGATACACCGTCGCGTCCGCCGGAACGTCGATCCCCGCGAGGTCCATCAGGCCGTCGCGGGCGTCGGGCTCCTCGGGGCCCGGACGCTCGTACCAGAAGACCGCCTCCGCGTCGGGCAGCGAGCCCACCGTCTCCCGCGTCTCGGCGCGCAGGGCGTGCTCGCCGGGGGAGCCGTCCGCGTGCAGGACGAGCACCCGCCGGGTGGAGCCGGTGGCGGCCAGCCGGGCCAGCATGCCCAGCATCGGCGTGCAGCCGATCCCCGCCGAGACGAGGACCAGCGGGGTGTCGGCCTCGTCGAGCGCCACGTCACCTGCGGGCACCGAAAGGACCAGCTCGTCCCCGGTGCCGATCCGCTCGTGCAGCAGGTTGGACACCTCTCCGTCCGGCGCGCCGTCCGCTCCGGCGACCCGCTTGACGGTGATCCGCCGCAGCTCGTCCCCCGGGTCGGAGGACAGGCTGTACTGGCGCAGCTGGTGCACCCCGTCGGGCATGCGCAGCCGTACGCTGACGTACTGGCCCGCCCGGGCCTCCGGAGCCGGCTCGCCGTCGGCGGGACGCAGCAGGAACGACACCACGTCGTCGGTCTCCTCGTGGCGCTCCACGACCGTCCACCGGCGCCAGATGTCGCCCGGTTCGACACCGGCGTCCCGGTACAGGCGCGCCTCCCGCGCGATGAGCGCGCCGGCCATCAGCCAGTACACCTCGTCCCAGGCGGCGGCGACCTCGGGCGTCACCGCGTCGCCCAGCACCTCGGCGATCGCCCCGAACAGGTACTTGTGGACGATCGTGTACTGGTCGTCGGTGATCCCGACCGCCGTGTGCTTGTGCGCGATCCGGGACAGCAGGGCGTCCGGCCGGGTGTCCGGGTCGTCGAGCAGCGCCTGGGCGAAACCGGCTATGGACCCGGCGAGCGCGCGGCGCTGGGCGCCACTGGCCTGGTTGCCCCGGTTGAACAGGCCGTCCAGCAGCTCGGGCCGGTCGCGGAACATCGAGCCGTAGAAGCGGGTGGTGATCTCGTCGAGCGCCCCGGCCACGGCGGGCAGGGTGGCCCGCAGTACCGCGGCGGACTCTTCGGACAGCATGAGGTCTCCCAAGGGCGGGACGGGGGAAGGGGTTGGACCGCGGATCCGGATCGGCGGCAGCACCTGTATAGCAATCCGACATGCCCGTTTCCCGGGGTAACGGGGTCGTCGGCGGCAACGCGGGACCGTCGTCCCGGCGGAACGGGACCTCCGGCCCCGGCGGGCGGCCGGGGACAGGGCCGACCGGCCCTGTCCGTCCCGTCGCGCCCGCGGCCGGCCCCCGGTCCCCGCCCGTCCGGCCGCCGGGCCGATGCCGTAGCGTCACCATTGCTGGACCGTTACCGGTGCGCCGGCGGCAGGCCGCCGGGCGTCGGCGTCGGACGAGGGGACGGGAGGCACACGGGTGGCAGGCTCCGAGCGGGACGGGGACGCCCGCGTACGGCTACCGCAGCTGAGGCTCGACGAACTGCTGGAGGAGCTCCAGGCGCGGATCGACGCGGCCCGCGGCACCCGCGACCGGGTGCACAGTCTGCTGGAGGCCGTTCTCTCGGTCGGCCGGGAACTCGACCTGGAGCAGGTGCTGCACAGCATCGTGGAGGCCGCGGCGGCGCTGGTGGACGCCCAGTACGCCGCCTTGGGCGTGATCGGCCCGGACGGCAAGCGGCTGTCCGCCTTCCACACCGTCGGGGTCGACGAGGAGACGATCGCCCGGATCGGCCACTACCCCGAGGGCCACGGCATCCTCGGCGAGCTGATCCGCCATCCGGAGCCGCTGCGGGTGGCGCGGCTCTCCGACCACCCCGCCTCGTACGGATTCCCCCCGCACCACCCGCCCATGAACAGCTTCCTCGGGGTCCCCATCCGGGTCCGCGACCAGGTCTTCGGCAACCTGTACCTGACCGAGAAGCGGGGCGGGGCGCACTTCGACGAGGAGGACGAGTCGGTCCTGTCCACCCTCGCGGTCGCCGCGGGCGTCGCCATCGACAACGCCCGCCTGTACGAGGAGTCCCGGCTGCGCGAGCGGTGGCTGCGGGCCAACGCCGAGATCACCCACGGACTGATGTCCGGCAGCGAACGCGGCTCGGCCCTCCTGCTCATCGCGGAACGCGCCCGGGAGATCACCGGGGCCGCCCTCGCCGTGGTCGCGGTGCCGATGGCCGACACCGACTCGCTGACCCTGGAACTGGCCATCGGGCAGGGCGCGGACACCCACCGCGGGCTCGTCGTGCCCGTCGACGACAGCCTGCTCGGACGCGCCTTCACCGGTGCCGCTCCCGTCACCAGCCCGGACATCGCGCACGACGACCGGGCCTTCCCGGGCCCCGAGCGGTACACGGGCCTCGGACCGGCGGTCGCCGTGCCCATCGGGTCGGGCGAGGGCGTGCGCGGCATCGTCCTGCTGGTGCGGGCCGCCGGACGCAACGCGTTCGCGGACAAGGAGATCGAGCCGCTCCAGGGGTTCGCCGCCCAGGCGGCCGTGGCGATGGAGCTGGCGGAACGCCGTCGGGACGCCGAGCAGATCGCCGTGCTCGAGGACCGCGACCGGATCGCCCGCGACCTGCACGATCTCGCCATCCAGCGGCTGTTCGCGACCGGCATGACGCTCCAGAGCGCCGGCCGGTTCATCGAGCACAAGGAGGCCTCGGAGCGGGTGCTGCGGGCCGTGGACGACCTGGACGAGACCATCAAGATCATCCGGTCGACCATCTTCGGCCTGCGTTCGCCCGAGGACCCCGGCGGCGGGACCGGCCTGCGTGCCCGCGCCGTGCGGGTGGTCGGCGAGGCCGCCCCCGTGCTGGGCTTCCCGCCGAGCGTGCGGATGGAGGGCCTGATCGACACGCACGTCACCAAGGACGCGGCCGACCACGTGGTCGCCGTGCTCTCCGAGGCGCTGACCAACATCGCGCGGCACGCCCGCGCCGACCGCGCCGAGGTCGTCCTCGAGACCGACGGGCGCGAGCTGCGGCTGACGGTCGCGGACAACGGCGTGGGCATCGGGGACGGGGGCCGCCGCAGCGGGCTGCGCAACATGGCCGAACGCGCGGAGCGACTGGGCGGCACGCTCGACGTCACCACCTCCGCCGACCGGGGCACCACGCTCCTGTGGCGGGTGCCGGTGGGCGCACGCTAGGCGGCTTCCGCCCGGCCCGTGTGTGTTCCGCACCCGCCGGGGGTACTCCGATGGTCGACCGCCGGCCGTGGCGGCCGTCCGTCCCACGACCGGTGTGGGGACGGACCGCCGCGGCACGGCGCCGCGCGACGGCCGTCGGCGGGGAGGAGCGTCGAAGTGACGGGCTGGACCTGGGAGCACGAGGGGTACGACCCCGCCGACGCACGCCTGAGGGAGTCGCTGTGCACCCTGGGCAACGGATACTTCGCCACCAGGGGCGCGCTGCCCGAGTGTTCCGCGGACGACGTGCACTACCCGGGCACCTACGCGGCCGGCATCTACAACCGGCTCACCTCCGAGGTCGCGGGACGGCACGTCGAGAACGAGGACATGGTCAACCTGCCCAACTGGCTGCCGCTGCGCTTCCGGCTGCCCGGCGGGTCCTGGCTCACCCCCGACACGGCGACCGTGCTCGACCACGGCGAGACCCTGCACCTGTCGTCCGGGCTGCTGGAGCGCCGGACGCGGTACGGGCTCGGCGAGGGCCGGGCGCTCCTGGTGCGCCAGCACCGGTTCGTGCACATGGCCGACCCCCATCTGGCGGGTCTGCGCACCGAGTTCACCGCCGAAGGCTTCTCCGGCACCCTGGAGACGGAGGCGGCGCTCGACGGCGACGTCACCAACGCGGGAGTGCCCCGGTACCGGGACCTGGACGGCCGCCATCTGACCCATGTGCTCACCGGCACGACCGCCGCGGACACGGTGTGGCTGCGCTGCCGCACCCGTACCTCGGACATCCGGATCGCGCTCGCCGCCCGGCTGACGTCACCCGCGCCCGTGACGAATCGGCACGACCGCCCGCGGGCCCTTCAGACCACCCGTCTGGAGCTGGCGGCCGGACGCACCGTCACCGTCGACAAGGTCGTCGCCCTGCACACCTCCCGCGACCCCGCGATCAGCGACCCGCTGCACGCCGCCGTGGACCGGGTGGTCCGGGCGGGCGGCTTCGACGACCTGCTCCCGCCGCATCTGACGGCCTGGGACCAGCTGTGGCGCCGGGCGGAGCTGGACGTACCCGGTGAGGCGGGCCGCATCCTGCGGCTGCACCTCTTCCACGTCCTTCAGACCCTCTCCCCGCACACCGCGGACCTGGACGTGGGGGTCCCGGCCCGGGGACTGCACGGCGAGGCGTACCGGGGGCACGTCTTCTGGGACGAGCTGTTCGTCCTGCCGTACCTCAACCTGCACTTCCCCGAGGTCTCCCGCGCCCTGCTGCACCACCGCCACCGGCGCCTGGAGCGCGCCCGCACCGCCGCGCGGGACGCCGGGCGCAGAGGCGCGATGTATCCCTGGCAGAGCGGCAGCGACGGCCGGGAGGAGACCCAGCAGCTGCATCTCAACCCCCGCTCCGGGCGCTGGCTGCCGGACCACTCGCACCTCCAGCACCACGTCGGATCGGCGATCGCGTACAACGTCTGGCAGTACTGCGAGGCCAGCGGCGACCAGGAGTTCCTGCACACCAAGGGCGCCGAGATGCTGTTGCAGATCTCCCGCTTCTGGGCGGACTCGGCCACCTTCGACGACCGGCTGGGCCGGTACCGCATCAAGGGTGTGGTCGGGCCCGACGAGTACCACGAGGCCTACCCGGACGCCGCCGAACCGGGCCTCGACGACAACGCGTACACCAACGTCACGGCCGCCTGGGTGCTCGCCCGCACCCTGGAGGTGCTGCGCGGGCTGCCCGAGCCGCGCCGCCGCGAACTCGCCGAGCGGACCGGGCTGGACGCGGCCGAGCTCGAGGAGTGGGAGGAGGTCTCCCGCACCCTGCACGTGCCCTTCCACCACGGGGTCATCAGCCAGTTCGAGGGCTACGGCGAACTCGCCGAACTCGACTGGCGCGGCTACCGGCACCGGTACGGCGACATCCGGCGCCTGGACCGGCTGCTGGAGGCCGAGGGCGACACCGTCAACCGGTACCAGGCGTCCAAGCAGGCGGACGTCCTGATGCTGGGTTACCTCTTCGCGCCCGCCGAACTCCAGGGGATCTTCCGCAGGCTGGGGGTGGACCTGGACGAACGGACCTGGCGGCGCACGGTGGACCACTACCTGCACCGCACCAGTCACGGTTCCACCCTCAGCGGCCTGGTCCACGGCTGGGTGCTGGCCCGGGCCCGGCGCGCGGACGCCTGGAAGTTCTGCCAGGAGGCCCTCCAGGCGGACATCGCCGACATCCAGGGCGGCACCACCGGGGAGGGCATCCACCTCGGGGCCATGGCCGGCACCCTCGACCTCGTCCAGCGCGGACTGACCGGGCTGGAGACACGGGGTGGAGCCCTGTGGCTCGACCCCGTGCCCCTGCCGGAACTCTCCTCCTACGGCTTCACCCTGCGCTACCACGGCCACTGGGGCGTCCGGCTGCGGCTGGAGCACGGCCTGCTGGAGATCGCCGTGCCCTCGTCCGGCCGCTCCCCGATCGACGTGCACCTCCCGGACCGCACGGTGCGCCTCCGCCCCGGCGAGACGGACCGCCTGGCCCTCCAGGAGTGACCGCCGGGCGCCGGACCGTCACTTGTGGAACGTCACGTACCCGTTGCCGTCCGGGTCGGATCCGCGCTTGGTGTACGCGTGCGCGTCGGCCCGGCTGCCCGTCGGCTTGACGAGGTAGACGGTGTCCTTGTCGTTGTTCCACATGAAGTTGCAGTTGTCGCGGTAGACGACGTTGTCCTTGTCCGAGTCGGTGCCGTTGCCGCCGCGCAGCTTCACGTAGTCGCCGGGCTGGAGGTAGTGGCTCGCGGTGAAGACGAATCTGTTCCCCGCGGCGTCCTTGACGACGTATCCCTTGAGGTCGACCGTCTTCGACGACGAGTAGTTCTTGATCGTCAGGTACTCCTGGTGGGTGTTGCCCCCGGAGCACCGGTTGGAGTCGCTGCCCGGCGCGTCGTACTGGATGCCGCGCACCTTCAGCGCGGAGGTGTACTCGGTGGCCTGTGCCGGAACGGCCGTCAGCGCGGCCAGCGCGCCCGCGGCGGCGGTGGTGGCGACGGCGGCAGTGCGTATGCGCATCAACTCATCCCCCCTGCATGGTCCTTCGGTGAAGGACATGTGGTGTTTCGGTGAAGAGTCGGATCGTACACACGGCATCGCCGTTGTCACCCGCCGGGGTGACGACTCGAGCACGCGCCGAGCGCCCGCCCGGTCCGGGAAGTGGACCGGACGGGCGCTCGGTGGTGTGCCCTCGAAGGGCGGTGGGTCAGGCGCCGCTCTCGCGGAGCATGTCCTCGCGTTCGACGATCTTCACGCGTTCGCGGCCCTGAGGCTCGCCCAGCGCCTTCTCCGCGGCGTCCAGGCGGTACCAGCCGTCCCAGGTGGTGAAGCGGATGCCGCGTTCGGCGAGGAACGCGTCCACGGCCTCCGGAGCAGGGGACCCGGGCGTCTGGAGCCTGCCGCCCGCGTAGTCCTCCAGCAGGTTCGCCACGGTCTCGTTGGCGTCGCCCTTGGTGTGGCCGATCAGGCCCACCGGACCGCGCCGGATCCAGCCGGTGACGTACGTGGACGACAGGTGCTCGCCGGTCTCCTGGACGACCCGGCCGCCCTGGTCCGGGACCGTGCCCGAGTCGATGTCCCAGGGCAGCTTGGGGAGTTTGTCGGAGAGGTAGCCCACGGCCCGGTAGACCGCGCTGACGTCCCAGTCCTTGAACTCGCCGGTCCCCTTCACATTGCCCGTGCCGTCGAGTGCGGTGCGCTCGGTGCGCAGCCCGACGACCTTGCCGTCCTCGCCGAGGATCTCCACCGGGGACTCGAAGAAGTGCAGGAACAGCTTGTGCGGACGGTCGCCGGTGTCGCGGATCGCCCAGTTCTCCAGGGTCTTGGCGACCATGTCGGCCTGCTTGTTGCCGCGCCGGGTGGCGATCGAGCCGTCGTCGTAGTCGATGTCCTCGGGGTCGACGACGACCTCGATGTTGGGGGAGTGGTCCAGCTCCCGCAGCTCCATCGGGCTGAACTTCGCCTGCGCCGGGCCCCGGCGGCCGAAGACGTGGATCTCCACGGCCTTGTTGGCCTTGAGTCCTTCGTGGACGTTCGGCGGGATCTCGGTCGGCAGCAGCTCGTCGGCCGTCTTGGCCAGCACGCGGGCCACGTCGAGCGCGACGTTGCCGACACCGAGCACGGCGACCTTCTCGGCCTCCAGCGGCCAGGTGCGCGGCACGTCCGGGTGCCCGTCGTACCAGGAGACGAAGTCGGCGGCGCCGTAGGAGCCGTCGAGGTCGATGCCCGGGATGGGCAGCGCCCGGTCGGCCGTGGCGCCGGTGGCGAAGATCACGCCGTCGTAGAACGTGCGGAGATCGTCGAGGTGGATGTCGGTGCCGTAGTCCACGTTGCCGAACAGACGGATCTGCGGCTTGTCGAGCACCTGGTGCAGGGCCGTGATGATGCCCTTGATCCGCGGGTGGTCGGGGGCGACGCCGTAGCGGATCAGTCCGAACGGCGCCGGCATGCGCTCGAAGATGTCGATGGACACGCCGGGTTCGGCGGCCACGTCGGACTTGAGCAGGGCGTCGGCGGCGTAGATCCCGGCGGGGCCGGATCCGACGATGGCTACCCGCAGGGGGCGGGGCATGGTCAGGTTCCCTTCGAGCGATGACAGGCGACTCGATGGGAAGCCTAAACTGAGGCATGCCTTACCTGGTACGCGGGTCCGGTCTATGGGCTCATAAGCGGCTCTTATGAGTTCTCCCCAGGCTCCCTTATGTCCGGGGGGACCGGCTGCTCCGCCCAGATGACCTTGCCGGCGGGCAGATAGCGGGTGCCCCAGCGCTCGGCGAGCTGGGCGACCAGGAACAGCCCCCGTCCGCCCTCGTCCGTCATGGTCGCGTACCGCAGATGGGGCGAGGTGCTGCTGCTGTCGTAGACCTCGCAGATCAGATTGCGCTCGTGGAGCATCCGCACCTGGATCGGGGCGCCGCCGTAGCGGATCGCGTTGGTGACCAGCTCGCTGAGGATCAGCTCCGTGCTGAACATCAGCTCGTCCAGCCCCCACTCGGCCAGCTTCCGGGTGACCGCGGCCCGCACCTCGCCGACGGCCGCCGGGTCCGACGGCACCGGCCACTCGGCGATCCGGCCGGCGGGCAGCGCCCGCGTGCGTGCCACGAGCAGCGCGATGTCGTCACCGGCCCGCGTCGGCCGCCGGGACTCCAGGACCACCCTGCACGTGTCCTCGGGCGAGTCACCGGCCCGGGACAGTGCCTCGCGCAGCCGCTCCAGACCGACGTCGATGTCGTGCCCCCGGTCCTCGACCAGACCGTCCGTGTAGAGGACGAGCCGGCTGCCCTCCGGCAGTTCCCGTTCCGCCGACTCGAACGGCAGGCCGCCGAGCCCCAGCGGCGGGCCGACGGGAACGTCCCAGAACTCCACACCGCCGTCCGGGCGGACCACGGCCGGCGGCGGATGACCCGCGCGGGCCACGGTGCAGTGCCGGGAGACCGGGTCGTAGACGGCGTACAGACAGGTCGCCCCGGTCACCGGCGCGCTGTGCTCGTCCTGCGCCTCGTCCTGGTCGATGCGGCCGACCAGTTCGTCCAGCAGGGCGAGGAGCTCGTCGGGCGGGAGGTCCAGCGAGGAGAAGTTGTGCACCGCCGTGCGCAGCCGCCCCATGGTCGCCGCGGCGTGCAGGCCGTGCCCGACGACGTCGCCGACCACGAGCGCGACCCGGGCCCCGGACAGCGGCAGCACGTCGAACCAGTCCCCGCCCACCCCGGCCTGCGCGGGGAGGTAGCGGTAGGCGATCTCCAGGGCGCTCTGCTCGGGCAGGCTGCGCGGCAGCAGGCTGCGCTGGAGCGTCACCGCCATGCTGTGCTCACGCGTGTAGCGGCGGGCGTTGTCGATGGAGACCGCGGCCCGGGCGACCAGCTCCTCCGCCAGCGCCAGCTCGTCGGTGTCGAACGGCTCCTCCTTCTGCGAGCGCCAGAAGCTGACCACCCCCAGCACCAGGGCGCCGGCCCGCAGCGGCACGGTGATCAGCGAGTGGATGCCGTACTCCACGACCTGTCCGGAGCGTTCCACGTCCTGTGCCTGCCAGCCCGGCGCCTCGCTCAGCCGGGGCTCCAGGACGGGACGGCCGGTGGCGAGGCTGACGCCTTGCGGGGACGACGCCACGAAGCGGATCTGCTCGCCCCTGGGGTAGAGCGGCGCGTCGTCCCCGATCCCCGTGCTCGCCGCGCGGCGCAGCCCGCCGGCCGCGTCGGGGTGGCCGCCGGCCAGCACCGGCTCGAACAGGTCGACCGTGACGAAGTCGGCGAACCGGGGGACGGCCAGCTCGGTGAGCTCCTCGGCCGTGCGGGTGACGTCCAGGCTCGTCCCGATGCCCACCCCCGCGTCGTAGAGCATGTTGAGCCGCTCGCGTGACTCCTCGGCCCGGCCGGAGAGGGCCCGCAGCTCGGTGGAGTCGCGGACCGTGGCCACGCTGCCGGGCGGGCCGCCCGCCCGGTCGGTGGGCCGCTGGTTGACCGCCAGCAGCCGGTCGCCCACCAGATGCACCTCGTCCGTGGCGACCCGCCCCGAGGACAGCAGCTCGGCGGTACCGGGGTCCAGGCCGATGTCCAGCACCTGCCGGCCCTCGGCGTCCTCGGGCAGGTCGAGCAGCCGGTGCGCCTCGTCGTTGGCGAGCATGAGGGTCCCGTCCCCGTCGACGATGATCACCCCTTCGCGCACCGCGTGCAGCACCGCGTCGTGGTGTTCGTACATCCGGGTCATCTCGTGCGGGCCCAGCCCGTGGGTCTGGCGCAGCAGCCGTCTGCTGACCAGGGCGGCGCCGCCGGTCGCCAGCGCGAGCGCCGCGAGCGCCGCGCTCAGGACGAGTGGCAGCTGGTCCTCCGCGGCCCCGCCGACGTGCTCGGTCGTGATGCCCGCCGACACCAGGCCCACCACCGTGCCGTCGGGATCCTCCACCGGCACGACCGCCTGCACCAGATGCCCGATGGTGCCCTCGATCTCCTCCACCACCGGCTCCCCGGCCAGCGCCGGCTCGATGGTGCCGACGAACTGCCTGCCGATGCGGTCCGGCCTGGGGTGCGTGTAGCGGATGCCGTCGGTGTTCAGGACGACGATGAAGTCGACCCGCGCCAGCTTCCGGGCGGCCTCGGCGCGCGGCTGGAGCTCGGCCGTGGGGTCGGGGGAGTCCAGCGCCTCGATGATGCCCGGCGAGTTCGCGAAGGTCTCCGCGACGGCGAGCGAGCGGTTGCGGGCTTCCTGTGTACTGTCCCGCCGCACCTGGAGCACCAGCGCCACGACGGCGGCGACCACGAGCAGCAGCACGATCATCAGGTGCAGCAGGAACACTTGTCCGGCGACGCTGCGCCCGCTCAGTGCCGACCGTACCGCCGCCGCCGGATTCCACCGGGAGCGGCCGTCTTCGTGTCGCCGACGCCGTACGGACGCCGCGGCACCGGGCCGCAGGGGCGACCGGGTCCGGGATCGACCCATGAGTCGGACCATGTGCCATGTCTACACTGCCGCGCCACGCGAGGCGAGGGACGGGCGCCCACCTGACCGGCGGGTTGTCGCCGTGGGGTTCCCGGGTCGCGCGCGGCCGTCCCCCGTTGACCGCGCGCGACCCTCCCCCCGGCGCGCGACTCGTCCCCCGAAGGTCGCGCGCGCTCCCCGCCCGGGCCGTCCCCGGCTCCCGGGCCGCACCGGCTCAGTCGGCCAGTGCGCGGGCCAGTTCCGTGGTGGCCCGGGCGATCTCGGTGTCCGGTTCGGCCAGCAGCCGGTTCAGGTCGTCGCGCCGGGAGCGCACCGCCTGGCGCGCGGCCCGCTCCCACACCACCGGGTTCTCCCGGTGATTGAGCAGCTTGGGATACGCGGCGGCGGTGCTCTCCCACTGCCGGGCGTCGGCGATGGCCTTGAGCAGCTGGATGATCCGGGCCCGGCAGGTGACGTGCGGCAGCTGGGCCAGCTCCCAGAGGAAGGGGACCGTGGCGGCCGTGGCCTGTTCCGTGACGAAGCCGTACTGGCAGATCCGTTTCCGCAGATCCTCCAGGGCGGCGCGGGCCGTGCCCGCGTCCCCCCAGGCGATGCCGTTCAACAGCAGGGGGATGGCCGCGGCCGATCCGGTGGAGTCCTGCATGTCGGCCCACGGCACGCGGGACAGCGCCGTGAGGGGCGTGGAACGTGCCACTCCGGTGGGGGACGTGTGGCGCACAGGGCGCTCGCTGCTCGGCTGTTCCGTAGAAGCGCTGCGCATGGCGAGGGTGCCTTTCCGCGGCAGTCGTGTCAGGTGGGCGGGTGGGTCGACAACCGGGCCCACACCGTCTTGCCCGCGGGAGGGGTGGGGGTCCAGCCCCACGCCTCGGACAGGGCGTCGACGATGCACAGACCCCGGCCGTGCTCCTCCAGGCCGGGGACGGCACCGGACGGGCGGACGGGCGGGTGGTCGTCGGGGTCGGAGACGGTGAGCAGCAGGTGCGCGGGCTCCAGCCGGAACCCGAGCCGGACGTCCGGCGCACCCGGGCACCGCGGTGCCGCGTGCGTCACGGCGTTGGCGGCGAGCTCGGTGATCACGAGGGTGGCGTCGTCGCAGCGGTGGCCGAGCGACCAGACGCGCAGGGTGTCCCGGGTGAAGGACCGCGCACGCGCGAGCCCCTCCCGGCCGCGTGCGATGCGCAGCGCGGCCGAAGGGGACGCGGCGCGGACCGTCTCGGGCACCGGGTGCGGTTCCCCGTGCGGCACCGCCGGGAGCGGTGCGCCGGGCCCTGCCTGTGCCGTGCCGGGGCCACCCGTCGGTGTCACGGCCACGGCCGCCGGCCGGAGCAGTGGATGCGCAGGTGATGACACGGCATCTCCCCGATGCGACGTCAGGACAGGGCGCCAACACGGGGGTTGACGCCGCGGCTATTATCCACGCTGACAGCGCTCGCGTGCAATTGCACGAGAAATTGCGCGAGATTTTTCCCCGGAGCGTTCGGGCACCGAACGGCGCGCCGGGGCACGGGAACAGCAAGGAGACAGCGGTGCCAGGAGTGCGCAACGGAGTGCGGGCCAGCCAGTTGGACGCCCGCTGGATCAAGAGCCGGCACAGCAATGCCGAGGGCAACTGCGTCGAGGTGGCCCCGCTGACCGACGGGGGCATCGCGATGCGCAACTCCCGTGACCCCGACGGCCCCGCCCTCGTCTACACGACCGCGGAGCTGGCCGCGTTCCTGGCCGGCGCGAAGGACGGCGAGTTCGATCACCTGGTCTGAGTACCCGCGACCCGTCGGCGCCGGCGCCCGGTCCGGTGCCGTCCGGGTGAAGCGGAGCTCAACTCACCACTTCTCCGGGGCTTTCGTACACGGATGCGGTGAGGGACAGTCAGGTGCGATAGTGTAAATCGCCCTTGTGCCGGTCTGCTGGGAGTCAGGATGTCCGCCGCGTCGCATCGTATCTCCCGCCTGGAACCCTATCTGGACAGGCCCGAGCCCGCTCCGACCCTGCTGAAGATGCTGGTCGGCGTACAGCTGGCGGGCTTCCGGGACGACGCCGGACTGTCCCAGGACCAGGCGGCGCGCACCGTCGGTTTCAGCGCGGCGAAGCTGTCCCGCATCGAGTCCGGCAAGGGCCGCCGCCCGCCGACCGAAGGCGACGTCCGCGCCCTCCTCGAGCTCTACGGCACCGACGAGTACGAGGCCTCGGTGCTGCTCAAACTGCTCCGCCGGGCCGGCGAGCCGGGCTGGTGGCAGCGGTACGACAAGCGGCTGATGCCCGAGTGGTTCGACCGTCTGGTCGGACTCCAGGAGGCAGCCGCCACCATCCGCACCTTCGAGATCCAGTACGTCCCCGGACTGCTCCAGACCGCCGCCTACACCCGCGCGGTGGTCGAGCGGGGGCTCCCGAACGCCCCGGCGAGCGAGGTGCAGCGCCGGGTCGAACTCCGTATGCGCCGCGCCGAACTGCTGATGCGCGAAGGCGCGCCGCAGATCTGGGCCGTCGTCGACGAGTCGGTCCTGCTGCGCGTCCTGGGCAGCCCCGCGGTGATGCGCGAGCAGCTGGAGCACCTGGCGACGATGGCCGAGCGCCCCAATGTGACGGTGCAGATCGTGCCGCTGGACGTGACGAACGCCTCGGCTCCCGCCATCCCCGTGACCTATCTGCGCTTCGGCGGCCTCGACCTGCCCGACGTGGTCTACCTGGAGCACATCAGGAGCGCCAACTTCCTCGAGGACCGCGACGAGACGGAGGAGTACCGGATCGCGCTGGACCGTCTCGCCGACGAGGCGCTCAAGCCCCGCGACTCGGTGGACCTGCTGCGCAGGACGATCAAGGACCGCTACGCCCCGGCGTAGCGCCGGCGAACACGCCCACGCCCCCGGCGGGACCACGTCGGTCCGGCCGGGGGCGTCGAGGTGTCAGCGGGTCACTGCGGGATCCGGCCGACGCCGCCGAACTCGATCCATTCCTGCGTGAGCTGACGCGGCGCCACCTCGGTGTCCGGACGCCAGGTCGACACCTCCACCAGGCCCGGTTCCAGGACCTCAAGGCCCTCGAAGTACGACGCGACGTCCGCCTCCTGCCGCACCCGCCCCCAGTGCCCCTGGGTCGCCCGGTCCATGAAGTCGGTGACGAACTCGCGGACCTCGGCGTCCTCGCTCACCAGCTGGCACATCACCATGAAGCTGCCCGGGGCGAGCCGTTCGCGCACCCGGCGGGCCAGGGCGAGCGGGCCGTCGCTGTCGCTGTCCGGGATGCAGTGGAAGACCGAGTTGAACAGCACGCAGACCGGCTCCGAGAAGTCGATCAGGCGCTGGGTCTCCGCGTGACCGAATATCTCGTCGGTCTCGCGCATGTCGGCCTGGATGACCGCGGTGCGCTTGTCCTGCTCCAGCAGGGCCCGGCCGTGCACCAGCACCATCGGGTCGTTGTCGACGTACACCACGTGCGTCGTCGGGTCGATGCGCTGTGCGACCTGGTGGACGTTGTCCTGGGTGGGCAGGCCGGAGCCGTGGTCGAGGTACTGCCGTATCCCGTACTCCTGCGTGAGGGTGCGGACCACCCGCTGGAGGAAGCGCCGGTTGTTCAGGGCCAGACGCCGGGTGCTGGGCACCACCTTGTCGAGTTCCTCGGTCGCCGCCCGGTCCGCCGCGTAGTTGTCCTTGCCGCCCAGGTAGTAGTCGTACATGCGCGCCGCCGTCGGAACGGTCGCGTCGATCTCGGTGGACAACTGCTTACCGGTGTGCATCGTTCCCCCTGCGGGCGCGCCAACTGGACTGGCTGGACAGGAAGTACATCCTAGGGAGCGCCGTGTCCGCCGTGCCAGCCCGTCGGCGAACGTCGCCCGGAACGAACGACACGCCGGGCACCCTTGAATACCCACCGTGTTCATGCGGGTGCGAAGTGTGAGTATCGATCCGCGGCTCCCCGTCAGCGCCTGACCACACTGGGTGGATGCCCGCCGCTCCCTGCGCGAGCGCGTGTGCCCCGCTATCGTCGGTTTCGTCCCCACGGGACGTTCGTCGCCGGCAGGGCGGTGGCCGGCCCATCCGCTTCCCCGGGAGGCAGGCACTCATGGACGACTACTACGACCTCGGAACCTACCGCCGGCCCGTGACGACCTCCTCCGCCGAAGCCCAACTCTGGTTCGACCGCGGGCTGCTGTGGACGTACGCGTTCAACCACGAGGAGGCGGTCGCCTGCTTCGAGAGGGCGGCCGAGGCCGACCCGGACTGCGTCATGGCCCACTGGGGCATCGCCTACGCCCTCGGCCCCAACTACAACAAGCCCTGGGAAGCCTTCGACGGCGACGAACTCGTCCACACCGTCGCACGCACCCACCGGGCGGTGGAGCGGGCGCACGAGAAGGCCGCGCACGCCACCCCCGTCGAGCGGGCCCTCGTCGAGGCCCTGCGCGCCCGCTACCCCCAGGCACGGGCCGCCGAGGACTGCTCGGTGTGGAACGAGCCCTACGCGGACCGGATGCTCGCCGTGTACGAGAACCACCCCGGTGACCTGGACGTGGCCACGCTCTGCGCCGACGCCCTGATGAACCTCACCCCCTGGCAGCTGTGGGACCTGCGGACCGGCCGCCCCGCCGACGGCGCCCGCACGTCGGAGGCCAAGGCCGTCCTCGACGGCGCGCTCGCCACCGCCGACGGCGCCCGGCACCCCGGAGTCCTCCACCTGTACGTCCACCTGATGGAGATGTCCCCCACCCCGGAAGCGGCCCTCACCGTCGCCGACCGGCTCCGCGGCGCCGTGCCCGACGCCGGGCACCTGCTCCACATGCCCTCGCACCTGGAAGTGCTGTGCGGCGACTACCGCCGGGTCGTCTCGGACAACACCGCCGCCATCGCCGCCGACGAGAAGTACCTCGAGCGGGCCGGCGCCATGAACTTCTACACGCTCTACCGCGCCCACAACCACCACTTCAGGATCTACGGCGCCATGTTCGCCGGGCAGTCACAGGTCGCCCTGGACGCCGTCGCGCGGCTCGAGGCCGCCATCCCCGAGAAACTGCTGCGGGTGCAGAGCCCGCCCATGGCCGACTGGCTCGAGGGATTCCTGGCGATGCGCGTCCACGTCCTGATCCGCTTCGGCCGCTGGGACGACATCCTCGCGCTGCCGTTCCCCGCCGACCCGGAACTCCACTGCGTGACCACCGCCATGCTCCACTACGCCCGGGGTGTCGCCCTCTCCGCGACCGGCGCCACCGACCGCGCCGAGGCCGAACGGGCCGCCTTCCGTGCGGCCGTGGACCGCGTCCCCGGGACCCGGATGCTGTTCAACAACACCTGCCGCGACATCCTCGCCATCGCGTCGGCGATGCTGGACGGCGAACTCGCCTACCGCAAGGGCGAGTACGACGCCGCCTTCGCCGCGCTGGAGCGGTCCGTCGAACTCGACGACAACCTGCCCTACGACGAGCCCTGGGGCTGGATGCAGCCCACCCGGCACGCGTACGGGGCGCTGCTGCTGGAGCAGGGCCGCGCAGAGGAGGCCGAGGCCGTGTACCGCGCGGACCTCGGCCTGGACGCCACCCTGCCCCGGCCACTTCAACACCCGGGCAACGTCTGGGCGTTGCACGGATTCCACGAGTGTCTGACGCGCACCGGCAAGCTGGGCGAGGCCGCGATCGTCGCCGCACAGCTCAAGCAGGCGGCCGCGTTGGCGGACGTACCGATCGAGGCGTCCTGCTTCTGCCGGCTGGAGATCCACGGGCCGGCGGCCCCGGGCGCCGGCCACCCCTGCCACTGAGCCGGCCCGCTCGACGGCTCAGCGGGACTCGACCACGGTCTGGAACGTCTTCATACAGGAGAAGCAGTGCCGGTCCGTCGTGTGCCGCCGAGGTGATTCGTCCTCCTTCTCCACTCCGCAGAGCGTGGATGTCTTGTCCGGCGTGAGGACGTGCCACACCGGCTCTCCCGAAATGTCCGCACCGCACCACATCTCGTGCATCGCCAGCTCCCTCCGGGTAGGCATGGGGGCCGCTCCCATACGAGCACGGGACGGGCCCGGACGGCTCGTCCGGCGAGCCAGTCGGGTGATGTGCGGGGCCGGGATGCATACCGGCGGCACCGGCAGGATCCTGGAAGGATGACCAAGGCGCCGATCGTGGTGCACCCGCCGCTCGGGTCGGGCGGCCGACGGGTGACGGTGCGGGGTGAGATCGTCGGCCTCGCCAACTCCGACCGCGACGTGGTGGAGTTCCTGCGGCGCGCGGGGCTGCCGGAGGGCGAACGGCTGCTGGACGACCCCGCCTGGGTGAAGTGGGCCGGCGGCCGGGCCCACGTCTACGACGCCGCCTGACGAGCCCTCCAGCGACCGCCGCGCCAGCGTGAACGGCGCGCGGACCGCGAACCGCGGCCACCGTCGGCGCCGACTCCGACGGTGACCGCGCCTGTCCGTGTACCCCCGGTTCGACCCGGCATGCGACGCGCGACTCCATGTTCGCCCCCGGATCCGGGCGGTGAGGCCCCGCGGCCCGCCGCCCCGCGTCCCGGCGCGGCGCACGAGACCGGTGAGATTGCCGGTCCGCACCGACCCTCCCCTCTCCGACAGTGGCACCCCCAGTCAATCGGCGGCGCCACCGGCCCGTGCACGGCCCCAACCACACCGTGATCCCCGTGCACAACGACGGCCGGGCGGCCCGCCGCGACAGAGAGGACCACTCGTCGTGCAGCAGCACCCCCACAGCAGCAGGCGCCGGACCGGCCGGCTCGCCGCCCTGGCCTCGGCCGTGGCCGCCGTCGTCGGACTCACCACCCTCGGCGGCCCCGGCGCCCACGCGGCGGACAACCCGTACGAGCGCGGCCCGGCCCCCACCGAATCGAGCATCGAGGCGCTGCGCGGCCCCTACTCCGTGTCGGACATCTCCGTCTCCTCGCTCTCGGTCACCGGCTTCGGCGGCGGGACCATCTACTACCCGACCAGCACGGCCGACGGCACGTTCGGGGCGATCGCCATCTCGCCCGGCTTCACCGCCTACCAGTCCTCCATCTCCTGGCTGGGCCCGCGCCTGGCCTCCCAGGGCTTCGTGGTCTTCACCATCGACACCAACACCACCCTCGACCAGCCCGCCTCCCGCGGCAGCCAGCTCCTCGCCGCGCTGGACTACCTGACCCAGCGCAGCGCGGTCCGCGGCCGCATCGACAGCAGCCGGCTCGGCGTCATGGGCCACTCGATGGGCGGCGGCGGAACCCTGGAGGCGGCGAAGGACCGGCCCTCGCTCCAGGCGGCGATCCCGCTGACACCGTGGAACCTCGACAAGAGCTGGCCCGAGGTCAGGACCCCCACCATGATCTTCGGGGCCGACGGCGACACCATCGCCTCCGTCTCCAGCCACGCCGAGCCCCTCTACAGCGGACTGCCGTCCTCCCTGGACCGGGCCTACATCGAGCTGAACGGCGCCACCCACTTCACGCCCAACTCGTCGAACACGACGATCGCGAAGTACAGCATCTCCTGGCTGAAGCGGTTCATCGACAACGACACCCGCTACGAGCAGTTCCTCTGCCCGCTGCCCCGGCCGAGCCTGACGATCGAGGAGTCCCGCGGCAACTGCCCGCACACCTCCTGAGATCCCGAAGTCCCGCTGAACGAACACCCGGTGGCGGTCCGCGCACGACGGCGGGCCGCCACCGGCGCTGTGCGCGCGCACCGCCACGCACCGGTCGCCTTGGGCCGCGGCACACGTGTGGACGCGCTCCCTCCACCTCACCTTACGCGTGAGTAAGGTCGAGGGAATGACCGGACAGACGACCCCACGGCGGCAGGCGCTCCACCGGCTGCTGGCCGTGCTGCGCACCGACGGCGGCGTCCGCGTCGTGACCGGTGAACCCGGTTGCGGCCGCACGGCGTTCCTCGAACACGCCGCCCGCTCCTTCCGCGCCGGACCGGTGTGGCACGTACGCGCCGACCCGGCCCGCACCGCTCAGCCCCTGAGCGGCCTCCACACCCTGCTGCGCGCCGCCGGCCGCCCCCTGCCCGCCCCCGGGGACGCCACGGCGGGGGAGTCGCTGCTCGACGCCCTGCGCGCGGCGGCCGGTACGGCGCCGCTCCTGGTGTGCGTGGACGACGCGCACCTCTGGGACGACGCGTCGCGCGCCGCGCTGGGGCACGCGGCCGTGCGGGTCCACGCGTCGGGGATCAGGGCGGGACTGCTCCTCACGGTTCCCGGACACCGGCCCGTCGGCGGGGGGTTGGCGGCGCTGCCCGTGTTCCGGCTCGGTCCGCTGCCACCCGGGGACGCGGCACGACTGGTCGACGACGTGACCGACGGCGCCGTCGACCCGGCCGTCCGCGAGGAACTGGTGACGGCGGCGGAGGGCAACCCCGCGCTGCTGGTGGCGCTGACCCACCGGCTGTCCCCCGACCATCTGGGCGGACGCCGGGCGCTGCCCCGCCCCCTGGCCGACGGGGAGATCCTCACCGAAGTGGCCGGCGGGTGTCTGACCGGCGTACCGCCCGACCGGGCCGGCCTGCTGCTCACGGCCGCGGCCGCCGTGCGCGCGACGGGGGAACCGGACGCCGACGCCGGCCTCGTACGACGGGCCGCCGGGCCCGGTTCGGCGGAACCGCTGCCCGAGGTGCTCGTCCTGGCCGACGGCCGCCTGCGGTTCCGCAGCGCGCTGCTCGGCCGGGCGGTGTACGCCGGAGCGCCGCCCGAGCGCCGCCGCGCCGCGCACCGCGCACTGGCCGAGTGCCTGACCGGCCCGGGCGTGGACGGCGTCCTGGCACTGGTGCACCGCTCCTGGACCGTCACGGGGCCCGCCCCCACCCTCGCGGCCGAACTGGCGGCGGCAGCGGCGGACCCCGCGTCCGCGCTGCCGCCGGGCCTGCGCCGACGGGCACTCACGCGCGCCGCCGAGCTGACACCGGACGACGCGGAGCGGGCCCGCCACTACACCGCCGCCGCGGAACAGGCCGTCCTCGCCGGGCACTCGCCCGACGCCCTGCGCCTGCTCGACGCCGCCCGGAGCCGCCGGGCACCCGCCTCCTCACGCGGCGCCGCGGAACTCCTGCGGGGCACGGTGCTCCTCGCCGACGGGCCGGTGGACGACGCCCGCGAGTCCTTCCTGCTCGCCGCGGGGCTGCTGGTCACGGTCGACGACGAGGCCGCCGGCACCGCGGCCCTGGGAGCGGCGGACGCGGCCTGGGCCGCGGGCGACCCGGCCTCCTGCCTCCACGCCCTCACCCCCGTGCCGGAGGCCCCGGCCCACGGCCCCGCCGACCGGACCCCGCTGATACACGATCACCGGGACGGGATGCGCGCCGTTCTGCTGGGCAGGTTCGACCGCGCCGCCGGACCGCTGCGGCGGGTCGTCGAGCGCGGACTGTCCGACGACGAGCCCCAGCGGCTGCTGCGGTCCGCCTCCGCCGCGCTGATGCTCGGCGAGGTCACCGCCGCCCGCCGCGCCGGCGCCCGGGCGCTCGCGGCGGCCCGCACCCTCGGCTCCGCCGCCCTCGAACCGAGAGCCCTGGAGTATCTCGCCTACGCCGAACTGCGGGCCGGACGCCATCAGCTCGCCCGGACCCACGCCGAGGAGGGGCTGCGCACCGCACGGCGTACCGGACAGCGCAACACGGCCGCCCACCACCACGCGGTACTGGCGCTCGCCGCGTCCATCGAGGGGGAGAATGAGGTCGTCGCCGAGCATGTGGCGGCCGCCCTGCGCACCGCCCGCGAGCACGGACTGGCGCAGGCCGCGACACTCGCCCAGTGGGCCGCGGCCCGAGCCGACCTGGGCGCCGGCCGCCCCCGCGAGGCCGCCGACCGGCTCGGCCCGCTGGTCCGCCCCGGTACGCGGCGCGGCCACTTCGCGGTGTGGATGCTCGCCGTCCCCTGCTTCGTCGAGGCCACCGCACTCGCAGGCCGGCCTGAACACGCCTCGCCGGTCGTCGAGGACTTCGCCCTGTGGGCCGACTGCGGGGCCGACCCGCAGGCCCCCGCGCAACTCCTGCGCTGCCGCGCGCTCCTGGCCGTTCCGGACGCCGCCGACGCGCTGTACCTGAGCGCCCTCCGCCGCCACGACGCCATGACCGGCGACTTTGAGCGGGCGCGCACGGAGTTGCTCTACGGCAAGTGGCTGCGCCGCCGGCGCCGGCTGCGTGACGCGCGCACCCACCTCGGAGAGGCGCTCCTGGGCTTCGAGCGGTGCGGCGCGCACCTGTGGGCGCAGCAGGCCGCCGCCGAACTGCGCGCGGGCGGCGCGGCCCCGGCGGGCGCCGACGCCGGGGAACTGTCCCGGCTGACCCCGCAGCAACTGCGTATCGCACGGTGCGTCGCCGAGGGCGCCACCAACCGGGAGGTGGCCCTGAGCCTGTCCGTCAGCACCCGCACCGTCGACTACCACCTGCGGAACGTCTTCGCCGTCCTCGGCGTCCGTTCCCGGGTCGAGCTCGTCCGCCTGGTCGAACAGGCGGAAAAGACCGGTGCACAACTCTAGGGACCGACCGGACGGTATGCCATCCTTCGGGGCAGGACGAGTCCGACGGCGGCCGGCCCACGGGCTCCCCGTACCGGCCGGGCGCCGGTACGGGGACCGCCGCCGCGCGGGCACCGCCGGGAAGCCGACCCTGGGGGAGATGCGCGATGCAACACGCCGTACGACCACGTACCCTGCTGCGCCCCGGACCCATGCCCGCGCCGCGGCCCCGGGCGCCGCGGGTGCGGTCGCTGATCGACGCCGACGCGCTGCATGTGCTGCACCGGGCCGCCCGCGTCCTGCTGGACGACCTGCCCCAGCTCACCGACCGGCTGGTCGCCGCGGTGCAGGAACAGGAACCCGCCTACCGGGCCGCGATGGAGAGCGACGCCACCGAGACCTGGCAGGAGGTGCACCGCTCGCTGCGGCACAGCATCGCCTCGCTGCTGGATCCGCGGGGTGCCCGGGACGCGGCCCGCCGCTGCACCTGGAAGATCGGCGCCACCCGCGCCGAGCAGGGCCTGCCCCTGGACGCGTTGCTGCACGCCTTCCGGCTGGGCGGCTCGCTGGTGTGGCAGGGCCTGGTCGACGAGACCTCCCGGTCCGCGCCCGAGGACGTGCGCCTGCTGGTGCATGTGGCGTCCGACGTGTGGGACTTCGTCGACGAGCACTGCACCCTCGTCGCGGACGCCTACCGGCAGACCGAGCGGCAACTCGCGTGGCGAAGGGAGAACAGGGTGCGTCTGCTGGCCGCGGCCCTGCTGGACGGTACGAGCAGGATCGCCGACCTGCCCGAGGCGGCGCAGGCGCTGGAGCTGCCCGAGCACGGGCGGTACGTGGTCGTCGCGGTCGCCGGCGGCGGGCTCACCGGTTGTTCCGGTGCCCAAGCGGCCCTCGTCCCGGGTGTGCGCGTGCACTGGCACACGGGCGTGGACGCCGACTACGGCATCGTTCCCGTCGCGGACGGCGGGGACCCGGTCGTGGCGGAGGAGCAGCCGCCCGGGGCGCGGGTGGGCGTCAGCAGCGTGGTCGAGGGGCTGTCCGCGGTGGGGGAGGCGCGGCGGCTGGCGGACACCGCGCTGAGCCTGTGCCCCCGGGAGGGCGGCACGATCCGGCTGACCGAGCACCTGCCGGCGGCGCTGGTGGTGTCGAGTCCCGAACTCGGCTCGGCGCTGGCCGAGCGGCTGCTCGGCCCTCTGGCCCACCTCGAACCGGCCGACGCGGAGGTCCTGCTGGACACCCTCGCCACCTGGCTGGCCTGCGACGGCTCGGCCCAGCGGGCGAGCCGGCGCCTGTACTGCCACCGCAACACCGTCCTCAACCGCCTCCGCCGCTACGAACAACTCACGGGCCGCTCCCTCTCCCGCCCCTCCGACCTGATAGAAGCCAGCCTCGCCCTGACAGCCCGCACCCACCTCCCCCACCCCCGCCCAACCTGACCCACCCGTCCCAGCCGGCGGCAGCGCCGCCCCGCGCCTTGCTGTGGGCGGCGGTGCCCCCGCAGCTGCGGGCAGTCGTGCCGCCCCCACCCGGCTGTGGGTGGCGCTGCCGCCGCAGCTGCGGGCAGTCGTGCCGCTGGGGCGGCACGGGTGGGCGCAGCGGCACCCTTCCGGAGGCGGCGAGCGAGACCCGGCCCCGTGTCGCCCCGGCCGGCGCCCACCTGGGCACCCGCACAACCCCCACCCGCCCCCATTGGTACGCCGCAGCGTACGGGCACCGAAACCTGTACCGCCCGCCCTCCCCCGTGCTGTCGTGAGCACCCCTTCCCCCGAAGCCACCCGCCCCGCGCGGCGCGGCCCCGAGGAGTCGTGATGCCCGAAGCACCACCGGACGACCTGCCCGCACTGCACGTCGAGAACGTCGACGTGACGTACGGACGCGCGCTGTCCGCTCTCCGTTCCGTGTCCCTGACCGTGCCGCCCGGCACCGTCGTCGCCCTGCTCGGCGCCAACGGCGCCGGCAAGACGACCCTGCTGCGCGCCGTCTCCGGCACGCTGCGCCTGCACCGCGGCGCGATCACGGCCGGCCGCATCCGCTACGGCGAGACGGTGCTCGACGGCAAGGACCCCGTCGCGGCGGTACGCGCCGGAGTGGTCCAGGTCCCCGAGGGACGGCGGGTGTTCGCCGGACTCTCGGTCGACGAGAACCTCCGCTCCGGCGGCCTCGGCCTCGGCCGGCGCGGCCGCACCCAGGTCCAGGAGGCCCGCGACCGCGTCTTCACGCTCTTCCCCCGGCTCGCCGAACGCACCCACCAGGCCGCCGGCCTGCTCTCCGGCGGCGAACAGCAGATGCTGGCCATCGGACGCGCCCTGATGGCCGCCCCGCGCCTGCTGCTCCTCGACGAGCCCTCCCTGGGCCTCGCACCGCAGATGGTGTACCGCATCGCCGAGGTGATCCGCGAGATCAACGCCCAGGGGACCGCCGTACTCCTCGTCGAGCAGAACGCCGGCATGGCGCTCTCCCTCGCCGACCACGCGCACGTCCTGGAGGTCGGCGAGACCCGCCTGTCCGGCCCCGCCGACGAACTCGCCCGCACCGACGCCGTACGCCGCCTCTACCTGGGCGAGTCGGCCGAGGACCAGGGGGCGGCGTGACCGACCGCACCACCACCGCACCGCCCGTGCTCGACGTACGGGACGTCACCGTGCGCTTCGCCGGACTCACCGCCCTCGACGGCGTCTCCTTCACCGTCGCCCCCGGCTCGGTGCACGCGCTCATCGGACCCAACGGCGCCGGCAAGTCGACCTGCTTCAACGTGCTGTCCGGCCTGTGCCGCCCGGCGGAGGGCACGGTGACGCTCGGCGACACCGAGCTGACCCGGCTCGCCCCGCACCGCATCGCCGCGCTCGGCGTGGCCCGCACCTTCCAGAACATCGTCACCACCCACGGCACGGTCGCCGACAACCTCATGCTCGGCCGCCACGCCCTGTCCCGCGCCGGGTTCGCCGCCAGCGCGCTGCGCCTGCCGAGCGCCGTGCGCGAACAGCGCGAACACCTCGAACGGGCCCGCGAGATCGCCGAACTCACCGGACTGTCCCCGCACTTCGACAGCCCCGTCGCCCTGCTGTCGTACGGCGACCGCAAGCGCGTCGAACTCGCCCGCGCCCTCTGCCTGGAGCCGCGCGTGCTGCTCCTCGACGAACCGGTGGCCGGCATGAACGCCGCCGAACGCGCCCGCACCGCCGAGGTGGTGGGCGAACTGCGCGCCGCACTCGGCCTGTCCATCGTCCTCGTCGAGCACGACATGGGCCTGGTGATGCGTCTCGCCGACGACGTCACCGTGCTCGACTTCGGCCGGCCCATCGCGCACGGCACGCCCGACGAGGTCCGCCAGGACCCCGAGGTGCTGCGCGCCTACCTCGGCACCGACGCGACCGGGGAGGACGCGGCATGACGGCATTCCTGGACAACATCCTCGGCGGACTGGCACTCGGCGCGGTCTACGCGCTGGTCGCCCTCGGGTTCGTCGTCATCTTCAAGGCGTCGGGCGTCCTCAACTTCGCCCACGGCTCCCTGCTCCTGCTCGGCGGCTACCTCATCGCCGTCCTGCACGACGACCTCGGTTTCGCCGGAGCACTCGCGCTGGCGATCCTCACCACGGCCGCCCTCGCGGGCGCCCTCGACCGCTTCCTGTTGCAACGCGGCGGCCAGGACGCCCACTCCGCCCATGTGCAGACCATCGTCACCATCGGCATCGACATCGTCCTGCTCACCGATCTGGCCCGGCGCATCGGCGGCGACCTGCTGTCCCTGGGCGACCCGTGGGGCGACTCGGTGACCGAGCTGGGTCCGCTGACCGTCGCCGACAGCCGGCTCGCCGCGATCGTGGTGTCGGCCGTGGTCATCGGCGCGGTGTTCGCGCTGTTCCGGTTCACCTCCTGGGGGCTGTCCCTGCGGGCGGCGGCGGAGGACCTGGAGGCGGCCGCCCTCATGGGCGTACGGCTCAGCCGGGTTCGTGCCGGTGCCTGGTGCCTGGCGGGCGCGCTCGCCGCGCTGGCCGCCGTGTTCCTCGCCGCCTTCCCCGCTCCGGGCCTGGAGCGCACCACCGGCCAGATCGCCCTCAACGCCTTCCCGGCGGCGATCCTCGGCGGCCTGGCCTCCCCGGCCGGCGCCCTCGCCGGCAGCCTGATCATCGGCCTGACCGAGGCACTCGTCGTGGGCTACCAGTCCGATCTGCACGTCCTCGGCGAGGGATTCGGCGACGTCGCCCCGTACGCCGTGATGCTGCTGGTCCTTCTCGTACGGCCCACCGGGCTGTTCGGAGCGAAGGGAGCGGCCCGTGTCTGACCGCCTCCTCGGCGCCCTCACCCGTCGCCGTGCCACACTCCTGCTGCTCGCCGTCGTCCTGTGCCTGCCGCCGTTCTACCTGGACGCCTTCTGGCTGCGCATCGGCCTGTTCTCCATGGCGGCGGCCATCGGCGCCATCGGCCTCGCCCTGCTCAGCGGCACCGCCGGCCAACTCTCCCTCGGCCACGCCTTCTTCCTCGCCGTGGGCGCCTACGGCTACGCCTGGCTCGCCGGCGAACCCGGCCCCGGCCTGCCACCGGCCCTCGCCGCACTCCTCGCGGTGCTGCTCGCCGGAGCGGCCGGCGGACTGTTCAGCCCCGTCGCCGGCCGCGTCAAGGGCATCTACCTGGGCATCGCCACCCTCGCGCTGGTCTTCCTCGGCCACCACGTCCTGCTGACCGCCGACTCCGTCACCGGCGGGTTCAACGGCCGCTCCGTGCCGCCGCTGACCCTCGGCGGGTTCACCTTCGGCTCGGACGACCCCGCCCTGACCGTCCTCGGCGTGCCGTTCGGCGCGGAGGAACGGCTGTGGTTCCTCGGCCTCGCCCTGTTCGCGTTCACCTGGTTCACCGCTCGCGGCCTGCTGCGCGGCCGGCCCGGCCGGGCCCTGGCCGCCCTGCGGGACAGCGAGACCGCGGCCTCGGTGATGGGCGTCGACGTCGCCCGGCACCGTTCGGCGGCCTTCGTGGTGTCGTCGATGTACGCGGGGCTCGCCGGAGTGCTCCTCGCGCTCGCCTTCCGCCGCGTCGTCCCGGACTACTTCTCCCTCGCCCTGTCCGTCGACTACCTCGCCATGATCGTCATCGGCGGCCTCGGCTCCGTCGCCGGAGCCACCGCAGGCGCCGTCTTCGTCACCGCGCTCCCACTGCTGATGACCCGTTACGCCGACCAGCTCCCGCTGGTGACCGCCCCCGGTTCCACCGAGGGTGCCGTGGGCCCCACCGAGGCGGCCCGCTACCTCTACGGCGCGGCGATCGTCCTGGTCCTGCTGTACGCACCCGACGGTCTGCACGGTCTGGCACGCCGGATCCGGGACCGCGCACGGCGCCGCCGAACCCGTACCCCCGCCTCGGAATCAGTCGTCCCTTCGCCTTCGCAACCGGCCGCGGCCGCACGACCCAAGGAGCACACCCCGTGAACACCACGCACCGCAGACACCGCAACCGGCACCGCACCGCCGGGACCGTCCTCGCCGGCGCCCTCGCCCTGCTGCTCGCGGTCACCGGATGCAGCTCCAAGGCGGACGGCGACGACAAGGGGGGCGAGGCCGCCGACGGCGTCCGCACCGGACCCGGCGTCGGCGCCGACACCATCAAGCTGGGCGCCCTCACCGACCTGACCGGCCCGTACGCCACGCTCGGCAAGAGCATCGTGCAGGCGCAGCAGATGTGGGCCGACGAGGTCAACGCCAAGGGCGGCATCTGCGACCGCAAGGTGGAGATCGTCGTCAAGGACCACGGCTACGACGTGCAGAAGGCGGTCACCGCCTACGCCGACATCGCCCCGGACGTCGTGGCGCTGCCGCAGGTCATCGGCTCCCCGGTGGTCGCCGCCCTGCTCGACGACATCGAGCGGGACAAGATGCTCACCTTCCCGCAGGCGTGGGCGGCCTCGCTGCTCGGCAAGGACGCCATCCAGGTGCTCGGCACCACGTACGACGTCGACATGATCGCCGCGGTCGAGTACCTCACCCGCGCCAAGGGCCTGAAGAAGGGCGACACGATCGGCCACGTCTACTTCGAGGGCGACTACGGGGCCAACGCGCTGGAGGGGGCCACCTGGGCGGCGGAGAAGGCCGGCCTCAAGGTGACCGGCCAGAAGATCAAGGCGACGGACACCGACCTGTCGGCCCAGGTCTCGGCCCTGCGCAAGGAGGGCGTGAAGGCCATCCTGATCAGCGCCGGGCCCGCGCAGACGGCCTCCCTGGTCGGCGTCGCGGCCTCCCGCGGTCTGAAGGTCCCCGTCGTCAGCAGTGCCCCCGGCTTCGCGCCCCAGTTGATGAAGACACCGGCGGCGCCGGCCCTGGCGGCCATGCTCAACGTGGTCAGCGCCGCGCCCGCGGTCAGCTCCGATCTGCCCGGCGTGAAGGCCATGGTGGCGGCCTACCAGAAGAAGTACCCGGACTCGCCCGTCGACTCCGGCGTGCTGTCCGGCTACAACGCCGCACAGCTGATGGGCTCCGACTTGAAGAAGGCCTGCGAGGCGGGCGGCCTCACCCGTGAGGACGTCGTCAAGGCGCACCGCGCGCAGACCGACGCGGACACCGGCCTCGGCACCCCGCAGAACTTCTCCGACGTCGACCGTCCCGCGAGCGTCGAGACCTATGTGCTCAAGCCCGACGCCAAGGCGGTCGGCGGCGTGGTGAACGCCGAGGACGCGCAGGCGGCTCCGGGTGTCGAGGAGTACCTCTCCTCGCGCTGACGGCCCACGCCGTACGGACGCCCCGGCGGACCCGAGAGACGGGGACGCCGGGGCGTCCGGCGCCGACTCAGCCCAGCGTGCCCAGACGCGCCTCGCGCCACAGGTCGACGCCGCCCTCCGTGGCGTACTTGTCGATCTCGGCCAGTTCCTCCGTGCTGAAGTCGAGGTTCTCCAGCGCGGCGACGTTCTGCTCCAGCTGCTCGGCGCGGGACGCGCCCATGACCAGCGAGGTGACCCGCGGGTCCCGCAGCGCCCAGGCCAGCGCCATCTGTGCGAGGGTCTGTCCGCGCCCGGCCGCGATGTCGTCGAGGGCGCGCAGCCGGCGCAGCATGTCGTCGGTCAGCCATGCCGTGTCGAACGACTTGCCCGCCGCCGCCCGCGAGTCCCGCGGGACCCCGTCGAGATAGCGCGCGGTCAGCATGCCCTGCGCGAGGGCGGTGAAGCCGATGATCCCGAAGCCCTCCTCCTGGGCCACGTCCAGCAGGCCGTCCGTCTCGATCCAGCGGTTCAGCATGTTGTACGACGGCTGGTGGATCAGCAGCGGTGTGCCGAGGTCCCGGAGGATGGCCGCGGCCTCGCGGGTGCGCTCGGCGTCGTAGGAGGAGATGCCGACGTAGAGCGCCTTGCCCTGGCGGACGGCCGTGTCGAGGGCGCCCATCGTCTCCTCGAGGGGAGTGGTGGCGTCCAGCCGGTGGGAGTAGAAGATGTCCACGTACTCCAGTCCCATGCGCTTCAGGGACTGGTCCAGGGAGGCCAGCACGTACTTGCGGGAGCCGCCGCCCTGGCCGTACGGGCCGGGCCACATGTCCCAGCCGGCCTTGGTGGAGACCACCAGTTCGTCCCGGTACGGCGCGAGGTCCTGCCGCATCAGCCGGCCGAAGTTGATCTCGGCGGAGCCGTAGGGGGGACCGTAGTTGTTCGCCAGGTCGTGGTGGGTGATGCCCAGGTCGAAGGCGCGCAGGGCGATCTCGCGCTGCGTCTCGAACGGCTTGTCGTCACCGAAGTTGTGCCAGTAGCCCAGGGACAGCAGGGGGAGGTCGAGCCCCGAACGGCCGGTACGCCGGTAGCGCATGGTGCCGTCGTAGCGCTCGGGATGGGCGATGTGGTTCATCGGCTGGTCTCCGGTGATGCGAGCGGGGATGTCCCGTGGGAAGGTCTTGATCGTGCCCACAGTGCCCCCGGCCGATCAGGAAGTCCAACCGATCCCCTCCATGGAATTCAGCAGCACGGCTTCTTAATCGGCAGGCGGCCGGAGCGCGGGATTGGAGTCCGTGCCGGCGGGCAGACGAGGCGGCAGCGGCATGAGCACGACTGCCTGCCGCGCACAGGGAGGTCGACCATGCAGGTCCGTACGCTGACCGGCGGCCTGGCCGTCGTCGTCGTGATGTCCTGGCCCACGCTGACCGGCCAGGCCGGGGCCGCTCCATCCGGCGTTACCGCCCCGCCCGTGGCGGCCGATCGGGTGGTCGACCGGGTGGTCACGTACGACGCCGGCGGCGCCGCGGAGTTCAGGGCCGCGGTCGACCGGGGCGCGGAGATCTGGAACGAGAGCGTCGACGGCGTCGAGCTGCGCCCGGCCGCGTCCGGGCAGCCCGCCGACGTCCGGATCGTGACGGACGACGGCTGGCCGCGCTCCGTTCCCGACTCCGTGGGCAGCGGCACCGTGTACATGGGACGGCAGGCCGTGGACCAGGGCCACCACACCGTCCGCATCACGGCTCACGAACTCGGCCACATGCTGGGCCTGCCGGACCGCAAGCCCGGTCCCTGCTCCAGCCTGATGTCGGGCGCCAGCGCCGGAACCTCGTGCACGAACCCCTATCCGAGCGCGGCGGAGCGGGCAGAGGTCGAGAAGAACTTCGAGGACGCCCCCGCCGAGGCGCCGATGTGACCGATGTGACTAGTGGGGCGACTGCGGCTATGGTTGTTCCAGGTCACGGCGACGGAAACCTCCGGAGACCGTCCGTGCGTTGGTGGTCCAAGGAAAGACGCCCCGCTTCCTGCGGGGAGATGCAGGTGCAAGGCCTGCCCGGCGCTCCATCACGAGCCCCGTCCCGGCACTCCGGGACGGGGCTCGCGGCGTTCCCGGCGGCTCAGCGCCGCATCGGCACGCTCCAGCAGTTGGACGTCGTCGGCCTGCCCTCCAGCCGGTCGGTCAGCCAGTCCACCGCGTCGCCCTGGTCGGCGATGAGCGGCGCGAGGTGGTTGGTGAGCAGCTTGTCGCCGAGGTTGGGCAGCCGGACCGCCTTGTAGGTGACGTCGCCGCCCTTCGCGCACCAGTCGGCAGCGAGCCGGCGTGCCTGCTCATGGGGCACGATGTCGTCCTGCACCCCCGTGGCCAGCCGGACCGGCCCGGTCGGCTTCGTCATGCCGAGGCGCTGCTTGTCCAGTACGGCCTGGGCGGCCGGCTCGCCGGCGATGATCTCGGCGATGGACCTGCCGCTCCTGGTCCACTGGGTGCTCCTGGTGAAGCCGTAGCCGAGGATCGCGTCACCGACGCACGTGGTGGAGATGTCGTCCAGGGCGGCACGTCCGGTGGCGTTGATGTTCTCCTCCACGACCGCCCGCAGTTCGGGCTCCGCCTGGGCGAAGCCGTTGATCGACCAGCCCAGCGCGCCGGCCAGGGCGCTCCCGTCGATGCCCTTCATCACCGCGGTCAGATCGGCGGGCGGCGCGCCGCTGTAGGTGCCGACGAGCCGGACGTCGGGTGCGTAGCTGCGCTGGAGTTCGGCCGCGGCGGCGCTGGCTCCGCCGCCCTGGCTGTAGCCGTACATGGCCACCCTGGACGCCCCGGTGACGGACGCGCCCGGCACGGAGAGCGCGGCGCGGGCCGCGTCCAGCATGGCGTGCCCCTGGTCCACGCGGTTGACGTAGGTGTGGAGCCGGTCGGTCGTGCCCAGGCCGACGTAGTCGGTGACGACGACGGCCGCCCCGGTGGCGAGGAGCCGGTGGACCGCCAGGTCCTCGTACGCGAACGACACCGTCTGTCCGTTGAGGATCAGGGGGTGCTGGAGGGCGAACGAGGGCGCGCACTGGTCGCCCTGCCCCATGGTTCCCGAGCCGACGACCACCAGGGGCCGGGGCCCGTCGCCCTTCCAGTCGGCGGACGGTTCGATGTAGGCACCGGTGACCGCGACCCGCTGCCCGCCTGAGTCGGTGGAGGTGTACATCAGACGGGTCGCCGTGCCGGGCATCGGGCGGCCGTCCAGTCCGGGCAGGCTCAGCCCCAGGGGCAGCGGCTCGTGGCGGACCAGGACGCCGTCGCCCGCGGGCAGGTCGGTGGGCGGGGTGTAGAAGGCGGGGATGGTGACGCCCCGCGACACCACGGGGTCGGTCGCGGCGGCGGTCGGCGCGGACACGCAGACACAGGCGGTCGTGGCGACGACGGTGGTCAGCACGGTGCTGATACGGCTCACGGCTCACTCCTCGCTCTGCTCCAGGAAGGTGAACCGGAAACTAGCAGCGGTTACTTACCCGTGGTAACACCTCGGTAAGTTACGGCCGAGTAACTATTGTGGGGCGCGGTGGCCATGGCGGGGCGCATGAGAGAGCGGGCCCTGCCGGTGTCCGGCGGGGCCCGCTCTCAAGTGTCGTCAGGCCGTTTGCAGCGTCAGCCCGTAGCGGTTGAGTATCTCGTTGACCGGCTGGAACCAGGTCTCGCCCCCGCTGGAGCAGTTGCCCCAGCCGCCGGAGGTGACGCCCTGCGCCTGGTCGCCGCTGATGAACGAGCCGCCGGAGTCGCCGCCTTCGGCGCAGACGCTCGTCTTCGTCATCTGATGGACCGCGCCCTGGCTGTAGTTGACGGTCTCGTTCTTGGCCAGGACCCTGCCGCAGTGCCAGTGGGTCGTGGAGCCGGAGCGGCAGATCGAGGCGCCGACCGGGGCCTCCGCGGAACCGCGCACCAGCTGGTCCGACACCGTGCCCCAGCCGAGGACCACCGGAACCGTCCACCAGCCGCTGCCCACGTTGACCCAGGCGTAGTCGTTGCCCGGGAACGAGGAGCCCTGGAAGTTGCCGATGTACGAGCCGTCCCAGCCCCTGACCTGCCCGCCGACGCCGCCGCAGTGCCCGGCGGTGACGAAGCCGCCGTGCACCGAGAAGCCTATGGAGCAGCGGACGTTGCCGGTGTAGTAGGGGTCGCCGCCCACCGTGCCGGCGGCGAAGGTCTCGGCGGGGGCGGGCACGGTCCGCACGGTGACCGGGCCGGCCTCGCGGGCCTCGTCCACGAAGGCGCGGACATCGTTGTCAGCTCGCTCGCCGGCGACGACGTTCACGACGACGCTGTTGGCGGCCGGGTCCACGGACCAGCTGCTGACGCCCGAGGGCGCGTCGAGACGGTCGATACGGGACTTCGCCGCGTCGAGCTGCCGTGCGCTGTGCTCGACGGTGCGGACCTCCGCGCCGGACGCGCGCAGCGTCCGTACGGTCGAGGCGGTGGCGTCCGGGGTGACGGCCACGGTCAGTTTCTCGCTCTTGGCGTCGAACCAGGCGCCGCCGTAGGCGGATCCGGCGGTCTTCCGGGCCTTCGGCGCGAGATCGGTGGCCTCGCGTTCGGCGGCCAGCCGGGCCTCCGCCTCGGCGCGGGTCAGCCCGAAGTCCCGCTGCATCGCCTGGAGCAGGCCGGCGGAGGCGGGCGCGGAGTCGGTGGCGCGGGCGGTGGGGGAGTCGGGGGCGTCCTGCGCCGATGCGGGCAGGGTACCGGCGGCGGTCCAGCTGCCGATCATGAGCAGGGCGGCCACGCCGGCATGCGTGAGTCTGGTGCGTCTCATGGAAGGTTGCCCTTCGTCGTTCCAGCAAGGTGGGGGTGGAACAACCGCAGTGTGAGAGCGCTCTCAACGCGTGTTTGAGCAGAGCTTAGCGAGACGTCGCTGTCAGGTCTATGCCAATGCGGGGTCATTTCCCGCGCGCTTCGGGAACGCGCGACCGTGACGGAGGCGCGGGCGGGTCACCTGACGCCCTTCGCCGCCCTCTCCGCCTCCCGGGTGGCCTCCTTCGCCTCCCGCTCGGCCCGGGCGAGGGCGTCCGAGGCCGCCCGGCCCCGTTCGTCCGCCGTCCGCTCCTCCCGCTCCGCCCGCTCGAACTCCGCGCGGACCTCCCGGAGTTGCTCCTCCAGGGCCGACACCCGCCGCTCGGCCTCCCGGCGGTGCCCTTGGGCCCGCTCCAGCGCGGCGGCGGCGTCCTCGTGCTCGGTACGGCGCTCACGGAGCCGTTCTCCGGCCTCCCGGGCCGCCTCCCGGGCCCGGTCGAGCCGCCGCTGCCGCTCCGCGCGGCGCTCTGCCAGTTCGTCCTTCCGTCGCGCCGGGGCCGGCGGCGTACGGGCCGGTGCGCGGGCCGCCTTCGGCGCCGGACTTCCCGTGGCGGAGAACTCCGACGGAGGGGTGAGCGCGCTTTCCGTACGGCCGGTGTCCCACAGCTCGGCCGCCTCCGGGTCGGCCAGCACCGCGCGCAGGGTCGTCTCGACGTCCCGCCGCACCGTGTCCGACAGCGGATGTCCGGCCTCCCGTGCCAGCGTCGAGGCCTGCCGGGACAGCTCGGAGACGATGCGCCGCCGCTGGGCCGACAGTTCCTTCAGCGCGCTCGGATCCAGGGTGGTGTAGGCCTCGCGCAGCGCCCGCCCCAGTTCCAGGAACTGCCGTGCCTCGTCGGGCCGGGAGCGCCGCAGGAGGTTCGCCGCCCATGCCGCGAGGGTGGGCCGGCGGGCGGCGTGGATGCGGCGGGCGTCGTCGGCCCGCTGGGCCGTCCGCGCGGCGGCGGCCCGTTCCTCGCGCCGGGCGACGAAGTCGGACGGCGGCAGCGCGTACAGCTCGTCGAGGACGGCTTCCACATCGCCGTCGCCGCCGTCCCGCACGTCCTTGCGCCGCATGATCCCCAGACTCCACCGAACGCGGTGACGGCGCACATCGGGCCAGGGCCCGCGGTGTCGTCGGCCCTCTCGGCCGTCCCGGCGGTCGGTGAACCGCTCCGGGGGGCGATGACCGCGTTCGCCGCGTCGCGCGCCCGCCCCCGGTCGGTCGTCATGGAACCTCCTCAGCCGTCCCGGCGGTCGGTGGACCGGTTCGGGGTCAGCGTGGTCAGCAGCGAGGTGATCACCAGGTCCGTGGAGGCGGCCATGTCCACGGAGCCGGGGTCCAGCAACCACTGGACCTGGAGGCCGTCCATGACGGCGATGACCGCGTTCGCCGCGTCACGCGCCCGCCCCCGGTCGGTCTCGGACAGTCCGCACGACTCGACCAGCGCGTCGGTGACGAAGGCGCGCAGCCCGGTGTACCGGTCGCGGAAGTAGCTCTGGGCCGGGTGGTCGTCCGTGACGGACTCCGCCGACAGGACGGCGTAGAGCCGCACGATGCCCTCGCGTTCGGCGTTGCGGTGGGCGGTGTCGACGAGGTGGCGCAGGAAGGCGAGCCCCCGCGGGCGCTCGGTGCCCAGCTGCTCGATGTCGGTTTCGTCGCGCAGTTCGAGCACGCTGGTGAGCAGCAGCGCCTTGGAGCGGAAGTAGTGCAGGACGCCGGCCTGGGTCAGCCCCGCGCGCTCGGCGATCTCCGCGAGCGAGGCGTTGTTGTAGCCGCGGGCGGCGAAGGTGTCCATGGCGATGTGGAGGATGTCCCGCTGCCGCTGCCTGGCCTCGGGGCTGCGAGGTGTGCGGGGTCTCGCCCCGGCCCCGCGGGCGGGCCGACCCGTCGACTGGTCATTCATCCGCGACAGCTTACGGCCGCGTGATCCCGCCGTCGTCGATCTTGACGTACGCCCTCGCCGGATGTGATGCAGACCACTTACTAACCACTTAGTGGGTGTGCTTTTATGGCGCCGTTCCGACGGATCGCCGCCGTTCCGGCGCTTCCTCGAAGGCGGCCGGCGTACCCCCACGCGTCACCCGACGAAGGAGAAGCCGCACCGTGTCATCCCTGTCATCCAGATCCCCCAGGTCGAGAGGCGGCCGTCCGCCTCGTGTCCGCGCCGCGGTCCTCGCGCTCGGCCTGGCCGCCGCCGGCCTCGGTCTCACCGGCGCCGGGACCGCCCGGGCCGCCGACCCCGTCGCCCAGGTGTGGGTCACCACGCCCGACGGCGCGAAGAAGCTCGCCGCGGAGGGCGGCGTCCCGTTCGACGGCACCCCGCAGTCCGTCGACATCCGCATCGACGCGGGCAGCAAGGGCCAGCGCTTCACCGGCGCCGGGGCCTCCGTGACCGGCGCCTCCGCCCGGCTCGTCCAGAGCCTGCCGCAGGACCGGCGCGGCGACCTGATGCGGTCGCTGTTCTCCACCGCCGGCGACGGCATCGGGCTCAACTACCTGCGCCAGCCGCTCGGCAGCACCGACTTCGACGCCACCGCCGACCCCCATTCCTACGAGGACACCCCCGGACAGTTCTCCATCGACCGGGACCGGGCCGAGATCATCCCCGTCCTCAAGCAGGCCACCGCCGTCAACCCGGCGATCCGGTTCATGGGCTCCCCCTGGTCACCGCCCGCCTGGATGAAGACCGGCGACTCCCTCAACGGCGGCAGCCTCAGGACCGAGCACTACGGGGCGTACGCCGACTACCTGGTCAAGGCGATCCAGGCGTACGCGCGGGAAGGCATCACCCTCACCGACCTCACGGTGCAGAACGAGCCGGAGTTCGCCACCAGTTACCCGTCGATGTCGATGACATCGGCCCAGCAGGCCGACTTCCTCAGGGTGCTCGACCCCAAGCTGACCGCGGCGGGGCTGCCGACCAACATCCTTGCCTACGACCACAACTGGGACCACCCGAACTACCCGCTCGACGTCTTCTCCCGCACCGCGGGCATCAACCGGGTCATCGGCGCGGCCTTCCACTGCTACGGCGGCCAGGTCGGCGCCCAGCGGCAGATCGCCGACGCCGGGAAGCGGGTCTTCTTCACCGAGTGCTCCGGCACCGACAGCGCGAACCCCGCCGCCACCTTCGGCGACACCCTGCGCTGGCACGCCGAGAACCTCGTCGTGCAGAACATGCGCAACGGCGGCGAGACGGTGATCAACTGGAATCTCGCCCTCGACCAGAACGGCGGCCCCCACCAGGGCCACTGCACCAACCGCTGCAACGGCGTCGTCGAGATCGCCGGGGGCAACGTCACCCGCAACGCCGAGTACTACGTGCTCGGCCACGTCACCAAGTTCATCAAGCCGGGCGCGATCCGCATCGGCTCCACCAGCCAGGGCGCCGGAGGCGTGCAGAACGTCGCCTTCCAGAACCCCGACGGCACACGCGCCGCCTACGTCGTCAACACCGCCGGCAGCGCCCAGCGGTTCTCCCTCACCGACAACGGCAGGTCCCTCGCGTACACCCTGCCCGCCGGTGCCGTCGCCACGTTCACCTGGAACGGCACCGACGCCCCGGCCGGCCCGATCGACCCCGCCGCCTGGTACCGGGTCGTCAACGCGGGCAGCGGGGCCTGCCTCGACGCCACCGACTGGGGCACCGCCGACGGTACCGCGCTTCAGCAGTGGGCCTGCGGCACCGGAGCCAACCAGTCCTGGCAGTTCCGGCCCACCGGCGACGGCCACTACCAGGTCGTCAACCGTCACAACGGCAAGGTCTGGGACGTCGACGGCGGACCCGGCGCCACCGCCGACGGCACCAGGGTCCACCTGTGGCAGTACGTGGGCGGCACCAACCAGCAGTGGCGCCCCGAGAACGCCGGCGCCGACGGTCGCTACCGCTTCGTCGCCCGGCACAGCGGCAAGTGCCTGACCGTCGACAACGCCTCCACCGCCGACGGAGCCCGGCTGTCCCAGCGGACCTGCTCCGGCTCGGCCGCGCAGACCTTCACCCTCACAGGCTGAACCGGTCGGGGGCGACCGCACGCGGGGTTCCCGGCGGTCGCCCCCCGGGTCGGGAGGCGCACTCCGGCGTGAAGGACGGGGCACCCGGGGAGCACCGCGGCCGCCGCGCACCGAGTGCGCCGCCTTGCCGCGCGGAGGACTTGACGGAGCGGCAGGCGCTCGGCGCTACTGGAAGACGTGCCGGGCGCACATGTGTGGGGGGACCGCCCGGTACCGACCCGGTGTGCCCACCCCCGCCGCACGCATGTCGGAGGGGTGACCGGTGCGCTCTCGATGGGCGGCGGCCGTCGCACTGCTCGCCTCGGTGCTGCTCCTGACCCTGTGCTCCCCGACCCCGCCGGCGGCGGACCGGCCCGCTGCGGGGCATCCTGCCGCGGCACCACACCACGACGAGCCGGCCGATGCCGTGCCCGAGGCCGTCGGAGCGCCCCTCCCGGGGGAGGACGCCTCCTCGCTGCACCGGCCCCTCGCCCGCCCGCCGAGGGCCTCGGGGGCGGCCGGGGCGCCCCACCCGACGGTCGGCGCCGTGTCGCCGGCGACCGCACAGCGACGATCCGCCCCCCAGCCGTGTCCGGAGGGGCCGCCACCGGGCCGTGAACCGGGCGATCAGTCCCGCGGCGCCGCCGCCCTCCAGTCGTTCCGCTGCTGAGCGACGGCGGTACCGCCCGAGGCCTGCTCCGCGCCGCCGATACCGCCCGGTGCCGGGTCCCCGTTCCGGACCACGGTGACGAGCAGGTCTTCTCGTGTCCCGAAAACCGCGACGACACAGGAGGCACCGACATGCAGGGAAAGCGCGTTCTCGTGGTGCGGCCGGACGAACTCGGGCCGAGCGAGCACAAGATGTGGAGACACCTGCGCGCCGAGTCCGGCGCACCGGAGAACCCGTTCCTCGATCCGGCGTTCACGACGGCCGTCGGACGGGTCAGGCCGGGAGCCCGGGTGGCCGTCTTACAGGAGGACGGCACACCGGTCGGCTTCCTCCCGTACGAGAAGGGGCCGCTGGGACGGGGCCGGGCCGTCGGACTGGGTGTGTCGGACAGTCAGGGCGCCGTGCTGCGCCCCGGGCTCCGGCTCGACCCGCGCACCCTGCTCGCGGCCTGCGCGCTCTCCTCCTGGGAGTTCGACAACCTGGAGGCGGGCCAGTACCTCTTCGTCCCGCACGCCGCCGAACGGCTCGCGAGTCCGGTGATCGACCTCGACCAGGGCTTCGGCCACTACACCGACGGGCTGCGCGCCCGGTCCCCCGGATTCCTCAAGCAGACACGGGCCAAGGAACGCCGGCTCGCCCGGCAGGTCGGTGACGTGCGCTTCGAGTACGACGCCCGGGACCCGGAGGCGCTGCGGGCGCTGATGCGCTGGAAATCCGCCCAGTACCGGCGCACGGGCCGCCGGGACCGGTTCGCGCAGCAGTGGATCACCGGGCTGGTGGACCTGCTCGCGCACGGCGACGACCCCGAGTGCCGCGGAGTGCTCTCCGTGCTGTACGCCGCCGGCCGCCCCGTCGCCGCCCACTTCGGCCTGCGCTCGGCCACCGTCCTGTCCTGGTGGTTCCCCGCGTACGACCGCGACCACGCCCGCTTCTCACCCGGACTCGTGCTGCATCTGCGGATGCTGGAGGCGGCCGCCGCCGACGGCATCCGCCTCGTCGACCTGGGCAGCGGACCCGCCCGCTACAAGGACTCCCTCAAGACGCGCGAACTCCCGGTCTACGAGGGCGCCGTGGTACGGCCGGGGCCGGGCGGAGCCGCGTACCGGCTGGGCCGGGAGCCGGCCAGGGCCGCCCGCCGGTTCGTGCGCGGCCACCCCGGGCTGGCCGACACGGCCCGGCGCGCCCTGGCAGGGGTGGGCAGGCTGCGCGACCGCTGACCCCGTCCGGCGTACGCCGACGTCAGTACGCGGGGTTACTCCCGCCGTCAGATGTCCGCGCCGCCCGGGCCCGGCACCGTGGGACGGGTGAAACTCAGCCGCCCCGCACGCCGGGCCCACCTCGTCATCCATGTCCTCGCCTCCGCCGGCTGGCTCGGACTCACCGTCGGGCTGCTCGCACTCGGCATCACCGCCAACACCACCGGGTCCGCGGCCATGGTGGAGGCGTCCGTCCGGGCCATGAAGCTCTTCGCGGACTGGCTCCTGCTGCCGGTGGCGTTTCTGACGCTCCTCAGCGGACTCGTCCTCTCCCTGGGCACGCCGTGGGGCCTGGCCAGACACCGCTGGGTGTGGACCAAGTTCTGGCTGACCCTGGCCACGACCACCGCCACGGTGTTCGCGCTGCGGCCGGGAGTGAACGCGGCCGCGGCGGCCGTGTCCACCGGGCAGGCGCTGCCCGACGGGGGCGACGTCCTGATGGGCCCCATCGTGTCCCTGACCGCCTACGTCTTCATGACGGTGATCTCGATCCTCAAGCCGTGGGGGCTCACCCGCCGCGGCCGGCGCCTCCGGGCCACTGCCCGGAGGCCGAGGACCGCCGAACCGGCGCGCCTCTGATCACGCGCGGCGCCGCGTCACAGGGTGCGCTCCAGCCGGTCGGCCATCAACTGCACGAAGCGTGCCGGGTCCTTCGGGCGGCCGCCCTCCGCCAGCATCGCCAGCGAGTACAGCAGTTCGGCGGTGTCGGTGAGCTCAGAGCGGTCCTCGCGCTCCGCGTACGCCTCGTTCAGGCCCTTCACCAGCGCGTGGTCCGGGTTGAGTTCGAGGATGCGCCGGGTGCGCGGCACCTCCTGGCCCATGGCCCGGTACATGTTCTCCAGTGCCGGCGTGAGATCGTTCGCGTCGGCGACGAGACAGGCCGGGGACACCGTCAGCCGCGTGGACAGCCGCACCTCCTTGACGTCCTCCTCCAGGCGCTCCCGCATCCAGCCGAGGAGACCCGCGTACTCCTCGGCCTGCTGCTCCCGCTCGTCCTCGCTCTTGTCGTCCTCGCGCGCGCCGAGGTCGATCTCGCCCTTGGCGATCGATCGCAGCGGCTTGCCCTCGAACTCGCCCACGGTGTCGACCCACACCTCGTCGACCGGGTCGGTGAGCAGCAGCACCTCGATGCCGCGCTCCCGGAACGCCTCCATGTGCGGGGAGTTGTCGATGCTCTCCCGGGACTCGCCGGTGACGAACCAGATGGTGTCCTGCCCGTCCGGCATCCGCTCCACGTACTGCTTCAGCGTGACCGTCCCGTCGTCCCCGTGGGTCGTGGTGAAGGACGTCACCGCGAGGAGGGCGTCACGGTTGTCGGCGTCGGTGACCAGCCCCTCCTTCAGGACAGGGCCGAACTCCCGCCAGAACGTGGCGTAACGCTCGGGGTCCTTGGTCATCATGCTCTTCACCGAGGACAGCGTCTTCTTGGTGAGCCGGCGCTGCATCATCCGGATGTGCCGGTCCTGCTGGAGGATCTCCCGCGACACGTTCAGCGACAGGTCCTGGGCGTCGACCACGCCCTTCACGAAGCGCAGGTACGGCGGCAGCAGCGCCTCGCAGTCGTCCATGATGAAGACGCGCTTCACATACAGCTGGAGCCCGTGCCGGTAGTTCTGGTTGAACAGGTCGTGCGGGGCGTGCGACGGGACGAACAGCAGGGCCTGGTACTCGAAGGTGCCCTCGGCCTGGAGCTGGATGGTCTCCAGCGGTTCGCGCCAGTCGTGGCTGATGTGCTTGTACAGCTCGTGGTACTCCTCCTCGGACACCTCGTCCCGGGAGCGCGCCCACAGCGCCTTCATCGAGTTCAGCGTCTCCGGCTCGGCCGCCTCGCCGTCGTCGCCCTTCTCACCGACCAGCCGGATCGGCCAGGTGATGAAGTCCGAGTAGCGCTTGACGATCTCCTTGACCGTCCACACCGAGGTGTAGTCGTGCAGCTGGTTGTCGGGGTCGGCCGGCTTGAGGTGCAGGGTGACCGAGGTGCCCTGCGGCGCGTCGTCGACCGCCTCCAGGGTGTAGGTGCCCTCGCCTCGGGAGGTCCAGCGGGTGCCCTGGCGTTCGCCCGCGCGCCGGGTGAGCAGGGTGACCTCGTCCGCGACCATGAACCCCGAGTAGAAGCCGACGCCGAACTGCCCGATCAGTCCCTCCGCCCCGGCGTCGTCCTTCGCCTCCCGCAGCTCCCGCAGGAACTCGGCGGTGCCCGAGTTGGCGATCGTGCCGATGAGCTGCCCGACCTCGTCGTACGACATGCCGACGCCGTTGTCCCGAACGGTGAGCGTACGGGCGTCCTTGTCGATCTCGAGCTCGATGTGCAGGTCGGAGACGTCGGCGTCGAGCGAGTCGTCCCGCAGCTTGGCCAGCCGCAGCTTGTCCAGCGCGTCGGAGGCGTTGGAGACGAGTTCACGGAGGAAGACGTCCTTGTTCGAGTAGACCGAGTGGATCATCAGCTGGAGCAGCTGACGGGCCTCTACCTGGAACTCAAACGTTTCGGTCGGCATGGTTCGCGATTACCTCACTGATCCACGGATCGCCGGATACTGGCGCCCTTACTTTAGTAAAAGCGCGGGTCAGCCGGTCGGGTTCAGCGCCGCGTCCAGGAGGGGGCCGAGCTCGCGGGACACGGTCGTCAGGGGGCGGACGTCCCGCTCGGCGCGGGCCATGAGGATCGCGCCCTCCAGGGAACTGATCATCAGGGTGGCCAGGGGCCGGGCGCGTTCGCCGGGCACGCCCATGTCCGCCAGGGCCCGGGCCACCGCGCCGGTCCACCGGTCGAAGGCGGCGGACGCGGCCTCGCGGGTCGACGCGGTGGACCCGGCGCGGTCCACCGTGGCGGCGGCGACCGGACAGCCGCCGCCGAAACCCGTGGCCTCGTACTCGTCGGTCCACTGCCGGACCATCTCCGCGAACAGTCCGCCGGGCGTCGGCTCGGGCAGCGCGGCGAGGAAACGGTCGACACGGTTGGCCGCGTAGCGGCCCGCCCAGCCCACCGCCTCGTTGACGAGCTGCTCCTTGCCGCCCGGGAAGTAGTGCTGGAGCGATCCGCGCGGCGCCTCCGCGTGCGCGGCGACCTCGCGCATCCCCGTCGAGCCGACCCCCTCGCGCCGGATGAGCTGGGCCGCGCTGAAGACCATCCGCTCCCGGGGCCCTCGTTCGGACACCGTCATTCCGACCTCCCGTGACTTCTCCGCGCCCTCAGCCTATGACCGGCGTCATAGCGGCGGCTACTATGACGGTGGTCATAGGTCCGGGTGCCGCGTGAGCGCGGCGGGAACGGTGGTGTGTCGTGCGTGTGGGCTTCATCGGACTCGGGGTCATGGGCCGGCCCATGGCGCTCAACCTCGCCCGTGCCGGAACACCCCTGGTCGTCTGGAACCGCACCCCCGCCCGGTGCGCGCCCCTGCGCGACGCCGGAGCCGAGGTCGCCGGGGGCCCGGACGAGGTGTTCGAGCGGGCCGGCACCGTGATCCTCATGCTGGCCGACGAGACGGCCGTCGACACGGTGCTGGGGCGCGGTACCCCGGACTTCGCCGCCCGCGTCGCCGGACGCACCGTCGTCCACATGGGCACGACGGCGCCGGAGTACTCCGCCGCGCTGGAGGACGCCGTCCGCGCCGCGGGCGGCGCCTACGCCGAGGTCCCGGTCTCCGGCTCCCGGGTCCCAGCGGAGCAGGGGCAACTGGTCGCGATGCTGGCGGGCGACGCCGCCGCCCTCGAGGCCGTACGGCCCCTGCTCGCCCCGATGTGCCGCCAGACGTTCGACTGCGGTGCGGTGCCCGGCGCGCTGCTGATGAAGCTCGCGGTGAACCTGTTCCTGATCACCCAGGTCACCGGACTGACCGAGGCCTTCCACTTCGCCGACCGGCACGGGCTCGACCGGCGCCGCTTCCTCGACGTCCTGGACGCGGGCCCGATGGCCAGCGCCGTCTCCCGCATGAAGGCGCCCAAACTGCTCGACCGAGACTTCGCGGTCCAGGCCGCGGCCGCGGACGTACTGAAGAACAACCGCCTGATCGCGGAGGCCGCCCGCAAGGCAGCTCTGGCCTCCCCGCTCCTCGACGTCTGCCACGCCCTCTTCGACGAGACGGTGGCCGACGGTCACGGCGGCGAGGACATGGTGGCCGTCCTGCACGCCCTGGAGGCCCGCACCGACGGCCGCTGACCCGGCGCCCTTACGCTCTCGGCGTCACCCGCACCCCCAGGAGCCGCCGAACGCCCGGCCCGCCGCCCTGACCAGGGAGAACTCCCAGCCCATCGCCTCGCGCCGCCCTTCCCGCGAACCACGGAACCCCGATGTCGGTGCCACCTGCCACACTTCTGTGGCGTGCGGGGGAGCGATTCGGGTAGTCGCGCGGTGTGATCGGTGAGTGAAGGCGGACCGGATGGAACGAGTTCCAGACGACGACGGGGGCACGGTGCCCGGCGCACCGGGGCTGCGGGCTTCGTACGCCCTGGACGACGACGGCACCTGGATAGCGCAGGCACGCCATCTCGCCGCCGCGTTCCTGACCCGGGCGCGCACGGAGGACGGCCTGCCGGTGTCGACGCGCGCGGTGGAGATCACCCAGCTCGTGGTCAGCGAGCTGGTCACCAACGCCCGCAAGTACGCTCCGGGGCCCGTCGGCCTCGATCTCCGGGTCGCCGACGACACCGTCGAGGTGATCGTCCGGGACGCCAACCCCGAGCCACCGGTGGCCAGGGACGCCGACCCGGGCCGCGTCGGCCAGCACGGCCTCGAGATCGTGATGGCCGTCGCCCAGGCCCTGGACGTACGCCAGGAACCGGCCGGCAAGAGCATCACGGCCCGCATCTCCCTCGCCTGAACCCACCCGGACCCGCGGCTCGCACCCCGCCCTCCGGCGGTGGCGGCGGGGCCGGAACAATGGTGCTCCCGGTGCGGTTCTCACTGGTGGACGCCGCAGGACACGTGGGAGAAGGGCGAGACGAGATGACGAGGAACGAGGAGAGGGCGCTGCTCGCGGGCGGCTGCTTCTGGGGCATGCAGGAGCTGATCCGCACGTTCCCGGGAGTGCTGGACACGCGCGTCGGCTACAGCGGCGGTGACGTCCCCAACGCGACCTACCGCGACCACGGCACCCACGCCGAGTCGATCGAGATCACCTTCGACCCCGCCGTCACCGACTACCGCACGATCCTGGAGTACTTCTTCCAGATCCACGACCCGACCACCAGGAACCGGCAGGGCAACGACATCGGGACGAGCTACCGCTCGGCGATCTTCTACCTCGACGACGAGCAGAAGCGCGTCGCCGAGGACACCATCGCCGATGTCGACGCCTCGGGGCTGTGGCCGGGCCCGGTGGTGACCGAGGTCTCGCCGGCCGGCCCGTTCTGGGAGGCCGAGCCGGAGCACCAGGACTACCTCCAGCGCTACCCGGACGGCTACACCTGCCACTTCGTGCGCCCCGGCTGGCGCCTGCCCAAGCGGGCGGAGGCCTGAGCCGAACGCCGGCCGCCCCGGGTGGGGCGGCCGGTCCGCGGGTCAGCCGAACTGGCCGGGCCGGTAGTCGCCGGCCGGCTGGCGGTTGATGACGTTGATGCGGTTGTAGGCGTTGATGACGGCGATCATCGAGATCAGGGCGACCAACTGCTCCTCGTCGTAGTGCTTGACGGCGTCCGCCCAGGCCGCGTCGTCGACCCCGCCCGCCGCGTCGGCGAGGCGGGTGCCCTGCTCCGTCAGCTCCAGTGCGGCGCGCTCCGCCTCGGTGAAGACCGTGGCCTCCCGCCAGGCGGCGATCAGATTGAGCCGGACCGAGGTCTCCCCGGCGGCAGCGGCGTCCTTGGTGTGCATGTCGGTGCAGAAGCCGCAGCCGTTGATCTGGCTGGCACGGATCTTCACCAGCTCCAGGGTGGCGGCCGGCAGTCCGGAGTCCGCCACCACCTTCCCCGCCGAGTTGATGTGCTTCAGCACCTTGGCCGCGAGGGGGTTGGTGAAGAAGTCGACACGCGCTTCCATGGTGATCTCCTTGGTGAGCTCTTCCCGGTTACGCAGCACTGACGGACGGGCTCCCCCCTGTGTGACCGGAACGCGAGTGTGACCTACGTCTCTCCCTCGGGCGGCCCGGCGCCGCACGCCGTCCTCGGGGCACCGGACGACCGATAGCCTGGCCCGATGAACGGGGAGCGGAGCGTCGGTGAGTGAGCGTCGGGAACGCGACTGGGCGGACATGACGCCCGGGGACTTCGACCGCGACGCTCCGCTGTGCCTCAATGTGGGAACCGGCCCCGTCGTGGTGCCGGCCGAGCCGGACGAGTACGGCACGGAGCCGCTGTTCGGCGAGGAGACCCCGGTGCGCCGCCCCGCCTCCCGCCGTGCCCCGCGCCGGACCGCCCCCGCCGAGCAGGGGCAGTTGTTCTGACTCCGGCGCGGGACACCGTCACCCTCAGGGGAACTGGGTGACCTTGGACGGGATGGTGTCCGTCCCCGACGTGGGCGAGCCCGTGTCGTTGATGACGTGGCGGTACTGGCCCTTGCCGCCGAGCGAGATCACCTGAAGGTGCCGCATCCTGATGCCGGGCTTCACCGGAACCTGGAATCCGTGGTGCTGCACGATGGTGTCGTCGGACGTGTAGTTGCAGTAGCTGCCGAGCGCCCAGGCCTCGTGCTCGTTCACCGAGTCGGCGACCTTGTAGGCCGCGTATCCGACGATGCCGTCATGGGTGATGGCGGCCTCGTTCGGGGCGTCGTACGCCTTCTCGTTCTGGAAGAAGATCGTGCGGCCGCGCTCGCCGTTCCAGACCACGTCGTACTTGTTGAAGTGCTCGACGAACAGGCCCGTGGTGAGGACGTCGTCGCCGTTGACGCGCAGTCCGTAGTCGGCGCGGTTGGTCTCCCAGCCGACGCCCTCGCCGTGGTCGGCGCGCCAGATCCAGGTGTGGTCGATCAGTACGTCGTCGCTGTTGACCACGACGGAGTCGGTGGCCCGGCCGGGACCGGCGCCGCCGATGCGGATGAACACGTCCTGCACGGTGGTCGGGTTGGCGGAGTGGTCCGCCGAGGAGCCCTCCCCGCCGATCCGCAGCAGCGCGTCCGAGTTGACCGGGCCCGCGTCGATCAGGAAGCCGGCCAGCCGGACGCCGTCGACGTCCGCCACGTGCATGGCGTCGATGCCGTTGTCCGGGATGATCGTCGCCAGGCCGAGACCGAGCACGATCGTGTTGGCGCGGTCGACCTCGATGGTCCGGTCGATGTGGTAAACGCCCGGCGTGAACAGGAGGTTGAGGCCCTGGTCGAGCGCGGCGTTGATGGTCGCGGCGGTCGCGCCGGGCTTGACCACGTAGAACCGGTCGAGCGGCAGCGAGGTGCCGCCCGCGTTGGCCGGCCAGGACACACCGCGCGCGTTGGTGCGCTTGGCGGGCACGAACACCCGGTACTCGTTGCCGTCGAGGTACAGGAACGGCTTCTCGCGGGAGATCGGAGTGGTGTCGAACGTGGTGTACGGGCCGGTCTCGAAGTTGCTCGCCGGGGCGCCCTGGACACCCGTGAACGTCATGTTCCACACGCCGTTGGTCCAGCCGCCGACGGAGCTGTCCCGCGTGTACCACTGCTGCTGGGAGTACGGTCCGACGGTGCCGTCGATCTTCGAGTCGGCGATGTAGCCGCCGGACGCCCAGCCGTAGCCGTTCGGGGCGAGGTTGAGACCGCCCTTGACGTGGATCCGGCGGAACGGCGCGGCCTGGGCGACCGCCCACCGGTTGGTGCCGTTGGCGGGGCTGATGGCGAGGTTCTCCGCCGAACGCCAGAAGTTCTGCGTGGCGTTGCCGTTGAACCAGCCGGCGTCGACGGTGATGTCGCCGTTGATCTGCACGTCGTCGGGGTTGAGGCCGAGCCCCGAGACCGAGGTGTAGAAGCCGAGTTGGGCGTTGATGTTGTTGTAGGTGCCCGGCTTCAGCAGGAACTGGTAGCGCCCGCTGCCGAACTGGCTCTCCTCCTGCTGGGCGAAGACCTGGTCGAACTTCTGCTGGAGGTTCGGCGTCGACGGGTCCACGACGATGACGTTCGGCCCCAGGTCGCCGCCGCCCTCGATCGGGCCGCCGCCGCCGTCCGAGGCGGTGTGCACGGCGACCTCCCACAGGGAGTAGCCGTAGCCGGTGGCGCGGGCGGTGCCGAGGACGCGGACATAGCGGCCGGAGCCGCTCACGTCGTAGGCGGCCCGGCCGCCGGTGGCCCCGGTGACGGACTTGAGCGTGGTCCAGTTCTGCCCGTCGGCGGAGGCCTCGATCCGGAAGTCCTTGGCGTACGCGGCCTCCCAGTTCAGGTCCACCTTGCACAGGTCGCGCACCGCGCCCAGGTCGACCCGCACCCACTGCGGGTCGGAGGCCTGGCTCGACCAGCGGGTGCCGGCGTCACCGTCGAAGGCGGCGGAGGCGGGGGTGCCCGCGTTCTCCGTGGAGGAGGCGGAAGCGGGCCTGCCCTGGGCGGCGTTGGCCGTCCCGCAGGACCCGGGCGGGGTGGTGCCGGTGGTGCCGAAGACCTGGAACTCCCACAGGGAGTAGCCCCAGGCCGTGGCCCGGTCCAGGCCCTGCATACGGACGTAGCGGGCCTGCCCCGACACATCCACGGTGTCGGTGCCGCCGTCGCCTCCGGTCACCGTCCTGACGTCGGCCCAGCTGCTGCCGTCCTGCGAGAACTGGATCTTGTAGTCCCTGCCGTAGGCGGCCTCCCAGTCGAGGACGACCCGGGTGACGGACGCCGTGGCGCCGAGGTCGACCTGGAGCCACTGGTCGTCGCTCGCGGCCGACGACCAGCGGGTGCCCGGGTCGCCGTCCACCGCGCCGCTCGCGGGCGTGCCGGCGTTCTCGGTGGAGGAGGCGGTGGCCGTCCTGCCCTGGGACAGCGGGGTCTCGGCCGCGGCGGCCGGGGTCTGGGCGGCGGGCAGCGTGAGGAGTGCCGCCGTGGCGACGAGCGCCGCACCGAGGGCTCCGCGTCTCAGGCGGCTCGGTTGCTTCATGTGTCTCATGCGTCAGCCTTCTGCTGGTGCGATGTGGGGATGCGGGCGAGCCCGCGTGCGCGCAGGCCGAGCAGTCCGGGCGGCGGATGGTGCGGTGACGCGGCTCTCGGGTGTGCGAGGGCATGCCGGAGGACGAACACGGCTGCGCGGCCGCTTAGTTCAGGGTTTGATTTAAGTGGTGAGACATCGGGCGGGCAAGACCCCGGACGCGAATTGGTGAGCGGGTGCGGACGGTTGGGCGGCACTCCGGGCCATATCCCCATGCCTTGACCTCCGGGTCGTGGGTACGCGGGCGGAGCGGTCGGATCCGGCGGGGGAGAGCGGAGAGGGGTGTACGGGTGCGGTGGGGCGGCGCCGCGAGGCGGGATGTTCACCCCATCGGCGGGTGCCCGCTGCGGCGCCGTGCCCGACGTGAGACGTTGGCGGCACCCGATGCCCTTTTCGAGCCTTTCGTCCCATCGGGTCGCCCGCAGTCGGCAACTGAACGCACGGCCACCCGTCCGTGGCCGGTCTGAAGCGGAGGAGTGTCACCCCATGAGCGAGGCCAACCCCGTCAAGCGGGCAGCGAAGAAGATCACCGACAGCCTGCTGGACGACGGATCGGCCCCGGCCGACGGGATTCCCGGACGGCCGGCCCCCCAGCCGCCGACCGTGGAGGAGCCGACCGAGCCCCGCGAGCCGCTGCCGCCGAAGCCGGACCAGAGCGGCCCGGCCACCGTCTCGCCCACCGGCCAGCCCACCGGTGCCGACCAGGCGAGGGTGGCCCAGTCCGGGAGCTATCTGACCAACGCGCAGGGCACACGGCTGTACGACACCGACCACTCGCTCAAGGCGGGCCCGCGCGGCCCCGTACTGCTCCAGGACCACCATCTGCGCGAGAAGGTCATGCACTTCGACCACGAGCGCATCCCCGAGCGCGTGGTCCACGCCCGTGGCGCCGGCGCGCACGGGGTCTTCCAGAGCTACGGCACGGCGTCCTCCGTGACCAAGGCGGGGTTCCTCGCACCGGACGTCGAGACGCCGGTGTTCGTCCGGTTCTCCACCGTGGTCGGTTCGCGGGGGTCCGCGGACACCGTGCGGGACACCCGCGGGTTCGCGACGAAGTTCTACACCAGCGAGGGCGTCTTCGACCTGGTCGGCAACAACATCCCGGTCTTCTTCATCCAGGACGCCATCAAGTTCCCCGACGTCATCCACGCCGCGAAGCCGCACCCCGACAGGGAGATCCCGCAGGCGCAGAGCGCGCACGACACCTTCTGGGACTTCGTCTCCCTGCACACCGAGGCGACCCACCACACCATCTTCTTCATGGGCGACCGCGGCATCCCGCGCTCGTTCCGGATGATGGAGGGCTTCGGCGTCCACACCTTCCGGCTGGTCGACGCCGAGGGCGGGACCACACTGGTGAAGTTCCACTGGAAGCCCAAACTGGGCGTGCACTCCCTGATGTGGGACGAGGCGCTGACCATCAACGGCGTCGACCCGGACTTCCACCGCCGGGACCTCGCCGACGCCATCGAGGCGGGCGCCTACCCGCAGTGGGAGCTGGGCATCCAGACCTTCCCCGACACCCCCGAGCAGACCTTCGAGGGCATCGACCTGCTGGACCCGACGAACATCGTTCCCGAGGAACTCGCCCCGGTGCAGCCGATCGGGCTGATGACCCTCAACCGGAACCCGTCCAACTTCTTCGCCGAGACGGAGCAGGTGGCCTTCCACGTCGGCCATCTCGTCCCCGGCATCGACATCACCGACGACCCGCTGCTCGCGGGGCGGCTGTTCTCGTACCTGGACACGCAGATCACCCGTCTGGGCGGACCCAACTTCCCGCAGCTGCCCATCAACCGGCCGCAGGCGCCGGTCAACGACATGCTGCGCGACGGCATGCACCAGACGGCCGTGCACCGGGGCGTGGCGCCCTACCGGCCCAACTCCCTCGACGGCGGCTGCCCGTTCACCGCGGGCGCGGACACTAGCGCGTTCATCGAGGCGCCGGTGCGCATCCCGGAGGCGTCCAAGGTGCGCGAGGCGCCGGAGTCGTTCGCCGACCACTTCAGCCAGCCCCGCCGGTTCTGGCTGAGCATGAGCCCCGTGGAGCGCCAGCACATCATCGGCGCCTACACCTTCGAACTGGGCAAATGCTACGAACAGGCCATCAGGGAACGAACGCTCCAGGTGCTGGCCAACATCGACCCCGACCTGTGCGCCGGTGTCGCCGACGGACTCGGCCTGCCCGCGCCCAAACCCACCGTGCCGCTCGCCGACGTCGAGCCCAGCCCGGCCCTCTCGCAGATCGGGCGGACCTGGCCCGTGGACGGCCGCGTCATCGGCATCGTCGCCGGCCCGGACGGCGACCTCGACGGTGTCCACGCGGTCCGTGACGCGGTGCTCGAGGCGGGCATGGTCCCGCTGGTCGTGGCGCCGACCGGCGGCACGCTCGGCTCGGGCGACTCGGCCCTGACGGTGCAGCGCAGCTACGTCACCGTGCGGTCCGTGGAGTTCGACGCCGTACTGCTGGCCGGGCCGCAGGCCATGGGCGACGACACGGCCGGGGCGCGCGACGGCAAGGGCGTCCCCTCCGCCGCGCGGCCGGCGACCGATCCGCGGGTCGAGCTGCTGCTGACCGAGGCGTTCCGGCACGGCAAGGCGATCGGCGCGTGGGCGGGCGGTGAAGCCGCCCTCGAAGCGGCCGGCGTCCCCACCGACGCCCCCGGCGTCGTGGTCACCGACTCCGGTACCGCCGCCCTCGGCCGGATCAGCGAACTCCTCGCCTCGCACCGGGTCTGGGAGCGCTTCATGCCCCAGAGCTGACACCCCGGCCCCAGGGAGCCCCAACTGCCGTGGAACCGTGGCCGGATATGGCGTACGCCCGCCGACGGACCAGGCCGGAGCCCGGTTCTGCCTTCACGCAGGTCACCCCCTGATAACGGGAATTAAGGGTAGGCTAACCTTGCCATGTGATCCCTGCTGAAGAGGGGCCCCTGGGCCCGCGTGGCCACCAACTCTCGGCCACCGACGTGACCGTGGCGTACGACGGCGCCGACGTCGTGCACGACGCCGCGCTGACCCTGCGGCCCGGAGAAGTGACCGCCCTGGTGGGGCCGAACGGCAGCGGCAAGTCGACCCTGCTGCGCACCGTCGCCCGGCTGCAACGGCCGCGGCGCGCGACCCTCACGCTCGACGCCGCCACCGACGCGCTGGCGCTCGGCCCCCGGGAGTTCTCCCGCCGCGTCGCCCTGCTGCTGCAAGGACGCCCCACGCCCAGCGGGCTGAGCGTGCGGGACGTCGTCGAGTTCGGCCGCTACCCGCACCGGGGCCGCTGGGGCGGCACGGACCCCGGCGGCCGCGCCGCGGTGGACCGCGCGCTCGCCCTCACCGGCGTCGCCGAACTCGCCGACCGCGGAGCCGAACACCTCTCCGGAGGACAGCTCCAGCGCGTATGGCTGGCAGGCTGCCTCGCCCAGGAGACCGGCGTCCTGCTCCTCGACGAACCCACCACCTACCTCGACCTGCGCTACCAGGTCGAACTCCTCGACCTCATGCGCGACCTGGCCGACGAGCACGGCATCGCCGTCGGCGTCGTCCTGCACGACCTCGACCAGGCCGCGGCCGTCGCCGACCGGATCGTCCTCCTCGCCGCCGGACGCGTCGTCGCCGAGGGCCGTCCCGAGGACGTCCTCACCCCGGAACGGCTGACCGAGGTCTACGGCATCCGCATCGAGGTCGACACAGACCCCCTCACCGGCCGGCTGCGCACCCGCGCCCTCGGCCGCCACCACACCCGAAGCGAAAGGCTCGGCACCACCTCATGAGACGTCTCCTGCTCACCGCGCCCCTGGCCACCGCCGCCGCGCTCCTGCTGGCCGCCTGCGGCACCACCGAACCCGCCGCCGACGACGCCAAGGAGTCCAAGGAGGCCATCACCCTCACCGACGCCTCCGGCGCGAAGGTGGAACTCGACGGCCCCGCCAAGAAGGTCGTCGGCACCGAGTGGAACGTCGTCGAGCACCTGGTCTCCCTCGGTGTCGACCCGGTGGGCGTCGCCGACGTCAAGGGCTACAAGACCTGGGACACCGCGGTGCCGCTGAAGAACGAGCCCAAGGACATCGGCACCCGGGGCGAGCCCAGCATGGACACCATCGCCTCGCTCAAGCCCGACCTCATCGTCGCCACCACCGACCTCCAGCCGAACGCGGTCAAGCAGCTGCGCAAGGTCGCCCCGGTCCTGGAGGTGAAGTCCGCCGACGCCGCCGACCCGATCGGGCAGATGCTGAAGAACCTCGACCTCATAGCCGAGGCCACCGGCACCACCGAGCGCGCCGCCACCCTGAAGAAGGACTTCGACGCCAAGCTCGCCGAGGGCGGCAAGGCCCTCGCCGACGCCGGCCTGGACGGCGCCGAGATCGCCTTCGCCGACGGCTACGTCGCCTCCAACCAGGTCTCCGTCCGCCCCTACACCTCCGGTTCGCTCATCGGCGCCGTCAACGAACGGCTCGGACTGAAGAACGCCTGGAAGCTGAAGGGCGACGAGGCCTACGGCCTGGCCGCCACCGACGTCGAGGGACTGACCGACCTGGGGAAGGTCCAGTTCGTCTACATCGGCAACGACGACGACGCCAGCAGCGACCCCTACGGCAAGGAGCTCGCCGACAACTCCGTATGGAAGTCGCTGCCGTTCGTGAAGTCCGGTGACGTCCACCGGCTGGACGACGGCATCTGGATGTTCGGCGGCACCGGCTCGATGGAGGCGTACACCGACGCCCTCGTCGCCTCGCTGACGAAGTAGCGCGATGGCCGTCACCGCCACCACTCCCACCGCCCGTCCGGCGACGGTGTCGTCCCGGACGGGCGCGGCCGCGGTGACGACCGCGCTCGTGCTCCTGGTCGCGGCCCTCGCCGTCGTCGACATCACCCAGGGCACCGCCGCGGTCGGCCCGGCCGAGGTCCTCAAGGCCCTCACCGGACGGGCCGACCCGGCCGACGCGTCCGTCGTCATCGCCTCGCGGCTGCCCCGGATGACCGCCGGGCTCCTCGTCGGCGCGGCCCTCGGCATGGCGGGCGTCGCCCTCCAGGCCGTCAGCCGCAACGTCCTGGCCTCCCCGGACACCCTCGCCGTCAACGCGGGCTCCTACTTCGCCCTCGGCCTCGCCGCCGTCACCGGGGTGTCGCTGCCGCTGCTCGCCTCCTCGGGCGTCGCCTTCGCCGGCGGTCTCGCGGCGGCGGCCGTCGTCCTCGGACTGTCGGGGCTCGGCGCGGGCACCGTACGGCTCGTGCTCGCCGGCACCGCGCTCGCCCTCGGACTCACCGCCGTCACCGAGGGGCTGCTCCTGCTGTTCCCGCAGCAGACCGAGGGCCTCTACCAGTGGAACCAGGGCAACATCGGCCAGAACGGCTTCGACGGTGTCCTTCAGATGCTGCCCGCCGCCGTCGTCGGACTCGTCGGCCTGCTGCTCATCGCCCGCCGGGTCGACGCCCTCGCCCTCGGCGACGACGCCGCCCGCGGACTCGGCGTCCCCGTGCGGACCACCCGCGTCACCGCCGTCGTACTGGCGACGCTGCTCTCCGCGGCGGCCGTCACCCTGGCCGGTCCCATCGGCTTCGTCGGCCTGTGCGCCCCGGCCCTCGCCCGTCCGCTCGCCCGCTGGTTCCGGGGGCTGCGGCGGCTGCGGACGGCCGTGCCGGTCGCGGGCCTCGTCGGCGCCGCGCTGGTGCTCGGGGCGGACGTGCTGCTGCGTGCGCTCGTCGACGCGGACACCGCGGTCGCCGTCCCCACCGGTGTCGTCACCAGCCTCGTCGGCGCGGTGTTCCTGGTCGTGATGGCGGCCCGGCTCCGCGACACCGCCGGCGCCGCCGCACCGGACAAGCTGCGCATCCGCAGCCGGGCGGTCTTCCTCACCACCGTCACCGTGCTCTCCCTCGCCCTCGTCGGCATCACCGTCGCCGCCGTGCTGCTGGGCGACAGCAAGCTCCTGCTGGGCGACGTGGTCAACTGGGCGCAGGGCAGGGCCGGTCGCACGGTCTCCTTCGTCCTGGACACCCGGACCCCCCGGGTCCTCGCCGCGCTCCTCGCCGGGGCGGCGCTCGCCCTGGCCGGAACGCTGGTGCAGGCGGTCACCCGCAATCCGCTGGCGGAGCCCGCCGTCCTGGGCGTCTCCGGCGGTGGCGCGCTCGGCGCCGTGATCCTCGTGACGACGGTCCCCGCCGCCGGGGCGTGGGGTGTGGCCGGGGCCGCCTTCGCGGGATCCGCGGTCACCGCCGTGGTCGTCTTCGGCCTCGCCGCCCGCGGGGGCTACCAGCAGAACCGGCTGGTGCTCGTCGGCATCGGTGTCGCGTCCGGTTCGACGGCCCTGATCAGCCTGCTGATCGTGCTCACCGACCCGTTCAACGCCACCAAGGCCCTCACCTGGCTGTCGGGTTCCACCTACGGCCGGACCCTGCCGGACGTCCTCCCCCTCGCCGCCGTCCTCGCCGTCGGCGTCGTGGCGGCCGGCATCCGGCACCGGGAACTCGACCTGGTCTCCCTCGACGAGGACACCCCCCGGCTGCTGGGACTCGACCTGGCACGCGGGAGGCTCGGCTTCCTCGTCCTGAGCGTGCTGCTCACGGCCACCGCCGTCGCCGCCGCGGGCACCATCGGCTTCGTCGGCCTGGTCGCCCCGCACGCGGCACGTGCCCTCGTCGGGCGGCGGCACACCCGGGTGCTCCCGGTCGCCCTGCTCCTCGGCGCCGTACTGGTGTGCACGGCCGACCTGTTGGGCCGCACCGTGATCGCTCCCGCCCAGCTGGGCGCCGGCCTGATGACGGCCGCGATCGGCACGCCGTACTTCCTGTACGTGCTGGTGCGCAGCCGCCGCTAGTCCGCGCGGACTGCCGTACGCCGTCGGCCCGTTGGGGGACCGGCGGCGTACGGCTCCTTGCGCACGGGGGTCAGCCGAAGACCCTGACGGCCTGGTAGTACGTCCACGCGGTGCTGTCGCAGGCGGTCTTCGTGGCGCCGCCGTAACGGTTGCAGACGCGCTTGAGGTCTTCGTAGAAGGCGCTGTCGAGCCGTGACTTGTTGGCGCTGAACGTGCCGGCGGCCTTGTAGTTGCGGTAGCCGAAGTCGTGGCGGGCGCAGGCGGTCGAGAACGGGAAGCCGAAGGGGTTGTCCGGGGAGGTGGAGCAGTAGTCGGTGGACCAGTCGAACTGGTAGGCGGACCAGGCGGATTGGTTGGCGCGGGCCGCGGTCCAGGAGTTGTAGCTCGTCGCGCTGGTCTGCGTCCAGCTCGCGAGGACCTGGGACTTGTCGGCGGGTACGGCGTCGGCGGCTGTCGCGGTGCCGAGGACGCCGGCCAGGGCCAGCGCCGGGGCGGCGAGTACGGCGGCCAGTCTTCGGTGCATCCCACACCTCCATGAGACTGCGGCCCGACCACCGGACCGCAGGTTCATGTCAAAGTTGCCCGGACGATCTGTCCTTTCACACCACGCGCCACGAATGAAGGGTGAACTCTCCGGGCGCCCATGACCTGCGAGGCCGCGAAGTAGAGGGGTGAAATCCTTTTCAGCGGCAGGTAGGGTGAGAGCCACACACGGTGAAAGGATGCGTACGCAGGTGGTGACGATCCATGACGTGGCGCGAGCAGCCGGAGTATCCCCGGCCACGGTCTCGCGCGTCTTCAACGGCGGCAATGTCACACCGGCACGTGCCCAGTCCGTCCAGGAGGCCGCCGCGGCCCTCGGCTTCGCGCCCAACCGGGTCGCCCGGTCGCTGCGCAAGCAGCGGTCCAGCGTGATCGCGCTGATCATCCCGGACATCGAGAACCCGTTCTTCACTTCTCTCGCCCGCGGCGTCGAGGACGCCGCGCAGCGCACCAGCCTGTCGGTCGTCCTGTGCAACTCCGACGAGGACACCGACAAGGAGCGCCGCTACCTCGAGGTCGCCCTCGGCGAGCAGATGGCCGGCGTGATCGTCGCGGCGTCCTCCCGGGACGAGACGGACCTCGGCCCGCTGACCGCCCGGGGCGTGCCCGTGGTCGCCGTCGACCGGCGGCCCCGCGACGCCGAGGTGGACGCGGTCAGGGTGGACGACCGGCACGGCGGCGAGGTGGCCACGCGCCATCTCGTCCAGGCCGGCTACCGCAGGATCGCCTGCATCACCGGTCCCGCCGGTGCCTCGACCTCCGAGGAGCGCCTGGCCGGCTACCGTGCCGCCCTCCACTCGGCGCGGGACGAGGGCGTGGTGGCCGAGGACGCCTATGTGCGGCACGCCGACTTCCGGGTCGAGGGGGGCCGGGCCGCCATGCGCGACCTGCTGGCCCTGCCCGAACCGCCCGACGCGGTGTTCGTCGCCAACAACCTCATGACCATCGGTGTCCTCGACGCCCTCGGCGAGGTCGGACGGACGCCGCCCGGCGTCGGCGTCCTGTCCTTCGGCGACGTGCCGTGGGCCTCACTGGTCCGGCCCTCGCTCACGGCGGTGGAGCTGCCGTCGTACGAGCTCGGGCGGACGGCGGCGGAGCTGCTGCTTCAGCGGATGGAGGGGAACGTGTCCTCTCCGCTGCAGACGGTGGTTCTGCGGACGACGCTGCAGGTTCGTGAGAGCACGGCGGGTCCGGTCATGGTGTGACCGGGGCTCAATTCAACGTACTGGCGCCGCATCGGACATCCGTCCGGTGCGGCGCCGGTGCGTTTGGCGGGGCTCCCGCGTGGGTGTGGGCCGGGGGTGGGTCGCGCGGCCCGGCGCTTGCGAGGTGCCGTCGCGCCCACCCGTGCCGCCCCAGCGGCACGACTGCCCGCGGAGAGCGACGGTGGCGCCGCACCCGTCAGTCGACCGGTGCGGCGCCACTTTCTTTGTGTCCGGGGCTACTTCAGGCCGGAGGTCTTGACGGACTCCACGATTTGGCGCTGGAAGATGAAGAACAGGATCAGCATCGGGAGTGCGGCGATCGTCGCCGCCGCGAGGATGTAGTTCCAATTGGACGTGTACTGCGTCTGGAACGAGGCGATACCGAGCTGGACTACCGTCAGGTCCTGGTCGCTGGTGGCGACCAGCGGCCAGACGAAGGCGTTCCAGTTGGCCAGGAAGAAGAAGATCGCCAGTGCCGAGAGGATCGGCCGGGACATCGGCAGCACGATGTTCCAGTACACCCGCCAGTGACCGCAGCCGTCGATCACCGCCGCCTCCTCCAGCTCCTTCGGCAGCCCCAGATAGAACTGGCGCAGCAGGAAGATGCCGAAGGCGTTGAAGATCGCCGGGATGATCAGGCCGGCGTAGCTGTCCAGCATGCCCAGCTCACGCACGACCAGGAACAGCGGGATCAGCACCACGGGGGCCGTGACCAGCAGGGTCGCGAAGATCGCGCCGAACACCTTCTCACGGCCCGGGAAGCGCAGCCGGGCCAGCGCGTACGCCGCCATCGAGTGGAAGAACAGCGCCACCACGGTGATCACCGCGGAGATGAAGAAGCTGTTCCACAGGTAGCGGGCGAACGGCACCTCCGTGAAGACGTACACGAAGTTGTCGAAGGTGAAGTCCGTGGGGATCAGCTTGCCGTCGGTGACGGTCTCACGCGTCTTGAAGGACGACGTGAGCATCCACAGCACCGGGAAGAGGCTGATCAGCGATACGACGACGGCGAGAACCGTCAGTCCCGTGCGGGACGAGAACGGCTTGCGCCGGCCGGCCGGTGTGGTGGCTCGGCTCGTCATGGTGTCACTCGCCATCGTCGAACCTCCCGCCCTTCGTGAGCTTGAAGATGACCGCGGAGACGGCGACCATGATCAGCACCAGGAACGAGCCCATGGCCGACGCATAGCCGTACTCGCCGAATCCGAAGGCCTGCTGGTAGATGTAGAAGATCGCCAGCGAGGTGCCGTTGGCGGGACCGCCGTTGGTCAGGACGAAGATCAGGTCGAGACCGCCGGTGATGGCGGCGACCGTCGACATCAGCAGCACGAAGAAGCTGGTCGGACGGAGCAGCGGCCAGGTGATGGTGCGGAACGTGGTCCACGGGCCCGAGCCGTCGAGCTTCGCGGCCTCGTAGTACTCCTTGGGGATCTCCTGGAGACCCGCCAGGAAGATGATCATGTAGTACCCCATCATCACCCACACCATGACGGCGATGACGCAGGCGAGGGCGAGGGACGGGCTGCCGAGCCAGGACTCGCCGTCGAGGCCGGCCGCCCGCATGGCCCGGTTGACCGCGCCGGTCTGCTCGTCGAGCAGGAACTTCCACAGCACGCCGACCACCACGAGGCTGATGACGTACGGCATGAAGAGCACGGTGCGGTACACGCCCATGCCGGGCAGCTTCTGCTTGACGAGCAGGCCCAGGGCGAGGCTCACGCAGAACAGCACGGGGACGAGGATCACCACGTACAGGCCGGTGATCTTCATGGAGTCCCAGAAGAGCGGGTCGTTCATCATCCGCTCGTAGTTGCCGAGCCCGATCCACTCGTAGCTGCCGAAGCCGCTGACCTGGAAGAAGCTCAGGGCGATGGACAGCACCATCGGGACGGCGACGAAGACCAGCAGCCCGAGGACGTCGGGGGCGAGGAACAGGCCGGCGGCCAGCCACTCGCGGTGCTTTCTGCTCAGTCCCGGCTTGGAGGAGGCGGCGGGCGCCTTCGCCGGGGCCGTTTCGGCGGACCGTCGGTCCTGTGCGGCGACGCTGCTCATATCAGGCTCGCCCCCTTGTAGCTCTTGGTGTAGGCCTCGATGGACCGGGCCGCCCGCTCCGCGGCACCTTCGACGCCGTGGCCGGCCAGCATGGTGCCCTGGATGGCGTCGGAGATCGCCTTGTAGACCACCGGGGGATAGCGCGGCTCCGCGCGGCCGCCCGGGAAGATCTCGTCCTTGAACTTCTTCATGATCTCGGAGTCGTAGCCGCCCTTGGCGGCGCCCCGCTCCAGGGCCGTGGCGCGGGGCGCCACATCGGACTTGGCGCCGGTGCACCAGTCGACCATCCGGTTGATGGAGTCGTCCTTCATGGACCCCAGCGCCCAGACGCAGAACTCGGCCGCCGCCTCGGGGTTGCGCCCCTGGGCGTTGGCGCAGAAGGACCAGCCGCCCAGCGTGGTGACGTACTCGCCGCCGTCGGGCACGGGCAGCTTGAAGACGCCGTACTCGTAGTCGGGGGCGAACGCCTTGAAGCTGGAGACCTGCCAGATGCCCTGCTGCCACATGGCGACGTTGCCGGCCTTGAACCCGCCGATCACGTCACCGGCGGCGGGCAGGGTGCGGGGCGTGATGCCGTGCCGCACCGCGTCCTGCCAGAACGCCAGGGCCTGCCGGGTGGCCTTGGAGTCGAAGGCCACGTTGCCCCGCTCGTCCAGGACGTCGCCGCCGCCCTGCCACATCCACGGGTACCAGGTGAAGTTCTGGTAGTAGCCGGGGTTGGTCTCGAAGACCAGGCCCGCCGTGGTCTTCGAGCGCAGCTTGTCGCCGATGTCGAGCATCTGGTCCCAGGTGGTGGGGATGTCCGCCTCGGACAGGCCGGCCTTCTCCCACAGGGAACGGGAGTAGAACATGGCCAGCGGCTCGATCTCCATGGGGAGGGCGTAGACCTTGCCGTCGACCCTGCGGCTGTCCAGCGCGGAGCCGAAGTCGTCGATGGCCGCCTTCTCCATGTGCGGCGTGAGGTCCTCCAGGACGCCGCCGTTGTAGTAACGCAGGAAGTCGCCGGGGGAGAGCATGAAGATGTCGGGGCCCTCGCCGGTGGCGAAGGCGGACGGCAGCTTGAACCCGTTGAGATAGGTGGGCTGCGGCAGATAGACGAGGTCGATCTGCTGCTTGTGGGTGGCGTTCCACTGGTCGACCATGTCGACGAACCACTTGGACTGCGCGTTGATCGCCGGGTCGGGCGAGCGCTGGGGTCCGTAGAAGTTCCAGAACTGGAGGTTGCCCCCCTTCGCCTGTGCGGTGCCGCAACCGGTGAGCAGCGCCGGGGACGCCACCGCGGCTCCCGCACCCGCCATGGCGGTGAGGACGCGGCGGCGCGGGACGCCGGGGGACGGGGCCGGGTGCCCGGCTTCGTTGCCGTGCTGGAGCATGCGTGCGCTCCTGTCGGAGTGGGATGGGGCCGTATGAGGAAAAGCGGATCCTGGGGGGCGGGCCGTGGGCGGCCGGCCCTCGCGTGCGGAGGGCCGGACAGCCGGCGGACGGATCCACGGTGACCGGCGGGGATGCCGGTGGTATGTGAGCGACGTGCCGTACGGAGGACGGTCAGTCGACTTCGAGGGTGAGCAGGTCCGGCGTGGCCGGGAGGGACGCGGAGCTCGGGGCGTCCAGATAGAAGAGCGAGGTGCTGGCGATGTCGTCGCTGGTGTGCCGGTAGCGGTGCGGCAGACCGTTGCCCTGCCCGGGACCGATGCCGAGGCTCTGCACGGTCACCCGCAGGTCCTCGGAGAAGCGGATCGGGTCCAGGATGTGCCAGCGGTACATCCCGAACCGCTGCTGGCTGCTGTACAGACCGTCGGGGCGCAGGATCTGGTTGAGCCCGAGGTACGGCGTGGTGTAGGCGGTGTAGCCCTGCCCGGGGACGTCGAAGTTCCAGGCGCCGCCGAAGTAGTCCTCGGTGCCGGTGCCGCAGATCGTCGGGTACTCGTCGTCGCCGTCGAGGAAGAACTTCAGCTCGCCCTCGCCCCACCAGCCCGGGCTGTTAACGCCCCACGCCATGTACGTGCCGACATAGCTGCCCGCGCCCGTCACACCGTCGAGTAGCGTGTGCACCTCGCCGAACGGTACCGGGTGGCTGCGCCGCCACTGGGCGTGGAAGTACGAGGCGTCCTCCTCGACCTCGTCCAGCTCGTAGTCCACCTGGTAGTAGAGCGTGACCTTCTCGGCGGTCAGGTTCTCCAGGGTGATGCGCGCCTTGCGGCGGAAGGGCATCGGCCAGTACGCGTTGAAGCCGCCGTTGGGGTTGGCGGCGACGGGCACGGACGAGACCTGGCTGAAGGTGTTCCAGCCGTTGCAGAAGAAGTCACCGAGCGGGACCTCGACGGCCGGGGTCTCCTCGCCCTCCCAGTACATCCGCAGCAGGGTGCCGCGCCACGCCTTGTGCGGGTCGGTGGTGCACCACAGATGGCGGATGGTGCCGGGGCCGTCGATGTCCGCGAGCACGGCCGTCTCGCCGGCGGCGATGTCGATGCTGGGGGAGATCTTCCAGCCGGGCCCCAGCCGGCTCGCCGCGACCGCTCCGGTGCCCTCGGTGGCGCGGCCGCCGCCGGACTTGACGCCGGTGAAGTTCTCGGCGCTGATGGAACGGCTCACGGCACGCGTCCTGCGCGAGATGCCGTCGAGTCCAAAGGTCGTCATCGTGTCTTGCCTTCAGTGGTGGGGTTACGGTGCGCCGGACGCCCCGGGGCGTGGTGGCGCTCTGGCGAGGTGCCGCCGGACCGGCTGGTCTCAGCACCTCTGAAATCCATTTCACCGAAACGTAGGGCGGGTCCCTGGGGGTGTCAAGAGGTGAGACAACGGGTTGCTTTCACGCGCTGCCTCGCTTGCCTGACGTGCCTTTCTCCAGGAGATCAGCCGCTTGCGCGCGGTCTCTTGACGCTGAAATCGATTTCTGCAACCGTGCGGTCATGCCTCGCAACGCAGTCATCGGTGTGGACATCGGCACCTCGAGCAGCAAGGGCGTTCTCGTCGGCCTCGACGGCACGCTGATCCGTTCCGCCGTACGGGAGCACACTCCCGACAGGCCGGGACCCGGCCGCTTCGAGATGGACGCCTCGATCTGGTGGCGCGAGTTCACCGAGCTCGCCCGGGAGCTGACCGCCGCCGATGACACCGCGGTGGTCGCCGTCGGCGTCAGCGGGATGGGCCCCTGCGTCCTGCTGACCGACGAGCACGACACCCCGCTGCGGCCGGCCGTCCTCTACGGCGTGGACACCCGCTCCGTCGCCCAGATCCACCGCCTCGAGAAGCAGTTCGGCGCCGACGAGATCATCCGCCGGAGCGGATCCGCCCTCACCACCCAGGCCGCGGGCCCCAAGATCGCCTGGATCGCCGAGGAGGAACCCGAGCTCTACGCCCGGGCCCGCCGTCTGTACATGCCCAGCTCCTGGCTGGCCAGGAAGCTCACCGGCGCGTACGTCCTCGACCACCACTCGGCCAGCCAGTGCACCCCGCTGTACGACACCCACGCGGGCGACTGGTACGGCCCCTGGGCCGCCGAGGTGGCTCCCGGCATCGACCTGCCGCCGCTGCGCTGGTCCGGCGAGGCGGCCGGCACGATCACCGCCGAGGCGGCCCGCGAAACCGGTCTGCCGGCCGGCATCCCCGTCACCACCGGCACCATCGACGCCTGGGCCGAGGCCCTCAGCGTGGGTGCTCAGCACACCGGTGACCTGATGCTCATGTATGGCACGACCATGTTCCTCATCCACACTGTGCCCGAGGCCCTCACCAGTCCCTCCCTCTGGGGCACCGTCGGCGCGCTGCCCGGCACCCGCAACCTGGCCGGCGGCATGGCCACGTCCGGCGCGGTCACCAACTGGCTGCGCGACCTGTTCTCCGGCGCCGACCACACCGAGCTCACCCGGCTCGCGACCGAGTCCGGGCCCGGCGCCAACGGTCTGCTGATGCTCCCGTACTTCTCCGGCGAACGCACCCCGATCATGGACCCGGACGCCCGCGGGGTGATCGCCGGGCTGACCCTCTCCCACACCCGCGGGGATCTGTACCGGGCCGCTCTGGAAGCCACCGGCTTCGGCATCCGCCACAACATCGAGGGGATCGAGGCGGCGGGCGGCGACATCCGCCGCGTGGTCGCCGTGGGCGGCGGCACGCAGGGATCGCTCTGGACGCAGATCGTCTCCGACATCACGGGTCGGCCGCAGGAGTTGCGTACGGTCACCATCGGGGCGAGCTACGGGGGCGCGCTGTTGGCCGGGCAGCTGGTCGCGGACGTTTCGATCGACGACTGGAACCCGGTGCGGGAGACGGTGACGCCGCGGGGGGATCACGCGGGGCGTTACGACGAGCTGTACGCCCTGTACCGCCGGCTGTATCCGGACACGATGGCGACGGTGCACGCGCTGGCCGCGTTCCAGGACCGCTGACCCGGCGTGGGTGTGGGCCGGGGGGTGTTCGCGCGGCCCGGCGCTTGCGGGGCGCCGTCGCGCCCACCCTCCCCCACTCTCGGCTTCGCTCGAGCGGGAGGTACCCCCATCGCCCCAGCGGCACGACTGCCCGCGGATGGGCGCGGCGGGCGACTGCCCGCAGGCGCCCACGGCGCGGAGGGGACGGGGTGGGGGTGGCCGCCCGCAGTGGCCGGCGCGTCCGCGCCCTCGACCTCTTCGACAAGCCGATTCCGCGCCGGTCCGAGGACGGACACCTCCACCCCGGCCCCGCCCCACCCACCACCCGTGGGCGCCCCGCCCACAACCGAGCCGTACGGCTCGCGCCGGGCGCCCCGCCCACAACCCGAGCCGCACGGCTCGCGCACGGGCGCTGAAGACCGACCGCCAGACCTCCGCCCGTACCCCGGGTCGGACGCACTACCAACGGAGACCGCATGACCGCCTACACCCTGCCCGAACTCCACCAGCCGCCGGCCGCCGAGCCGAACACCGTCTACACCGTCGCGAGCGGCGATCTCCGCCCCGCCGCCAACACCACCTGCTGGCCCACCCAGGAGAAGCTGGAGAACGACCTCGCCGCGGCCGTCACGGACCTCGGCTGGACGGTCCACCGCGGCCACCCGGTCGACGAGACCAAGGGCCACGGATTCATCGACAGCCAGCGCGCCGGCATCGAGGTGTTCAAGAACATCCCGAAGAACGCCCCGCTGATCGTCGTCGAGGCCGTCTGGCAGTACAGCCACCACGTCCTCGCCGGCCTGCGCAGCCACGAGGGCCCGATCCTGGTCGTCGCCAACTGGAGCGGTGAGTTCCCGGGCCTGGTCGGCCTGCTGAACCTGGCCGGCAGCCTCACCAAGGCCGGCCGCGACTACTCGGTCCTGTGGAGCCCCGACTTCACCGACGACTGGGCGCGCGACGGACTGCGCACCTGGCTGGAGACGGGCACCCTCAGCCACGACCAGAGCCACGTCCGGCCCCTGCCACCCCTCCCGAAGGACGCCGAGACCGACCTCGGAACGGCCCTCGCCCGGCAGCTGCGCGAGGAGAAGGCGATCATCGGCGTCTTCGACGAGGGCTGCATGGGCATGTACAACGCCATCATCGACGACGAACTCCTCAACCCCCTGGGCATATACAAGGAGCGCCTCTCGCAGAGCGCCCTCGTCGCCGAGATGAACAAGGTCCCCGACGAGGAGGCCCAGGCCGTCCGCACCTGGCTGGACGACGCCGGCATGGTCTTCCACACCGGCACCGACGAGGCGACCGAGCTCACCGACGCCCAGCTGCTCAGCCAGTTCAAGATGTACATCGCCGCGCTGCGCATCTCCGACGACTTCGGGCTCGACGCGGTGGGCATCCAGTACCAGCAGGGCCTGAAGGACACCGTCCCGGCCAGCGACCTCGCCGAGGGCCTGCTCAACAACGTCCAGCGCCCGCCCGTACGCAGCCGCGACGGCGCCCGCGAGCTCTACGCCGGCGCGCCCCTGCCGCACTTCAACGAGGTCGACGAGGGCGTCGCCGTCGACTCCCTCGTCACCAACCGCATCTGGACGGCGATGGGCCTGGACCCGGCCACCACGCTGCACGACATCCGCTGGGGCGAGGAGTACGAGGGCCGGTTCGTCTGGGTCTTCGAGATCTCCGGCTCCGTCCCCGCCTCCCACCACGGCGGCTACGACAAGTCGTACAGCATGCGCCAGCCCCCGATGTTCTTCCCGCTCGGCGGCGGCACCCTCAGCGGCGTGTCCAAGCCCGGCGAGATCGTCTGGTCCCGTGTCTTCCTCATGGACGGCCGCCTCCACGTCGACATCGGCCGCGCCAGCGCCATCGAGCTGCCGGAGGAGGAGACGCGGCGCCGGCTCGACGCCACCAACCACCAGTGGCCGATCATGCACGCGGTGCTGCACGGCGTCACCCGCGACCAGTTCATGGCCCGCCACCGCGCCAACCACCTCAACGTGGCCTACGCCCCCGACGCGGAGACCGCCGACAAGGCCCTGCGCGCCAAGGCCGCCCTCTTCGCCGAACTCGGCGTCGAGGTCCACCTGTGCGGCGACGTGACGCTCTAATCGCCCCGGCGTCACCCCCGCCGGACCCCGAAGTTTCCGCCCGCCGCCCGTGAGAGCGGCGGGCGGACCCGCACCGCACGTACCGGAATCCTCCGAGGAGTACACCGTGCGCACTTCCAGAGTTCTGATCACCCTGGTGACCGGCCTGGCCGCCGTCACCACGATGACCGCCCCCGCCGCCCCGGCCGCCTCAGCCGCCCCCGCGGACGGCCGGAAGACCCCCGCCAAAGCAAACGCCCTCGCCAACGCCCCCGAGAGCACCTACTTCTCCACCGTGGACGTGGCCCCCGGTGCCACCGTCGGCGCCCCCGCGATCGGCGACAACAAGGAACACGGCGACCTGTGGCCGTCGTGCTGGTCGGACGACGACCACGTCTACTCGGCGTACGGCGACGGCGTGGGCTTCGGCGACACCTGGCACGACATCGGCGTGACCCGCATCAGCGGCATGCCCGGCAACCTGAACGGCACCCAGAAGGCCACGAGCGACGAGGTCGGCCGGATCTGGGGCGACCCCGCCCAGTACTACCGCAAGCCCACCGGCATGGTCTGTGTGAACGGCGACCTGTACCTCGCCGTCCAGGACCTCAAGCGCGGCACCCTGGACCACGCGCCCAGCGCCACCATCGTCAAGTCGACCGACAAGGGCGCGACCTGGACGTCGGACAAGACCACGCCGATGTTCGCCGACCACAAGTTCACCACGGTGATGTTCCTGGACTACGGCAAGGACAACGCCGAAAGCCCCGACGGATACGTCTACGCCTACGGCATGGACCACAACTGGCGTGACACCTTCGACCCCGACCCGGACCCCGTCGACCTCTATCTGGCCCGGGTCCCCGCGAACTCCATCCAGGACCGCTCAACCTGGCGGTTCTACGCCGGCGACAGCGGCGGCAGGCCGCAGTGGACGTCGAGTCTCGACCAGCGGGTCCCGGTGCTCCACGACGACCGGCGCATCTACCAGAACGTGGGCACGGCCGGCCGGGTCAGGGACCTGAGCAGGATCAGCCAGGGCGGCGTCGTCTACAACAAGCCGCTCAACCGCTACATCTACACGTCCTGGACGGAGTACACCTTCGAGTTCTACGAGGCGCCCACCCCCTGGGGCCCGTGGAAGCACTTCACCCCGAAGGACTTCGGTGGCTACCCCTGGACGCACACCAAGCACGGCGGCTACGCCACCACCATTCCCTCCAAGTACATCAGCGCGGACGGCAAGTCGATGTGGCTCCAGTCCAACGTCTGCCCCTGCGGCGGCGGTTACCCGCCCGGTGACTTCTGGGCCTACACCTACTCGCTGCGCAAGCTCTCCCTCACCCCCGCCGTTCCCACCACCCCCGGCAACACGGCCGACGCGGCGCGCAACCTCGCGCGGGAACCCGGCACCGTGCCCGTCGAACGCGCCACACACTTCGGCACGGCCATCTACAACGACGGGAACAGGACCCAGAACGAGGACGACTGGAACGACGAACGCAAGACCACCAGTTGGTGGGGCTACACCTGGCCGCGCCAGTACCACGTCAACCGGGTCGCCTACACGACCGGCACGATGTTCGGCGACGGCGGCTGGTTCAGCAGCGCACCGAAGGTGCAGGTCCGGCGCGACGGCGTATGGACCGACGTCACCGGCCTCCAGGTGAGCCCGGCCTACCCGACGTCGTCGGCGGCCGGCACGAACCGTACGTACGTCTTCGACTTCGCCACCACGAGCGGTGACGGCGTACGCGTCATCGGCGGCAGCGGCGGAACACAGACCTTCACGTCGATCGCCGAACTCGAGGTGTACCACCGCTAGTTGTCGCCTGGTTGTCGCCGGCGCGCGGAAAAAGCCGGCTGACAGGTCGTGTCGCGGCGGGCTATGCTCGCCGCGATGACCACTCACTCTGTTCACAGATTGGGGGTCCCGTCCACGCAAGGTGAGTGCTGATGCACCCACACCTCGCGGACGGGGACTCCCGCCTTTCCTTCTGGCTGCGCGTGCGTGAGTACGCCGTGCCGCCCTCCATGATCGAGACCGCGACCGCCCGCCGGGCAGCCGGCGACTGGGCCGGGGCGTGCGCCGCCGCCCGGATCGACGTCGACCTCCAGTTGCGGTCCCTGGCCCGCAGCCACGGACGGGAGCTCACGGCCCGAGTCCGCTCCGACCTACGGCACCTGGCACCCGACCTGCTGCGCTGGCACCTGCCGAGGATCGCCCCGGACGGACTCCTGCGCCCCGGCCTCACCGTCGCCCTGGCCCGGTACGACCGTCCCGGCACCTCGGCGGACGACCGTCAGGACCCCGTGTACCTGGTGGCCCGGACACCGCCCGCCTGGGCGGACGGCGGGCAGCGGATCGGCCTCGCCCTGTGGGACGCCTCGCGGCCCGGCGCCGACGCCCGGCACCATCCGCATCCGCGGCCCGGGCCCCGGTTCCGCCTGGACCTGCACCGCCATCTGTGGGACGCCCGCCGGGCCGGTGAACTGCGGGTCCGGTCCGGTGCCGACCGGCCGCCGACGGATTCCGGTACGCACGCACTCGTCCCGCCCGGACACCACTGCGCCGTGGACCGCTGGGCCGACGAGGCCCGGATCGTGCTCCGCGACGCCGGGCGCGCCACCGGTTCCGTCGGCGTCCGGACCGGCGCCGGACTCCGGCTGGTCCTCACCCTTCCCGACGACGGTGACGGACCGGCTCCGCCCACGACGCGGATCACACCCGCGGCCACCGCCGGATCCGTAGCGGCACTGCCCGTACTGCCCGACGCGGCGACCCATGTGCTGCCCGACCTCCAACTGCTGCGCGCCGGCGCGATCGAGGCCGGGCGGCTGCATCCCCTGGTCGCCGCCGCGCTCGTACCGGGCCGCGCGGCGACCGGCCCACCACGGACACCGGACCCGGCAGGGCGGCACCACCCCGTGGAGTGCCGTGGAGCCCGGCACCGCATCGGCCTGGTCGACGGCGTCCTGGTCCCCCTGGACCACCACCCGGACGAGATCCGGCGGGAGGAACTGCTGGCCGCGCTGGGCGGCCCGCCCCTTCCCTGCCTCCAGGTCATCGACCGGGCACACCGCAGGCCGGACTGCCTCACCGGCGTACGCGAACGACTGGACCACGGTGACACCGCCGGGGCGCTGGCCGTCGTCGAGAGCCTCCTGGGGCCGAAGGCACGCCTGCGCGGCGGGCCCCTGCGGGACGCGCTCGAGACGGCCGCACGGCGGCGGATCGACTACGGGCTGTACCGGTCGGGACTGCGCGGACCCGCACCCGACCGTGCCCGCCCGGGCGATCCCGCTCCCGGCGACCGCCGTACCCGTCCCCGCCACGCGACCACGCACCGCTGACGCCACCCCGACCACCCACCGCTGACGCCCCCGGGGACACGCGTTCCCGCGCCCACTTGTTCACCACCCCACACATCCACAGGTGATCACCCATGCCCACACATACCGCATCCCGACTCGATGTCGCCGGCGACCTGCTCACCCTGCTCCGCGACACCACCACCGAACCGCGCCCCGACATCCAACTGGAGGCGCTCACCCTGGCCGTGGCCGCCGACCTGCCCGTCCTGCTGTGGGGCGAGCCCGGAATCGGCAAGACGGCCGCGCTCACCCAACTGGCCACCGCCCTGGACCTGCCGCTGACCACCGTGATCGCCAGCGTCCACGAGCCGTCCGACTTCTCCGGGCTGCCGATCGTCGGCGACGACCCCGCCGAACAGGGCGTCCCCATGGCCCCGCCGGACTGGGCCGTGCGCCTGGTCCGGGCCGGCCGGGGCCTGCTCTTCCTCGACGAGCTGTCCACCGCCCCGCCCGCCGTCCAGGCCGCCCTGCTGCGGCTGGTGCTGGAACGGCGGATCGGCGCCCTCCGGCTGCCGCCCGGCGTGCGGATCGTCGCCGCCGCCAACCCGCGGGCCTCGGCGGCCGACGGCTGGGAGCTCAGCCCGCCCCTGGCCAACCGGTTCGTGCACCTCCAGTGGACCCACGACCACGAGGTCGTCGTCCGCGGCCTCGGCGGGACCTGGCCCCGGGCCACCCTGCCCCGGCTCGACCCGGAGAAGCTGCCCGAGGCGGTGGCCCACGCCCGGCGTGCCGTGTGCGGATTCCTCACCGCCCGGCCCCCGTTGGTCCACCGGCTGCCCAACAGCGAGACGCGCCGGGGCGGGCCCTGGCCCTCGCCCCGCAGCTGGGACATGACCCTGAACCTGATCGCCTTCGCCACCGCGGCCGGTTCCTCCCGCGACGTGCTGTCCCTGCTGGTGCGCGGCACCGTCGGCGACGGACCGGGCCTGGAACTGCTGGCGAGCCTGGACCGCATGGACCTCCCCGACCCCGAGACGCTGCTCGCCGACCCGGCCGGCGCCGAGCTGCCCGAACGGGGCGATCTGCGCCAGGCCGTGCTCGACGCGGTGGTGGCCGCCGTACGGGCACGCCCCGAGAGGTCCCGCTGGGACGCCGCCTGGGCGCTCCTCGCCCGAGCGGCCGACACCGGGGCGCCCGATCTGGTGGTCGTCCCCGCGACCACCCTCGCCACCCTGCGCCGCGAGGACTGGGACGTACCGGTCACGATCGAACGGCTCACCTCGGCCGTTTCCCTGTCCCGGCGCGCGGACCGGGCCGCCGCGCGGGTCGCGGCGGGGACGAAATGACCACGCGCCCGCCGGAGACACCGGCCCCCGCGCTCGACCTCGGCAAGCTCCTCGCGGCCCGGCTCCAGGCGGCGCGCGCCCGGCCCTACCTCGCCACGGCGCTGTTCGCGCTGCACCCCGTGGAGTCCCGGCGCGTCCCCACGATGGCCGTCGACCGGCACTGGCGCTGCTACGTCTCACCGGCGTTCGTGGAGAGCACACCGGTGGAGGAACTGGCCGGCGTCTGGGTGCACGAGGTGTCCCACCTGCTGCGCGACCACCACGGACGCGGCGACCGCGTCGCCCGCGAACGCGGACTGCACGGGCCGGGGGAGCGGCTGCGCATGAACATCGCCGCCGACTGCGAGATCAACGACGACGTGTACGGCGACGGCCTCGCGCGACCCGACGACGTGATCCTCCCCGAGACACTGGGCCTGCCCGCGGGGGAGCTGATGGAGGACTACCTGCGCCAGTTCCGGCTGGGTCCGTACACGCAGGGCATGGTCTGGCTGGACTGCGGCAGCGGCGCCGACGGACTCGAACGGGAGTGGGACCTGGGCCCGGACGGCGCCCACGGGCTCAGCGAACAGGAACGCGACGCGGTGCGCTTCCGTGTGGCACGGGGCATCACCGCCCGGCCGGGCAGCGCGCCGAAGGGGTGGCGGCGGTGGGCGGAGGAGGCGTTCCACCCGCCGCAGCCCTGGCGGGAGTTGCTGGGCGCGGCGCTCCGCTCGGCGGTCTCCGGCTCCGGAGCGGGGGACGACTACAACTACGGCCGGCCGGCCCGGCGTTCGGCCGGGGTGCCGGGTGCCGTCCTGCCGAGTCTGCGGCGGACACCGCCCCGGGTGTCGGTCGTCATCGACACCTCGGGCTCGGTCAGCGACAGCGAACTCGGCACCGCGCTGCTGGAGGTCGCCGCGATCTCCCGGGCCGTGGGCGGCCGCCGCGACATGGTGTCCGTGGTGTCCTGCGACGCGGCCGCCGGAACGGTGCGGCGGCTGTGCCGTGCCGAGGGCATACCGCTGACCGGCGGTGGCGGCACGGACCTGCGGTCCGGCTTCGCAAGGGCCCTCGGGTCCCGGCCCCGCCCGGATGTCGTCGTCGTCCTCACCGACGGGCAGACACCCTGGCCGGACACCCGGCCGCCCTGCCGGACGGTGGTGGGCCTGTTCCCCCGGGAGTACGCGTCCTGGGACGAGGACGACCCCGACTACGTGCCGGACACCCCGCCCGACTGGGCCCGCGTGGTGACGCTCGGCGCGGGACCCGGGACCCGGTGAGCGGGGCCCGCTCAGCTCCGTGCCGTACGGGGCGGCCGGTAGCTCCACTCCCGGTCCGCGTCGGTGATCGGCCGCAGGACGCGCGCCGGGGTTCCGGCGACGACGGTCATCGGTGGCACATCGGCGGTCACCACACTGCCCGCCCCGACGACCGAGCCCCGCCCGACGGTCACGCCGGGCAGGAGCACCGCGCCCGCCCCGATCCACACGTCGTCCTCGATGCGCACCGGCGCCGAGAACTGGCTGCCGTCCCGGCGCAGTTCCGGGTGCACGGGGTGCCCGGTGGTGCTGACGGTGACATGGGGTGCGAACATCACGCGGTCGCCGACGAAGACCTCGACGTCGTCGACCAGGGTGAGGCCGAAGTTGACGTACACGTCGTCGCCCAGGTGCACATGACGGCCGTAGGCGACGTGCAACGGCGGCTCGATCCACACGCCCCGGCCCACCGAGCCGAGCAGTTCGCCCAGGAGGGCGCGGCGGGCGTCCTGGTCGCGCGGGCCGGTGGCGTTGTACTCGGCGGCGAGTTCCTTGCCGCGGAGCCTCTCCTCCTCGAGCCGTTCCAGGCCGGGCGCCGCGTCGGTGTACAGCTCGTGGGCCGCCATGCGGCGGCGTACCTCGCGCTCGGCGTCGTCGTGTGCCACTGGTTCTCCATGGTGTTGTGGAAGCGGTCCGGCCGCACCACCGGGCGGTGGTGCGGCCGGATGCGGGCGGATCGGTCAGTCCGTGACGTCCGTGACCGTCCAGCGCTGGTTGGAACCGGAGTTGGGCTGCCAGGTGGTGACCGCGGCGCCCTCGTGCGTGGCCTGTCCGCCGACCTCCAGGAGACGGCCGGTGGCCGCGTTGACCAGGGTCCAGGTGCCGTCGCCCGTGGACGACATGATCCACTCGGCGGCCGGGTCCCGCTCACCGGTGTCCGGCTCGGCCACCGGCACGTCGTCCCGCACGGTCAGCCGCCTGCCGTCCACCGGGTTGGTGAACTCGTAGCGCTGCCGCACGCCGTCGTCGGGACGCACCGCGCTCAGCCGCCACTGCTGGGAGGCCGAGTCGTCGCCGGTGCCGATGACGAGGCTCCTGCCGTCGTCGGCGACGGTGACCGCCTTGCCGCTCTGCACCCCGGTCAGGGTGTAGGTGTGGCCCTTGCGCAGCAGCGGGGCGTCCTTCGCCACGCCGGAGACACCGCTGACGACGAAGGACGTCACCGACTGGGCGGGCACGGTGAAGGTGGCCCGGCGGTCGGTGACCTGGATGGGCTCGTGCCGTTCCAGCTTGCCGTCGGCGCTGGTGACGACGGGGGTGACGGTCGCGTTCCGGCCGACGGTACGGAACTTGGACAGGTCCAGGGTGACGTCGCGGGCCCCGGTGGTGCTGTTGACGTGGACGACCGAGGCGCCCCTGCCGTTCTTCGTCACCGCCGCCGCGCTGGAGGTGTCGTCCACCTGGATCAGCCGGTCACCGGGCTTGATGAAGTGGGTGAAGTTGCGGGCGGTGTCGAACTTCGTGTTCGTGTATATGGGGCAGGTCTCGAGGGTGTCCTCGGAGGTGCAGCTGAAGGGGAGCTGGATCTCGCCCCAGTTGCCGCCCTTGGCGGACTCGCCGCCCGGCTTCATGTTGTCGTAGTCCTCGACGGGCTGCCAGAACACCCAGGCGCGCGGCTCCAGTTCGCGCAGGTCGTCGACGATGCGCTGGGCGAGGCCGAGACCGGGGCGCATGTCCGTGAAGCTCTGTCCGTCGCCCCAGTCGCCCTCGACCTCGCTCATCCACAGCCGCTTGTCCTCGGCCTTGGCGATGTCGCGCACGGTGGTGCGCTGACCGGTGCCGTAGGTGTGGACGTTCATCTGCCCGACGAGGTCACGGGCCTCGGGCGAGTAGGTGTTCCAGTTCTGGGCGAAGATGGACGGGTTGGTCTCGTCCATCGCGGCGATCTCCGCATTGGTCCCCGCCTTCCTCAGCGCCGGGTCGAGGGCGTGCAACACCTTCTCCTGGAGCCCGGGGCCGATGTGGGCGCCCTCCTGGCGTCCGCCGACGGGTTCGCCGTCCGCGCCGAGCCGTGTGCTCCAGTAGTTGGTGTTGGGCTCGTTGAAGGGGTCGACGGTGTCGACCTCGATGCCGTGCGCCTTCTCCAGCCGCTTGGTGGCGCCCGCCATGTAGGCGGCGAAGTCGTCGACCGACTCGGCCCTCAACTGGTCGGCGGTGGCGTCGAATCCGCCGGAGACATAGCCGCTGACCGTCATGAACCAGGGCGGGGAGTTGCTGAAGGTCTCCCAGTGGGTGATGTCCTGCTTGATGCGGTCCACCCACCAGCGCTGGGTGGCGTCGGCGTCCTCGTTCCAGTCGGCGGGGTCCTCGGCGTCCCACCAGTCGGTGTCCTCGCGGGTGGTGCCCGCGGGCGCCTTCCACCAGCCCTCCACGGCACCGCCGGCGCGCAGATAGTCCTTCACGTCGGGGGCGTTGCCGCCGCCGACGTTGTACCGGGCGATGTTCAGGGCGAGTCCGTCGTCGCCGAACAGCAGCCGGGCGAGCTTCTCCCGGATCTCCGGCGGGTAGTCGCCGGTGGCGTTGGCGAACCAGACGAGGCTGGTGCCCCAGCCCTCGAACTCCTCCTGCTGGTAGGAGGGGTCGGGCCGGACGGTGACGGAGGGGGTGTCCGCGGCCTGGGCGGCGGACGTCGGCCCCGGTATCAGGGCGGCCCCGGTGGCCAGGGCTGCGGTGAGCCCGGCGGCCGTGACGAGCCGTCTGTTGCGGGTGCGGCGTGCCATCGGTGTGCTCCCAACGGTGAGGTGTGGTCGCGCTTCTGTCGACCCTCCCGCCGCGGTCGCCGCCGGCGGGAGGGGACGGCCCCCGGAACGGGTGCGTGCCGTCCCGGGGAGCTGTGGGGGGTGTCAGCCGGCCGGCTGTCGCAGTACGGCGACGGCGCGGGGGCCGAGCGTGAGGGCGCCGTCGGCTCCGGTGGTGCCGACGAGTACGTCCCCGTCGAGGCCCCGCACCGGGACGGTGCCGTCAGTCCGGTTCACCAGGAACAGGAACCGGCCCTCGGCGCCCCGGCGGACGACCGGTTCGACCGATCCGCGCACCTCCGCGGGCAGTTCGCTCTCCACCCCGGCCGGCTCCAGCAGCCGCGGCAGCAGCGAGGTGAGCCCCTCGACACCGAGCCGGGTGGAGACGTACGCGGCGGAACCGGCGCCCGTGGGCCGCCGGGTGACGGCGGGCTTGCCCGCCTGCTCACCGGTGCGGTAGCGGGCCACGACCTCGGTGTCGGCGCCGGTCACGGTGATCCGGTCGGTCCACAGGGTGCCGGCCGTGCCGTCGTCGAGTTCCACTCCGGCACCGGCGAGCAGCGGGCCGAACTCCTCGATGCGGATGCCCAGCAGGTCGCGCAGGGCGCCCGGGTAGCCGCCGAGCCATACGTGGTCGTGCTCGTCGACGACACCGGAGAAGTAGGTGGTGATCAGATGGCCGCCCTGTTCGGCGTACCGGGTGAGCGTCTTGGCCAGGTCGGCGGGGACCACGTGCAGCACTGGGGCGATCAGCACCTGGTGGCGGTGCAGATCGGCCCGGGTGGTGACTAGGTCGGCGCGGATGCCGAGGGCGAGGAGCGCCGAGTACCAGTCGAGCGCCTCCTGCCGGTAGTCGAGCAGGGAGGTGGGGTGGGAGTCCTGCTCGCTCGCCCACCACGACTCCCAGTCGTAGAGGATGCCGACCCGGGCGGGCTCCCGCTCGGTCCCGGCGACCGGGGCGAGGGTCCTCAGGGTCGCGCCGAGGTCGGTCACCGCGCGGAACAGCTCGCTGTCCGCGCCGGCGTGCGGGACCATCGCCGAGTGGTACTTCTCGGCACCGGCGGCCGACTGCCGCCACTGGAAGAAGCACACCGCGTCGGCGCCGTGGGCGACGTGCAGCAGCGAGTCACGCGCCAGGTCGCCCGGGCGCTTGGCCACGTTGACGGGCTGCCAGTTGACGGCGCTGGTGGAGTGCTCCATCAGGAACCAGGGCCGCCCGCCCGCGATGCCGCTGGTGAGGTTGGCGGAGAAGGACAGCTCGTCGCGGTCCTGCGGGCCGGGGTGCACATAGTGGTCGTTGGAGACGAAGTCGATCTCCGCGGCCCAGTCGGGGTAGTTCATGCCCTTGGTGCCGCCCATCACCATGAAGTTGGTGGTGACGGGCACGTCCGGGGTGAGCTCCCGCAGGATCTCCCGCTCGGCGCGCAGATGGTCCCTGAGCGCGTCCGAGGAGAACCGCTTGAAGTCCAGCTGCTGCGTGGGGTTGGGGTGGGAGGCGGCCAGCCGGGGCGGCAGGATCTGCTCCCAGTCGGTGTACCGCTGCGACCAGAAGGCCGTGCCCCAGGCGGTGTTGAGCGCGTCCAGGGTGGTGTACCGGGCGCGCAGCCAGTCGCGGAAGGCGCGGGCCGCGTCGTCCGAGTAGTCGTAGACGTTGTGGCAGCCCAGTTCGTTGTTGACGTGCCAGGCGACGAGCGCCGGGTGACCGGCGTAGCGGGTCGCGAGCTCCCGGACCAGGCGCTGCGCGTAGCGGCGGAAGACCGGCGAGGTGGGACGCCAGTGCTGCCGCGCCCCGGGCCACAGCGTCTCGCCGGTGGCGGTGACCGGGAGGATCTCCGGGTGGGCCGTGGTGAGCCAGGGCGGCGGGGAGGCGGTGGCGGTGGCCAGGTCGACGCCGACGCCGCCCTCGTGCAGCAGGTCCATCACCTCGTCGAGCCAGGCGAAGTCCCAGGTGTCCTCGGCCGGTTGCAGACGTGCCCAGGAGAAGATCCCCACGGACACGACGTTCACCCCGGCCTCGCGCATCAGCCGGACGTCCTCCTCCCACACGGTGCGGGGCCACTGCTCGGGGTTGTAGTCGGCGCCGTAGAGGAGACGGGGGGCGGGGTCACCGTCCGTCCCGCCGGTGCGGGACAGGAGGGTGGAGATCATGGCGGTCCTTCCGGGTGGGCGTCGGGCGGCGCGCTACCGTGCGCGCCGCCCGGCGTGTGCTACTTGTCGACGGTGAAGCCCTGCTCGTTGCCGTACTGGACGGAGGCCTCCTGCCAGGTCTTCAGTCCCTCGGCCAGCGTGGTGCCGGAGACATAGGCCTTGCCGACGGTGTCGTTGAAGATCGAGTTGGCGTACACCTGGTACGGCAGGTACGACCAGTCGTCGGCGACGTTCGCGGCCGATTCGGCGAAGACCTTGTTGGCCTGCTGTCCGCCGAAGTACGGGAACTCGGTGTTCTGGAACTCCTCGGAGTTCAACTGCTTGGTGGTGGCCGGGAAGGCGCCGCCCTTCACCCGCGTGTCGACGCCCTTGCCGGCGTTGGCGTACTCGACGAAGGCGTAGGCGAGGGCCTCGTTGCCGCCGAGTTCGGGCAGAGTGAGGGCGCTGCCGCCGTTCTCCGCGCTCGCCTTGCCGCCGGCCTCCCACTGCGGGAGCGGGGCGACGCGCCAGTCACCGGCGGCGTCCTTCACCCCGGAGGCGAGGTTGGCGGGCATCCAGGCGCCGATGGCCAGCGTGGCGATGGTGCCGTCGCCGAGGCCCTTGTACCACTCGTCGGACCAGCCGGTGACGGGCGCGACGAGCTTCTCGTCGAGGAGCTTCTGCCAGGTGTCGGTGTACGTCTTGGCGCCCTGGTCGGTGAAGTCGATGCCGACCTTGGTGCCGTCCACCTTGTAGGGGCGTGAACCGGCCTGCCAGAGCAGGCTGGTGGTGAAGCCGGCGTCGCCGGCGTCGTTGGTGATGTAGACCTTCGGGTCCGCCTTGTGCAGGGCGCGGGCGGCGTCCACGTACTCGTCCCACGTCGTGGGCACCTTGATCCTGTGCTTGTCGAAGACCTTCTTGTTGTAGAAGAGCGCCATCGGGCCGGAGTCCATGGGCAGGCCGTAGATGCCCTCGCCGCCGGCCTTCACACCGTTCCACGGGCCGGGGGAGTACTGGTCGGCCAGCTTGTCGGCGCCGAAGCCCTTGAGGTCGGTGAGCTGCTTCGTGAGCGCGTACTGGCCCATGGCGTAGTACTCGACCTGGGCGACGTCCGGGACGCCCTTCTTCGCCGACATGGCGTTCTGGAGGGCCTTGTACTGGTCGTTGCCGGTGCCCGCGTTGACCAGGTTCACCTTGACGTTCGGGTGTTCCTTCTGGAAGTCGGCGGCCACCTGCTTCAGCGTGGGCTCCCACGCCCAGACGGTGAGGCTGCCGCCCTTCTCCAACGCGGCCCGGACGTCCGACTCGGAGACCGTCTTCGGGCCGGACCCCTCGTCGTCGGAGCCGCCGCAGGCGGTGGCGCCCAGGGCGAGGGCGCAGACGAGTCCTATGCCGCGCAGCAGGCGGCGGGAGTGCTTGTGCATGGACGTGCTTCCACTTCTTCGTGGCCGAAACCGTGACCGATGAGAACCGATGAGTGCCGATGGGGTGCGGGGGAGGGGCGGCGCTATTCCTTGACGCTTCCGGCGGCGAGTCCGGACTGCCAGTACTTCTGGAGCAGCAGGAACGCCGCGATCAGCGGGACGATGGTGATCAGCGAGCCGGTGACGACCAGATGGAAGACGGGCTGGCCGCCGGCGGTCGCGGCCTGGGCGTTCCAGCTGTTCAGGCCCAGGGTGAGCGGATACCAGTCGGGATCCTTGATCATGATCAGCGGCAGGAAGTAGTTGTTCCAGGTCGCGACCATGGTGAACAGCGAGACGGTGACGATGCCCGGCGCGAGCAGCGGCAGGGCGACGGTGAAGAAGGTGCGCACCTCGCCGGCGCCGTCGATCCGGGCCGCCTCCAGCAGCTCGGTCGGGATGGCCTCGCTCGCGAACACCCACATCAGATACAGGCCGAAGGGGGAGATCAGCGAGGGGATGATCACCGCCCAGGGCGTGTTGGTGAGGCCCATGTTGCTGAACATCAGGAAGGTCGGCACCGCGAGCGCCGTCCCCGGCACCGCCACCGCGCCGATGACGACGGCGAACACGGCCCGGCGCCCGGGGAATTCGAACTTGGCGAGCGCGTAACCGCCCAGCACCGCGAGGAAGGTGGCACCGCCCGCGCCCACCACCACGTACAGCAGGGTGTTGAGCAGCCAGCGGGTGAAGACGCCGTCGTCGTAGGTGAACGTCTCGGCGATGTTGTCCCAGAGGGCGAAGTCGCCGTCGAACCACAGGCCGAACGAACGGGACAGTCCCGCCTGCGTCTTGGTGGCGCTGATCAGCAGCCACACCAGCGGCACCAGGCTGTAGAGCAGCACCAGACCGGTGAGCACGGTCAGCAGGACACTCCGCCGGGGTCGGCCGGGGGAGTGCCGGCGCCGGGGCGTGCGCAGCCGCACGGCGGAGCCGCGGGGACCGGACGGGGAGGCCGCCGAACCGGCGGAGGCGGGGGTGACGGTACTGGTCATCGCTGCTTCACACTCCCTTGCGCATGCCGCGCAGCTGGACGACATAGGCGATGACCATGGTGATCAGCCCCATGACGATGGCGACCGTCGCGGAGTAGTTGTGCTGCTGGCCGGAGAAGGACAGCGAGTACGTGTAGTAGTTCGGGGTGTAGTCGGTGGTGATGGCGTTGGGCGCCAGCTTCTGCATCACGCTGGGCTCGTTGAACAGCTGGAAGCTGCCGATGATGGAGAAGATCGTCGCGATGACGAGCGCGCCCCGGATCGCGGGCAGTTTGATGGCGGTGATGACCCGGAACTGCCCGGCGCCGTCGATCTCCGCCGCCTCGTAGAGGGAGTGCGGGATGACCCGCAGCGCCGAGTAGAAGATCAGCATGTTGTAGCCGACGAACTCCCAGGTGACGATGTTGCCGATCGACGCCAGCACGAGGTCGGGGGAGAGCGGGTCGGGCAGCGAGAGGCCGAACGCGTCGTTGAGGTCGCCCACCAGGCCGAACCGGGTGCCGTACATGAAGCTCCACATGAGCGTGGCCACGACGGCCGGCACGGCGTACGGCAGGAAGATCGAGATGCGGAAGAAGTTCTTGCCGTACAGCCGCCCGCTGTCCAGGGCCAGGGCGACCAGCAGCGCGATGCCGAGCATGATCGGCACCTGGACGCACAGGAAGAGCGAGACCCGGCCGAGGGCCGCCCAGAACCGGTCGTCCCCCAGCGCCTGTTCGTAGTTGTCGAGGCCGACGAAGGTGGTCCCGCCGATGAGCTGGTCGCGGAAGAGGCTCAGATGGATCGAATACACGATCGGTGCCAGGAAGACCAGCGCGAACACGGCCACGAAGGGACCGATGAAGCCCCATCCCGTCCAGGAGCGCCGGTCCCGTCTCGCCGGAGGCGGAGCCGGCCGCGGCTCGGCGGCCACCGGCGGTTGCAGCGTCGTCATGTCGTTCCTCGCTCGTCAACATTCCGGAACCGGTGGCTCTGCCCCCTGGCGCGGAGCCGGGCGGCACAGCCCCTGGCACGAGATGTTTACGCAAACATCAGCCACCGCGAAAAGCAGCCGGAGCTGTTATGTTTACGTAAACATTCGATGGCGGCATGTCTACACTGCCCCGAGGACGACGGTCAAGGGTCCCTTGGGGAAACCGTGACGCAAGCAGCGACAGGAAGGCGGCTGACGGCGAGTGGACACGGTGGAGAGAACGCCGGCGGACCTGCCCGGCCCCGCCATCGGCGTGACCGGGAGTCCGCGGGACACGGCCGACGGCGCTCCGGCCCGGAAGCGCACCCGTGCCCGGACCACGGCGTCGATGGCCGATGTGGCCCGGCTCGCGGGAGTCTCCTCGCAGACCGTCTCCCGCGTCTCCAACGGCTACGCCGGGGTGACCGAGGAGACCCGCCGTCAGGTGCTGGCCGCCATGAAGGAGCTGGGCTACCGGCCCAACAGCGCGGCCCGCGCCCTCAAGAGCGGCGAGTTCCGCACCATCGGCGTCATCACCTTCACCCTGTCCACCACCGGCAATGTGCGCACGCTGGAGGCGATCGCCACCTCCGCCGCGCGCGAGGGATACGCGGTGACGCTGCTGCCGGTCGCCGTACCCACCCAGGACGAGGTGCGCGGGGCCTTCTCCCGGCTGGAGGAACTCGCCGTCGACGCCGTGATCGTCATCATGGAGGTGCACCTCCTGGACGCGGCGACCGTCACACTCCCCCCGCACGTCCAGGTCGTGGTCGTCGACTCCGACGCGGGCGACCACTACACGGTCGTCGACACCGACCAGCACGGCGGCACCCGCGCCGCCGTGCGGCACCTGCTCGACCTGGGCCACCGCACCGTGTGGCATCTCGGCGGTCCCGAGGGCTCCTTCGCCGCGCAGCGCCGTACGGACGCCTGGCGCGCCGCGCTCACCGAGGCCGGCCGGGTGCCGCCGCCGCTCATCCGGGGCGACTGGTCGGCGGACTCGGGCTACCGGGCCGGCCTCGAACTCGCCGCCCGGGAGGAGTGCACGGCCGTCTTCGCCGCCAACGACCAGATGGCGCTGGGCTTGTTGCGTGCCCTGCACGAACGCGGCCGGCGCGTCCCCGAGGACGTCAGCGTCATCGGCTTCGACGACATCCCCGAGGCGTCCTCCTTCCTTCCCCCGCTGACCACCGTCCACCAGGACTTCGCCGAGGTGGGCCGGCTCTGCGTCCAGGCGGTGCTGAGCAAGATGCGCCAGGTCGGCCCGGAACGGGGCACCACCCTCGTCCCGACCCGGCTGGTGCTGCGCGACAGCACCGCACCCCCGCCGGAACCCGCCTGACGATCGAACTCCTGACCGTCGTGGACCAGTTGATGTGCGAGACTTGATGATCGTCAGGCACCCCAGATCCACTCCCCGGGACGGACTCCGCCGATGGGCACACCCTCCAACCCTCCCCAGATCGACACCGGCAAGGCGCACCCGGCGCGGGTCTACGACTGGCTCCTCGGCGGCAAGGACAACTACCCGGTCGACGAGGCCGTGGGGGAGATGCTGCCGCCCCAGGCGCGGGACGCCGCCCGACAGAACCGCCGGTTCATGCACCGGGCGGCCGCCTGGCTGGCCGGTCAGGGCATCGACCAGTTCCTCGACATCGGCACCGGGATCCCCACGGAGCCGAACCTGCACCAGATCGTGCAGGGCGTCGTCCCGTCCGCGAAGGTCGTCTACACCGACAACGACCCGATCGTGCTGCGGCACGCCGAGGCCCTGCTGTTCAGCAGCCGCGAGGGCGTCACGGACTACGTCCAGGCCGATGTGCGTGAACCGGACGCCATCATCCGGCACGCCCGCGGTGTGCTCGACTTCGAGCGGCCCGTCGCGCTGTCCCTGATCGCCCTGCTGCACTTCCTCCCGGACGACCAGGATCCCCTCGGTATCGTCGGCGAGCTGCGGGCCGCGCTGCCGTCCGGCAGCTACCTGGTGCTGTCGCACGCCGCGTCGGACCTCCAGGCCGAGCTCGCGGAGCAGGTCACGGCCGAGTACGCCCGGGCCGGCATCCGCCTCGGGTTCCGCACCCGGAGCGAGGTCGCCCGGTTCTTCGACGGCCTGGACCTCGTCGACCCCGGCCTGGTGACCGCCCCGGAATGGTTCCGCACGGCCCCCGCGCCCACGCCCGAGGACAGCGGCATCTACGCCGGCGTGGCACGGCTGCCCTGACGTCCCGCGCACATCGGACGACCGGTGCGTCCGGTGGCCGTGCCGGCCCCGTTCTCCCCACGCCGCGCTCGCGCGCCCGTGACCTCGCACTCCGGGACGCCGGGGCCCTCATGGGCGTCCCCCGCACGGCCATCGCCCGCCAGTGCGCGACCCGGGCTGCCACGTGACGCCGTCCCCGGCGGGAGGAACAGCGGCGCCCCACGGCCAGGCGCCCCACGCACCGGGCCGTAGCGCGGACCCTTCGGTGATCGCCGAAATGCCCGCAGGCTAGCGTCCTCACATGAACGTTTCCTCGGATCACGGCCGGCACCAGGCGTCACCGGACGGCGGCGACACGTACGGAGCCACGCGGTGACGCCGCTGGAGATGCTCGGCGTGTTCGCCGCGGGCGCCGGCGCCGGCGCCATCAACGCGGTCGTCGGTTCGGGGACCCTGGTGACCTTCCCCGTGCTGCTCGCCACCGGGCTGTCCCCCGTCACCGCCACGGTCTCCAACGCGCTCGGTCTGATCCCCGGTTCCATCAGCGGCGCCATCGGCTACCGCAGGGAACTCGCCGGTCAGGGACGGCGCGTCCGGAAGCTGGGCGTCGGCGCCGCGCTCGGCGGGCTCTGCGGCGCCACGCTGCTGCTGGCCCTGCCCGCCGAGGCGTTCGAGACCATCGTGCCGACCCTGGTGGGTCTCGCCCTCGTCCTCGTCGCGTTCCAGCCCCTGATCTCCAAGCAGGTGCGGAGCCGCCGGGCCAAGGGCGGCCACTCCACCCGTCGCGACGGCGGATGGCCGCTCTCCGTCGGCCTGACCCTGGCCAGCGTCTACGGCGGCTACTTTTCCGCCGCCCAGGGCATCATCTACATGTCCGTGATGGGGCTGCTCCTCGACGAGCCGCTGCAACGCCTCAACGCCGTCAAGAACGTGCTCGCGGCGATCGTCAACACCGTCGCCGCGGCCTTCTTCCTCTTCGTCGCCGACTTCGACTGGACGGCCGTCGCGCTCATCGCGGCCGGGTCCGCCCTGGGTGGCCAGCTCGGGGCGAGGACCGGCCGCAAGTTCAGCCCCGCGGTGCTCCGCGCCCTCATCGTCACGATCGGCACCCTCGCCCTCGTCCAGCTGATCCGCTGACACCCCTTACGGCAGGATCGAGTCGACGTAGCCGCCGTCGACACGCAGTGCGCCACCGGTCGTGGCGGAGGCCTGGTCCGAGCCGAGGTAGACGACCATGTTGGCGATCTCCTCGGGCTCGATCAGCCGTTGCAGCAGCGACTGCGGCCGGTGCTCACGCATGAAGGCGCGCTGCGCCTCCTCCCACGGCAGCTCGCGGTCCACCAGCTCGTAGACGAAGTCCTCCACGCCGCCGGTGTGGGTGGGCCCGGCGATGACCGAGTTGACCGTGACGCCCGTGCCGGCGGCCTGTTTGGCGAAGCCGCGGCTCACGGCGAGCAGCGCCGTCTTGGACATGCCGTAGTGGATCATCTCGGCGGGAGTGACGATCGCCGAGTCGCTGGCGATGTACTGGATCCGCCCCCAGCCGCGTTCGGTCATGCCCGGCAGGAAGAGCCGGGTCAGCCGCACGGCGGCCAGGACGTTCACCTCGAAGTAGCGCCGCCACTCGTCGTCGGTGATCTCCAGCGGGTCCGCGGCGCCGAAGACGCCGAGATTGTTGACGAGGATGTCCACCCGCGGCAGCGCCCCGGCCACCCGCTCGGCGCCCGCCTCGGTGGTCACGTCCGCGGCCACCGGCACCACGTCGGCGCCGGGCACCTCCCGCTCCAGGGCGGCGGCGCCCTCCCGTACGCGCTCGGTGGAGCGCCCATTGACCGCAACGCGGGCGCCCGCCCGGGCGAGCCCGGCCGCGATCGCCGCGCCGATGCCCTGGGTGGAACCGGTGACCAGTGCGGTGCGGCCCTTCAGATCGATCTGCACGCCGTGCGTCCCCTCTGCCTGGATGCGGAACGGAAGGCACCGTCCGCGTACCGCTCGCACACGCACGCCTCCGCTGGGCTCGATCCTTCCCCGCCTCGGGTCTCGAATCACCGCGAATCGCCCAGGAGGCATACGCTGCTGGTAACGCACTCGTAAGGACGGGAGGCGACGTGACGGCCGAGCATGCGGATCCGTCCGGCGGCCGGCCGGCCGCCGGGGGCGGCGCGACCGGCGACGATCTGCTCCACGGGCTCGAGGTCGACGACCGGCGCCCGGAGCGGCCCGTGCTCCTCGACGCCGACGGCACCCCGATCGAGACCTGGCGCGAGAACCACCCCTACGACCGCAGGATCAAGAGATCCGAGTACGACAGGACGAAGCGCATCCTTCAGATCGAACTGCTGAAGATGCAGCGCTGGGTGAAGGACACCGGCCAGCGGATCGTGGTCGTCTGCGAGGGGCGGGACGCGGCCGGCAAGGGCGGCACCATCCAGCGGTTCATGGAACGCCTCAACCCGCGTGGCGCGCGTGTGGTCGCCCTGGAGAAGCCGACCGAGCGCGAGGCGGGGCAGTGGTACTTCCAGCGCTACGTGGCCCATCTGCCGTCGCGCGGCGAGATCGTCTTCTTCGACCGTTCCTGGTACAACCGCGCGGGCGTCGAGCGGGTCATGGGTTTCTGCACGGAGTCCGAGTACCGCCAGTTCCTCGAACAGACGCCGATGTTCGAGCGGCTCCTCACCGACGACGGCATCATGCTGGTGAAGTTCTGGTTCTCCGTGTCCCGGGCCGAGCAGCGGACCCGGTTCGCCATCCGCCAGGTCGACCCGGTGCGGCGCTGGAAGCTGTCGCCGATGGACCTCGCCTCGCTCGACCTCTGGGACGACTACACCACGGCCAAGATCGAGATGTTCCGGGCGACGGACACGGCCCACGCGCCGTGGACGGTGGTGAAGAACAACGACAAGCGCCGGGGCCGGCTGGAGGCCATGCGCAGTCTCCTCGACCGCTGCGACTACCCCGCGAAGGACCACGGTGCCCTGGGCAAGCCGGACCCGCTGATCGTCGGCTCGGCGGACACCCTGCTGGAGGCCGGTGAGGAACCCGTGGTCCTCTCACCGACCCCCCTCGCGGGGCCCGGTCACGGCCCGGGCAGTCACCCGAGCCCGTGACCCGTCACCCCAGCGGCAGGGTCACCTCGCCCGTGCCCCTGGCCTCCGCCCCGCCGGGCACGCGCACGGTGAACGGCCGGTCGGTGCCGGACGCCGTGACCCGCAGGACGTCCCCGTCCCGCCGGACCCGGAACGTGGCGGCCGGCAGCCCGGCCGCGTCCGGCACGGTCACCTCGGCCGCGTAGTCGCGGGCGGCCGACGGGTGCGCCAGCAGCACGGGAGCGTCCAGCCAGTCGCCGTCGGGCCGGGAGTCGTCGCCGGACAGCGGCAGCACGGCGCCCTCCCGGACGTACAGCGGCAGGCTGTCGTAGCCGTGCCGTTCGGTGCGCCAGCACGGGCCGGTGACCCGCTCGCCGCTCAGCAGATGCGTCCAGGTGCCCTCCGGCAGATACACCTCGACCTCGCCGCCCTCGTCGAAGACCGGCGCGACCAGCAGATCCCCGCCGAGCATGTACTGGCGGTCGAGCGGACGGCACGCCGGGTCGTGCGGGAACTCCAGCACCATCGGGCGCATCACCGGCACGCCCGTGCGGTGGGCCTCGGCGGCGACGCCGTACAGATACGGCATGAGGCGGTGCTTGAGCAGCGTGAACCGCCGGGCCACGTCGACCGCCTCGTCGCCGAACTCCCACGGCACCCGGTACGACGTGGAGCCGTGCAGCCGGCTGTGCGAGGACAGCAGGCCGAACGCGAGCCAGCGCTTGAAGACCTCGGGGACGGGCGTGCCCTCGAAGCCGCCGATGTCGTGGCTCCAGAAGCCGAACCCGCTCAGCGACAGCGACAGACCGCCCCGGAGCGACTCGGCCATCGCCTCGAACGACGACCAGCAGTCGCCGCCCCAGTGCACCGGGTACTGCTGGCCGCCCGCGGTCGCGGACCGGGCGAAGACCACGGCCTCGCCCTGTCCGCGCTCCTTCTCCAGGAGCTCGAACACCGTCCGGTTGTACAGGTGCGTGTAGTAGTTGTGCATGCGCTCCGGGTCGGAGCCGTCGTGCCAGACGACATCGGTGGGGATGCGCTCGCCGAAGTCCGTCTTGAAGCAGTCAACCCCCTGGTCGAGCAGCGCCTTCAGCTTCGACTGGAACCAGGCGCGGGCGTCCGGACTGGTGAAGTCGACCAGCCCCATGCCGGCCTGCCACAGGTCCCACTGCCAGACGTCGCCGTTCGGCCGGCGCACCAGGTGGCCGAGGGCGGCGGCCTCGTCGAAGAGCGGGGACTTCTGCGCGATGTACGGGTTGATCCAGAGGCTGATCCGCAGGCCCTTCTCCTTGAGCCGGGCCAGCATGCCCTCGGGGTCGGGGAAGACGTCCGGGTCCCACTGGAAGTCGCACCACTGGTACTCGCGCATCCAGAAGCAGTCGAAGTGGAACACGGACAGCGGGATGCCGCGCTCGGCCATGCCCTCGACGAAGGACGTGACCGTCCCCTCGTCGTAGGAGGTGGTGAAGGAGGTGCTGAGCCACAGGCCGAAGGACCAGGCCGGGGGCAGGGCGGGGCGCCCGGTGAGGGCGGTGTAGCGGCCGAGGACCTCCTTCGGGGTGGGCCCCGCGATGACGTAGTACTCCAGCGACTGGTCCTCGACGCTGAACTGGACCTGCCCGACGGACTCGGAGCCGACCTCGAAGGAGACCGCGCCGGGGTGGTTGACGAAGACGCCGTAGCCGCGCGAGGAGAGGTAGAACGGCACGTTCTTGTAGGCCTGCTCGCTGCTCGTGCCGCCGTCGGCCTGCCAGACGTCGACGGTCTGGCCGTTCTTGACGAACGGTGTGAAGCGCTCGCCCAGGCCGTAGATCTGCTCGCCGACGCCGAGCGACAGCCGGCTCAGCACATGGTGGGCCCCCTCGTCGGTGGTGGCGAAGGCGGTGCTCTTGGCGCCCGCGGCGGTCAGCTCGCGTCCGTCCGCGTCGAGGAAGCCGAGACCGAAGGGTCCTGCCCCGTCCAGCCGGACGGTGAGGGGACCGCTGGTCAGCTCGGTGACGGTGCCGTCCCGGCGTACCGTCCCCGCGCCGTCCGCGTCGCCGGTGAGCGCGAAGTCGGGGCCCGGCCGGTACTTGCCCGCGTGGTGGGTGACCCGGACGCCGATCACGCCCTCCGCGGGGGAGAAGCACTCGACCGTGATCAGTGGCGCGTTGAGGGTGTCGCCCCTGCGGGTCACTTTCTTCACGGCGGCGTAGCCGGTGAAGCGCTTCGATTCCGGGCGCACATCACGCACTTCCGTGGCGTACGAGATCTGGACACCGTCGCGGATGCGCCAGAAACCGTCGGTGAATTTCATGATCTTCCTCGGAGGGGGAGGGCGGCAGAGACGCGGAGGGGAGCCTCTGACCAGGAACTATGACAGGAGACACGCGAACTGTCACGCCCTGGTGCGAGCAGATCTTATCGCTGGGGGTCTAGCGCGACCCGCTTCCGCTGGCGTATTAGTAATCAGGCAAAACAAATTACACCCGGTGCAGCGCCAGGCAACACCTCGGCAGGAGCCGCCACAAGTCGAAGCGCTTCACCAGCCTCCCGAAAGTCACCGGACCGGCGCAGGCCGGTCCGGTCCCACGCAAGGGCACCCACCGTGACAGCACATCCTCCGGTTGCCGCACACCACCCGCGCGGACGCTCGCGCAGAGCCGTCACATCGCTCGCCGCCGTCTCCGTCCTCGTCTCCGGAGCGGCGCTGACCGGCTGCGCGGAGCAGCGCGACAGCGACGTCTACACCGTGATGAACTCCTCGACCGACGAGACCTACCACCGCTGGGACGCCGAGGCGATGGCCCGCTGCGGCGAGCAGCTGGGTGTCACCATCGAGCAGCAGAGCGTCCCCGCCGCGCAGGTGATGACGAAGGCGCTGCGCATGGCCTCGTCGAAGTCGCTGCCGGACATCGTGCAGTTCGACGCCTCCGAGATGCCGACCTTCGCCGAGGCCGGCGGGCTCGTCGACCTGCGCACCCTGGGTCTGCGCACCGAGGACGTCCCCGAGGGCATCGTCGACTTCGGCTCCTACGAGGGCACCTACTACGGCGCCGCACGCTCGGTGAACACGCTGGCGCTCTTCTACAACAAGGACATCCTCGACAAGGCGGGCGTGCGGGTGCCCACGACCTGGGACGAGCTGAGGGAGACGGCCAGGAGGCTCACCCAGGGCAAGCGGTACGGACTCGCCCTCAGCGCGGGCGGCGCCGAGGACGGCGTCTTCCAGTTCACGCCGTTCATGTGGTCCAACGGCGGCGACGAGACGGATCTCGGCAGCCCCGAGGTCGTCGAGGCGCTCGACTACTGGAAGGCGCTCCTCCAGGACGGGTCGCTGTCGAAGTCCACGGTCAACTGGACACAGGCCGATGTGAACGACCAGTTCATGGCGGGCAACGCGGCCATGATGATCAACGGCCCCTGGCAGGTCGAGACCCTCAACACCAAGAAGGACCTGCACTGGGAGATCGCGCGGATCCCCGTCCCCGAGGCCGGCGCCGACTCGGTGGGACCGCTCGGTGGCGCGGTGCTCACCGTGCCCAACACCGGTGACACCGAGCGCGAGAGGATGGCCGGCCGGATCGTCGGCTGCCTGGCGAGCGAGAAGGAACAGCTCACCTACGCCCTGAACAGCTGGATGGTCCCGGCCAACGAGAAGGCCGCCGCCGAGTGGCGCGAGCAGGTGCCCGAGCTGGACGCGCTGGCCGACCAGGTCGCCGCCGCCCGGTCCCGCACCGCCCAGCTGGGCGCCGGCTGGTCCGGCGTCTCGCTCGCCCTCCAGAGCGCCTTCCAGTCCGCCCTGACCGGCCAGTCCAGCGAGGCCGCCCTGAAGCGCGCCCAGCAGCGGGCCACGAGCGGGAACTGAGGTACGCGCCCATGACCACGTCCACCGTCACCGCTCCCGCGTCCGCGAAGAACTCCCGCGAGGCCGCCGCGCCGGACCCCGCCCGGCAGCGCCGACGCCGCAGGCTCACCCAGTGGGGCTTCGTCGCCCCCGCCGTCGTCTTCATGCTGCTGTTCTTCGGCTACCCGCTCGTCCGCAACATCGTGATGAGCTTCCAGCACTACACGCCGAAGACGTTCTTCACCGGCGAGGCCCCGTTCAACGGCACCGACAACTGGTCGTCCGTCTTCCAGGACGTCCTCTTCGGCAAGGCGCTGTGGCACACCCTCGTCTTCACCGCCGGCTCCCTGCTCGGCCAGTTCTGCATCGGGCTCGCGCTCGCAGTCTTCTTCAACCGCCGGTTCCCCCTGAACGGCGTCCTGCGGTCGCTGATCCTGCTGCCCTGGCTGGTGCCCATGGTGGTGTCCGGCATCGTGTGGCGCCGCATCCTCGACCAGGACACCGGCGTACTGAACACCTTCCTGGACACCCTGGGCCTCGGCGGCGACACCCCCTGGCTGACCAGCCCCGACATGGCGCTGCTCTCGGTGATCCTGGTCAACATCTGGATCGGCATCCCGTTCAACATGGTCATCCTGTACGGCGGCCTCCAGGAGATCCCGAAGGAGCTGTACGAGGCGGCCTCCCTGGACGGCGCCTCGGCCTGGCGGACCTTCCGCTCCGTCACCCTGCCGCTGCTCAAGCCGGTGATCACGGTCGTCCTGGTGCTCGGCTTCATGTCGACGGTCAAGATCCTCGACCTGATCCTCGCCCTCACCGACGGCGGACCCGCCGACGCCACCCAGACCCTGGGCACGCTCACCTACCAGAACTCCTTCGTGGAACTGGACTTCGGCGCCGGCGCGGTCGTCGGCAACGTACTCATCCTCATCTCCGCGGTGTTCGCGGTGTTCTACCTGCGGGCCAACCGCACCGAGGGGAAGTGACCGACATGGCCGCTCACACTCCCACCGCCTCGCGGCGCCGCTGGGGCTCCACCGTCGCCGGTGTGCTCGTCCTGGGCGTGATGCTCTTCCCGCTGTACTGGATGCTCAACACGGCACTCCAGCCCGAATCCGGCCTGCTCCAGGTCGACCCGGTGCCGGGCGGCCTGGACCTCTCCGGGTTCTCCAAGGCCCTCACCGACCAGGGCGGTCACCTGCTGACCTCGCTGCTGGTCTCCTTCGGCGCCGTCGCCATCTGCCTGGCCATCTCCGCCCCGGCGGCCTACGGCCTGGCCCGGTTCGGCCTGCGCGGCTCGCGCACCATCGTGTTCGGCACCCTGATCACCCAGATGGTGCCGGGCATCGTCATCGCCAACGCCCTCTACAACTCGTACGTCGACCTGGGCCTGGTGAACTCCTACTTCGGCCTGATGCTCGCGGACGCCTCGCTCGGCATCCCCTTCTCGATCGTCCTCATGCGCTCCTTCATGGTGTCCATCCCGGGCGAGGTCATCGAGGCCGCCGAGATCGACGGCGCCGGGCCGGTACGGGTCTTCCTGCGGGTGGTGCTCCCGATGAGCCGCAACTCGCTGATCACCTCCGGCCTGTTCGCGTTCCTGTTCTCGTGGAGCGACTTCATGTTCGCGCTCACCCTGAACACCACCGACGACGTCAAGCCGATCACGCTGGGCATCTACCAGTACATCGGCGCCCACGTCGGCGACTGGGGCTCCGTGATGGCCGCGTCCGTGCTCTCCGCCGTCCCGGCCGCGATCCTGCTCGTCCTGGCCCAGAAGTACATCGCCGCCGGCATCACCGGGGGCTCCGTCAAGTGATCACCGCACGTACCGAGATGGACTCGAACAGCATGAGCGACTTCCCCGGCTTCCCGCCCGGCTTCGTCTTCGGCGCCGCGACCGCCTCGTACCAGATCGAGGGCGCCGCGTACGAGGACGGCCGCGGCCCCTCGATCTGGGACACCTACAGCCACACCCCGGGCCTCGTCGCGAACGGCGACACCGGTGACGTCGCCTGCGACCACTACCACCGCTACCCCGAGGACGTGGCCCTGCTCAAGGACCTCGGCGTCGGCTCGTACCGCTTCTCCATCGCCTGGCCGCGGGTCGTGCCCGACGGCACCGGACCGGTGAACCCCAAGGGCCTGGACTTCTACTCCCGGCTGGTCGACGAACTCCTCGCCGCCGGCATCGAACCCGCCGCCACCCTGTACCACTGGGACCTCCCACAGGCCCTGGAGACTCCGTCCAACAGCGGCTCCGCCGCGGGGGGCGGCTGGCGGGTGCGCGAGACCGCCGAGCGGTTCGCCGAGTACACGGCCGTCGTCGCCGAGCGCCTGGGCGACCGGGTGCCGCGCTGGATCACCCTCAACGAGCCGTGGTGCAGCGCCTTCCTCGGCTACTCCGTCGGCCGCCACGCGCCGGGCGCACGCGAGGGCCGGGGCGCCCTGGCCGCCGCGCACCACCTGCTCGTCGGCCACGGGCTGGCCGTCCGGGCGCTGCGGGCTGCCGGTGTCGGGGAAGTGGGCATCACCCTCAACCTCGACCACCATCTGCCCGCCACCGACTCCGCCGCCGACCGGGAAGCCGTCGTACGCGCCGACACCCTGCACAACCTGGTGTGGACGGAGCCGCTCCTCGCCGGGCGCTACCCGGACACCGAGGAGGAGACCTGGGGCGAGCTGATCACCGCGCAGGACTTCCGGCACGACGGGGACCTGGAGCTGATCTCCCAGCCGCTGGACTTCCTCGGCGTCAACTACTACCGCCCGATCGTCGTCGCCGACGCCCCGTACCGCGAGAGCGACCCCGCGCTGCGGGTGGCGACGGACAACCGTTACAGCGAGACGGCGATGCCCGGTGTCCGGCACACCGCGATGGGCTGGCCGGTGGCCCCGGACACCTTCACCGACCTCCTGGTGGATCTCAAGGAGCAGTACGGCGACGCCCTGCCGCCGATCCACATCACCGAGAACGGCTCCGCCGAGGACGACGAGGTGAGCCCGGACGGCGCGGTGCACGACACCGGCCGCGTCGCCTATCTGCGGGACCACCTCACCGCGCTGCGGGCGGCCGTCGACGCCGGCGTGGACGTGCGCGGCTACTACGTGTGGTCCTTGCTGGACAACTTCGAGTGGGCCTTCGGCTACGACAAGCGGTTCGGCATCGTCCGGGTCGACTACGACACCCAGGAACGCACCCCGAAGGACAGCTACCACTGGTACCGGCGCATGATCGCCGGTCAGCGGCACTGACACCCCCTAGGCGGCGCCTTCGCGATGGCCGGAGGTGCCGCCGGCGTCCTGTTCCGGCGGTACCGCCAGCGGCCGGACGACAGAGGTGCCGGTGAGCGTGAGGCCGTCGGTGTCCTCCGCGCCGGCGGTGGGCTTGCGCAGCAGGAGCAGGGCGGCGTCGTCGTGCAGCCGGCCGCCCACATGGGTGAGCAGTTCCTGGTGCAGCGCGGAGAGCGTGCGGGCCGGCTCGTCGCACAGGTGCCGGGCCAGGCCCTCCGCCAGCGGATAGAACTCACGGCCGGCGTCGCGGGCCTCGGTGACACCGTCGGTGTAGAGCAGCAACTGGTCCCCCTCGGTGAAGGACACCACCTGGAGACCGGGCGACTCGCCCGACAGCGCGCGAAGCCCCAGGGGCGGCGCCGGGCGGTCGGGGTCCAGCACCTCGACCCGGTCGCCGCGGATCAGCAGCGGGGGCGCGTGTCCGCAGTTCACCGTCTCCAGCCGTCCCGGCTCGGGGTATCCGGCCACCACGGCCGTGACGAAGTCGTCGCACCCGAGGTTGCGGGCCAGGCTCCGTTCGATCCGGGAGACGACGTCCAGCAGATCCGGCTCGTCGTAGGCGGCCTCCCGGAAGACACCGAGGACGAGAGCGGCCGTCCCCACGGCCGGCAGCCCCTTGCCGCGCACATCGCCGACGATCATCCTGACGCCGTACGGAGTGGGGATGAGGGCGTAGAGGTCCCCGCCGATCCGGGCCTCCGCCGCGGCGGCGCTGTAATGGACCGCCACCTGGAACGGGCCGACGGTCTCCGGGACGGGCTTGAGCAGCGCGTGCTGCGCGGTCTCCGCGACGGAGCGGACGGCGGCGAGCACCCGCTCCCGGCGGGCGCGCAGGGCGCTGGCGAGCGCGCCGGCCAGGGCGACGGTCACCAGCGCGGCGAGTACGACGGCCAGCTCCGAGGGCGCCATGCCGTGACGGACGCCGATGCCCGCGCCGAGCAGGGTGGCCAGGAGACCGACCCCGAGGACGCCGACCGGCCGGCTGGTGGACGCCGCCAGCGCCGGTCCGGCGGCGAGCAGCGGCAGCCAGACCCTGCCCGTTCCGCCGACGAGGTCGACGAACACGACGAGACAGACGATCAGTACGGAGAGGGCGGGAGTGCCGGCGGCCCAGTGTCCGACGGCCCGTGCCCGGGGTGACGATGTGTGGCGGACCCCCCGCTTGTACTGCTGTATCGGCCAGTGGTCGCGTCCATGCTCACGGGCGTGACTCATCGTGTCGTCCGCTGTCCTCACCTTGGCGCGGCGTGCGCATCCGAAATGTCTGACTTAAATAGGAAAGGTGATCGTTGCGCGCGTCACAAGGGTGCGGTTTTCAGATAGTGAACGAGAGTCCTCGGGTCACCCGTCCGGCGGTCGGGAGGAGGTGTTCGCGCACCTCGTCGAGCCGGTGCGCCCGGTCCTTGGGCATGGACACGCCGAGGGATCCCAGGGTGTTCCCGCTGTAGACGGGCACCGCGACACAGACGGTGCCCAGGGAGTACTCCTCGAGATCGGTGACGGCCGGAGCCAGGGCGTTGGTCTCGAGCCGGCGGATCAGCTCCTCGGGCGTGGTGATCGTCCGGGGGGTGAGGTCGTTGAGGGGATGCCGGGAGAGGTAGTCCTTCCGGGCCTCGTCGTCGAGCTCCCGGAGCACCGACTTGCCCAGCGCGGTGGCGTGCCCGGCGTCCTCGAACCCCACCCAGAGCTCGGCCCTGGGGGACCGGGGACTGTCGACGATCTCGGCGACGCGGATCTCGCCGTCCTCGTAGAAGGTGAGATAGGCGGCGCTGGACAGCTCGTCCCGCAGCGCGGCGAGCGCCGGCCGGACCCGGCTGAGCAGCGCCTGGCCGCCGCTCGCGGTGTGCAGGGTCCGGAACCGGTCGCCCAGGACGAATCCGCCGTCGTCCAGCTTGCGCAGGTATCCCTCGTGCACCAGCGTGCGCAGCAGATGGTAGGCCGTGCCCAGCGGCAGCCCCGTCTCCCGTGCCAGCTGCTTCGCCGGCGCGCCGTTCTGATGGGCGCTCGCCGCCTCCAGCAGCCGGAAGGCACGCTGCACGGAGGAGATGAGCGTCGGGCCCGCACCCATGTGACCAGCCTGCGCCGACCGCCCGCCGCAGGCAAGAGGAGCCCCGTCCCGGCGGGACGGGGCTCCTGACCGGACGACCGTCAGTCGTCGCCGTCCGGGGCGGGCGGCACGGGCACGCCGTCCTCGGTCACGTACTTGGTGCCGTCGTCGTACTTGGTGATGGTGAACGAGTCCAGTACCTCGCCGACCTCCTTGTCCGTGGTGGAGCGGTCGTCCCACTTGGCGGCGACGACGGCCTCGTAGCGGATCGTGTCGTCGGTGACCCTGATCCCCTGGAACGTCGAGGTGTGCCCGGCGCGGACCACCTGCGTGGCTCCGTTGCGGGTCCACACGTTGTCGTCCTCGGGGGCGAGCTCGTAGTACTTCGGCCCCGAGACGGCGACCGTGTACACGGGGCCGGTGGTCATACCGGGCGTGGAGGTGGCGTCCGCGTCCACATGTCCCCGGGCGTACACATGGTCGTGCCCCATCAGCACCAGATCGATGTCGGCGCGCTGGAACACCGGGAGCCAGGCGTCACGCACGGCCTTCTCGTCGCGTCCCTCGGCACCCGAGAACACCGGCTGGTGGAACACCGCCACCGCCCACTTGTTGGGGTTCTCGGCGAGGATCCGGTCCAGCCAGCGGCCCTGAAGATCGAGCCAGAGCCGCTCCGGGTCGGGGCAGTTCTCGCTGCACTCCGGGAGATCGTCCGGTGTCATCAGCGAGCGGGCGTCACCCGTACTGGCGTTGAGGGAGATGAACCGCACCCCCTGGTAGTCGGTGTAGTACGCCGTCTCGGCGAGCGCCTTCGCCATGTGCGCCTCGTACGCCGCGCGCTGCCGCTCGGCAGGGGTGTCCCCGGCGGCCGGAGAGGCGCTCGGCCCGTTGCCCGGGTACTCGAACGTCGACTTCCACTTCTTGAGGAAGGTGTCCCCCGCGTACTCGTGGTTGCCGGGCGCGGCGATGACATTGGTGGTCTGGCTGAAGCCGTCCATCGCCCCGAACCAGTCGCGCCACTCGCTGTCGTTGCCCGAGGTGTTGACCAGATCGCCCGCGTTGACGCTGCCGACGGCGTCGGGATAGCGGGCGTAGGCCTGCTTTACTACCGGTGCCCACTTCGCCGACAGGTCGTTCTGCGCGTCGCCGAAGTAGAGGAACGTGAAGTCCTCCCCGGCGGGCCGGGCGGTGGTGAACCGGTACACGGGGCTGAACCGGTCGCCGTTGCCCACCCGGTACTCGTACTCGGTGCCGGGGGAGAGGCGGTCGACGACCGCGGAGTGCGTACGCGTCGGCTCGCCGTCCGCGGTCAGCTCCTCGTTGGCGCGGGCCGCCACGGTCCGCCACTCCTCCGTGCCGGCCGCACGGACCCGCACCTCGCCGGAGGTGAGCGCGGCGGCCGTGCGCCAGGTGACGGCCTGGGAGGACTCCGGCTTCTCGGTCGGCGTCAGGACGATCCGTTCCGGAGCCGCACCGGGAACCTCCAGCTCGGGGTTGTCGGTGAGCGCCACGTCGAAGACGTGCATGACACCGCGGTCGGTGCCCTGCGGCAGGACGACGGCGGCGACCCGCTTCGCCGGGTCCAGCAGCTGGGGACGGGTGGCGAACACCTTGGTCTGCACGGTGTCCGTGCCGCCCGCGGCCCGGTTGCGGCCCGTCGTGGTCACCAGCGGCTCGTTGCCGAACTGGTAATTGGTGCCGGGCGTCCAGTCGGTGAACCGCACCGGCACGGACTGGGTGGAGCCGTCGCTGTACTCGACCACCGCGGTGCCCTGTGCGGGCCCGTTGGTGGCCAGGCCCAGGAAGGAGATCCCGGTGGCCGGCGTCCCGTCCAGGGGAATCCGCTGACCGTGCGGGATCCAGTTGTCGGGCTCCCCGGGCCCGCTGTCCGGCCAGGTGAACTCGATACCAGTGTCGCCCAGAGCGAGCTTCGCGCCCGGCGCCGCCCCGGCCGCCGCCAGCCGCTCCCGGGACAGGGAGTTGTCACTGAGGTCGAGCGAGCCGAGGTTCCCCCGGCCGTCGGGGGTGGTGCCGATGTTGTTCCGCGCGTCCGTGCCGTCGGTGTGGGACGGGGGGACGTCGCCCGCGTGCGTGCCCCAGGTGCCGGGTGTCTCCGACATCCGGAAGTCGATCCGGCCGCCCTCGCGGGTGAGGCTCGCGGGCAGCCAGGAACGGGTGGTGGCCCGCCCGTTCACCTTCAGCGCGCTCACATACGGGGCCTCGTCGGCACGCGGCGCGTCGAGGACGATCCGCCGCCGGCTGTCCGCGCTGTCCACCACGACCCGGTCGAACATCGGGCCGCTGACCACCAGGTCGGCGGTGCCGGGCACGGCCGGGAACAGCCCGATGCTCGCCCACACGTACCAGCTGCTCAGCGAACCGAGGTCGTCGTTGCCGGGCAGCCCCGAGGGCGTGGTGTCGTACATCTCGTCCACGGCACGGCGCAGCACGTCCGCCGTACGGTGCGGCTGACGGAGCCAGTTGTAGACGAACGGCATGGTGAAGCTGGGCTGGTTGCTCAGATACGCGCCCGACGTGTTGTACACGCCGGCGTCGAGCTCACGGGTGTGGTCGTCGAGGGCCTTCGTGGTGGCCTCGGCACCGCCCCGCTTCTCGATCAGGGCGCCCACGTTGTGCGGCACCATCCAGCCGTACTGGTAGCCGGTGGCCTGTTCGAACTGGTTGCCCCGCTCACCCAGGTTGAAGCCGCGGTCGAAGCCCGCGCGGTCGCGGGGGCGGATGTGGTCACTGGCGTCGTCGAACACGTTCTGCCAGTTCTGCGCCCGGACCATGTACCGGTCGTAGGTCTCCTTGTCGCCGAGACGTCGCGCCAGTTGGGCGATGCCGAAGTCGTCGACGGCGTACTCGAGCGTCTTGGACGTCGCCGAGTCGCCCTTGCGGTTCTCGATGAATCCGACGGTCGCGTACTGGTATGCGTGCCGCCGCAGGGTCGAGTCGGCGGGCAGGTCCTGCGTCGACCTCATCGACTCCAGCGCGGCTCGCCGGTCGTAGTCCGTGCTGCCGAACGCGTCGATCGAGGCGACCACCGACTGGAGCGAGTCGCCGCTCATCTTCTGCTGCGCCTGGTTGAGGTGCGGCCAGTTGGGCCAGCTGCCGGTCTGGCGCACCATGTCGGTGATCGACTGGTTGATGTCGCTGCCGACCTCCGGGAACAGCAGCGCGATCAGCTGGGCCTGGCTGCGGTAGGTGTCCCAGCCCGCGTAGGTGACGTAGTGGTGACGGCCCTTGGCGACCCGGTGGACCTCTCCGTCGTAGCCCCGGTACTCGCCGCTCACGTCGTCGAAGACGTTCGGGTGGAGCAGCGAGTGGTAGAGCGCGGTGTAGAACTTCACGCGCTCGTCACGGGTGCCGCCGTCCGTGTCGACGGTGCCGAGCGCGTCCCGCCAGACCCGTGCGGCCTGCGCGCGGACCCGGTCGAATCCCCGTCCGCGCGTCTCGGTGGTGGCGTTGCGGGCCGCGCCCGTGACGCTCACATAGCTCAGGCCGGTCTTCGCGGTGACCTTCGCGCCCCGGTCGAAGACGAGGTAGGCGCCCGCCCCGTGCCGGGTGTCACCGCCGGTGGCGGAGTCCGCTCCCGGTCGTACGTCGGAGCCCTGCCAGGTGCCGTGGGCCTTGACGGGCCGGTCGAACGTGGTCGAGAAGTACGCCCGGTAGCGTCCGCCCTCGTCGCACACCGAGGCCGTCTCCACCCAGCCGCTGACGGTGTTGCCGTCGACCTCCACCTCGCTGCCGAAGACCCGGTTGTTGGAGCCGGCCACGTCGAACAGCAGCGTCGAACCGCCCTCGGAGGGGAAGTCGAAGCGGCTCACCGCCGTGCGCGTGGTGGCGGTCAGTTCCGTTCCGACGCCGTTGGCCAGGTCCACGGAGTAGTAGCCGGGGTCGGCCTTCTCGTCGGCGTGGTCGAAGCCGACGTAGTAGTCGGTGATCCTCTCGGCGGGGCTGGACGGCAGGGCGCCGTCGGCGAGTTCGCCGGTGAACGGCAGCACGGGGAAGTCGAAGCCGCTGTACCGGCCTTCGCAGCCGGTCCCGGAGAGCCGGGTCATACCGAAACCGCGGATCCTGTCGGCGGTGTACTCGTAGCCGCCCTTCTGGTCCCCGTCGGAGGAGCGGTACGTGGTGGGGGAGGACTGCACCATGCCGAACGGCACCGTGGCGCCCGGCCAGGTGTTGCCGTACGCGCTGTTGCCCTTGTTCTGGGAGGTGTCCAGCCGGGTGCCGATGAACGGGTCGACGGCGTCGAACGCGGCGATGTCGCGGCCCTTGGCGGCGGCCGCACCGGTAGCGGGGGTCAGCCCCGCGACGAGCGTGCCGAGGATGAGCGCGGCGGCGAGGAGTCTGCGCCGGCCGGGCGGGGGTGTCGGCGGAGGGGGTTCGGTGGCGTTCCGCATGGTGTGCGTTTCCCTGCTTCCCATGAGTGTGACAACGTTGTCCAAAAGCGGCCCTCCCGGGCCGCGTCCTACAGTTCAACCCTTCGGGCTCGACGGCGGAAGCCCTTGGGAAAGATCACATGAACTCAGGGGGAAGCCCGTCACCGCAACGCGGCCGGGGCACCCGCGTCGGGGCGCCCCGGCCGTGACTCGGACTCAGACCGTCATGGCGCGGGCACCTCGTCCACGAACGAGGTGCCCGCGGCACGGTAGGCGTCGATCTTCGCGGTCACCTGGGCCGGGGTGAGCACCTGGTCCTTGACGTGCAGCACGTAGTCGACCTGCTGGTCGTAGGCGCGGGGCGTGGTCGACGTCTGCCCGTCGAGGTCGATCAGCCACTGGTTGAAGTTGATCGACATGGGGCGCTCCGGCAGATACGCCGCGTCGTGGGTGCCGAAGTGCTGCCCGTCGACGTAGTAGGTGATGGCGCTGTTGTCGATGGTCACGACGAGGTCGTGCCACCCGGCGAAGCTCCGCCGGCTCTCGCTGTGCTGGTTGACGGCCTGCCAGGGATCGGGGTTGTAGGTCTCCCACGAGGTCGTGTACAGGATGTTGGACGGCTCGCCCCAGCCCCCGTTCGGCAGGTACTCGAAGTCGTACTCGGCGTAGTCGTCGGCCATCGGGGCCTTGAGGTCGTTGATGGTGAAGAAGGTCTGGACGACGCGGTCGCCGTCGGGACCGTACTTGGGGGCGTCGGAGAACCTGACGCGGGCGGCGTAGGTGCCGTTCCTGAACTTCATGCTCCTGGTGAGGACTTCGGTGTGCGTGGTGGAGGCGCCGGTGCCGGCGGTCGAGGTCTCCAGGTTCATCACCGAGTTGCCGCCCGAGGCGCTGAAGGTGACCTTGGACGGGTCCCAGGTCGCGCCGGGCACGCCGGGGCCACCGGAGTTGGAGCGCACGCTCCAGCCGTGTGCGGAGATCTCCGGGTCGGTGTGCGAGCCGTAGTCGAAGTCGTCGAACAGCGCCTGACCACTGCCGGGCGGGTCGGTCGGGTCCGGGGGATCGGTGGGCTCGTTGCCCTCGGGGGCCGTGCCCCACACCGTGGCACCGGCGAGCTGGGCGGTGACCCTGTTCCAGTCGGCGTACGAGGTCCCGGTGCCGTCGAAGGAGTAGTCGTCGCTCTGCCTGAGCGTCTGCCAGTCGGTCCGGTGGAAGCGCAGCTGCATGTCCCCGGTGTCGGCGCCGGGTGCCAGTGATCCGGCGGACGGGGTGAACCCGATCTCCAGATAGCGGTCGGCCGTCGCGGTCGGGCGGGCGAGCGTGCCGAACGTGCCCGTGATGGCGGAACAGCCCTTCACCGCCCAGGAGCAGGCGAAGCGGTACGTGGCGCCCGGGGTGTCGGCCTTGAAGTAGTAGCGGATCCTCACCTGGCTCAACTGGACGGTCGAGGAACCGGTGTTGCGGACCTTGAACCAGGGTTCGCTCTGGTCGGCGGTGGCTCCGCCCGAGCCGGTGCGGTACTGCACGGTGACGGCGCCGTCCGCGGCGGCGGCGGTCGTGGCGGGAAGGCCGGCCAGGGCGGCGCTGCCGAGCAGAGCGGTCAGCGCGAGCGCCGCGCGGGCGCGGCGGCCGGTGGGACGAGTACTCATCCGTGGTCCTCTCGGGTGTGGGGGTGGCGCACGGTGGATCGTCTGTGCGGCGTGCGTGGGGGCTGGCCGGCGCACACCGGGGGCTCGCGGTGGCGACTTGTGTTGACCAGTTGCCGCCGAGGCTTTACCAGTTGATGTCGAGAGAAGGTGGCATAGACCAATGTGTGCGTCAACCCTCCTCGTCGGGCCCGGTTCTGACGTCGTACGGGGGACTCGCCCGACCGGGCTGACCAGTTATGGTCGGAGGCATACCAGTGGCCGACATCTGCGTCGTCCGCCCGCCCGACGACGAACGGGAGTCCGGCATGGAGATCGATCCCGCCGCCTCAGGCGCCGTGCTCAAACGGGAACGGGTCCGCGACGCGATCCTCGAACTCATCGAGGCCCGGCGCCCCGGTGACGCCATCCCCTCCGAACGCAGCCTGTGCGCCCGACTCGGTGTCTCGCGGCCCACGTTGCGTGCCGCGGTGGACGAACTCGTCGTCGCGGGGCTGCTGGTGCGCGAGCACGGCCGGGGCATGTTCGTGGCCGCCGAGAAGATCACCCAGGAGCTGGCCCCGGAGCGGAACGCCTTCGCCCTGCCCCGGGCCGGCGGTGAGTGGACCAGCAGGGTCCTGGAGTTCCGCACCCTGCCGGCGGGGGCCCGGGTGGGCCGCAGGCTGCGCATGTCGCCCGCGGCGCGGATCCGTTACGTCGCCCGCCTCCGTCTGGTCGACGGTTCGCCCATGGCCATCGAGCATCTGCACATCCCGGCCGGTCTGGTACCGGACCTGACCGGGGCGGAACTCGAACGGGGCGATCTCTACGAGCACTTCCGTGACCGGCACGGGGTCCAGGTCGGCGAGGCGGTGCAGTCCATCGAGCCCACCGTGGTGACCCGCGCGGAGGCGGACCTGCTCGACGTGCCCGAGCTGTCGCCGGCCCTGTTGTTCGAGCGCCTCACCACCGACACCGGCGACCGCCCGGTCGAGTACGTCCGCTCCCTCTACCGGGGCGACCGCTACCGCATCGTCTCCCGGCTCACGCTCGGTCCGGACCCGGTGCGGCCGAAGCGACCGGAGGGGCACCACCCCGGCTTCCCGCCGGGGGACCTGACCTCCCGCGCGCCCGTCACCTTCTCGACCCGGGGCGTGGTCCAGGACGGCGGCTGACCGCCGTCCCGTTGCGCGCGCCGTACCGGAATCGCGGACTCCCAACCGTTGACAGGTCCATACCAGAGCGGGACTCTGAGAGCGCTCTCAGAACGATTCCCGGCCACAGTTGAACGGAGAAGGAGCATGCTGCGCACACTCAAACGCCGGGCCGTGGCGGTGGGGTCGAGCATCGCCGCGATGCTCGGTGGCTTACTGCTCGCCACCGGAGCCCCGTCCCCCGCCCACGCCGCCGTCCCCGACACCATCCCCCTGAAGATCACCAACAACTCGGGCCGCGGCGAGCAGCTGTACGTCTACAACCTCGGCACCCAGCTGTCGACCGGAAGACAGGGCTGGGCCGACGCGAGCGGCACGTTCCACCCCTGGCCCGCGGGCGGCAACCCGCCCACGCCCGCCCCCGACGCCTCGATCGCGGGCCCGGCGGTGGGACAGTCCACGACCATCCGCATCCCGAAGTTCTCCGGCCGCGTCTACTTCTCCTACGGCCAGAAACTCGTGTTCAAGCTGACCACCGGCGGTTTGGTGCAGCCCGCCGTGCAGAACCCGACGGACCCCAACCGCAACATCCTGTTCAACTGGTCCGAGTACACGCTCAACGACTCGGGCCTGTGGCTCAACAGCACCCAGGTCGACATGTTCTCCGCGCCCTACTCGGTCGGCGTGCAGCGCGCCGACGGCAGCACGGCGAGCACCGGCAAGCTGCGGCCCGGCGGCTACAACGCGGTGCTCAACACCCTCAGGGGACAGTCCGGAGGCTGGGGCAACCTGATCCAGACCCGCTCCGACGGCACCGTGCTGCGCGCACTGTCCCCGCTGTACGGACTGGAGACGGGCGCCCTGCCGGCGTCGGTCATGGACGACTACATCAACCGGGTCTGGCAGAAGTACTCCGGCTCCACCCTCACGGTCACGCCCTTCGCCGACCAGCCCGGCGTCAAGTACTACGGCCGGGTCTCGGGTGACGTCATGAACTTCACCAACGGCTCGGGCGCCGTCGTCACCAGCTTCCAGAAGCCGGACGCCTCCTCCGTCTTCGGCTGCCACAGGAGGCTCGACGCCCCGAACGACCAGGTGCGCGGGCCCATTTCGCGCACCCTCTGCGCGGGATTCAACCGCTCCACGCTCCTCACCAACCCCAATCAGCCCGACTCCGGCTCCGCCGGCTTCTACCGGGACGCCGTGACCAACCACTACGCCCGCGCCATCCACGCGCAGATGGCCGACGGAAAGGCGTACGCCTTCGCCTTCGACGACGTGGGCCACCACGAGTCACTCGTCCACGACGGCAACCCGAGCCAGGCCCTGATCACCCTCGACCCCCTCAACTGACCTTTCCCGTACGGCCGACACCGTGCCGGTGGCGGCGCGCACGCCCGGCGCCGCCCCCGGTCCTCCGGACGGCGGTCAGGGCGGCGGCACGGGACGCACGGCCAGGACGGCGATGTCGTCGGTGCTGTCGGCGCCCAGCCCGATCAGCAACTCGTCGCACAGGACGTCGAGGGGCTCCCGGGCCAGCGCCGACGCATGCCGGCGGAGCCGCTCCATGGCGTCGTCCAGATGCTCCTCGCGGCGTTCGATGAGACCGTCGGTGTAGAGCAGCACCGTCGAGTGCGCCGGAACCGCGTTCTGGCCCTGGGGCCGGGGCACATCGGGATCCACCCCGAGCAGCAGCCCCGAGCCGTCCTCCAGGAAGCGGGTGCGGCCGTCCGCGTGGATGAGCAGCGGCGGCAGATGGCCCGCGGAGGAGTGCAGCAGCTCCCAGGGACCGTCCTCGGCGCCCTTGATCAGGCCGTAGATGCAGGTGGCGGTGGCCTCGCGGTACAGGCTGTGGTTCGCCATGTCCAGGCGGCGCAGCACGGTCCCGGGCGGCTCCTGACGGTCCACGGCGATGCCGCGCAGCATGCTGCGCAGCTGGCTCATGGCGATGGCCGCGTCCAGGTTGTGCCCGGTGACGTCACCGATGACCAGCGCGATGTCCCCGTCGGGCAGGACGAAGCTGTCGTACCAGTCGCCGCCGACCTGGGCGGTGGTGGAGGAGGCCGCGTAGCGGGCGGCGAGCCGCAGACTCCCGGCCTCGGGCAGCCTGGGCAGCAGCGAACGCTGGAGGCGTTCGGCGATGTTGCGCGTCTCCTGGTAGAGACGGAGGTTGTCCACCCCCAGGGCGAGATTGCGCACCAGGTCGTCGACCAGCGGCAGGTCATCCTCGGCGAACGGCGTGTCCGGTTCGCGGCGGGCCAGGGTGAGGGCGCCGATGATCTGCCTGCGGGCCCGCAGCGGGGCCACGACCGCGCTGTTCCCGCCCATGGTCCGGAACAGCCCCACGTAGTGGGCGTCGAAGGGGCTCGCGACCTGGTTCGGTGCCGGGGCCTCGGTGAGCAGCAGCGGGCCGGCCCCGCGCAGCGCGCGGGCCAGCGGACCCCGGGCGGCGTCGGACACCGGAGGGAGCCGGCCCTGGTACTCCTCGGGCCAGGGATCGCGGGACGAGCGGTAGACGATCGTGACCCGCTCCAGCTGGGCGTCCTCCGTGAACAGGTCCACCACGCACCACTCGGCCAGCCGCTCGGTGAGGATCCGGCCCACCTGCTCCAGGCCCTCCTCCAGGTGCGGCGCGTTGCTCAGCGCGGCCGCGGTGTCGGCCAGCAGGGTGAGCCGCTCCAGCGCGGACCGCCCCGACTCCCGGCCGGTGTCCGCGGCGGCCGGCGGCTGCCGGTCCGGCACCCGCTGTGCCACGGACGGCCGGGCCCGGCCGGGCGGGTGCGCGGAGGGGGCGGGAACGGCGGCCCGCGGGGCGAGCTGGGCGACGAAGACGGTCCGGCCGTCGGCCGTCTCCTGCGGCTGGATGAACAGCCGCACCGGTACCAGCCGGCCGTCGTGGTGCAGCGCGGGCAGCGGCACCGAGCGGCCCATGATCCGGGGCTCCCCGCTGAGCAGCAGGGACGTGAACGCCGCGATGTGACGGCGGCGCAGGTGCTCCGGGATGAGTGTGGTGAGCGGCCGTCCGACGAGGTCGTCCGCGCGCCAGCCGAGCATCTCCGCCGCCGGTCCGTTCGCCGCGATGATCCGGTTCCGCTCGTCGGCGGCGATCGTCGGCACCCAGCTGGCCTGTACCTGCCCGGCGTCCCAGGCCACCAGTTCCGAGGGGTTGCTGCCCGGGTCCCCGGGCACCACCGTCCAGGCCGTGGGGTGGTCCCCGGCCAGCTGGCCGACGATCTCGTCGCACAGCCACGCGTGGAAGAGGCGCTGCCGGGGCAGTGCCGGGAGCGTCAGCAGCCGTTCCTCGCGGGCCTCCTCCTCGGCCACGTCGAGAACCGCGCGCAGGGTCCGGGCCGCCGGCCCGGCGTCCGGCGGCACCGCCAGGCGCAGTGACCGGAGTCCCTGCTCGTCGGGGTGGTGCCGCATCGCGGCCGTCATGGACGCGGTGATCAGCTGGCTGATGTCCTGCGCCACGCCGACGTCCTCCGCGGTCACCCCGACGTCCTGTCCGGCGGCCACGGCCAGCGTGATCTCGCGCAGCAGGTTGTGCCGGTGCTGCTGGGCCGCCGTGTACAGCGCCGTGGGCACGTCGAGCAGCGTCACCGTCGCACCCGCGTCGGCGGGCTCCTCGGCGGGCTCCCAGTCGTCCGGGTGCCGGGGCGGCCCCTCGGGCCCCAGCTCGAACCACACCGTCTTGCCCTCGTCACCCGTCTCGACGCCCCGCCGGGACGCCAGCCGTGCGACCAGGGGCAGACCCTGCCCCGTACCGGTGTAGGGCGGGTGGCCGTGCGGCACGAGTCCGCGCTCCGGGCGGCGGTCACCGACCCGCACGTGGACGGTGCCGTCGTCGACGCGGGCGGCCACCTCGACATCGGTGCGGGCGTGCAGCACCACGTTGGTGACCAGTTCGCTGACCAGCAGCTGGGCGGTGTCCATCAGGTCCGGTGGGACATCGCCGAGGCAGGCCCGCACGAACTGCCGGGCCTCCGCCACACTCTCCGGCGCCTGGGGGAACCGACGCGACGGTGTCCCGCGGGCAGTGAAATCGCCCATGTCCTCAGTCTGCCTCACCGGCCCCGGCCGTCCCGGCGACACGGTCCACCCGGGCGGGTCGTCCCACCGGGCCGGATCCCTGGTGATCACCTCGACCGGCGGGCCCCATAAGGTGCCTCCATGTCTGCCACGTTGAATGCGGGGAGAACCCGCGCGGCGCTGCGTACGTCGGCGCGTGTCTCCGGTGAGCTGCTCCTGGTCCTGGTGGCGGCGGCGGTGGTCCTGTGGGTACTGGGCCGGATGTGGTCCGTCGTCTGGCCGCTCATAGTCGGTCTCCTCCTCACCACGCTCACCTGGCCCCCGACGCGCTTCCTGCGCCGGCGCGGCATGGCCCCCGCACTCGCCGCGTCCCTGGTGACCGTGCTGTTCCTGCTGGTGGCCGCGGGGACCGTGGCGCTGATCGCGGTGCCCGTGGCGTCGGAGTCCGGGGAGCTGGCCGACGGGGTCGTCGAGGGCGTCGAGAGGCTGCGCGAATGGGCCGCCGGGCCGCCGCTGAACATCGACGACGCCCAGATCGCCGGTGCGTTCGACAGCGCGACCGCTCGCATCCAGGACAGCGCCGGAGCCATCGCCAGCACCGCCGTCACGGGCGTGAGCACGGTCGTCAGTGGTGTGGTCACCGCCGTCCTGGCGCTCTTCCTGATGTTCTTCTTCCTCAAGGACGGCCCGCGCTTCCTGCCGTGGCTCCGCCGGCAGCTCCCCGGCCGGCTGGCCACCGACGTTCCGGCCGTGGCCGCGCGGTGCTGGGACGTTCTCGGCTCCTTCGTGCGGTCGCAGGCGCTCGTCGGTCTGCTCGACGCCGTGTTCATCGGACTGGGCCTGTGGCTCCTGGACGTCCCCCTGGTGCTGCCCCTGGCGGTGCTGACCTTCGTGTCCGCGTTCGTGCCCATCGTGGGCGCGCTCTTCGCCGGCTTCGTCGCGGTGCTGATCGCGCTGGTGTCCAACGGTCTGACGGACGCCCTGCTCGTGCTGGCCGTCATCGTCGTGGTGCAGCAACTCGAGGGCAACGTGTTCCAGCCCATGATCCAGAGCCGCGGGCTCGGACTGCACGCCACGGTCGTGCTGCTGGCCGTGACGCTGGGCGGCAGCCTGTCCGGCATCGTCGGCAGCCTGCTCGCCGTACCCGTCGCCGCGTTGGTCGCGGTCGTCTGGAACTATCTGCGCGAGCAGCTCAGCGATCCGCCGCGGGAACCGCGGGCCGACGCCGCGCGGACCTGACCGGCGACGCCGGCCCACCGCAGACCGAAGGGAAGCCTCACGTGACGTACGACCTCACCGCCCTGCGCGCCCGGGTTCCCGCGCTGGCCGCCGGCACCGCGCACTTCGACGGCCCCGGCGGCACCCAGATGCCGCTGCCCGTCATCGAGGCGATCGCGGCCACGCTGTCCCGCCCGCTCTCCATCCGGGGCGACGGACTGCCCGGCGAGCGCAACGCCGAGACCGTCGTCGTCGAGACCCGCCGTGCCATGGCCGACCTCCTCGGCGCCGAACCGGCGGACATCGTCTTCGGCCGCAGCGCCACCCAGCTCACCTACGACTTCTCCCGCACCCTCGCCGCGACCTGGTCACCGGGCGACGAGGTGGTCGTCACCAGGCTGGACCACGACGCCAACATCCGCCCCTGGACGCAGGCGGCCGAGCGGGCCGGATGCACCGTCCGCATGGCGGACTTCGACCCGGACACCGGTGAACTGACCGCCGACCACATCCGGGCCGTGCTCTCCGACCGCACCCGGCTGGTGGCGGTCACCGCGGCCTCCAACCTGCTCGGCACGATCCCCCCGGTCGCGGAGATCGCGGAGATCGCGCACGAGGCCGGCGCCCTGCTGTACGTGGACGGCGTGCACCACGCGGCGCACGCCCTGGCCGACATCGAGGCGCTCGGCGCCGACTTCCTCGTCTGCTCCCCGTACAAGTTCCTCGGCCCCCACCTCGGCGTCCTGGCGGCCCGTCCCGGACTCCTGGAGACGCTACGCCCGGACAAGCTGCTGCCCTCCACGGACGCCGTGCCCGAGCGCTTCGAACTCGGCACCCTGCCCTACGAGTTCCTCGCCGGCACCCGTGCGGCGGTCGACTTCCTGGCCGGTCTGGGCGCCGGACCGGACGGCAGCCGCCGCGAACGGCTCGCCTCGGCGTTCGAGCGCATCGAGGAACACGAGGGAGCCCTGCGCGCCCGGCTGGAGAAGGGACTGGAGGCCCTGCCGCAGGTCACCGTCCGGTCCCGCGCGGCCCGGCGCACCCCGACCCTGCTGCTCACCCTCGACGGCCACAGCACCGCGGACGCCTACCGCTTCCTGGCCGCGCGGGGCGTCCACGCGCCCTCCGGCAGCTTCTACGCGCTGGAGGCGTCCCGTCGGCTCGGCCTCGGGGACACCGGCGGCCTCCGCGTCGGCCTGGCCCCCTACACCAGCCCCGAGGACGTGGACCGGCTCCTGGAGGGCCTGACGGCCTTCCTGGACCGGACGGTGTGAAGGACACCCGCAGGGGGTGTCCGCGAAGTCGCGCCTGCCCCGCGACGCCTGGGAGGCTCCCCCGCTGAGCGGCAGGGGCCCCACCGCCGCACCGGGCGAACACCCGATTACGACCAGTACGCGGGCGTCCGCCCGGCACCCCCGCCTTCGGCCGGGGGACCCCCGGAGCCCGGAGCACGCACCTGACGCGGCCCGGACCGCCCGCCCGTCGGGCGGACGACGGGACGTTCGCAACAGGCCCAGCGGGTCGTGGCATGGTGGAAGCATGAGCGTCGAAGTCCGCCCGGCCTCGGTCTTCGAGGACGTCCGCGCCGTGCTCGGCCCCAAGTCGCCCACGGCGAACGTCTGCTGGTGCCTGAGCTACCGGATCCCCTCCCGGCTCAACAAGGAGCTGCGCGGACCGGACCGGGGCGAGTACGTCGCCGGCCTGTGCCGCGCCGGTACGCCGCCGGGCGTGCTCGCGTACGACGACGGCACGCCGGCCGGCTGGGCCGCCGTGGCACCGCGCTCGGACACCTCCTTCGCCCGCAACCGCAAGATCCCGCACGTCGACGACCTGCCGGTCTGGTCCCTGTGGTGCGTCCGGGTGCGCCCCGGCCACCGCGGCAAGGGCATCACGCACGCCCTCATCGCCGGCGCGGTCGAGTTCGCCCGCGACCACGGTGCCCCGGCCGTCGAGGCGTACCCCCTCGACAACGGCGACGCCCGCGTCGACCTGACGATGGCGTACGCCGGGATCCGGAGGAACTTCGAGCGGGCCGGGTTCACCCACGCCGCCGCCACGACCTCGGTGCTGGCCGGCCATCCCCGGGTCCTGATGCGGCTCGACCTGCGGTGACGCCCGGCGGCCGACGTCAGGCGTACAGCGCCTCGATCTCCTTCGCGTAGGCCTCCTGCGCCGCCTGCCGCTTGACCTTGAGCGACGGCGTCAGCAGGCCGTTCTCCTCGGTGAACTCGCCCTCGACCAGGGTGAACGCGCGGATGGACTCCGCGCGGGAGACGGCCTCGTTGGCGTAGTCGACGGCCCGCTGCACGTCGGCGCGCATCCGGGGGTCGCGGACGACCTCGGACATCGGGGTGTCGGCGGGCAGTTTCCGTACGGACAGCCAGTGGGCGACCGTCTCGGGGTCGAGGGTGATCAGCGCGGCCACGAAGGGCCGGTTGTCGCCGACGACGAGGCACTGGGCGACGGGCGGGCGGCTGCGCAGCCGGTCCTCCAGGACGGCCGGGGAGACGTTCTTGCCGCCGGAGGTGACCAGGATGTCCTTCTTGCGCCCGGTGATGGTCAGATAGCCGTCCTCGTCCAGGGAGCCGAGGTCGCCGGTGGCGAACCAGCCGTCGGCGAGCACCTCCTCGGTGGCGTCCGGGTTGTTCCAGTAGGAGCCGAAGACGATCCCGCCCTTGACGCGCACCTCGCCGTCCTCGGCGATCCGGACCGCGGTGCCGGGGACCGGGAGGCCGACCGTGCCGGGGCGGGGGCCCAGCGGCGGGACGATGGTGGCGGCGGCGGTGGTCTCGGTCAGGCCGTAGCCCTCGTAGACCATGATCCCGGCCGTGTAGAAGAAGAGGTTGAGGTCCCGCTCCAGCGGGGAGCCGCCGCTGATGGCGTAGCGCACCCGGCCGCCGAGCTCCTTGCGGACCCGGCGGTAGACCAGCAGGTCGTACAGCGCCCAGGCGGCGTACAGCCCGGGGCCGGGGCCCTTGCCGCGGCCCAGGAACCGGTTGAGGTGGGCCTCGCCGAAGCGCACGGCGACCCGGTGGGCGCGTTCGAAGGAGGCGCCGCGGCCGATCCTCTCGGCGGTGGCCCGGCCGGTGTCGTGGATCTTCTCGAAGAGATACGGGACGCCCACCAGGAACGTCGGGCGGAACGCCTTGAGCGTGGGCCGGAGTTCGTCGGGCTTGATGCTCGGGCAGTGGCCGATCTCGATGCGTGCGAGCAGGCAGGCGATCTGGATGGTGCGGCCGAGTATGTGGGCGAGCGGGAGGAAGAGCAGGGTGGCGGCGACCTGCCCCGTGACCTCCTTGAAGACGGGGTGCAGCAGCTCGACGGTGTTGGCGGCCTCGGCGTACAGGTTGGCGTGGGTGAGGACGCAGCCCTTGGGGCGCCCGGTGGTGCCGGAGGTGTAGCAGACGGTCGCGACGGTGTCGGGGGTGAGCGCGGTACGGCGCGCGGTGACCTCCTCGTCGGGGATGTCCCGGCCGAGTGCGGTGAGGTCGGCGAGGGCGCCCGCGTCCAGCTCCCACACGCGCGGCGGTTCCGGGTGGGCGGCGGTCCCGGTGGTGACGGCGGCCGTGTTCTCCGCGCTCTCGGTGACGACGTACCGGGCGCCGGAGTCACGGACGATCCACTCCACCTGCTCCGCTGACGACGTGGGGTAGACCGGCACGGTCTGCCCGCCGGCCGACCAGATCGCGAAGTCCAGGACCGTCCACTCGTAGCGTGTACGGGACATCACGGCGACCCGGCCGCCCGGTTCCAGCCCGGCGGCCATCAGCCCCTTGGCCACGGCGGTGACCTCACGGGCGAAGGCCGCCGCCGTGACCGGGCGCCAGGTGCCGTGCTCCTCGCGCCGCAGCACCACCGCGTCGGGAGCCTCGGCCGCGTTGGTGAAGGGAATGTCGGCCGTACTGCCCGCCGTTCGCCGCGGGGCGAGGGGCGCCGTACGGGCCTCACGGACGACGCCGTCCCCGTCCCTGACGGTCTCGGCTCTGGTCCGGCCCGCCAGATCCGTGCGTCGTTTCGCCCGTTTCAGATCCCTGCGTACGCCCATGACGGCTCCCGGTCGCGGCTGATGCTCTCGTGCTGGTGCTGCCGTAGTTACTTACTCCAAAGTAAACTTACCCGTGCGTAAGGATCAGTCAATGGTCCGGGTCACTCCAGCCGGTCCGCCGTGCGGATCGCCCGCGCCAGCCCGCGGATGTCCTCGTCCTCCGTCCGGTCCGCCAAGTCGTCCGCGCGGTTGGAGAGTTCACCCAGACCGGGGGCTCCGGGCAGCGCGCTGTAGCGGTGGTCGTGGGAGCGCAGGGCGTCGGCGAAGTAGGCGGCGGTCGCGGTGACCGTCAGACCGCGGCGCGCGCCCCACACGGAGTCGTCCAGGCCGTCCGTCTCCAGGTCGCCCGTCTCCTCGTGCGGGGAACGGCTGTCGGGGTCGAGCCAGCGCACGGTCGCCGTGGCGAGGTGGCCGTCGGCCCCGGGGCGGGTCCGCACCGCGTACAGGGCGGTCACCGTGTGGCCGGGCCCGACCTCGCCGCCGTCCACGCGGTCGTCGCGGAAGTCCTCGTCGGCGACCCGCCGGTTGTCGTAGCCGACGAGCCGGAACTCGGCGACCGTCTCCGGGTCGAAGGCGACCTGCGCCTTGGCGTCACGGGCCGTCAGCTCGATGTTGCGGGGCAGCTGTTCGCAGAACACCTCGCGGGCGTCCTCCTCGTCGGACACGTACACCGTGTGCCCGTCGCCCTTGTCGGCGAGCCTCTCCATGAGCTCGTCGCCGTAGTCGCTGCCGACACCGACGCCGAACAGGGTGATGCCGTGCTCGCGGCGGGACTCCGCGATGCGCTCGAGGATCGCGTCGGCGTCGGTCTCACCGGTGTTCGCGAGCGCGTCCGAGACGAGCACGACCCGGTTGGTCGCGCCCTCGCGCAGCCCCTCGACGGCGGTCTCGTACCCGGTCTCCACCCCCGCGCCGAGGTTGGTGGAGTCGGTCGGCTCCAGGCTGTCGATGGCGTCGTGCACCTCGCCCCGGTTGCCGCCGAGACGGGTCATCCGCAGCACGGTCTCGGCCTCGTCGCTGAAGGTGACGATGGCCACCGAGTCGCCGTCCCGCAGCCGGTCCGTCATGGTCGCCAGGGAATCCTGCGCCAGGTCCAGACGGCCCGGCTCCGCCATCGAACCCGAGATGTCGATGACGAACGTGAGGGCGGCGGGCGGCCGTTCACCGCTCGACTCGCCGGACCTGGTCGCCAGGCCCACCCGGACCAGCGACCAGTCCTCCTCCTCGGTGCGGGCACCGTCCACGGTGACCGAGAAGCCGTCGCCGTCCGGACGCTCGTAGTCCTGCCGGAAGCTGTTGACGAACTCCTCGGGACGGACGGTCGACGGGTCGGGCAGCCGCCCGTCGGCCAGGGTGCGCCGGGCGTAGCCGTAGGAGGCGGTGTCGACGTCGAGCGCGAAGGTCGACAGATAGTCGGGAGCGGGGGCGACCTCGCGGGAGTCCTGCTCGCCCTCGCGCCGTTCGTCGTCGTACCGTCCGCCCGAGCCGCGGTCGGGGGCGGGCAGCGGCGCCGAGCCGTCGCCCCCACCGTCGTACGAGGCGTCGCTCGCCTTGCTGCCGCCGTCGCTCCCCGCGCCGCATCCGGTGAGCAGCAGGCCGCTCGCCGCGGTGAGCGCGAGCAGCGCTCCGCCCAGCCGTCGTGTTCCGTGCCACTTCATCGTCCGTGCCCCCTCGGTTGGTTGCCGACTTCAGTGACTGTGACGGCGCGACGGGCCGGAACGTGCGGTACGGGGCGTTGCAGGTGAGTCTCGAAGAGGGCACGGAGAGGACCCGGAGGGGATGAACCGAGACCGGTAGGTGATCTTCCGTTGACCTGCGACACCACGCCCTCGCCGCCGAATCCGCGCCGGACCTGGGCGAACGGCGCCGCAACGGACGTCATGCCGCCCGCCCAACGGTGGTAGTGCCTGCACCACCCTCGTCGGGCCGCTGGCTGGATGGGCCGTGGCTGCCACGCCTCCTACCGTCATGGAGGTCCCGCAACGAGCACCGCCCGGAAGGCGCCCCACCATGTCCCTCACCCCGGCCGACGTCGCCGTCGGCCTCGACCATGTCCGCAAGACCTACGGCGGCGAACAGCCGGTCGTGGCGCTGGACGATGTGAGCGCCCTGTTCGTACGCGGGACGGCGACCGCCGTGATGGGACCCTCCGGGTCCGGCAAGAGCACCCTGCTGCACTGCGCGGCCGGGCTGGACCGGCCCGGCTCGGGGAGGGTGCGGATCGGGGCCACCGATCTGTCGTCGCTGTCCGAGAAGCAGCTGACCGAACTGCGCCGCAGCCGGATCGGCTTCGTGTTCCAGGCGTTCAACCTGGTGCCGGCGCTCGACGTGGAGGAGAACATCATGCTTCCTTCGCGGCTGTCGGGGCGGCGACCGGACCGGGCGTGGGTGGCCGAGGTGATCGGGCGGGTCGGACTGGGGGACCGGATGCGGCACCGGCCCGCACAGCTCTCCGGCGGCCAGCAGCAGCGCGTCGCGATCGCCCGGGCCCTCGTCACCCGGCCCGAGGTGATCTTCTGCGACGAACCCACCGGGGCCCTGGACACCCGCACCGCCGCCGAGGTCCTCGCCCTCCTGCGGTCGGCGGTCGACGACACCGGACAGACCGTCGTCATGGTGACCCACGACCCGGTCGCCGCGTCCTACGCCGACCGCGTGATGGTCCTCGCCGACGGACGGATCGTGCGGGACATGGCCCAGCCCGGCGCCGAGCGGATCGCCGAGCACCTGGCGCTGCTCGGCCGCCGGCAGCCCGTCACGAGCCGGGAGGCCTGAACCGTGCTCCGGCTGGCCGCGCGCATGCTGCGCTTCCGCAAGGGCGGCTTCGCCGCCACCTTCGTCGCCCTCGCCGCGGGCGTCGCCGTCCTGACGACATGCGCCCTGCTCGTGGAGTCGGGATGGCGGTACCGGGGCGAACCGGGGCTCTACGGTGCCGCGGCCGCCGTCGTCGCCGACCGGGACCTCAGGGTGGCCGGACCGACGGTGTTCGGGGAGACCGAGTACACCACGGTGAACCTCCCCGAACGCGGCGGTGTCCGCGCTTCGTTGGCCGGGGAACTGGCGGCGGTCCCCGGTGTGGCACGCGCCGTGGGCGACCGCGCGATTCCGGTCACCACGACGGTGGCGCCGGACCTGCCGGCCACCGGCCACGGCTGGTCGAGCGCCGCGCTCGCCCCGTACCGGCTGGTCTCCGGTGCGCCCCCGCGCGGCGACGGCGAGGTCGCCGTCGACGCCCGGCTCGCCGCCGGCGCGGGGCTCTCGCCCGGCGACACCATGGACCTCCTCACCGGGGGCGAGAGCAGGCGGTACCGGGTGAGCGGCGTGGTCGGGGCCGACGGCGCGCCGGGGGAGCGGGCGGCGCTGTTCTTCACCGACGCGCTGGCGGCCCGCCTCGACCCCCACCCGGACCGCTTCGACGCCATCGGCGTCCTCGCCGAACCGGACGCCGACCGCTCCGCCGTACTCGCCGCAGTGCGCCGCGTGGCGGACGGCGTGGACGCGACGACGTACACGGGTGACGAGCGCGGACTGGCCGCGGGGCCCGAAGCCGCCGCCGCGCGGTCACTGACCCTCCAGGCCGGCGGAGCGTTCGGCGGATACGCCGCGATGATCATCGTCTTCGTCGTCGCGGGGACCGTCGGCCTGTCGGTACGGCACCGGCGCCGCGACCTCGCCCTGCTGCGCGCCGTCGCGGCCACCCCGGGCCAGGTGCGGCGGATGCTGCTCGCGGAGGTGGGCCTGCTCGCCCTGGCCGCCGCCGCGGTGGGCGTCCCGGCCGGACTCCTCGCCACCCGTCGCATCCGGGACGAACTGGTGAACAGGGAGTTCGTGCCCGACGGCCTCACCGTCCAGGGCGGACCGCTCTCCGCGGCGGCCGTGACCGTTTCCGTCGCGGCCGTGGCACTGCTCTCCGCCTGGATCGCCGCGCTGCGTGTCACCCGGATCAAGCCCACCGAGGCGCTCGGGGAAGCGGCCGTCGAGCGCGGCCTCGGCAGCAGGGCGCGCGTGGTCACCGGCCTGGTGTTCCTCGCCGCGGGGGTGTCCCTGACCGGCGTCACCGGCGCCGCCACCGGCCAGACCGCGCTGGGTGCGGCGGTCGGCATGCTCTACACGTTCGTGCTGGCGGTCGCCCTGCTGGCGCCCTGGATCAACCAGGCCGCGGCCCGGCTGCTCGGGCCCGTCCTCCGCGCCGTGTGGGGCGACAGCGGCTACCTCGCCGCCGCGAACCTGCGGGCCAACGCGCGCGGCACGGTCGCCGTGCTCACCGCGCTCGTGCTCTCCGTCGGCTTCGGCGGCACCGTCTGGTTCCTCCAGGACAACCTCCAGCGGCAGACCGTGCTCCAGAGCCGTGACGGCATCCTCGCCCAGCACGCCCTGACCGGCGCCGCGGGCCTGCCGGCCTCCGCCACGGCCGAGGCCCGCCGCATCCCCGGCGTGCTCGCCGCGACCGGTGTGCGCCGCACCTCGGTCGTGGTGCCCAACCGGCTCGAGGCGCAAGCCGTCACCGCCCAGGGCATCGATCCGCGGGGCGTGGAGCGGACGATGGACCTGAAGGTGCGGTCGGGCAGCCTCGCCGAGCTGCGCGAGGACACCGTGGCCGTGTCCACCGCGCAGGCGGACGCCGCCGGCTGGCGGCTCGGTGACAGGGCCGAACTGTGGCTCGGCGACGGCACGCCCGTCACCCTGCGCGTCGTCGCGCTGTACGAACGCGGCTGGGGGTTCGGCGACGTCACCCTCCACACGGAGACCCTCACCGGGCACACCGTCACCGGGCTCGACGACCAGGTGCTCATCCGCACCGCACCGGGCACCGACGCCGGTACCGCGCTGGCCGGACTCGCCCGACGTCACCCGGGCGCCGCGGTGGTGGACACGGACCGGCTCACCGGCGAGATCGCCCAGGACCTGGCCGTCAGCGGCTGGCTGAACAGGATGCTCGTCGCCGTCCTGGTCGGCTACGCGGCCCTGGCCGCCGCCAACACCCTCGTCATGGCCGCTCTGGCCCGGACCCGGGAACTGTCCCTGCTGCGTCTGGCCGGCCTCACCCGCCGTCAGGTGAAGCGGATGGTGCACGCGGAACAGGCCGGTCTGCTCGGCGTGGCGCTCGTCATCGGCGGCGCCGTCGCGGCCGTCACCCTGACCGCCGTCGTCAACGCGGTGGCCGGGCAGCGCGTCCCCCACGTCCCGTCCGCGGGCTGGGCCGTCGTCGTCGGCGGCACGGTCGCCCTGGCGCTCGTCGCCACGATGCTCCCCGTCGGCCGGCTGCTGCGCACCCCTCCCGTCGAGGGCATCGGCATCCGCGAGTGAGGCCCCCGTTCCGCTCCCGGGACCGGAACGGGGGCCTCGGTGGCGTACCGCTGGGTGGATGGCCCGGCGGGCCCGGGGCCGGGTGCCCTATCCTCCGCGCCTGGGAGGTACGGATGGTGGAGACCCGGGACGGGGCGGCGGGACGCCCACGCGCCCTGTCGGTGCGGGCCCGGGCCGCGACGGCCGCCCTGGAACACCTACTCGGGGGCATGGGCACCGCCCTGCTGGCCCTGCTCGCGACGCTGTGGCTGGCCCTGACGGCGGTGGCCTGTCTGGTCGGCGCGGGCCTGTGGCTGCTGCCGTCCGCCCTGCACGCGGTGCGCGCCGTCGCCGACCGGGAGCGGTCCCGGCTGTCCCGGTGGGGCCCGGAGATCATCGGTCCGGCGGAGCTGCCGGCCGGTCCGCGGGCGGCGCTCGCGGACCGCGCCGTACGCCGTGAGGCCCGCTGGGTCTGCGCGCACGCGACCCTCGGACTGCTCCTCGGCCTGATCGGGGCGACCCTGCCGCTCAACGCGGCACACGACGTCACCTTCCCGCTGTACTGGCGGTTCCTTCCGGAGAGCGAGTCCACCGCGGCCGTGGGCTGGTGGACCGTGCGCGACTGGCCCGGCGCGCTGGTGGTCACCCTGCTCGGAGTGCTGTGGGTGGGCGTCATCGTGCTGTGCGCGCCCGCGCTCGCGCGGTTGCAGGCATGGCCCGGCAGGCGGCTGCTGCGCCCGGACCCCGGGACCGACCTCGTCCTCCGGGTCGCCGAGCTCACCGCCACCCGGGCCGCCGCCCTCGACGCCCACGCCACCGAACTGCGCCGTGTCGAGCGCGCGTTGCACGACGGCACGCAGAACCGCATCGTCGCGATCACCGTGTTGCTGGGCGCGGCCCGCCGCGCCCTGACCAGGAACCCCGGCGAGGCCGACGCCGTGCTGGAGCGCGCCCAGGAGGCCGCCGAACAGGCGCTCTCCGAACTGCGGGCGGTCGTCCGCAGCATCCTCCCGCCGGTCCTGGCCGACCGCAGTCTGCCCGACGCCCTCACCGCCCTGGCGGCCGACTGTCCGGTGCCCTGCCGCATCGACGCCGACGTGCCGGGCCGGTGCGCGGCGTCGGTGGAGGCGACGGCGTACTTCGTGGTCGCGGAGGCCCTCAGCAACATCGCCAAGCACAGCGGCACCCGCGACGCCGGTGTCGTCGTGCGCCGCCTGGACGACCGGCTGCACCTGGAGATCCACGACGACGGGCACGGCGGCGCGGACGAGCGCGACGGATCCGGACTCACCGGCATCCGCCGGCGCACCGAGGCCCACGACGGAACATTCGAGCTGGCCAGCCCGCCCGGCGGCCCCACCACGCTGAAGGTGACCCTGCCATGCGGATCGTGATCGCCGAGGACGACGCGCTGCTGCGCGAGGGGCTGGCGCTGCTGCTGCGCGCCGAGTCCCTGGACGTGGTGGCCACGGCCGAGGATCCGGAGGCCTTCCTGGACGCCGTGGACGCCGAGCATCCGGACGTCGCCATCGTCGACGTCCGGATGCCGCCCACCCACACCGACGAGGGGATCACCGCCGCCGTGGAGGCCCGGCGGCGCCGGCCCGAGCTCGCCGTCCTGGTCCTGTCCGCCTATGTCGAGCAGGCCTTCGCCACCGACCTGCTCGCCCGGGGCAGTGCCCGGCTCGGCTATCTGCTGAAGGAACGCGTCGGCCGGGTCGAGGAGTTCCTTGACGTCCTGCACCGGGTGGCGGGGGGCGGCACCGCCATCGACCCGGAGGTCGTGGCCCAGTTGCTGACGCGTACCCGGCCGGACGCCCGGTTGCAGCGGCTCAGCCCCCGTGAACGGGACGTGCTGGCGCTGATGGCCGAGGGGCTCGGCAACGCGGCCATCGCCGAACGTCTGGTGGTCACCGACGGCGCCGTGCACAAGCACATCCGCAACATCTTCGCCAAGCTCGATCTGGCGCCGACCGACCGCACGGACCGCCGTGTCGCGGCCGTACTGCGCTACCTGGAGGACGCCCGGCGCCGGGCCTGACCCGGCGCCTGGCGCCACGCGCTCACGCCGCCAGCCGCTGGGCCAGGTCCTTGGCCCTGACGGTGGCGTCCAGGTGGGCACGCTCGCGGGAGCTCTCGGCGAGCGGGATCAGCTCGGCCATCGCCGGGTTCTGCGGGGCCATGGTCAGCTCCGGGACGATGAAGTCGAGCTCGAGCCCGAGCATGTCGCCCAGCACCGCGTTCAGGTAGTTCTGTACGTATTCGTAGCCCTCGCGCGGGGTGCCCGGCGCGTAGGAGCCGCCACGGCTGGCGATCACGGTGACCGGGGTGCCCTTGGCGGAGGGGGCGTCACCCGCGGTGCGGCCCATGAGGATCACGTTGTCCAGCCACGCCTTGAGCGTGGAGGGGACCGTGAGGTTGTACATCGGGGCGCCGATCAGCAGCGCGTCCGCCCGCTCGAACTCCTCGATCAGCCTCTGCCGCTCGGCGAAGACCGCGGCCTGCTCGGGAGTGTGCGCGGACGGATCCGCGAAGCCCGCCGTGTGGGCGTCGGCGGTCAGGTGCGGAACGGGGTTCGTGGCGAGGTCGCGGTGGATCACCGTGCCCTCGGGGTGCTGCTCCTCCCAGGTCCTGCGGAAGGTCTCGGCCACGGCGCGGGACGCCGAGGCGGACGCCGGGAACACGGAGGAGTCGATGTGCAGAAGGGTGGCCATCGGGGGTTTCTCCCATGGGTGCAGGGGCGGAGGCGTGGACGCCGCCGCTAAGTTTTCGTACTCGACTATGAATAACACAGGGACTTATTTTTTTTCATCCCCTGCGGATACCGGTACCCTGGGGGCATGGCGGTCGAGCAGGTGCACGAGGAATCGGCATGCAAGCGGGTGGACGCCGGTATCACCCGCGTCTTCCAGCTGCTCGGAAAGCGCTGGACGGGGCCGATCGTGTCCGTGCTGGTGACCCAGCCGGCGTACTTCGCCGATCTGCGCAGGGCCATCCCCGGTATCAGCGAGCGCATGCTCTCCGACCGGCTGACGGAGCTGGGCGCCGCGGGACTGCTGGTCCGCGAGGTCGACGAGGGGCCGCCCCTGCGGGTCACCTACCGCCTGACCGAGTCGGGGGCCGCACTGGGACCCGCGCTCGACGAACTCGCCAAGTGGGCCGAGACGCATCTGCCCGGCGACGAGTCGTGCCTGGGGTCGACGGGCTGCTGACGCCGACGGCCACGGCCGGGCCGGCGCCGACAGGGCCCTACTCCTCGAACAACGCCTCCTGGCGGCCCTCCTTGGCCCTCCGCAGCCGCCGGCTGCGCGCTCCCACCGTCACCGCCGTGGCCGCCGCGGTCGCCGCGAAGGCCGCCGGGATCATCCAGCCCCGGTTGGCCGCGTGACCGAGGGCGTGGTCCAGGGAGAGCCGGCCGGGGCCCGTGACGGCGAGTCCCGCGGCCGTCAGGCCCAGGGTCGCCGCGTACTCGAAGCCGCCCTCCTGGTTGAAGAAGCCGTTGGGCGCGTGCACGGCGGACGCACCCGCCATCGCGCCGGCCGCGGCCGCGCCCGCCGCCGGAGTGGCGAGACCCAGCGCGAGCAGCACGCCCCCGCCGGCCTCGGCGAGCCCCGCCGCGGTGGCATTGGCCCTGCCGGGCACATAGCCGACCGACTCCATGAACTGGCCGGTGCCCTCGATGCCGCCACCGCCGAACCAGCCGAACAGCTTCTGCGCCCCGTGCGCCGCGAGCACCCCGCCCGTGCCCAGCCGGAGCAGCAGCAGTCCCAGATCACGTCGGTCGTCACAGGTCACGTCGTCTCCCGGAGCAGTGGCTTGGCCCGACCACCGTCGCATCCCCACCCCCGGCCCGGCGCGCCGCCGGTTGCCGTTCGGGTGACGCGGGTGGCGGGGCCCGGCCACCGGTACGACCCTGGCAGACATGACGATTCAGACGACCCGCCTCAGCGACCCCTCCGTCCGCGCCTTCGTCACGGCCGTCAACAGCCACGACCGGGAAGGCTTCATGGCCCTCCTGACGCCCGGCGCCACCATGGCGGACGACGGTTCCGAGCGCGACCTCGCCGAGTGGATCGAGCGGGAGATCTTCTCCTCCCACGGCCATCTGGAGGTCGACAACGAGTCCGACGGCGGCCGCCGTCTCCTCGCCCGCTACAGCAACGACACCTGGGGCGAGATGCGCACGCGCTGGTCCTTCACCGTCGACGACGACGGACGCATCTCCCGCTTCGAGACCGGCCAGGCCTGACCGTCCCGGCGCCCCCGCACTACCGGGCCGGGTCCGTGTCGTAGGCGTGCCGGGCCCGCTCCACCCTGCCCAGGTTGGCCGTCGCCCATTCCGAGAGGTGCGCGAAGAGGGGGGCCAGACTGCGGCCCAGCTCGCTGATCTCGTACTCGACCCGGGGCGGAACCTCCGGGTGGTACGTCCGCACGACCAGACCGTCCCGTTCCAGCTGCCGGAGCCGCTGCGTCAGCACCTTCGGCGTGATTCCGCCGATCCGCCGCTGGAGCTCGACGAAGCGCTGCCTGCCGTATGTGTGCAGCGTCCAGAGCACCGGGGTGGTCCACCGGCTGAACACGATGTCCACGACCGGGCTGATGGGGCAGGCGAGTTCCGGGTCGGTCCCCGCCGCTGCCGTCCGTGCGGTCTGCCCGGCCATACACACCCCTTCGGGGTAGTCACTATCTCCTAGGTACCTACTATACCGACGCTGTTAGCGTCCTCACCACACCGAGACAACAGGGGAGTTGTTCATGTTCGTGGTGACCGGAGCAACGGGAAACGTCGGCCGGGAACTCGTCCGCACCCTCGCGGCGGACGGCGAGCGGGTGACCGCCACCTCCAGGGGGATCTCGGCGGCCGACGTGCCGGAGGGCGTACGGCACCTGCGTGCCGACCTCACCGACGCCGACAGCCTGCGCGAGGTGTTCGACGGCGCCGACGCGCTGTTCCTCCAGAGTGGCGGCGCCAGTGCGCATCTGCTGGACCCGCACGCCGTCCTCGACGCCGCCAAGGCCGCCGGCGTCGGACGCGTCGTGCTGCTGTCCTCGCAGGGAGTCGTCACCCGGCCGCGATCGGCGTCGCACGGCCGCGTGGCACGGGCCATCGAGGACGCCGTCCGGCAGTCGGGGCCGGACTGGACGATCCTGCGCCCCGGCGGCTTCCACTCCAACGCCCTCGCCTGGGCCGAACCGGTGCGCACCCGGCGGACCGTCGTCGCGCCCTTCGGCGACGTGGGCCTGCCCACGATCGATCCGGCCGACATCGCCGACGTGGCCGCCGCGACCCTGCGCGGAAGCGAACACCACGGCCGCTCCTACGAGTTGACCGGTCCCGCCGCCACCACACCGCGGCAGCGCGCCGAGGCGATCGGTGCGGCGATCGGCGAACCGGTCCGCTTCGTGGAGCAGACCCGCGACGAAGCCCGCGCGCAGATGCGGCAGTTCATGCCCGACGAGGTCGTCGACACCACCCTCGACATCCTGGGCGCCCCGACCCCCGAGGAGCGCCGGGCCGGCCCCGCCGTCGAGGACATCACCGGCCGTCCGCCCCGTGCCTTCGCCGACTGGGCGCGCCGCCACGCCGCGCTGTTCCGGTAGCGGCGGGCGCCAAACGCCGGTGCGGTGAGGGTTGGGTGAGGGGATGGTCACAGATCTCGCCCAGTCGCTGGTTGGCGCTTCAAGCAACGCGTTCAGCTCGGCCTTTGTCCGTCGGTTGGCTCCGACATGGGCGGACGTTGTGGAGATGCGTGGTCCCGGCACGCGGTTCGCGGAACGGCACCATTGAACTGACCGCGACAAGTGGTCGATCCTCTCGTCAGCCTCCCCGTGACACCGCGGCGGAGGTCAACCCCCCACACCCTGACGAGGAGACCCCTCTTCATGACGCATCAGATGCGTACCGTCGCACTGAAGGTCACCGCCGCGGCATGCGCGGTGTCGGCCGTCACCACAGCAGCCCTGCTCGGGGCGTCGTCCGCCCATGCCGCCGAGCCCGCCCAGGGCACCGTGTACGGCCTGAACGCCGAAGGCGCCGTCGCGGGCAGCTACATCGTCCTGCTCGACGAGAAGACGACGTCCGCCGGGAAGAAGAACCTGGCCCGGGAGTACGGCGGCGAGCTGAGCCGGTCCTACTCCTCGGCCCTCGACGGCTTCGCCGCCGACGGGCTGTCCGAGTCCGAGGCCAAGCGCCTCGCCGCCGACCCGGCCGTCGGCACCGTCGTCGCCAACCGGACCTTCCACACCACCGCGACCCAGGACAACCCTCCCTCCTGGGGCCTCGACCGGGTCGACCAGGAGGACACCGCCGGCGACACCAAGTACACCTACCCCGACAAGGCCGGCGAGGGCGTCACCGCCTACGTCATCGACACCGGCGTACGCGTCACGCACAAGGACTTCGAGGGCCGGGCGAGCCACGGCTACGACGCCGTGGACAACGACGACACCGCGGACGACGGCAACGGCCACGGCACCCACGTCGCCGCCACCATCGCAGGCGCCGCGCACGGGGTCGCCAAGAAGGCGAACGTCGTCGCCGTCAGAGTCCTGGACGACAACGGCTCCGGGACCACCGAGCAGGTCGTCGCCGGCATCGACTGGGTGACCGAGAACCACAAGGGCCCCTCCGTGGCCAACATGAGCCTGGGCGGCGCCGCCGACCCCGCCCTCGACGCCGCGGTCCAGAAGGCCATCGCCTCCGGGGTCACCTTCGCCGTCGCGGCCGGCAACGAGTCCGCCGACGCCGGACAGGGCTCGCCCGCCCGCGTGGCCGAGGCCCTCACCGTCGCCTCCAGCACCAAGGACGACGCCCAGTCCGACTTCTCCAACTTCGGCTCGGCCGTCGACCTGTACGCGCCCGGCTCCGACATCACCTCGGCCTGGAACGACGGCGACGAGGGAACCAGGACCATATCGGGCACCTCGATGGCCTCCCCGCACGTGGCCGGCGCGGCCGCCGTGTACCTGGCCGGCCACCCCGACGCCGACCCGGCGGCCGTGGCAGCGGCGCTGACCGGAGCGGCCACCGCCGACAGGATCGGCAACCCCGGCACCGGAACACCGAACAAACTGCTGAGGATCACTGAGTAGCGCTTCACCGGCACGCATGGGGGCCGCAGAGGGGAAACGTTCCTCTGTGGCCCCTCACAACGCCGTCGGACCGGGGGTGAGTGGCCCGGTTCACATGGCGTACCGGACCTGCCGCCGACACGATGGTCTTCGTCACCGGCAGGCTGAAGGGATCGAGAATGTTCCGCAAGGTGCTGGTCGCCAACCGCGGCGAGATCGCGATTCGGGCGTTCCGCGCGGGCTACGAACTGGGCGCCCGAACCGTCGCCGTCTTCCCGTACGAGGACCGCAACTCGCTGCACCGGCTGAAGGCCGACGAGGCGTACGAGATCGGCGAACCGGGACATCCGGTGCGGGCCTACCTCTCCGTCGAGGAGATCGTCCGCGCCGCCCGCCGAGCCGACGCCGACGCCGTCTACCCGGGCTACGGCTTCCTGTCCGAGAATCCCGAGCTGGCCAGGGCGTGCGAGGAGGCCGGCATCACCTTCGTCGGACCCGACGCCGGGATCCTCGAGCTGACGGGGAACAAGGCACGCGCCGTGGCCGCCGCCCGCGAGGCCGGCGTGCCGGTCCTGGGCTCCTCGGCGCCCTCCACCGACGTCGAGGAACTCCTGCGCGCCGCCGACGGCATCGGCTTCCCGGTGTTCGTGAAGGCGGTCGCCGGCGGCGGCGGGCGCGGCATGCGCCGCGTCGAGGACCCCGCCCAGCTCAGGGAGGCCATCGAGGCGGCGTCCCGGGAGGCGGCCTCCGCGTTCGGCGACCCCACGGTCTTCCTGGAGAAGGCCGTCGTCGATCCCCGCCACATCGAGGTGCAGATCCTCGCCGACGGGCACGGCAACGTCATCCACCTGTTCGAACGGGACTGCTCGGTGCAGCGCCGCCACCAGAAGGTGATCGAACTCGCGCCCGCGCCGAACCTCGACCCGGAGCTGCGCGACCGCATCTGCGCCGACGCCGTGAACTTCGCCCGGCGGATCGGCTACCGCAACGCCGGCACGGTGGAGTTCCTCCTCGACCGGGACGGCAACCACGTCTTCATCGAGATGAACCCGCGCATCCAGGTCGAGCACACGGTCACCGAGGAGGTCACCGACGTCGACCTGGTGCAGGCACAGCTCCGCATCGCCGCCGGCGAGACACTCGCCGACCTCGGTCTGGCCCAGGAGACCGTCACCCTGCGGGGCGCCGCGCTGCAATGCCGCATCACCACCGAGGACCCCGCCAACGGCTTCCGCCCCGACACCGGGCGGATCAGCGCGTACCGCTCGCCCGGCGGCTCCGGCATCCGCCTGGACGGCGGCACCACCCACGCCGGTACGGAGATCAGCGCCCACTTCGACTCCATGCTGGTGAAACTGACCTGCCGGGGCCGGGACTTCGGCGCCGCGGTCGGCCGGGCCCGGCGTGCCGTGGCCGAGTTCCGCATCCGCGGCGTCGCCACCAACATCCCGTTCCTCCAGGCCGTCCTGGACGATCCGGACTTCCAGGCCGGACACGTCACCACGTCGTTCATCGAGCAGCGCCCGGAACTGCTCACCGCACGCCACTCCGCCGACCGCGGCACCAAGCTGCTGACGTACCTCGCCGACGTCACCGTGAACAAGCCGCACGGCGAGCGGCCCCAGCTGGTCGACCCGCTCACCAAGCTGCCGCCGCTGCCCGCCGGTGAACCGCCGGCCGGCTCCCGGCAGCGGCTCGCCGAACTGGGCCCCGACGGCTTCGCCCGATGGCTGCGCGAGTCCCCGACCATCGGTGTCACGGACACCACGTTCCGCGACGCGCACCAGTCGCTGCTCGCCACCCGGGTCCGCACCAAGGACCTGCTCGCCGTGGCCCCCGTGGTGGCGCGCACCCTGCCCGGGCTGTTCTCCCTGGAGTGCTGGGGCGGCGCCACGTACGACGTCGCCCTGCGCTTCCTCGCCGAGGACCCGTGGGAGCGCCTGGCCGCCCTGCGGGAGGCCGTGCCCAACATCTGCCTCCAGATGCTGCTGCGCGGACGCAACACCGTGGGCTACACCCCGTACCCGACCGAGGTGACCGACGCCTTCGTCCAGGAGGCGGCGGCCACCGGCATCGACGTCTTCCGCATCTTCGACGCGCTCAACGACGTCTCCCAGATGCGTCCCGCCATCGACGCCGTACGCGAGACCGGCACGGCCGTCGCCGAGGTGGCCCTCTGCTACACCGCCGACCTGTCCGACCCGTCCGAGCGGCTCTACACCCTGGACTACTACCTGCGCCTGGCCGAGCGGATCGTCGAGGCCGGCGCCCACGTCCTGGCGGTCAAGGACATGGCCGGGCTGCTGCGGGCGCCCGCGGCGGCGACACTGGTGTCCGCCCTGCGCCGGGAGTTCGACCTGCCGGTCCACCTGCACACCCATGACACCGCGGGCGGCCAGCTCGCCACCTACCTGGCCGCCATCCAGGCCGGCGCGGACGCGGTCGACGGGGCCGTGGCCTCCATGGCGGGCACCACCTCCCAGCCGTCCCTGTCGGCGATCGTCGCCGCGACCGACCACTCGGAGCGTCCCACCGGCCTCGACCTCCAGGCCGTCGGCGATCTGGAGCCCTACTGGGAGAGCGTGCGCAAGGTCTACGCGCCCTTCGAGGCGGGCCTGGCCTCGCCGACCGGCCGCGTCTACCACCACGAGATCCCCGGCGGGCAGCTTTCCAACCTGCGCACCCAGGCGATCGCGCTCGGCCTCGGCGACCGTTTCGAGGACATCGAGGCGATGTACGCCGCCGCCGACCGGATGCTCGGCCGTCTGGTGAAGGTCACCCCCTCGTCGAAGGTCGTCGGCGACCTGGCCCTCCACCTGGTCGGCGCGGGCGTCTCCCCGCGGGACTTCGAGGAGGAGCCGAACAGGTTCGACATCCCGGACTCCGTCATCGGCTTCCTGCGCGGCGAGTTGGGCACCCCGCCCGGCGGCTGGCCCGAGCCCTTCCGCAGCAAGGCCCTGCGCGGACGCGCCGAACCCAAGCCCGTCCAGGAACTCACCGCCGACGACCGCGCGGGCCTGGCGAAGGACCGCCGGCCGACCCTCAACCGCCTCCTCTTCCCCGGCCCCACACGGGAGTTCGAGGCACACCGCCGGTCCTTCGGCGACACCAGCGTGCTGGACAGCAAGGACTTCTTCTACGGACTGCGCCCCGGCACGGAGTACAGCGTCGACCTCGATCCCGGGGTGCGGCTGCTCATCGAGCTCCAGGCGGTGGGCGACGCCGACGAGCGGGGCATGCGCACCGTGATGTCCACGCTGAACGGTCAGTTGCGGCCGATCCAGGTCCGCGACCGGGCGGCGGCCTCCGACATCCCGGTCACCGAGAAGGCCGACCGCGCCAACTCCGGCCATGTCGCGGCGCCGTTCGCCGGTGTGGTGACCCTCGCCGTCGCCGAGGGCGACGAGGTGGCGGCCGGCGCCACCGTGGCCACCATCGAGGCGATGAAGATGGAGGCCACGATCACCGCCCCCCGGTCCGGCACGGTCACCAGGCTGGCCATCAACCGCATCCAGCAGGTGGAGGGCGGCGACCTCCTCGTGGAACTCCGCTGAGACAGCGCGCCGTCGGGGAGCCGGACCCGGTCCGTCACGTCCGTGGCGCGGCGGATAGGGTCCGGCTCCATGCCGGAGACACAGAGATCACGTGGTACCGCGGACGGGCTGTGGGCCGCCTTCGCGCTGTCCGTCTGCGCGGGGGTGCTGACCTGGCTGCTCGGGTGGCTCACGGTCGGGGTGTCGGAGCTGGACGAGCGGTGCGCGCACGGGATCGAGGGTCCCGGCGGGGACTTCCGGGTGGAGCGCGGCAGCTTCCCGCCGAGCGTGCGGTGCGTCTTCGCCGACGGCACCACGGTCTCGGCGGGTGACTTCTTCGGCTGGGTGCTGTGGATGTGCGTGGCGGTGGCCGTCGCCTGCGCCGCGGTGGCGTGGGTGCGTGAGTTCGCCGGGCTGGCGCAGGCGCGCGCAGTGGTCCGGTTCGGGATCCTCGCCCTCGTCTCCCTGCTCGTGCTCGCCCTCCTCTGCGCGGTCGTGCCGGCGGTCATGGCCCCGCCCGGCCGGGACCCGCTGTCCACCTGCTCGGCGTTCACCACGGGCGTGTACGAGCGTGCTTCGGAGGTACAGCGGTCCGTGTTCCCCCCGCAGGCGACCTGCGTCTATCCGAGCGGCGTCACCCATGACCTGGTCCCCGCCTGGTGGGGCGCGGCGACCTGGGTGGCGCTCGGTGCCGTCCTGGTCGCCCTCGCAGGGCTGGCGGGGGCACTGCGCCGTCACGGCCTGCGACCGGGCGGCCCGGAATCCCCGGCAGCGGCTGCCCCCTCGGCGCGGGACACGTAGATTATGCGTTGGCCAAAGAAGCCCTCGACGGACGACGGACGGTACACATGACCGACCCTGGGACGGTTCCCGGATCAGCGCAGCAGAAGATCGACACCTCGGTTCCGCATTCGGCCCGGATCTGGAACTACTGGCTGGGCGGGAAGGACAACTACCCCGTCGACGAGGAGGCCGGCGACGCGTACACCGCCGTCTTCCCCGGGATCGTCACCATCGCCCGCAGCAGCCGTGCCTTCCTGCGCCGCAACATCACCTATCTGGCCGGTGAGGCGGGCATCCGGCAGTTCCTGGACATCGGCACCGGACTGCCGACGGCCGACAACACGCACCAGGTCGCGCAGCGGATCGCCCCCGACTCCAGGATCGTCTACGTCGACAACGACCCGATGGTCCTGGCGCACGCCCGCGCCCTGCTCTACTCGACCCCGGAGGGCGCGACGGCGTACGTCGACGCCGACATCCTGGACACGGACCGCATCCTGGAGGTCGCGAGCGAGACGCTGGACCTCACGCGTCCCACCGCCCTCATCCTTAGCAACATCCTGGGCCACGTCGCCGACTACGACCAGGCACGCTCCATCGTCACCCGCCTGATGGCCGCGCTGCCGTCCGGGAGCTACCTCTCCGTCAACGACGGCTCGCGGGGCATCGACCCCGTCTTCGAGCGGGCCCAGGACGCCTACAACGAGAGCGGCGCCGTGCCCTACAACCTGCGCACCGTCGAGGAGATCACGGCGTACTTCGAGGGCCTGGAGCTCATCGAGCCCGGCGTCGTCTCGGTGCCGCTCTGGCGTCCGGACAGCGACACCCCCGACCCGGAACCCATCGGCGAGCACGGCGGGTTGGCCCGCAAGCCCTGAGTAATTCGCTGGACAGCACCCGATGCCGGCGGCCAGCGTTGGCGGGATGACGCAGCAGGAGATCTGGGGCGCCGACGTCGCCCGACGCTATGACACTCCCGGCACGGGCATGTTCGCGCCCGCGGTCCTGGAGCCCGCCGTGGACCGGCTGGCCCGGCTCGCGGGGGACGGGGCGGCACTCGAGTTCGCCATCGGGACGGGCCGGGTGGCCGTCCCGCTCGCCGGGCGCGGAGTCCCCGTCAACGGCATCGAGCTGTCCCTGCCGATGGTGGAGCAACTGCGGACCAAGGCCGACGAGGCCACGATCCCCGTGGTCATCGGGGACATGGCGACGACCGTCGCCCCCGGTGAGTACACCCTGGTCTACCTCGTCTACAACACCATCTCCAATCTGCTCACCCAGGACGAGCAGATCGAGTGCTTCCGCAACGCCGCCCGCCACCTCGGGCCCGGTGGCCGCTTCGTCATCGAGCTCTGGGTGCCCGAGCTGCGCAAGCTCCCGCCGGGCCAGGCGGCCACGGTCTGGCAGTCCGAGCCCGGGTACATCGGCCTGGACACCTACGACACCCTGCGCCAGCACGTCGTATCGCACCACTTCCACTTCGCCGAGGACACCGAGCGGGCGGAACTGTTCCGCAGCCCGCACCGCTACATCTGGCCGGCCGAACTCGACCTCATGGCCCGACTCGCCGGTTTCGAGCTGGAGTCCAGGCACGCGGACTGGGAAGGCGCCGAGTTCACCGCCGAGTCGCGTTCGCACGTGTCCGTCTACCGCATCCCGCCCTCCCCGTAACCGCGCACAGGCCCCGCGTCCCGCCCGTTACATCGATGAATACTGCCCACCGGAAGGACTTTGAACTCATCGATGACAAAGTATGGACGTGTTGAGCAGAAGTCTCCTAGCGTGTCGGCCGCAACCGTTGGCGTTTCGCCCAATCGGCACCGGAGTTATCCGGCCCTCCGGTCGACTCAGCAGGAGGAAGCATGGACGCACGGCTGTACGGGCGTGCCCGAAGACGCCTGACAGCGCTGCTCGTCGGCGCGTTCGTCGCGGGCGGGCTCTGGGGGCCGCCCCTGGCGTCGGCGCAGCCGGGCTCCGCACCGCGGGCCGATGTGCCGCCGCAGGAACCCGGCGTCACCCTGCGCGTCTTCGACGTACAGGTCCCGCTCGACAAGATCTGCACGCTCAAGCCCGGACAGACCCCCAACCACGACAAGTTGATGCCGACCGTCGACTGGAGCACGACCGGCGACTTCGGCGGGTTCGGCGACAACTTCGTCACCGAGGTCACCGGCAACATCCATGTACCGGCCGACGGTTCGTACACCTTCCGGCTGACCAGTGACGACGGCTCACGGCTGCTGATCGACGACCGGCTGGTCATCGACCACGACGGACTGCACGGTGCCGAACCCAAGGACGGCACCGTCCAACTCACCGAGGGCATGCACGCGTTGCGCATCGACCACTTCGAGCGCGGCGGCGATCAGGTGCTCAACCTCGCCTGGCAGCCGCCGGGCGCCGACGGATTCGCCACCGTGCCGAACGCGGCGTTGAGCACCGACGCCGGCGTGGTCCGGGTCACCGCCCCGGGCCGCAAGGAGTGCGAGGGCGTCAGGGACTCGCCGGGCGACGGCCTGCCGCTCACCTCCGTGCGCCCCGACCACACCCTCACCGACCTGCGCCCCGAGGGCTTCGAACCGCAGGTCACCGGCATGGACTGGCTGCCCGACGGCCGTCTGGTGGTGAGCACCTGGGGCGGCACCGACAACACGGCCGGCGAGGTCTACGTCATGGACGAGGTCACCGGCACCACGGGCCCCGACAAGGTGAAGGCCACGAAGATCGCCGAGGGCCTCAAGGAACCGATGGGCCTCAAGGTCGTCGACGGCACCGTCTTCGTCTCCCAGAAGCACGAACTGACCGAACTGGGCGACAGCGACGGCGACGGCTTCCTGGACGAGTCCCGGACGGTCGCCACCTGGCCGTACGGCGGCAACTTCCACGAGTTCGCCTTCGGACTACTGTACAGCAAGGGCCACTTCTACGTGAACCTGTCCGTCGCCATCAACTACGGCGGCGCCACCACGGACCCGCAGCCCGCACCCGGCCGCGGCGCGACCATCAAGGTCAACAAGAAGACCGGCAAGGTCAGTTACATCGCCGGTGGCCTCCGCACCCCGAACGGCCTCGGCTGGGGCCCCGGCGGTGACCTCTTCGCCACCGACAACCAGGGCGGTTGGCTCCCTTCGTCGAAGCTGGTCCACATCAAGCAGGACCGCTTCTTCAACCACTACACCAACCCCGCGGGCCCCTTCGACGCGGAACCGGTGACCCAGCCGGTGCTCTGGCTCCCGCAGAACGAGATCGCCAACTCGCCCAGCACGCCGCTCCACCTGACCAAGGGCAGGTTCAAGGGGCAGATGCTGATCGGTGACGTCACCTACGGCGGTCTCCAGCGCGCCTACCTGGAGAAGGTCAAGGGCCAGTACCAGGGCGCCGTCTTCCGCTTCACCCAGGGCCTCGAGGCCGGCGTCAACCGCATCACCATGGGCCCCGACGGCGCGATCTACGCGGGCGGTCTGGGAGCGGACGGCAACTGGGGCCAGGAGGGCAAGCTCAGGTACGGCCTCCAGAAGCTGACGCCGAACGGCGGCAACACCTTCGACATCCAGGCCATGCGGGTGAAGAAGGGCGGCTTCGAGCTGGAGTACACCCAGCCGCTCTCCGAGGAGACCGCTGACAACCTTGTCAGCCACTACGAGGCCGAGCAGTGGCGCTACACCCCGACGCGCGACTACGGCGGACCCAAGATCGCCGAGGAGACCCTGGAGGTGACCTCCGCGAAGCTGTCGGACGACCGCAAGAGGGTGACCCTGGCTGTCGAGGGGCTCGAGCCGGGCCGCGTCGTGCACATCCGCTCCCCGCGCCCGTTCAGCTCGGCGTCGGGCGAGACCCTGTGGAGCACGGAGGCCTGGTACACGCTCAACGCCATGCCGGGCAAGCAGCCCGCACAGGGCCCGCTGTACGAGGCCGAGGAGGCGGCCCTCACCGGGGCGGCCGGCATCAACACGGACCACCGGGGCTACTCCGGCAGCGGATTCGTCGACCGGTACGCCACCCAGGGCGCCACGACGACCTTCGACGTCGAGGTGGACCGGAGCGGGACGTACGACCTGGGGCTGCGTTACTCCAACGGCCCCAACCCGTTCCAGGGCACCAAGTCCCTCTCCCTGTACGTCAACGGGCGGAAGGTGAAACAGACCGAGTTCCGCAGCACCGGCGACTGGGACACCTGGTCGACACAGACCGAAACACTGAGGCTCCGCGCCGGGCACAACAGCATCGCCTACCGGTACGACGAGGGCGACACCGGCCACGTCAACCTCGACGTCCTCGCCGTCGACCGGGACGGCAGTCCGGTCACCCTGTTCGACGGCGACGGCCTCGACCGGTGGCAGCACACCGACGGGCGCCCCGTGGAGTGGCCCGTCACCGACGGCGCGATGGAGGTCTGCTGCGGGGACATCCGCACCAAGGGCAGCTACGACGACTTCAAGCTGCACGTGGAGTACTGGCTGCCGAAGCTGCCCCCGGACGTGACCGGCCAGGACCGCGCCAACAGCGGCGTCTACCTCCAGGACCGGTATGAGCTCCAGATCCTGGACTCCTACGGCGACACCACCCTCGACACCAACGAAGCGGGAGCGATCTATCTGAAGAAGGCCCCTGACGTGAACGCCGCCCGAGCACCCGAGACCTGGCAGTCGTACGACATCGTCTTCCGCGCGGCGCGCTACGACGCCGAGGGCAACAAGACGTCGGACGCGCGGGTCACCGTGGTGTGGAACGGCGAGAAGATCCACGACAACGTGGCCGTCGACGGCCCGACGGGCGGCGGGATCGCCGAGGGACCCGCGGCCGGAGCGATCCGGCTCCAGGACCACGGCAACAAGGTCCGTTACCGCAACATCCGAATCGAGCCGCTGAGTTAGCCCGTCGCGGCCGGCTCCGGTGTCCCGCCGTCCATCGCGGACGGCGGGACACGCCCGGATCCGGCCGAAGGGCGAGTGTCAGTGCCCGGTGGCAGGCTGAGGTCAAAGGGAATCTGCGAAAGGACATCGCGGTGATCACCACTGACTTCGCGCCCGGGGCACCCTGCATGCTGGATCTGGGCGCCCCCGACGTCCCGGCCGCCGCCGCCTTCTACGGCACGGTCCTCGGCTGGGACTACGAGCCCATGGGGGACGCAGAGGCGGAGGGCATGGAAGGCGGCATGTTCCGCAAGGACGGCAAGATGGTCGCCGGGCTCGGCAAGCTCACCGAGGAGGGTGCGCGCTCGGCCTGGATGATCTACTACAGCGTCACCGACGTGGACGCCACGACCCAGGCGGTGGAGCGCGGCGGCGGCACCGTGCGGGTGCCGCCGATGGACCTCGACCAGTGGGGGAGGATGGCCCAGTACAGCGACCCGCTGGGCGGCCAGTTCGCCGTCTGGCAGCCGGGGGAGAGCAAGGGCGTCGACCTGGTGGACGAGCCCGGCTCACTGTCCTGGACCGAGCTGTACACGAGCGACGCGGCGGCGGCGAAGGAGTTCTACGGGGACGTCTTCGGCTGGCAGTACAGCGACATGGAACTGCCGGGCGGCGGGGGCACGTACTCCCTGATCACCCCCGCCGGGCAGCCCGAGGAGCGCATGCACGGCGGCCTCATGGAGGTCCGCAAGGAAGACCTCGCGCCGACGAACGGGCGGCCGTTCTGGCACCCGGTCTTCAACGTCACCGACTGCGACGCCGCGGTCGCCAAGGTCACCGCGAACGGCGGCAGCGTGCAGATGGGACCGGAGGACGCGGAGGGCGTCGGCCGCCTGGCCGTCTGTCTGGACCCGGCCGGCGCCGACTTCGTGGTGCTCACCCCGTCCCAGGGGTGACCGCCGGGGTTCGGCGGGAGCGCTCGCCACGACTCCCGCCGGACACCCCCTGGGGATCCGTCGTCATCGGGCGGGCCGCTGCGCGTACACCTCGATCTCTATCTTCATCCGGGGATCGGCCAGCCCGCACATCAGCATGGTGGCGGCCGGCCGGACCTCGCCGAAGCGGCGGCGCAGCACCGGCCAGCAGGGCTCGAAGTCGTCCCGGTCGGGCAGCATGTACCGCACCCGCACCACGTCGGCGAACGTGCAGTCCGCCTCGGCCAGCGCGGCCTCGATGTTCCGCAGACACTGCTCGGCCTGTTCCACCACATTGTCGGAGATCGTCATGGTGGCGTAGTCGAAGCCGGTCGTGCCGGACACATGCACCCAGTCGCCGTTCACCACGGCGCGGGCATAACCGATCTGCTCCTCGAACGTCGAGCCACTGAGGATCGCGCGTCGCTCTGTCATGCGCGGAACGCTAGGTGACCAGCACGGATACGTCCAACGACACCCCCTAGGCCGGGTGCAGTTCGCGCAGAGCCTCCAGGGTCTCCCGGTCGGAGACCTCGTGAAAGTCCTCGTACCACTCGCCGACCGACGACACCCGCGGCGGCTGGTACAGGGAGACGACGTCGTCGGCCTCGGCCCGCAGCGCCGCCGCGGTCTCGTGAGCGCACACGGGCACCGCCAGCGTCAGACGCAGCGGACCGCGCCGCCGCAGATGCCGCAGGGCCGCGAGGGCGGTGATCCCGGTGACCAGACCGTCGTCCACGACCACGATGCTGTGACCGCTGACGTCCGGGGCGGGGCGACCGCCGCGGTAGTGCTGTTCCCGCCGGCGCAGCTCGTCGCGCGCCCGGGCCACCTCGGGGCCGAGCTTGTCCTCCGACAGGTCCAGCGCCCTCAGGCCCGTACGGTCGAACACCGGTGGGTCGTCCCCGGCGACCGCCCCGATGCCCACCTCGGGGGACCCGGGAACCCCGATCCGCTGGACGACGAGGGCGTCCAGCGGGACCTGCATCGCCCGGGCGATCGCCGCGCCGACCGGGACACCGCCGCGCGGCAACGCCAGCACGGTCACATTCGCGAGATCGCCGCTGCTCGCCCACTCCAGCATCCGGACGGCCAGCTCCTGCCCGGCGTACTCACGGCTTCGGAATCGCACGGCTCGCTCCCTTCCTCGGCCTCGGATACCGGGTAACCGCCATCGCCCCGCCACTCACCTCCCGGCGTCACGACGGATCGCGGCCCGGCCGGAGGGAAAGCCACGGCAGGAGTCCGCCACACCGCGCTCGCCCGCCCCGCCGGACATCCGCCGACGGGCGGATGTCGAAGTCCGCCGGCCCGTTCCGACCCACCGGTGAGAGGCGCCCGCACGGGGCGGGCGCTGTCAGTGCCCGTCGCCGCGCGTCGAGCGGCGGACGGGCGGGAGGAAGGTCTCATGGGTGCGGACGGGGCGGCCGGAGCCGGCGCGGGGCGGGCCGGGCGGCGGGAGTGGGCCGGGCTGGCCGTGCTGGCGCTGCCCACGCTGCTGGTCTCCATCGATGTCTTCGTGCTGCTGCTGGCGCTGCCGCAACTGAGCGCGGATCTGGGGGCCGGCAGCACCGAGCAACTGTGGATCATGGACATCTACGCCTTCATGCTCGCCGGATTCCTGATCACGATGGGCACCCTCGGCGACCGCATCGGCCGCCGCAGGCTGCTGCTGATCGGCGCGGTCGCCTTCGGCGTGGCCTCCGTGGCGGCGGCCTGGGCCGGCAGCCCCGGCGCCCTGATCGCCGCTCGCGCGGTGCTCGGTGTCGCGGGGGCGATGCTGGCGCCGTCGACGATGTCCCTGATCAGCCAGCTGTTCCGCGACCCCGGGCAGCGGGCGACGGCCATCGCCATCTGGATGGTGTGCCTGACGGGCGGCGCCACGATCGGCCCGCTCGTCGGCGGCGCCATGCTGGAGCACTTCTGGTGGGGCTCGGTGTTCCTGCTGGGCGTGCCGGCGATGGCCCTGCTGCTGGTGCTGGGACCGGTCCTGCTGCCCGAGTACCGCGCTCCGCGGGCCGGGCGTCCGGATCCCCTGAGTGTCGTGCTCTCCCTGGCGGCGGTCCTGCCGGTGGTGCACGGGCTGAAGGAGCTGGCCAGGGCGGGCTGGCAGCCGGTGCCCGTGCTGTCCGTCGTGGCGGGCGCCGCCGTCGGCGCGGTGTTCGTGCTTCGTCAGCGGAGGCTCGCCGACCCCCTGCTGGACCTGCGTCTCTTCGCCGACCGCGGGTTGCGCACCGCGCTGGGGACGATGTTCTTCAACACGCTGCTCGTCGGCGCCACCATGCTCTTCGTCACGGAGTATCTGCAACTCGTCGAGGGGCTGACGCCGTTCCGGGCCGGTCTGTGCATGCTGCCCGCGATGGCCGGTTCGGTCGCCGGGTCCCTGCTCGCCCCGGTGCTGGCCCGCCGGTTCCGACCGGCGTATGTGATCGGGGCCGGGCTGCTGGTCTCGGCGGCCGGCCTGCTACTGCTCACCAGGGCCGACGCCGGCCCGGGATCGGGCCTGCCGGCCGTGGTGACCGGGTTCGCGCTGATGAACACCGGCGGCGGCCCGACAGTGGTGCTGGGCACCGACCTCGTGGTCGGCTCCGCACCGCCCGAGAAGGCCGGATCGGCGGCCTCGTTGAACGAGACCAGCGGGCAGTTCGGCTTCGCGCTGGGCCTCGCGGCCCTGGGCAGTCTGGCGACCGCCGTCTATCGTCACCGGATCGAGGGGGCCGTCCCCGAGGGCGCCCCGCCCGCCGCGGCGGAGGCCGCCGCCGACACCCTTGCCGGGGCGGTGGACGCGGCGGAGCGACTGCCCGGCCCGGCCGGAGCGGCCCTGCTGAGCTCCGCCCGCGACGCCTTCACCGGCGGGATGCACGTCGCGGCCGGTGTCAGCTCCGTCGTGCTGACCGTGGTGGCCGTACTCGCCGTGGTCCTGCTCCGCCAGGTGCGCCCAAGTGGTGAAATGCGGGAGCGGCGGGATGTCGAGATCACGGAGTCCGCTCCAACCCCCTAGGGGGCAGGCGCCCGTCCTGGGCGCCGAGCCCGTGAACCCGTACGAACGAGGAGTGATCACCGATGAAGTACATGCTGCTGATCTACAGCAACCCCGCGACCCGGGAAACCCTGTCCAAGGAGATGGACGAGGTGGCCGCCGAGGTGGGCGCGCTGATGGAGGAGCTCACCGCCTCCGGCGAATGGATCGGCGGTGAGGCACTCGCCGACGAGACGAACGCCAGGTCCGTACGGGTGCGCGACGGTGTCCCCACGGTCACGGACGGGCCGTTCGTGGAGGCCAAGGAGTTCCTGGGCGGCTACTGCATCTTCGACTGCGACAGCCTGGAACGGGCCACCGAGATCGCCGCGCGCTGGCCGGACGCCCGGTACAACGCCGTGGAACTGCGGCCGCTCATGAACCAGGCCGGAATGGAGATGTGAGAGGAACGGCATGAAGGCGGACGCGCACGTCGAGGAGCTCCTGCGGGATCTGGGGCCGCGGGTCCTCGGCGTGCTCGTCCGGCGCCACGGACATGGGCAGTTCGACGCGTGCGAGGACGCGGTCCAGGAGGCCCTGATGGCCGCCGCCCTCCAGTGGCCCGAGGAGGGCGTACCGGGCAGCCCGCGGAGCTGGCTGGTCACGGTCGCCGGCCGTCGGCTGACCGACCAGTGGCGCAGCGAACGGGCGCGCCGGCGCCGCGAGGAGAGCGCCGCGGCCCGTGTCCCGGCCGACGCACTGCTCGCCCCGGCCGCCGACGACGAGTCCCCGGGGGAGCGGGACGACACACTGACGCTGCTGTTCCTCTGCTGCCATCCCGCACTCACCGCCGCCTCGCAGATCGCCCTCACCCTGCGCGCCGTCGGCGGTCTCACCACGGCACAGATCGCCCGCGCGTTCCTGATCCCCGAGGCGACCATGGCCCAGCGCATCAGCCGGGCGAAGCAGCGCATCAGGGCGACCGGCGCACGGTCCGGTTCCGCACCGGACTGGGCCGGCCGGCTCGACGCGGTGCTGCATGTGCTGTACCTGATATTCAACGAGGGCTACACCAGCTCCTCCGGCCCGGACCTGCACCGGGGCGAGCTGACCGGCGAGGCCATCCGGCTCACCCGCGCCGTCCACCGGCTGCGGCCCGATGACGGGGAGGTGGCCGGGCTGCTGGCGTTGATGCTGCTCACCGACGCACGGCGTACGGCACGCAGCCGCCCCGACGGCGCGCTGATCCCGCTCGCCGAGCAGGACCGCAGCCGGTGGAACCGGGCGTACATCGACGAGGGCGTCGCCCTCGTCTCGGACGCGCTGGCCCGCGCACCGCTCGGCCAGTACCAGCTCCAGGCCGCGATCGCCGCGGTGCACGACGAGGCGGAGCGGGCGGAGGACACCGACTGGCCGCAGATTCTCGCCCTCTACCGGCTGCTCGAGCGCATGGCGCCCACCAACCCCATGGTGACGCTCAACCACGCGGTCGCGCTGGCGATGGTCGAGGGCCCACGGGCCGGACTGGATCTGCTGAAGACCCTCGAAGGGGACGTGCGGCTGGCGGACCACCACCGGCTGGACGCGGTCACCGCCCATCTGCTGGAGATGGCCGGTGACCTCGACGCCGCCCGTTCCGCCTACCGCTCCGCCGCCCGGCGCACGACCAGCCTTCCCGAGCGGCGCCACCTGGAGAGCCGCGCCGGCCGCCTGACACCGTAGGCCGTGCGGGCCGTCACAGGCGCGGAGCGCCGGTCACCGACATCACCAGGGAGTACAGGGAGGTCGTGGCCGTGATGAACAGGCGGTTGTTCTTCGGGCCGCCGAAGGCGATGTTGGAGACGGGCTCGGGCACGCGCAGCTTTCCGATGAGGGTGCCGTCGGGGTCGTAGCAGTGGACGCCGTCGTCGAGGGCGGCCGCCCACAGCCGGCCCTCGTCGTCGAAGCGGATGTTGTCGAAGTGGACGTCGCCCCCGGCCTCGGCGAAGACCTTGCCGCCGGAGAGCGCGCCGTCCTCATGGACGTCGAACACGTGGATACGGGCGGCGCGAGAGTCGGAGACGTACAGCCGGCTCTCGTCGGGGGAGAGGATCACCCCGTTGGGCCCCTCGAACCCGTCCGCGGCGAGGTGGACGTCGCCCGACGCCGGATCGATCCGGTACACGTTGCACGCCCCGATCTCGGACTCCGCGCGATGACCCTCGTAGTCGCTGGTGATGCCGAAGTCCGGGTCGGAGAACCAGATCGTGCCGTCGGAGCGCACGACGGAGTCGTTGGGGCTGTTGAGCCGCTTGCCGTCGTACCGGTCGGCGAGGACGGTCACCGTTCCGTCCGGCTCGGTGCGGGTGACGCGGCGGTTGCCCTGCTCGCAGGTGACCAGACGGCCACGGCGGTCGACGGTGTTGCCGTTGCTGTGGCCGGCCGGCGCGCGGAAGACACCGACCGTGCCGGTGGCCTCGTCCCAGCGCAGGATGCGGTCGTTCGGGATGTCGCTCCAGATCAGCTGACGCCAGGCGGGCAGATACAGCGGGCCTTCGGCCCAGCGGCAGCCGTCGTACAGGACCTCCAGCCTGCTGTCGCCGTTCGTGCAGCGTCCGGTGCGGAAGCGGTCGTCCAGGATCTCGTACGGGCCGTTGGTGGGCATGGCGTCCCCTCGCAGAGTGATCAGGATGTCATGCAACGTAACACGCACAGCACAGAATCAGATATGGTCATCCCATGAAACAACTGGATGCCATCGACCATCAGCTGATCGGGCTCCTCCAGAGGGACGCGGCACAGTCGTACGCCGCCCTCGGCGGGGCGGTGGGGCTGTCGGCCGGTGCCGCTCACGAACGCGTGCGCAAGCTGCGTGAGCGGGGAGTCATCCGGGCCACGACCGTCGACGTCGACCCAGCGGCGCTCGACCGCGGGGTCCTCGCCTTCGTGCTGGTCGACTCGACGGCGTGGATGGGGGACCGGGCCGAGGACTTCGCCGCCGTGCCGGAGATCCAGGAGGCGCACGTCATCGCCGGCAGCGCGGCCCTCCTGGTGAAGGTGCGCACCGCGACCACCGAGCACCTTCAGGACGTGCTGCGGCGTCTCTACGCGATCGACGGGGTCAGCGGGACCCAGGCGACGGTGGTCCTGGAGACCTTCTTCGAACGCCCGCCGGACGCCGGTCCGCCCGCGTCCCCGGTCACCGGTCCGTCCTGACGGGCGCGCTGCTGCGGCCGTGACGCCTGCCGGTGAGCTCGGCGTCGAGCGTGGCCTGCGCCACCCGCATGCCCTCGATGTGGACGGGGTCCTGCATCCGCTTCCAGATCTCCTCCTCGGAGACGTCCTCGACGTGGCGGACGACCCACCAGATGTTGCCGAAGGGGTCCTTGACGCGCCCTCCGCGCTGCCCGAAGGCGTTGTCCGAGACGGGGGTGACGACCTGCGCGCCGTGCGCGACGGCTCGCGCGAACGCCGCGTCCGCGTCGGTGACGAACACCCGCAGCAGGCTGGGCATGACGGGCCAGTCCGCGCGCCGGTCGAAGGCCAGGACGACGGTGTCGCCGACCCGGATCTCCCCGTGACCGATCGCCCCGTCCTCGGTCGCCACCCGCCCGAGTTCCTCACCGCCGAACGCCTCGGCGACGAAGTCGAGGAACGCTCCCGTGTCGTCGGTCACCACCCACGGGGCGACGGTGGTGTAGCCCTCGGGCGCGGCGCCGGTCTGCTCGGTCATGACGGTGTCCTTTCGCCGATGTCGGTCGTCCACGACGCTAGGCGGCAAGTAGGCCGGATCCTGTCCCTCTTGCCCTTCGCCGAACGTGCCCGCTTGCGGACAGAAGCCGACCGCAAGGCTTCCTACGGTCGTTCCATGACTCACAGCCACAAGATTCTCGTCACCGGCGCCACCGGAACCGTCGGCCGTCAGGTCGTCGCCGAACTCCTCGCCCGCGGGCACGCGGTGCGCGCGCTCACCAGGAACGCCGCCGCGGCCGACCTCCCGGCCGGCGTCGAGGTCGTCCAGGGCGATCTGACCGAACCCGAGAGCCTGGCCGCGGCCCTGGAAGGCGTCACCGGTCTCCACCTGATCACCTTCGGCGGGGCCTACTTCGCCCCGCTGGAGACAGGCCCGCGGATCCTGGAGCTGGCCCGCGCGGCCGGCGTCCGCCGGGTCACCGTGCTGCACGGCGGCGGGCCGTCGCTGCTGGAGGACGCCGTGCGTGCCGACGAGGGCGTGGACTGGACCGTGCTGATGCCGGTCGAGTTCATGGGCAACGCACTGGAGTGGGCGGACGGCATCACCGCGTCGGACGAGGTCCGCGAGCCGTTCGTCGACCGGCTCAGCGCCATGGTCCACGAGGGCGACATCGGCGCCGTCGCCGCCGTCGCGCTCACCGAGGAAGGACACGCCGGCCAGGAGTACGTGATCACCGGCCCCGAGCTGCTGACCGTCGGCGACAAGGTGACGGCGATCGCCGCCGCACGCGGCCGGGACATCACCCTCGTGGAGCTCACCGAGGAGGAGGCCGTCGCGCAGTGGCGGGCGGCCGGACACCCGCAGGACGTGATCGGCTTCCTGCTCGAGGCGTACGGCAACACCCCGGAGGTGGGCCGGACGGTCCTCGACACGGTCGAGAAGGTCACCGGCCGGCCCGCCCGCACCTTCACCCAGTGGGCCGCGGAGCACGCGGACGCGTTCACGGCGGCGGCGTCCGACACCATCGCGTAAGCCCCTCGCGGCCCGAGGTGACCGCGATCAGTCGAGGAGGTCCGCGACGAGGGCCGCGAACTCGTCCGGGGTGGCCAGGCGGACGCCGAGCTGTTCGGCCTTGGCCCGCTTGGAGCCGGCTCCCTCGCCCGCGACGACCAGGGAGGTCTTCTTGGAGACACTGGAGGAGGAGCGTCCCCCGGCCCGTTCGACGAGTCCGTTCATCTCGTTGCGGGACAGCTTCTCCAGGCTCCCGGTCATCGCACCGGTGACCACCACCGTCATCCCGGCCAGCGGGCTGCCCTCGGCCGGCGCCGGGTCCGCACCGGCGGGCGGCGGCGGAGTGGCGCCGGGCTCGGTCATGTTGACGCCGGCGGCGGCGAGCCGGTCGATGAGCGGTGCCAGTTCGGCCAGCTCCGCCACGATCGACGGGGCCTTCTCCGCTCCGATGCCGTCGACCAGCTGCATGGCGTCGGCGTCGGCCGCCCGGATGTTGTCCATGGTGGCGAAGTAGCGGGCGATCCGGCGTGACATGGATCTGCCGGTGCCCCGCACGCCCAGTGCGCACAGCACCCGCGACAGCGGCTGTTCCTTGGCCTTCTCGATCGCGGCCAGCAGATTGTCCGTGCTGGTCTCCCCCATGCGCTCCAGGGCCAGCAACTGGTCGCGCCGGAGGGCGAACAGGTCGGCGAGATCGGCCACCAGCCCGGCGTCGACGAGCTGCACCACACGTGTGGCGCCCAGGCCCTCGATGTCGAGCTGGTCGCGGCCCGCCGCGTAGGCGAGGGAGGCGACGAGATGGCAGTTGCGGCCCTGGGCGCACCGCCAGCGTTCCTCGCCGGTGTCGATGTCCGAACCGCAGCGCGGGCACTGCGCGGGGAACACGATCGGCCGCTCCTCACCCGTGCGCAGATGGGCCACCGGGGCCTCGATGCGCGGGATCACGTCACCGGCGCGGTGGACCATGACGTGGTCGCCGAGGCGCAGGTCGCGGCGGGTGATGTCGGCCGGGTTGTGCAGGGTGGCGTAGGTGATGGTGGAGCCGTCGATGACGACCGGTTCGAGGACGCCGCGCGGCGCGATGATCCCGGTGCGGCCGACGTTCCACTCCACGTCCAGCAGCCGGGTGATCTTCTCCACGGCCGGCAGCTTGTAGGCGATCGCCCAGCGCGGCGCGCGGGAGCCCGATCCGGCCGCCTCCCGGTCGGCGGCGAGGTCGGCCTTGATCACGATCCCGTCGATGCCGAACGGCAGCTCGGCGCGGACCGCGGCGATCTCCTTCACCCGGAGCAGGACCTCCTCGGCGGTCCCGGCGACGACCTCCGGGACCGCGGTCCGGGCGCTGGTGTGCACCCCGAGGTCCGCTGCCAGGGCCATCAGGTCGCTGTGCGCCGATTCGGTCATCCTTTCCGCCAGGGCGGAGTCGGTGTCGGGCAGCGGCAGCAGTCCGTAGCCGAAGAACGTCATCGGCACCGTGTAGGCACGCTCCTTCGCCCGCAGGGTGCCCGCGGCCGCGTTGCGCGGGTTGGCGAACGGCTGCCCGCCGTGACCGGTGCGCACCTCGTTGGCGTGCTCGAACTGGGCGGCGGTCATGAGGACTTCGCCGCGCACCTCCAGGGTGACCGGCTCGTCCAGCTGCTCGGGCAGCCCCTCGATGGTGCCGATGGCGTGCGAGACGTCCTCCCCGGCCGTCCCGTCCCCACGGGTGATCAACTGGCGCAGCCTGCCGCCGCTGTAGCGGGCGGCGATCGCCAGCCCGTCGAGCTTCGGACCCACACTGAAGCGTGTCGCGTCACGGCCGATCCGGCGCGCCAGCGAGGCGGTCCAGGCGGTGAACTCCTCCGCGGAGAACACGTTGTCGAGGCTGAGCATCGGCACCGTGTGCGGAACATCGCCCACCACCGCGCCGCCGGCGACCTTGCCGGTGGGGGAGTCGGGCAGTATCCCGTCCGGATGTTCCGCCTCCCAGTCGGCGATGCCCCGTACCAGCCGGTCGTACGCGTCGTCGTCCAGCGGCGAGGTGCCCCCCTCGTAGTAGGCGGCCGCCGCACGCACGGCGTCCTCGACCGCCTGTGCGTAGGCGGCGGCATCGACGATCACTGCTGAAGGTGTGGTCATGTGTCACATCCTGCCGCCCACCACTGACAATCGATCATGGATGATAGGCGTTTGCCTAAAAGCTTTAGGTGAATGCATAATCGAATCAGTTGATCGGAAGGTTGGGTATGGCACGCGCACGACTGACCCCCGAACGCCTGACCAGGGCCGGGGCGGAGCTCGCCGACGAGGTCGGCTTCGACCGGGTGACCGTCTCGGAGCTCGCCCGGCGTTTCGACGTCAAGGTGGCGAGCCTGTACTCCCATCTGAAGAACTCCGAGGACCTCAAGACGCGGATCGCGCTGCTCGCCCTGGAGGAACTCGCCGACCGGGCCGCCGACGCGCTGGCCGGGCGGTCCGGCAAGGACGCCCTGACGGCCCTGGCCAACGTGTACCGGGACTACGCGCGGGAGCATCCCGGCCGCTACGCGGCGGCCCAGTTCCGGCTCAGCCCGGAGGCGGCCGCCGCGAGCGCGGGAGTCCGGCACGCCCGGATGACCCGCGCCCTCCTGCGCGGCTACGACCTGAAGGAACCGGACCAGACCCACGCCGTCCGGCTGCTGGGCAGTGTGTTCCACGGTTACGTCAGCATCGAGATGGGCGGCGGGTTCAGCCACAGCGCCCCCGACACCCAGGAGACCTGGACGCGCATCCTCGACGCGCTGGACGCCCTCCTGCGCAACTGGCCCGAATCCTGACGGCGACTCCGGGACCCACCACCGACTCACCCGCCCACCCCGACATACGGATCGAAGCAATGCCCTCCACCCCGAACACCACCTGGACCACCACGCCCATCACCGCGGACATCGTGCGCGGCGCCCTCGACCTGGAGCGCACCGAGCACGGGGTCCTGCCCCACCGCCTGCCCGCGTGGGTCCGCGCCCGGTACACCGACGGACAGCTCGCCATGGCCGAGTCCCAGCCCTCCGGCGTACGCCTGGTCTTCCGCACCCGGGCGACCGCGGTCGAACTCGACACCCTGCCCACCAAGCGGGTCCACGTCGGGGCCCCGCCCCGTCCGGACGGCCTGTACGACCTGCTCGTCGACGGACGCCCGGCCGGCCGGGCGACGGCGACCGGCGGCAACACCCTGACCATCGACATGAGCACCGGAACCGTCCGGCACGCCACCGGCCCCGCCGACACCCTCCGCTTCGGCGGCCTCTCCGAGGACGACAAGACCGTCGAGATCTGGCTGCCGCACAACGAGACCACCGAACTCGTCGCCCTGCGCACCGACGCCCCCGTCGAGCCCGTGCCCGCGTCCGGGCGCAGGACGTGGCTGCACCACGGCAGCTCCATCAGCCACGGCTCCGACGCCGCGAGCCCGACGGCCACCTGGCCCGCGCTCGCCGCGGCCCGGGGCGGAGTGGAACTGGTCAACCTGGGCTTCGGCGGCAGCGCCCTGCTCGACCCGTTCGTCGCGCGGACCATGCGCGACACGCCGGCCGACCTGATCAGCGTCAAGATCGGCATCAACCTGGTCAACGCCGACCTGATGCGGTTGCGCGCCTTCGTCCCGGCCGTCCACGGCTTCCTCGACACCATCCGCGAGGGCCACCCCACCGCACCGCTGCTGGTCGTCTCGCCGATCCTGTGCCCCATCCACGAGGACACACCCGGCCCCACCGCCTTCGACTTCAGCCACCTCGACGAGGGCCGGCTGCTGTTCACCGCCGCGGGTGACCCCGGGGAACGGGCCGAGGGCAAGCTGACGCTCAACGTCGTACGCGAGGAGCTGAAGCGCGTCGTGGCGCAACGGGCGGCGGACGACCCGAACCTGTACCACCTCGACGGCCGTGACCTCTACGGCGAGGCGGACCACGCCGAACTGCCGCTGCCCGACCGGCTGCACCCCGACGAGGCCACCCACCGCCGCATCGGCGAACGGTTCGCCGCCCAGGCCTTCGCGGCCGACGGACCGTTCACCGGCGGCCGGGGCTGACCTACTCGAAGAACTTCAGGCTCCAGCCGGTGTCCGTGTTCGGTCCCGGGACGTTGGCGCGGCTGTAGGTGGTGTTGCCCCACCAGCAGAACGTGCCCGTGTACCAGTAGCGGTTCTCCCAGGTGTACGGCGTGCCCTTGGGCACCGCGTGGAACATCAGCGGGAAGCGGGGGCCGGCCGGCGGGCTGGTGCCGATGTCGCCGTGCAGCAGCACGAAGCTGTGGTGCCCGGGGCCGTTGACGTGCAGCGTCGGGTCCCAGCCGGCCATCATCGTCGCCCGGTTGGAGCCGAACAGACAGCCGTTGGACTTGTACCAGTCCCACACGTACGTCGGGTCGCCGCCGGCCCGCAGCCGCAGGTCGGCCAGGCAGTACTGGTCGCTCCAGCTGCCGTTGGCGGAGTACACGATGTGCAGCTGCCCGTTCGGGTCCTTGATGGGCTCGGGTCCCTCGTTGATGAACGGGTTGCCCACCACCCGCTCCCAGCTCTCCCGGGGCTGGGAGATGATGTGCCGCGCGCCGGTCGGTGTGGTGGGGCTGCTCATCCGGGCGATGTACAGGTTCTGCTCGACGTTGGTGTCCCCGGCCCAGCCGGACCAGACGAACCAGCGCTGGCCGTTGAAGGTGAACAGGGTCCCGTCGATGGCCCACTTGTCGTCCGGCAGGGCGAGCTTCGTCTCGGCGGAGTAGCCGCGGTCGGGGCTGGCGGAGCTGATCACATACATCCGGTGGGCGGCACCGCGCCCGGCCGTGAAGTAGATGTAGTAGCGCCCGCCGTCCATCACGATCTCCGGAGCCCAGACCTCCCCGCGTTCGCGGGTGTCCGACCAGACCTGCCGCGGGGTGGCCGAGTCCAGGGCGTCCGTGGACGGGGCCTGCCGTACGACGATGCCGCCGCCGGCCGACTGCACGGAGATGTAGGTGCCGCCCACCCGGAGCACGCTCGGGTCCGCGGCGCGGAGCCCGGTCTGGTCCGCCCGGGCGGGATGCGCGGACGTCAGGGTCAGCGCGGCGGCGAGGACGCCGGACAGTACGAAGCCGACCAGGCCGGCCAGACGGCGAGAAAGTCCCATCGGTCCCGCTTCCCCTCCACGCCCGTATTTACATCGATGCAAGGTATGCCCTCACAGGGTTGTGGTTGGAGCCGGACATGTCAATACGGTCGCGGGCCCCGGGTCTCCACCGGCGTGCCGTCCTCCCGGACCCACGCCCGTTACTGACGTCGTGTCAGCTGTGCGCGATCCCTGGACAGTGCTCGGCCGCCGTGTTGTCATTCCGCTGCACACCGGTTTTCCAACGTTGGAAGGAATCCCGGGCCGAGTCGACGACGCCTTCCGCCTCGGGTCGGCCCCATGCCCTCTGCGCGAGGAAAGGTTCGATGACCAGAAAACTCACCCGCTCGAGATCCAGATCCTGGGCGCTGCTGACCGTCGCCGCCCTGGCCCTGTCCACGGGCGCCCTGGCACCGGCCGCGACGGCGGCCGAACCGGCCGGCACCACCTCCGTCCGGTCCGCCGCCGACGCCGACGTCACGGTGCACGGCCTGAAGGGCGAGTACTTCAGCATGTCGGCGCCGGGCGCCCGGGACTTCGCCGAACTCGGCGGCACCCTGCTGGAGCCGCAGATCAACTTCTCCGGACTGACCGGCACCTTCGAGGAGCTGACCGGGCGCACGGAGCACACCACCGCCCGCTGGACCGGGCAGATCGAGGCCCCCGAGACCGGCGCGTACACCTTCCACGCCATCGGTGACAACGGCTTCCGCCTCTTCATCGACGACGAGCCGGTGATCGACCACTGGGTGGGTGACTGGGACAAGGAGCAGACCAGCACACCGATCCAGCTGACCGCCGGGGAGAAGCACGACTTCCGCCTGGAGATGTTCCAGGACGTCGGCGGGGCCAACATGTTCCTGCGCTGGTCGACTCCGACGATGGCCAAGCAACTGGTGCCGACGACGGCGTTCACCCCGCCCGCCGGCTTCGAGGTCTTCCCGGTGGAGCCGACCGTGACCGAGGACGGACGGCGACTGCGCGTCCGGTTCGAGGACCGGGTGAGCGACCTCGCCGAGGTGGCGGACCACCTCAAGATCGAGGCCGACACCACCGCCATGCCCATCCGGTCGGTGGCCGCCTTCCCCGGTGACAACGATTCCCTCCTCGTCACCCTCGCCGAGCCGATCCAGAAGAACCAGCAGGTCCGGTTCATCTACGACGGCCAGGGCGGTCTCAAGGCCGGCGACAAGGCCGTGCCCCGGATCGTCCGCTACGCCACCAACACCTCCACCCACCGCATCACCACCCCGTGGGGCGACAAGGTCGACAAGAGGAACCCGCTGCCCGAATACCCCCGCCCGCAGCAGGTCCGCGACCGGTGGAAGAACCTCAACGGGCCCTGGCAGTTCAGCGGCGCCGAGGCCGGTGAGCAGCCGGTCTTCGGCAAGGACCTCGACGAGAAGATCATCGTGCCGTTCCCGGTCGAGTCGCAGCTCTCCGGGCTCGAGCGGCACGAGGACCACATGTTCTACCGCAAGCTCGTGGACGTGCCGAAGAGCTGGCAGGTCGGCGGGAGCGGCTCGGCGAACCGGCTCAAGCTCAACTTCGGCGCCGTCGACTACCAGGCCACGGTCTGGGTCAACGGCAAGAAGGTCGCCGAACACACCGGCGGCTACAACGCCTTCAGCGCCGACATCACCGACGCGCTCAAGGGCCGGGGACAGCAGGAGATCGTGGTCGCGGTCACCGACACCGGCGGCGCCGACCAGCCGATGGGCAAGCAGTCCACCAACCCCGGCGGCATCTTCTACACCCAGTCGTCCGGCATCTGGCAGACCGTCTGGATGGAGCCCGTCGCCGACACCTCCATCGACAACGTCGTCACCACGCCCGACATCGACAGCGGCACGCTGGCCGTCACCGTCGAGTCCGACGACGCCTCGAGGACGGCCCGCGTCGAGGCCGTGGCCCGCGACGCCCGCGGAAAGGTCGTCGGCAGGGTCAGTGGCCCCGCCAACGGCAAGCTCAGCCTGCCCGTCGCCGAGCAGCACCTGTGGAGCCCGGACGACCCCTACCTCTACGACCTCGACATCAAGCTGAAGGACGGCCGCTCCACCGACAGGATCGGCAGCTACTTCGGCATGCGCGAGATCGGCATCGAGGAGGTCGGCGGCTACCGGAAGCTGGTCCTCAACGGCAAGCCGATCTTCTCCCTCGCCACCCTCGACCAGGGCTTCTGGCCCGACGGCCTCTACACCGCGCCCAGCGACGACGCCCTGGCCTTCGACCTCGAGGCGCACAAGAAGCTCGGCTTCAACGCCGTCCGCAAGCACATCAAGGTGGAGTCGCCCCGCTGGTTCTACCACGCGGACAGGCTCGGTCTGCTGGTCTGGCAGGACTTCGTCTCCGGCAACATCACCAACGAGACCGGACAGAAGGCCTTCGTCGACCAGGGCCGCGAGATGATGCGCCGGCACCACAACTCGCCCTCCGTCATCGGCTGGATCGTCTTCAACGAGGGCTGGGGCGAGTGGAACCGCGAGGAGAGCGGCCGCATCGCCGAGTCGGTGAAGGCCGCCGACCCGTCCCGCGTCGTCAACGCCCACAGCGGTGTCAACTGCTGCAACTCCAAGGGCGACTCGGGGAAGGGCGACATCATCGACCACCACGACTACAACAACGAGGACCCGCCCTTCCCGGACCACCGGGCGGCCATGGACGGCGAGCACGGCGGCTTCACCCTGCGCACCCCGGGACACATGTGGCCGGGCACGCCGACCGTGATCTACAGCGGTGTCGCCGACAAGGAGGCACTGACCCGCAAGTACGTCGAGAACACCGAGAAGTTCTACCTCGACCAGGCCGGCGCCGAACTCTCCGGCTCGGTGTACACGCAGATCACCGACCTGGAGAACGAGCTCAACGGCCTCTACACCTACGACCGCCGGGAGATCAAGGTCGACCCGGTGCGGGTGCGCGAGATCAACCGGAAGGTCATCGCGGCCGGAGCCGCCGTGGGGGACCGCGAGCAGCTGAAGGGCGGCGGGTCGTGGGCCCTCGACGAGGGCACCGGCACCACCGCGAAGGACGCCGGCCCCAATGACAAGCCGCTGGAGCTGACCGAGGGGACCACCTGGACCACCGGAGTCAGCGGCAGCGCGCTGAAGTTCGACGGCCAGGGACAGTACGCCGAGACCGACGGCCCGGTGCTCGACACCACCGGCAGCTACACGGTGTCCGCGTGGGTCACCCTGGACTCGCTGCCGGGCAACTACGCCACCGCCGTCAGCCAGGACGCGCAGCGTCGGACGAGCCCCTTCTACCTTCAGTACGGACAGGGCGCCTTCGCCTTCAGCACGCCGGACGGGCAGCGCGCCCGCCTGGAGACCACGCCCGAGACCGGCCGCTGGTACCACCTGGTCGGTGTGCGTGACGACTCGACCGGCGAGATCACGCTCTACGTCGACGGCAAGCGGGCGGCGACCGTCAAGGGCGGCCCGAACTACGTCGCCTCCGGCCCCTTCACGGTGGGCCGCGCCCAGTGGAACGGCCAGCACACCGACTTCTGGGACGGAGCGGTGGACGAGGTCCACGCCTACGACCGGGCGCTCACGGCCGAGGAGGTGAGCGCGCTGTACGGGGCGGAGAAGCCGTAACCGCCTCGACGGCGGAAGGTGCGGGCGTCCTCGGCGTCCGCACCTTCCGCCGTGTGCGGGCTACTGCGCCCGGCGCACCGCCACGTTGTCGAACGTGGCGGTGGTGTCGAAGACCCGCACACCGTTCGCACCGCTGGGGTACGTGGCGTCGGTGACCGAGATCCTGGGCCTGGTCATGTCGTCGACATACACCTTGAGGGAGGGGCCGACGGCCGTGACCCGCAGCTTGTGCGTGGAGCCCGGGGCGATCCGCAGATCGGCGGTCGCCAGCGGGGTCCAGGAGCCGTTCACCCTCCCGAGCACCACCTTGCCGCTCGGGCCGATGCCCGCGTAGTAGCCGCTGTAGCTGTCGGTACCGACCGCCGGCCGGGTCACCCGGAAGGTGAGGCCGGCGTCACCACCGCGCGAGGTCACCGTGACGTCGGCCTCCTGGGTGAAGTCGGCGAAGTTCGTGTCGAGCAGTGCCTTGCCGCCGGCCGAGCGGCCCGCCCGGTAGCGTCCGCCGGTCACCGACCAGGATCCGCCGTAGGTCTTCCAGCCCAGCGCGTTGCCGTCGGCGAAGTTGTCCCGCACCTTCATCTCGATGCGCTCGATCGTGCCGTCGGGCCGGAAGTGCATCCGGTCGTACGCCAGTTGACGGTGGTTGCCGTCGGTCTCGCTGAGCGGGCGCCGGTGGTAGAAGATGTACCAGAGGTCGGTGCCGGGCACATTGACGACCGAGTTGTGGCCGGAGCCCCTGGCGACCGCGGGGTCCTGGGCGAGCACCTTGTCGAGCTTGACGAAGGGGCCGGTCGGCGAGTCGGAGATGGCGTACGACACCGAGTAGTCGGGCCCCGTCCAGCCGCCCTCGGACCACATGAGGTAGTACTTCCCGTCCCGCTTGAACATCTGCGATCCCTCGACGTAGTCCGCCGGGGTGATCTCCTTGAACGTCGACCCGTCGGCGAAGGTGCCGAGGCTGGTCATGTCCGGGTTGAGCTTGACGACGTTCGCGTGGCCCCAGCCGCCGTAGTACATGTACGCCTGGCCGTCGTCGTCGATGAAGACGTCCTGGTCGATGGGTTGGGCGCCGTTGTGGAACGCTGAGATCAGCGGCCGTCCGATGGCGTCCTCGTACGGGCCCTCGGGCCGGTCGGCGACGGCCACCCCGATCCCGCCGGGCTGGGAGTCGTTCTGGATGTCGTTGGCGGCGAAGTACAGGTAGTACTTGCCGTCGCGCTCGATGGGCGCGGGCGCCCACATCGCGCGTTCCGCCCAGGAGATGTCCTCCTTGGTCAGGATGTCGCTGTGCTTGGTCCAGTGGACCAGGTCGGTGGAGGAGAAGGCGTCCAGGTGCGTCTGCTCGTCGTAGGGCCTCGAGGTGGTGGGGTAGACCCAGTAGACGCCGTCGTGGACGGCGATGTCGGGGTCGGCGTACCAGCCGTCGACGAAGGGGTTGCCGGCCTCGGCTGTCGTGTACTCCGGCGCGGCGACGGCGGCGGAGGGTGACAGCGTTGTCAGCAGTCCGCCGGCGAGCAGGGTGGCGCAGCACTTGGCGGCGAGTCCGGTCCTTCTGGCAATCATCGTCCAGGAACTCCCATGGTTGAGGGGAAAACGGGTGCGGGGGGGGGGGGGGGGGGGGGGGAAGACCCCCCCCCCCCCCCACCCCCCCCCCCCCCCCCCCACAAGACAAGAGGGTGTGCCCCCCCACGTGCTTTTCGCCCCCCCCCCCTTTCGG
>NZ_JBVIGS010000011.1:0-3907 GCF_055570675.1 Streptomyces sp. NPDC031111
ACCCCCCACCCCCCCACCCCCCCCCCCCCTCCCCCCCCCCCCCCCCCCCCCCCCCCCCCATCTCCCCCCCCCCCCCCCCCTCCCCCCCCCCCCCCCCCCCCCCCCCCCCCCCCCCCCCCCCGGCCCCGCCTCAGCAACTGTGGCGCCGCATGACCACACCCGCGGCGACCACCACCCCCACCGCCCCGGCGATCATCACCGGTTTCCGGTACCGCTTCCCGACCTCCCCGGCATGCGCGGCACTGCTCCGCACCTGCACGGTCATCGCCCCGGCCCGGTCCCGCAGATCGTCGGCCCGCGCCCGCGCCCTCCCCTTCACATCCATCTTCCCGGCCAACTCCTCCACGGTGTCGCCGAGTTCGTGCCGGGTCCGCTCGATCTCCCGCCGCAGCTCGTCCGGCCCCTTGGCCCCCCGCCCCGCCGCGGCGGCCTCCGCGTTCGCGTCCAGATGGGCCCCCGACGAGGACCCCGCGCGCCTCACCTCGTGCGTCATCGGTGCGCCCTTCCCTTGATCTCCTCGACGTCGGCCTTCACGCTGCCCAGTGTCCGTTCGGGCTTGGGCGGCGTGGCCCGGCGCAACTGCCCCCGCCCGGCGAGAGCGAGCACACCGGCGATGGCGAACAGCAGACCCGTGACGATGAGCGCGGCCGCCCACAGGGGCAGCACCAGGTCGAACGCGACGATGCCCGTGGCGGCCATCGCCAGCAGGCCCGCGTAGCCGAACGCCCCCGCCGCCCCGAGCATCCCGCCGCCCCGGCCGGCACGACGCCCCTTCTCCGCCAGTTCCTCCTTGGCGAGCGCCACTTCCTGCCGGGCGAGCCGTGAGATCTGTTCGGTGGCCTGCCCGACGAGCTCGCCCACACTGTGCTCGTCACGAACCGGCCGTCGTTCGATGGTTCCGGTCACGGTGCGCCTCCTCTCGGTCGGGCGGCCCGAGTACCCCTCCGCACCCTCCGCTATCCATAAAGCAACACTTACCAATACCAGCCAGCATATTTAAGTAGACCTTCACCAGCGCCCAGCCGGAGACTACCCCCATGACCTCTCTCGGCCGCACCCTCTGCGCGATGATCACCCCCTTCACCCCCACCGGCGCACCGGACCTGGACGGCGCCCAGCGGCTCGCCGACCACCTGGTCACCCACGGCTGCGACGGCCTGGTCCTCTCCGGCACCACGGGCGAGTCCCCCACCACCACCGACGCGGAGAAGGCGGCCCTCATCCAGGCGGTCCGCGAAGCCGTCGGGTCCCGCGCCACGATCGTGGCGGGCATCGGCACCCCCGACACCGCCCACACCACGCGGCTGGCCCGCGAGGCGGAGAAGGCCGGCGCGGACGCACTCCTCGCGGCGGCCCCCTACTACAGCCGCCCCCCGCAGGACGCGATCGAGGCCCACTTCCGCACCGTCGCGGAGGCCACGGACCTCCCCCTCGCCCTGTACGACATCCCGTCCCGCACGGGAGTCCGCATCGAACCGGACACCCTGCTCCGCCTCGCGGAGCACCCCCGGATCGCCGCGGTCAAGGACTGCTCCTACGACTTCCTGGCCGCGCAGAAGGTCATGTCCCGCACCGGCCTCGCGTACTACGCGGGCTGCGACGAACACAACCTGGCCCTCTACGCGGTGGGCGCCACCGGCTGCGTCAGCACGGTCGCCAACGTCGCGCCCGCCCACATCCGCGCCGTCCTGGACGCCTTCGACGCGGGCGACACGACGGAGGCGGCCCGGCTCCAGCACCGGGCCACCCCCCTGATCGAGGCGATGATGGCGAACGGCCTCCCCGGCACGGTCACCGCGAAGGCCCTCCTCACCACCCTGGGCCTCCCCGCGGGCCCGGTCCGCCCACCCCTGAGGCCGGCCGACCGCCACACCACGGACACGCTCAGGGCGACGTACGACGAACTGACGGCCGCCTGACCCGACTCACCGCCGTGCGAACACCGGCTCCCACCGCCCCTTCGTGTCGTCCTTCGGTGACCGGAACCCGCTCAGGGGAACCGTCTTGTCGCTGCCCACGGTGACCAGCACCAGCCGCTGGTGGAACTCGTTGCCGTCGGCACCGATGTCCCAGGCGACGAGCGAGTCGTCGTCCGCCCAGGCCAGCAATTGCTGCCCGGGGATCTCGGCGGCCTGCTTCCCGGTGCGGGGATCGAGGATCCAGGAGGACGTCTTCCGTGACTTACCCGCGAAATCACCGGCGAGCCTGCGCCCGTCCGGCGACAGACCGGCGTCGACGTGCCAGACCCGATGCGCCTCGCGGGGCGGGGGCGCGACGGCGTTGCCGTCGAGGTCGAAGTAGTCCAGGGGGATCTCCACCGAGATCCGTCCCGCCCAGACGAAGCGGCCGTCGGCGCTGAAGGCGAAGTCCTGGCGTGAGTTGATGAGGCCCGCCGGGCTCATCGGATCGTCACTGGTCTCGACCTCGGTCCAGGATCCCGTCCCCGAGGCCACGTCGATGACCTGGAATCCGTTCCGGGAGGAGATCTCCCGCACCTGCCACCCGACCGACCCGCCCGGGTCCTCGGTCCGGTACTGCACATCGGGATTCTCGCCGTACGTCGTCGCCACGAGCTTGCGGCCGTCCGGCGAGAAGGCCAGGCCCGCGACCTCGTGATCGACCGGGAGCCACCGCTCGACCTCGCCGCTGGCGAGGTCGAGCAGCCCGATGCGCCCGGCGGGCAGCTCCCGCTCCAGCACGGCCGCGGTCCTCAGCCCGGGAGCCACGGCGACGAACGACCACCGATCGTCCTTCTCGTACTTCCCCGTCCCCGGGTCGAGCAGCCAGTAGGTGCGCTCGGAGGCCCTGCGGTCCTCGGCCAGGCGCACCTTCGCGGTGGTGAAGTACGCGGCCATCGCCACCTCCCCGGCGGCCAGCAGGTCCCGCGGCGGCGACTGACCGGCCCGGGCGACGACCTCGGTCCGCTCGACCGCACCACCCGAGGGTCGCGCGCCCTCTCCGTCCGAGTCCAGCGCGGGCACGCCCACCGAGACCGCGATCACCGCCGCCGCCGCGGCGGCCACCGCCGAGAGGCCGCGGGCGCGGCGCCGGCGCCGTGTCGCCAGCACCCGGTCGGCGAACCCCGGGCCGGATGACGTCAGTTCGGCCGCCTGTTCGCGCAGCGCGTCCCGCACGAGTTCGTCGATGTTCACGACCGCACCTCCACGGGCGAGTGGTCACCGGCCGGCTGTCGCTCGGCCTCCGACGGGCCGACGGCGCGCAGTTCGGGCGCGAGGGCGCGCAGCCGGGCCAGGGAACGGTGGGTGGTGGACCGCACGGTGCCCACCGAGCAGCCGAGGATGCGGGCCACCTCGGCCTCGGGCAGGTCCTCGAAGTAGCGGAGCACCAGCACGGTCCGCTGGCGTGCGGTGAGCCGGGCGAGGGCGCCCCGCATCAGCAGCCGCAGCTCCGCCGCGGCCGAGGCACCGTCCTCGTCCGCCCCGGGTTCCGGCGGCTCGGCCACGCTCAGTTCGCGCCCGCGCCGTTTCAGCCGCCAGCGGCTGATCTGCTGCCGGTAGAGGATCTGCCGTACGTACGCCTCGGGTTCGTCGATGCGGTGCCAGCGGCCCGCCGCCTTGATCAGGGCGTTCTGGAGCAGGTCCTCGCCCGCGTGCCGGTCGCCGCCGCTCAGCAGGACCGCGGTCTTCAGCAGTGCGGGCGACCGGTTCGCCACGAACTCCCGGAAACTCTCCTGCGCTTCGGCATCCATCGTCACCTTCTCTTCCCCCGGGAGCGGGCCCTGTGTCCACCCCCGCACCCCTATGGACGCGCGCGGACGTCCCCCGCTATGCCACCGCACAGCGAAACGACAGAAAAGCGGGCCGGGGGGGGGGGGGGGGGGGGGGGGGGGGGGGGGGGGGAGGGGGGGGGGGGGGGGGGGGGGGGGGGGGGGGTGGGTATTCCCCCC
>NZ_JBVIGS010000011.1:3917-319349 GCF_055570675.1 Streptomyces sp. NPDC031111
CACCCCCCCACCACCACAAACGAAAACAAAAAACACAAACACCACCCCCCCCCCCCCCCCCCCCCCCCCCCCCCCCCCCCCCCCCCCCCCCCCCCCCGGCGGGGTGAGTCGTCAGTCCCAGACGTACCCGTCCCCGAACAGCAGGGTGTGCTCCAGCACATCCTCCGCGGGGTCGTCGACCTGGCCGACGTTGGCGTTGATCAGTCCGACCCGGTGGCCGTTGTGGGAGGCGGTGTTGGTCTCGTCCGCGTGCGCGGATCCCGCCAGCGTGCCGCACAGCATCAGCACGGACACCACACCCATCACTCCGACCGCGCAGCGCAGCACGCCCCACACCCACTTGTTCGTCATCGCCCGTTCGTCCCCATTTCCGTATGTCAGTCGTCCCGGCGTCTGATCGGACCCTGTGTCCACCAGTTCATCTGCCAAAACGACCCCGAAGTCACGGGGAGTAACCCATACGTGAGCGTGCGGGGGTGACGAGCGGGGTCAGTTGTGGCTGTGGAGGATCTCGTTGAGGCCGCCCCAGACGGCGTTGTTCGGGCGGGCCTCGACCGTGCCGGTGACGGAGTTGCGGCGGTAGAGGATGTTGGAGGCGCCGGACAGCTCACGGGCCTTGACGATCTGGCCGTCGGGCATGGTGACGCGGGTACCGGCGGTGACGTACAGGCCGGCCTCGACCACGCACTCGTCACCGAGGGCGATGCCGACGCCCGCCTCGGCGCCGACGAGGCAGCGCTCACCGATGGTGATGCGCACGTTGCCGCCGCCGGAGAGGGTGCCCATGGTGGAGGCGCCGCCGCCGATGTCGGAGCCGTCGCCGATCACGACACCGGCCGAGATGCGGCCCTCGACCATGGACGTGCCGAGCGTGCCGGCGTTGAAGTTGACGAAGCCCTCGTGCATGACGGTGGTGCCCTCGGCGAGGTGGGCGCCGAGCCGCACCCGGTCGGCGTCGGCGATGCGGACGCCCTTGGGGGCGACGTAGTCCGTCATGCGGGGGAACTTGTCGACGGAGGTGACGGCCAGGTGCAGGCCCTCGGCGCGGGCGTTGAGCCGTACCTTCTCGAGGTCGTCCACGGCGACCGGGCCGAGGGAGGTCCAGGCGACGTTGGCGAGGAAGCCGAAGATGCCGTCCAGGTTCTGGCCGTGCGGCTGGACCAGGCGGTGCGAGAGCAGGTGCAGGCGCAGATACACGTCGTGCGCGTCGACCGGCTTCTCGGTCAGCGAGGAGATGACCGTACGGACGGCGACGACCTCGACGCCCCGGCGGGCGTCCGGACCGACCGCCGCGGTGGCGCCGCCGCCCAGCAGTTCCGCGGCCCGCTCGGCGGAGAGCCGCTCGGTGCCGGACGGGCCGGGCTCGTCGGCCAGTACGGGGGCGGGGAACCAGGTGTCGAGAACGGTGCCGTCGGCGGCGATGGTGGCGAGGCCGGCGGCCACTGCGCCGGAGGTGCTGTGAGCAGTCGTGTCGGTCATGAGGGCAACCTAACCGCCCGGCGGCCACGGACGCGAACCAGTGCTCCGGCATCTCACGCGCCGGACGACGGGGCCCCGGCCCGACGCGCGGTCACGCTCCCGCGACCACCCGCGCCAGGACCTCCCTGGCGTACGCCTCGTCGTAGGGCGTGTCGGTGAGCAGCACCTGGAGGCAGATGCCGTCCATCAGCGCGACCAGTGCCCGCGCCGTGACCGGGTCCGTGCGGCGGGACAGCTGCTCGGCGACGCCCTCGCACCATTCGGCCGCGACGGGACGCAGCGCGGGGCGGCGCAGGGCGGCCAGATACAGCTCGTACTCCAGCTCCACGCCGGTGCGCTCGCCGGCCAGCCACTCGCCCATCAGGGCCGCGAGTTCGGCCGCCAGGTCGGTGCGCGGGTCCTCCAGGCCGCCGCGGGCGGCGACCACCTTGGCGAAGCCCTCGTTGGCCTGGCGCAGGGCGGCGACCATCAGCTCGTCGAGCGTCCTGAAGTGGTACGTGGTGGAGCCGAGCGGGACATCGGCCTCCATGGCGACGCTGCGATGGCTGAGACCGGCGATACCGCTCCGGCCCACCACCCGGATCGCCGCGTCGATGATCCGCTGCCGCCGCTCGGGGTCGTAGCGCCGGGCCATCAGTGCGCGCCGCCCAGGTTCAGCACCACGACGCCGACGATGATCAGCGCGATGCCCGCGGCCCTGGCGGCGGTGAGCCCCTCCCCCAGGAACATGATGCCGATCGTGGCGATGGCGGCGGTGCCCACACCGGCCCAGATCGCGTACGCGGTGCCGATGGCGACCGTACGGAGCGTCTGGGCGAGGAGGGCGAAGGAGACCACGTAGCCGACCACGGTCAGCAGTGAGGGCCAGAGCCTGCTGAAGCCGTCGCTGTACTTCATGGCGGTCGTGGCGCACACCTCGGCGGCGATGGCCCCGGCCAGCAGCAGGTATCCCATGTGTACGAGCGTACACAACGGCGCCGTGCCGGAACACGGGAACGGCGGCGCCGAAGGGCGCCGCCGTTCTCGTCGAAGCGGGTCTCAGACGTTGAAGCCCAACGCCCGCAGCTGCTCACGACCGTCGTCCGTGATCTTGTCGGGGCCCCACGGCGGCATCCAGACCCAGTTGATGCGCAGCTCGCTGACCAGACCGTCCGTGGCGGACTTGGCCTGGTCCTCGATGACGTCCGTCAGCGGACAGGCCGCGGAGGTCAGGGTCATGTCGACGGTCGCCACATTGGAGTCGTCGATGTGAATGCCGTAGATGAGGCCGAGGTTGACGACGTCGATGCCCAGCTCGGGGTCGACGACGTCCATCAGGGCCTCGCGGAGCTCCTCCTCCGAGGCCGGCTTCATCTCCAGGGTCTCGCTCATGCCGTAGTCCTTTCGGCGTCGGCGCCCAGCGCCTGGGCCGTCGCGTCCTTCCACGCCATCCAGCTGAGGAGGGCGCACTTGACCCGGGCGGGGTACTTGGAGACACCGGCGAACGCGACCGCGTCCTCCAGCACCTCCTCCATCGCGTCGTCGGGCTCGATCTTCCCCTTGGACTGCATCAGTTCCAGGAAGGTCGCCTGGATCCTCTGCGCCTCGGCGAGGTCCTTGCCGACCAGCAGGTCGTTCAGCACCGAGGCCGAGGCCTGGCTGATGGAGCAGCCCTGCCCCTCGTAGCTGACGTCGCTGATCGTCGTGCCGTCGTACTTCACGCGGAGCGTGATCTCGTCACCGCACGTCGGGTTGACGTGGTGCACCTCGGCGTCGCCGTCCCGGAGACCACGCCCGTGCGGGTTCTTGTAGTGGTCCAGGATGACGTCCTGGTACATGGAGTCCAGCTTCACGCCTCAGCCCCTCATCCGAAGAAGTTCCGTACGTGCTCCAGGCCGTCGACCAGTGCGTCGATCTCGGCCGGCGTGGAGTACAGATAGAACGACGCTCGCGTGGTCGCAGGAATTCCGTACCGCAGGCAGACGGGGCGGGCGCAGTGATGACCCACGCGGACCGCGATGCCCTGTTCGTCGAGGACCTGGCCCACGTCGTGCGGGTGGATGTCGCCCAGGGTGAACGAGATCGCGGCACCGCGGTCCTCGGCCGTGGCGGGGCCGATGATGCGCAGGTCCGGGACCTCGGTGAGGCGCTTGACCGCGTACTCGGTGATGGCGTGCTCATGGGCGAGGATCTTGTCCATGCCGATCGCCGACAGGTAGTCGATCGCGGCGCCGAGACCGACCGCCTGGGCGATCGGCGGGGTGCCCGCCTCGAACTTGTGCGGGGCCGGCGCGTAGGTCGACGAGCTCATCGACACGGTCTCGATCATCTCGCCGCCGCCGAGGAACGGAGGCAGGTCCTCCAGCAGCTCCTGGCGGCCCCACAGCACGCCTATGCCGGTCGGACCGCACATCTTGTGGCCGGTGAAGGCCACGAAGTCGGCCTGGAGCGCCTGGACGTCCAGCGGCATGTGCGGCGCGGCCTGGGAGGCGTCGACGCAGACCAGCGCGCCGACCTCCTGGGCGCGGCGCACGATCGCCTCGACCGGGTTGACCGTGCCCAGGATGTTGGAGACCAGCACGAAGGAGACGATCTTCGTCTTCTCGGTGATGATCTCGTCGATGTTGGACAGGTCGAGGCGGCCGTCGTCGGTGAGGCCGAACCACTTCAGCTTCGCGCCCGTGCGCTGCGCGAGCAGCTGCCACGGCACGATGTTGGAGTGGTGCTCCATCTCCGTGATGACGATCTCGGTCTCGTGGTCCACGCGGTAGGGCTCGTCGGCCCAGCCGAGCATGTTGGCCACGAGGTTGAGCGACTCGGAGGCGTTCTTGGTGAAGATCACCTCGTCGCGCGAGGGCGCGTTGACGAACTCCGCGACCTTGTCGCGCGCGCCCTCGTACAGCGCCGTGGCCTCCTCGGCGAGCACATGCACACCGCGGTGGACGTTGGCGTTGTAGCGCTCGTAGTACTCACTGAGTGCGTCCAGCACCTGGCGCGGCTTCTGGCTGGTCGCCGCGTTGTCCAGGTACACGAGCTTGCGCCCGTCGTGGACCTGACGGTCCAGGATGGGGAAGTCCTTGCGGATCGCCTCGGTGTCGAGGAGGCCCGGCAGCTGTGTCACTCGGATGCGCCACCCTTCGTGTAAGCCTCGTAGCCCTCGGCCTCCAGCTTGTCGGCGAGCTCGGGGCCGCCGGACTCGGCGATCCGCCCGGCCGCGAACACGTGGACGTGGTCGGGCTTGATGTAGCGCAGGATGCGCGTGTAGTGCGTGATCAGCAGCGTGCCGACCTCACCGGACTCACGGACCCGGTTGACGCCCTCGGAGACGACGCGCAGGGCGTCGACGTCCAGGCCGGAGTCGGTCTCGTCGAGGATCGCGACCTTCGGCTTGAGCAGTTCGAGCTGGAGGATCTCGTGGCGCTTCTTCTCACCGCCGGAGAAGCCCTCGTTGACGTTGCGCTCGGCGAAGGCGGGGTCCATGTTGAGGCGCTCCATGGCCTCCTTGACCTCCTTCACCCAGGTGCGCAGCTTGGGGGCCTCGCCGCGGATGGCGGTGGCGGAGGTGCGCAGGAAGTTGGAGACGGAGACGCCGGGGACCTCGACCGGGTACTGCATGGCGAGGAACAGGCCGGCGCGGGCGCGCTCGTCGACGGACATCTCCAGGACGTCCTCGCCGTCGAGGGTGACGGTGCCGCCGGTGATCGTGTACTTGGGGTGACCCGCGAGGGAGTAGGCGAGGGTCGACTTGCCGGAGCCGTTGGGGCCCATGATGGCGTGCGTCTCGCCCTGCTTCACGGTGAGGTCGACACCCTTGAGGATTTCCTTAGTGCCGTTCTCGACCTCGACGGTGACGTGCAGGTCTCGGATTTCAAGCGTTGCCATGGGTGCCTCAGGACTCCTGGGTGAGGGAGACGAGCACGTCGTCCCCTTCGATCTTTACGGGGTATACGGGGACGGGGCGCGTCGCCGGAAGGGCGTCGGGCTTGCCGGAACGGAGGTCGAAACGCGAGCCGTGCAGCCAGCACTCGATGTGGCAGTCGTCCACCTCGCCCTCCGAGAGGGAGACGTTCGCGTGCGAGCAGATGTCGTTGATCGCGAACACCTCGCCCTCGGTCAGCACGACGGAGACCGGCGTGCCGTCGAGTTCCACCCGCTTCGGGGTGTCCTCCTCCAGCTCGCTCAGCCCGCAGGCGCGTCGGAACGTCATGCGACCGCCGCCTCCAGCTCCTCCTCGATCTTGGCGATCAGGCGCTCCTCGATGTCCGGGACGCCGATCTGCTGGACGAGCTCGGCGAAGAAGCCGCGGACCACCAGACGGCGGGCGTCCTTCTCGGGGATGCCGCGTGCCATCAGGTAGAAGAGCTGCTCGTCGTCGAAGCGGCCGGTGGCACTCGCGTGCCCCGCTCCGACGATCTCGCCGGTCTCGATCTCCAGGTTGGGCACGGAGTCGACGCGGGCGCCGTCGGTGAGGACCAGGTTGCGGTTCATCTCGTAGGTGTCGGTGCCCTCGGCCTTGGCCTCGATCAGCACGTCACCGATCCACACGGCGTGCGCGTCGTCGCCCTGGAGCGCGCCCTTGTAGGCGACGTTGGACTTGCAGTGCGGGACGTTGTGGTCGACCAGGAGGCGGTGCTCCTGGTGCTGGCCGGCGTCGGTGAAGTACAGGCCGAACAGCTCGGCCTCGCCGCCGGGGCCGGCGTAGGCGACGCGCGGGTGGAGCCGGACGACGTCGCCGCCGAAGGTGACGACGACCGACTTGAAGGAGGCGTCGCGGCCGACGAGGGCGTTGTGCTGGCCCACGTGGACGGCCTTGTCGTCCCAGTCCTGGACGGAGACGACGGTCAGCTTGGCGCCGTCGCCGAGCACGTACTCGACGTTGGCGGCGAGCACCGCGTCGCCGGTGTGGTCGATGACCACGACCGCCTCGGCGAAGGCGCCGAGCTCGATCACCTGGTGACCGTAGGCGGTGCCGCCCTCGCCGTGCACCGCGACGCGGATCGGCTCGGTGAGGACGGTCTCCTTCGGCACGGTCACGACCGAGGCCTGAGTGAAGGCGGAGTACGCCTGGGCGGCGACACGGTCCACCGGGGCGCCGGCGCGGCCGAGCCGCGCGTCGTCGCGGCCGACGGTCTCGACGGTGACGCCCTCGGGCGCCTCGACGGCGACCTTCACACCCTCGCCGGTGGCGGTGGCGGTGCCGTCGTGCAGACCGCGCAGCCGCTCCAGCGGGGTGAACCGCCACTCCTCCTCGCGGCCGTGGGGGACGGGGAAGTCCGCCACGTCGAAGGACGGGGGCGCGCTCATGCGGGTGGCGACGGTCGACTCCGCGGCCACCGCGATCGAGCCCGCGGTGGTGGAACCCACGGGGATGTTCTGAGCCTCAGCCATGGCTGTCGTAGTGCTCGCTTTCCTTTGCGTAAGGGGCTTGACGGAACGGCGTGGTGCTTTAGCCGACCGCGCCTTCCATCTGGAGCTCGATCAGCCGGTTGAGCTCGAGCGCGTACTCCATCGGCAGTTCCTTGGCGATCGGCTCGACGAAGCCGCGCACGATCATCGCCATCGCCTCGTCCTCCGACATACCGCGGCTCATCAGGTAGAAGAGCTGGTCCTCGGAGACCTTGGAGACGGTCGCCTCGTGGCCCATGGACACGTCGTCCTCGCGGACGTCCACGTAGGGGTAGGTGTCGGAGCGGGAGATGGTGTCGACGAGCAGCGCGTCGCACAGCACGTTCGACTTGGAGCCCGGGGCGCCCTCGCCGATCTCGATCAGACCGCGGTAGGAGGTGCGGCCGCCGCCTCGCGCCACCGACTTGGAGACGATGTTGGACGAGGTGTTCGGGGCCATGTGGACCATCTTGGCGCCCGCGTCCTGGTGCTGGCCCTCGCCGGCGAAGGCGATGGACAGGGTCTCGCCCTTGGCGTGCTCGCCCATCAGGTAGACGGCCGGGTACTTCATCGTCACCTTGGAGCCGATGTTGCCGTCGACCCACTCCATGGTCGCGCCCTCGTAGGCCACGGCGCGCTTGGTGACCAGGTTGTAGACGTTGTTCGACCAGTTCTGGATGGTCGTGTAGCGGCAGCGGGCGTTCTTCTTGACGATGATCTCGACGACCGCGGAGTGCAGCGAGTCCGACTTGTAGATCGGGGCGGTGCAGCCCTCGACGTAGTGCACGTAGGCGCCCTCGTCGACGATGATCAGGGTCCGCTCGAACTGGCCCATGTTCTCGGTGTTGATCCGGAAGTAGGCCTGGAGCGGGATCTCGACGTGCACGCCCGGCGGGACGTAGATGAAGGAGCCGCCGGACCACACGGCGGTGTTCAGCGAGGCGAACTTGTTGTCACCCGCCGGGATGACCGTGCCGAAGTACTCCTTGAAGAGCTCGGGGTGCTCCTTCAGGGCGGTGTCCGTGTCCAGGAAGATGACGCCCTGCTCCTCCAGGTCCTCGCGGATCTGGTGGTAGACGACCTCCGACTCGTACTGCGCGGCGACACCGGCGACGAGGCGCTTCTTCTCGGCCTCGGGGATGCCCAGCTTGTCGTAGGTGTTCTTGATGTCCTCGGGCAGGTCCTCCCAGGACTCCGCCTGCTTCTCCGTGGAGCGCACGAAGTACTTGATGTTGTCGAAGTCGATGCCGGAGAGGTCGGAGCCCCAGTTCGGCATGGGCTTCTTGTCGAACAGGCGCAGGCCCTTGAGACGGAGCTTGGTCATCCACTCCGGCTCGTCCTTCTTCGCGGAGATGTCCCGGACGACGTCCTCGCCCAGTCCGCGGCGCGCCGACGCACCGGCTTCGTCACGGTCGGCCCAGCCGTATTCGTACTTGCCCAGACCCTCGAGCTCGGGGTGGGCAGTCTCCGTGGGGAGAGTCATGCGGGGTTCCTCCCGGACGTGCTTTCAGATGCGTGGTGGGAAATCTTGGGGATGAACGTCGTGCAGACGCCGTCGCCGTGCGCGATGGTGGCCAGTCGCTGCACATGCGTACCGAGAAGCTCGGCGAAAAATTCCGTCTCGGCCTCGCAGAGCTGCGGGAACTGTTCGGCGGCGTGGGCGACCGGGCAGTGGTGCTGGCAGAGCTGCTCGCCGACCGGCGCGGTCCGCGCGGTCGCAGCGTACCCGTCCGCGCTCAGCGCCTTGGCCAGTGCTTCCGTGCGCTCCTCGGGGGCCGCGTCCTCGACCGCCTTGCGGTACGCGTCGGCCTGGGCGGCGATCCGGGCCCGGGCGAACGCGGCGATCGCCTCGCCGCCGCCCTCCCGCTCGCCGATCCAGCGCAGGGCGTCCACGGCCAGCTTGTCGTACGACTGGTCGAAGGCGTCCCGCCCGCAGTCGGTGAGGGCGAAGACCTTGGCCGGGCGCCCGCGCGTGCGCGCGCCGTAGACGCGCCGCTCGCGCGCCTCCACGACATTGTCGGCGGCCAGCGCGTCCAGGTGCCGGCGTACGGCCGCCTGGGTGAGCCCGAGTCGCTCGGCGAGCTCGGCGACGGTCGACGGGCCGTGGTCCAGGACGGAGCGGGCGACACGGTTGCGGGTGGACCGCTCACCTGTCGCCAGTTCCTCGTGGGGAGCCTCGCCAACGTTTTTCACAACGCCATTGTTGCGTAATTCATCTGAGCCGGGCAAGCCGCGTCCGGACGGCCCGAAGGTGCGCTGCATCACTTAGGTAAACCTAATTTGACCTGCGGAAACGATCTTTGATCGATCAAATCGGTGGCGGCCCCACGTTACTTCCGGGACACTCCGGGAGCATGCCCACACCCCCTCCGACCGGCCCTCTTGTCACCCTCGACACCCTCACCGCGCAGCTCCGCGAGCTCGGTGTGCGGCCCGGCGAGACCCTCCTCGCGCACTCCTCGCTCAGCGCCCTCGGCTGGGTCAACGGCGGACCGGTGACGGTCGTCCGGGCACTGCTCGACGCGCTGGGTCCGAACGGCACCCTGGTCGTCCCCGCCCAGACCGGCGACCTCTCCGACCCGGCGCTGTGGCAGGCCCCGCCCGTGCCCGAGGAGTGGTGGGAGACCATTCGGGCCACGATGCCCGCCTACGACCCGCCGACCACGCCCTCGCGCGGGGTCGGGGTGATCCCGGAGACCGTGCGGACCTGGCCGGGAGCGCTGCGCAGCGCGCATCCCCAGACGTCGTTCGCGGCGGTGGGCCCCCTCGCGGCGGAGATCGTCGCGGGGCACGCGACCGACTGCCGGCTCGGCGAGCTCAGCCCGCTGGCGAAGCTGGAACGGCTCGGCGCGCGGGTGCTGCTGCTCGGCGCCGGATACGACAGCTGCACCAGCTTCCACCTGGCCGAGTACCGCGTCCCGTCCCCGCGCGTGGAGGTGGGCCGTCCCGCGCCCGGCGGCTGGGAGACGGTGACCGAGGTGTCGATCACCTCCGAACGCTTCGACGAGCTGGGGCACGACTTCGAACGGGACCGTCCGGTCGTACGCGGCCGGGTCGGGGCGGCCGAGGCACGGCTGTTCCCCGTGGCGGACGCGGTGGCCTACGCGGAGCGGTGGCTGCCGGTGCACCGCCCCCGGGAGGAGGAGTTCCAGCACCCCGCGGTCTGAGTCCCCCGCCGCCTACCTAGACTCGTGACCCATGCGAAGTGAGCCCGTGGTCCAGGTGCAGGCCCTGGTGAAGCGGTACGGCACGAAGACCGCGGTGGACGGCCTCGACCTGGAGGCCCGGCAGGGCGTGACCGCCGTGCTCGGACCCAACGGGGCGGGCAAGACGACCACGGTCGAGACCTGCGAGGGGTACCGGCGGCCGGACTCCGGCACGGTGCGCGTCCTGGGCCTCGACCCGGTCCGGCAGTCGGCGGCGCTGCGGCCCCGCATCGGTGTGATGCTCCAGTCCGGCGGCGTCTACTCGGGCGCGCGGGCCGACGAGATGCTCCGGCACGTGGCGAAGCTGCACGCGCGGCCGCTGGACGTGGACGCGCTGATCGAGCGCCTCGGGCTCGGCTCCTGCGGCCGTACGACGTACCGGCGGCTCTCCGGCGGCCAGCAGCAGCGGCTCGCGCTGGCGATGGCCGTGGTCGGGCGCCCTGAGCTGGTGTTCCTGGACGAGCCCACCGCCGGTCTCGACCCGCAGGCCCGCCACGCCACCTGGGACCTGGTACGGGATCTGCGCGCCGACGGCGTCTCCGTCATCCTCACCACCCACTACATGGACGAGGCCGAACAGCTCGCCGACGACGTGGCGATCATCGACGCCGGCCGGGTCATCGCCCAGGGCTCCCCCGAGGAGCTGTGCAAGGGCGGCGCCGAGAACACGCTGCGCTTCTCCGGGCGGCCGGGGCTGGACGTGGCGTCCCTGCTGAAGGCCCTGCCCTCCGACTCCTCGGCCGCCGAGGTGGCGCCGGGCTCGTACCGGGTCGTCGGCAAGGTCGACCCGCAGCTGCTCGCCACGGTGACGTCCTGGTGCGCGCAGCACGGGGTGATGCCGGACCGGATCTCGGTGGAACGCCACACCCTCGAAGACGTCTTTCTGGAGCTGACCGGCAAGGAGCTGCGCGCGTGACGGCCACCGGTACCTACGCGCCGAAGCCCGGCGCGGCGCCCCTGACCCGGATGATCGCGGCGCAGGCCGCGCTCGAGACGAAGATGCTGCTGCGCAACGGCGAGCAGCTGCTGCTGACGGTGATCATCCCCACGCTGCTGCTGGTGCTCTTCGGCACCGTGGACATCGTGGACACCGGCGACGGCGAGACGGTCGACTTCCTCGCCCCCGGGATCCTGGCGCTCGCCGTGATGTCGACGGCGTTCACCGGGCAGGCCATCGCGACCGGCTTCGAACGCCGCTACGGCGTGCTGAAGCGGCTGGCGTCCTCGCCGCTGCCCCGCTGGGGCCTGATGACCGCGAAGACGCTGTCGGTGCTGGTCACCGAGGTGCTCCAGGTGGCCCTGGTGACGGTGATCGCCCTCGCGCTCGGCTGGTCCCCGCAGGGCAACCCCCTCTCCGTGTTCCTGCTGCTGGTCCTGGGCACCGCCGCCTTCTCCGGGCTCGGCCTGCTGATGGCCGGCACGCTGAAGGCCGAGGCGACGCTCGCCGCCGCCAACCTGGTCTTCCTGCTGCTGCTCGTCGGCGGCGGGGTGGTCGTACCACTGGACAAATTCCCGGACGCGGCGCAGAACGTCCTGGCCCTACTGCCCATCACCGCACTCTCGGAGGGCCTCCGGGACGTACTCCAGCACGGAGCCGGCATGCCGTGGGCCGACCTGGGAATCCTCACGGCATGGGCGGCAGCGGGCCTGGCGGCAGCCGGAAGATTCTTCCGCTGGGAGTAGGCCCCCCGCCTCCCGCGGGCAGTCGTGCCGCTGGGGCGGCACGGGTGGGCGCGACGGCACCCCGCAAGCGCCGGGCGGCGCGACCCACCCCCGCCCAGCCCCAAGACGCCCCCTCGTGAATGCATGCACAAGCGGCGTCCTACGATGGGACGCGTGCCAAACGTGACCCGCGCCGACGCCCAGGCGGCCCTGCGCAACCCGCTCGCCTTCATCGCCGCACGCTGGACCCCGGACCCCCGGACCGTCCGACGTGCGGCCCTCGCCGCACTCGTCATGGCGGTGGTCATCGTGGTCACCGGCGGCGCCGTGCGGCTGACCGGCTCCGGCCTGGGCTGCCCCACCTGGCCCAAGTGCACCGACGACTCCCTCACCACGACCAGCGAGATGGGCCTGCACGGCGTCATCGAGTTCGGCAACCGCATGCTGACGTACGTGCTCTGCGCCGCCGTCGGCTGGGCGATCATCGCCGCGCGCTCGGAGAAGCCGTACCGGCGCAGCCTGACCCTGCTGGGCTGGGCGCAGTTCTGGATCGTGATGGGCAACGCGATCCTCGGCGGCATCGTGGTCCTCGTCGGCCTGAACCCGTACACGGTCGCGGCGCACTTCCTGCTGTCGACCGCGCTGATCGCGGTCGCCACGGTGATGTGGCAGCGCACCCGCGAGGGCGACGCGGAGCCCCGGCCGCTGGTCGGCAAGGCCGTACGGCAGCTGGTGTGGTTCATGGTGGCGGCGTCCGTGCTGCTGATCGCGGTCGGCACGGTGGTCACCGGGGCGGGCCCGCACGCGGGTGACTCCAGCGAGGTCCCGCGGATGCCGCTGGACTGGGAGATGGTCAGCAAGCTGCACGCCGTGCTGGCGTGGATCGTGGTGACGCTGACGTTCGCCCTGTGGTTCGTCCTCAAGGCGGTCGACGCCCCCCGGGGCCCCCTGGCCCGCACCCGCGAGCTGTTCCTGATCCTGCTCGCCCAGGGCGCCATCGGCTACGTGCAGTACTTCACCGATCTCCCCGAGGTCCTGGTCGGCCTGCACATGTTCGGCTCCTGCGTGATGTGGATCTGGGTCCTCCGCGTCCTGCTCTCGCTGCGCGAGCGCCCGGAGGCCGCGGGGCCGGCGCCGGTCCCGGCCGCACCGGCTGCTCAGGAACCCGCCACGAGCGCGTCGATCGCCGCTCCCAGGTAGTCCCGGGTCAGCCGGGCCCGGCGTACGGTCCACTCCTCGGCGGGCGGCGCCGGATCGTCGTAGCGCCGCCTCCGGATGTCCGCGACGACCTCCTCGGGCGCGCCGAGGCCGAGCAGGAGGTCCAGCGCCTCCCGCTTGGAGATCAGACGGCCCTCGCGGAGGGTGACGGTGGCGCGGGCGAAGGTCAGCAGGCCCAGATCGACCCAGATGTCCTGCGTCCAGTTGGCGGCCCGGTCCACCTCCCGCCGCCAGTAGTCGCGCTGGTCGCGCACCACGAAGTCGGCGAGTTCGCCGTCCGGAACCGGCGGCAGCACGTCGGCGGGCGGCTTCCCGCGCAGGACCCGGCCGAAGGTGTGCAGCTCCGTCCGGGTGACCGGGGTGACGGGGCGCTTGAACAGCTGCTCGTGGGCCCAGGTGAGATGGCGCCGCCCGGAGCCCGCCGCGGTGTCCGGTGTGAGGTAGGTGCAGTGGAGCCGGTCGGCTAGCGGCTCGCTCCGCAGCCGGGCGTGCGGCAGCGCGATCCGCCACACCGTCCGCGGAGTGATCGGGTGGTCCAGGACCGCGATCAGGTCCAGGTCGCTGCGGCCCTCCACGTAGTCGCCGGCGGCCAGTGAGCCGTGTGCCCATACGGCGACGGGCGCGAGCGGTGCCAGGCCGGAGAGGAAGCGGTCGAGCAGGGCGTCGGTCGGCATCCGGCCAGTCTTCACGTCTCAGCCCAGTCCGTACACCCGGCCCGCGTTCTCCGACGCGATCAGGCCGGCCACCCGTTGCGCGTCCTCGAGGGACCACGCGCCCTCGGCCACCCAGGTGCCGAGGACCCGGCCGAGCGACTCGCGGAACAGGCAGGCGCCGACGACGTGCAGCTCGGGCAGGCCGCGGGCGCCGCTGGAGAAGAGGATCTTGCCGAAGGGCGCGAGTTCCAGGATCTCCGCGAGGACGGTCGCCGCGCGGGCGCCGGTGCGGACCAGGGCGGCGCCGCAGTCGGCGTAGACGTGCGGGAAGACACCGGCGAGGTGGGCGGCCTGGCGGTGGTACGGATAGCCGTGCAGCAGGACCAGGTCGGTGCCGAGCCCCGCGGTGGCCCGGACGAAGTCCGTGAGCAGCACCGGATCGGTGCGGTCGGTCCGCGCGCCCGGCTCGGCGAGGCCGGCGTGGAGTTGCAGGGGCAGTCCCGAGGCGACCGCGATCCACAGCAGGTGCCGCAGCAGTACGGGGTCGGTCAGCTCGTCCCCGACCCTGCGTGCGGCCAGCCAGCGCCCCGCCGCCCCGCGCACCTCCCCCGGTCCGGGCGGCTCGGGCGCGAGCGCCGGACCGTGCCGCAGGCCGGCCACGGAGGTGAAGGCGACGGCGTGCGCGGCGGCCCCGTGCACCGACTCGGCGAGGTTGGCGAGGAAGGACTCCACGGTGCCGGAGGTGTCGGCGACCTGTTCGGCCAGCAGCTCCAGCCGGACGATCTCGTGGGCGTCGGCGTCCCCCGCCCTGCCCAGCTCGGTGGGGCCGGTGAGATCGCCGGGCAGCCCGGTGTCGACCAGATAGGCGGTGATGCCGCTGCCCCGCAGCAGCCGGCGCCCCGCCTCGACCACGCCCAGTTCCCGGCGCCGGGCCAGATAGCGGGCCGGCGGGCAGTGCGGCTCCAGGCCGAGCAGGGGCGGGCACCAGCGGCGTACGGCGAACCCGGTCTGGGTGTCGAAGAGGGTGGTGCCGGGGGCGGGCGGGCCCTCGGTGCGGGACAAATGGGCCTCGAAGGTGCCGAGGCCCAGCTCTGTACGCAGTACGCCGTGGCAGTACTGGTCCACGAGGGACGGCGGGTCGATCATCCTGGCCTCTCACCGTGCGGCGCGCTTGACCGGCCTAACGGGTGAAGAAGCCTTTAGGTGTTGCCCCTGAGCCGCGCGGTTCAGCCGCCCACTTGGATGCCGGCCATCCGCTTCCACTCGTACGGACCCGTCCGCACCTTCGCGGCGAACTCGCCGTCGAAGGCCTCGTGGACGGTGATGCCCGCCTTCTCGACGGCCTTGCGGGCGATCTCCATCGAGGGCGCGAACACGTCGCCCCACTCGCCGTCCTCGCCGACGAGGACGATGCGGGCGCCGCGCTGCCCGAGGTACGCGACCTGTCCCTCGGCGCCGCCGTGCGCCTTGACGAAGCCGCCGATCTGCTTGGCGAGCCGGGCGGCCTTCTGCTCGGCCTTCGGGTCCACCTGCTGCGTGTCTGCCATGACCAGGATGCTACCGACGGGTAGATCAAACGGCGACGGGCGGGGTCCGTGGCCTTGACCACGTACCCCGCCCGGTCGGCGTCCGGATGGCGTTACCGCAGGAACGGGTCCACCGCGATGGCCACGAAGACCAGCGACACATAGGTGATGGACCAGTGGAACAGGCGCATCTCCTTGAGCTTGCCGCCCGTCACCTCGGCCTTGGCGCGGTTCAGCAGCGCGTGCGCCTCCCACAGCCACCAGCCGCCCGCCGCCAGGGCGACCGCCGTGTAGAACCAGCCGGTGTAGCCGAGCGGGGTGAGCAGCAGGGAGACACCGACCATGACCCAGCTGTAGAGCACGATCTGCTTGGCGACCGCCTTGTTGCCGGCGATGACCGGCAGCATCGGCACGCCGACGCGCGCGTAGTCGTCCTTCACCTTCATCGACAGCGGCCAGTAGTGCGGCGGCGTCCAGAAGAAGATGACGAGGAAGAGGATGACCGGCGCCCACGAGAGCGAGTTGGTGACCGCGGACCAGCCGATCAGCACGGGCATGCAGCCGGCGATGCCGCCCCACACGATGTTCTGCGACGTACGCCGTTTGAGGATCATCGTGTAGACGACGACGTAGAAGAGGAGTGCGCCGAGGGAGAGCCACGCGGAGAGCCAGTTGACGGTGAGACCGAACAGCAGCGTCGAGACGACCGCCAGCGTGATGCCGAAGGCCAGGCACTCGCGCGGGCTGACCATGCCGGTCACCAGCGGACGCTGCGACGTGCGGTCCATCAGCGCGTCGATGTCCCGGTCGATGTACATGTTGAGCGCGTTGGCTCCGCCCGCCGACAGGTAGCCGCCGACACAGGTCAGCAGCACCAGGGTCAGGTCGGGCACACCCTGCTGCGCCAGGAACATCACCGGGACGGTGGTGATGAGCAGCAGTTCGATGATCCTCGGCTTGGTGAGAGCCACGAACGCCATCGCACGGGCCCCGAACGGCCGACGGGCAGGGCTCTGACTGGTCCCCACTACCCCCGCTGGACGGGATTCAACGGCCGTCACGCACACCCCTACAGAGACATCCCAGCAAGCCTCCCCAGGTGAAGTGGCGGTAAAGGCTCGCGCGTACCACGCCACTGTAGACGTTGCCCAGACCCGGACATTCGCGGGGGTCCGCTCGTGTTGGCCGGCGCCCTCCGAGGTGCGCCTCCGGGCTCGATTGAGCACCCGGATGAGCGGCCCCGTATTCATCTGCCGAATGCGGAAACTTCCCAGTCAGGAGGCGGATCGAAGGGAGTGCCCGCACTCTGGAACGACGCGGAAGAACGCACGTCCTACGGGGGTAGGCTCAACCTCGCCGGTGGGCCGTCACCGGCATCCGAAACATGTGGAGAGGAGCCCTGACTCAGGGTGAGCACAAAGCCGACCACCACAGACCTCGAGTGGACCGAGTTGGACCAGCGGGCCGTCGACACCGCCCGCGTCCTGGCCGCCGATGCCGTACAGAAGGTCGGTAACGGCCATCCGGGTACGGCGATGAGCCTGGCGCCTGCCGCGTACACCCTCTTCCAGAAGGTGATGCGGCACGACCCGGCGGACGCCGACTGGGTCGGGCGCGACCGCTTCGTGCTGTCCGCTGGCCACTCGTCCCTCACGCTCTACACCCAGCTGTACCTGGCCGGCTTCGGCCTGGAGCTGGACGACCTGAAGGCCTTCCGCACCTGGGGCTCGAAGACCCCGGGCCACCCGGAGTACGGCCACACCACCGGTGTGGAGACCACGACCGGCCCGCTGGGCCAGGGTGTCGCCAACGCGGTGGGCATGGCGATGGCCGCCCGCTACGAGCGCGGTCTGTTCGACCCGGAGGCCGCCGAGGGCGAGTCCCCCTTCGACCACTACGTCTACTGCATCGCCGGTGACGGCTGCCTCCAGGAAGGCATCTCCGCCGAGGCGTCCTCGCTGGCCGGGCACCAGAAGCTGGGCAACCTGGTGCTGCTGTGGGACGACAACCACATCTCGATCGAGGGCGACACCGAGACGGCCGTCTCGGAGGACACGGTCAAGCGGTACGAGGCGTACGGCTGGCACGTGCAGCGCGTGGCCCCGAAGCCGGACGGCGACCTGGACCCGAACGCGATCTACGACGCGATCCAGGAGGCGAAGAAGGTCACGGACAAGCCGTCCTTCATCGCCATGCGGTCGATCATCGCCTGGCCCGCCCCGAACGCCCAGAACACCGAGGCCGCGCACGGCTCGGCGCTGGGCGACGACGAGGTCGCGGCCACCAAGCGCGTACTGGGCTTCGACCCCGAGCAGGCGTTCGAGGTGACCGACGAGGTCATCGGCCACACCCGCAAGGCACTGGAGCGCGGCGCCGAGGCGAAGGCCGAGTGGGAGAAGTCCTTCCAGCAGTGGCGGGACAACAACCCCGAGCGCGCCGCCGAGTACGACCGGATCGCCGCCGGTGAGCTCCCCAAGGGCTGGCAGGACGCGATCCCGGTGTTCGAGCCGGGCAAGGGCGTCGCCACCCGTGCCGCGTCCGGCAAGGTGCTCCAGGCGCTCGGCGCCGTGGTCCCGGAGCTGTGGGGCGGCTCGGCCGACCTGGCCGGCTCCAACAACACCACCATCGACAAGACCTCGTCCTTCCTCCCGGCCGGCAACCCGCTCCCCGAGGCCGACCCCTACGGGCGGACGATCCACTTCGGCATCCGTGAGCACGCCATGGCCGCCGAGATGAACGGCATCGCGCTGCACGGCAACACCCGCATCTACGGCGGCACCTTCCTGGTGTTCTCCGACTACATGCGCAACGCGGTGCGCCTGTCCGCGCTGATGCACCTGCCGGTGACGTACGTGTGGACGCACGACTCCATCGGTCTCGGTGAGGACGGCCCGACGCACCAGCCGGTCGAGCACCTGGCCTCGCTGCGCGCCATCCCGGGTCTGAACGTCGTCCGCCCGGCGGACGCCAACGAGACCGCGATCGCCTGGCGCGAGATCCTCACCCGCTGGACCAAGGAGTTCGGCAAGGGAACCCCCCACGGCCTGGCCCTCACCCGCCAGGGCGTGCCGACCTACGAGCCGAACGAGGACGCCGCGCGCGGCGGCTACGTGCTGTTCGAGGCCGAGGGCGGCGAACCGCAGGTGATCCTCATCGCGACCGGTTCCGAGGTGCACGTCGCTGTCGAGGCGCGGGAGCGGCTCCAGGCCGACGGTGTGCCGACGCGGGTGGTGTCCATGCCGTCCGTGGAGTGGTTCGAGGAGCAGGACCAGGGGTACCGGGACAGCGTCCTGCCGCCCTCCGTGAAGGCCCGGGTCGCCGTCGAGGCGGGGATCGGCCTCACGTGGCACAAGTACGTCGGGGACGCCGGCCGCATCGTCTCCCTGGAGCACTTCGGTGCCTCCGCCGACGGCAAGGTCCTGTTCAAGGAGTTCGGCTTCACCGCCGAGAACGTGGCCGCCCAGGCCCGGGAATCGATCGCCGCAGCCCAGCGCTGACGCTCACATACGACACGTAGGAGATGGAATTTCCATGACAGACGCACTCAAGCGCCTTTCCGACGAAGGCGTCGCGATCTGGCTGGACGACCTGTCGCGCAAGCGGATCACGTCCGGCAACCTCGCCGAGCTGATCGACCAGCAGCACGTCGTGGGCGTCACCACCAACCCGACGATCTTCCAGAAGGCGATCTCCGAGGGCGACGGCTACGACCAGCAGCTCTCCGACCTCGCCGCCCGCAAGGTCACCGTCGAAGAGGCCATCCGCATGATCACCACGGCGGACGTCCGCGACGCCGCCGACATCCTGCGCCCGGTCTTCGACGCCACCGACGGCCAGGACGGCCGGGTCTCGATCGAGGTCGACCCGCGGCTGGCCCACAACACCAAGGCGACGGTCGCCGAGGCCCGGCAGCTGGCCTGGCTGGTGGACCGGCCCAACACGCTGATCAAGATCCCGGCCACCAAGGCGGGTCTGCCGGCGATCACCGAGACGATCGGCAACGGCATCAGCGTCAACGTCACGCTGATCTTCTCGCTGGAGCGCTACCGCGAGGTCATGGACGCCTACCAGGCGGGCCTGGAGAAGGCGAAGGCCAAGGGCCTGGACCTGTCGAAGATCCACTCCGTGGCGTCCTTCTTCGTGTCCCGCGTGGACACCGAGATCGACAAGCGGATCGACGCCCTGGGCACCGACGAGGCCAAGGCGCTGCGCGGCAAGGCCGCCATCGCCAACGCGCGCCTCGCCTACCAGGCGTACGAGGAGGTCTTCTCCACCGACCGCTGGTCCGCGCTGGAGCGCGAGGGCGCCAACCAGCAGCGTCCGCTGTGGGCGTCGACCGGTGTGAAGGACAAGGCGTACAAGTCCACGATGTACGTCGACGAGCTGGTGGCGCCGAACACGGTGAACACCATGCCCGAGGCGACGCTGGTCGCCACCGAGGAGCAGGGCGAGATCCGGGGCGACGCCGTCGCCGGCACCTACGAGCAGGCCCGCGCCGACCTGGACGCGGTCGAGGCGCTCGGCATCGCGTACGACGACGTGGTGCAGCTTCTGGAGGACGAGGGCGTCGACAAGTTCGAGGCGTCCTGGAACGACCTGCTGAAGTCGACCGAGGCGGAGCTCCAGCGCCTCGCCCCGTCGGAGGGCTGAAACCTTGTCGAGCAGCAACCCGCTGCGTGACCCCGCCGACCGACGGCTCCCGCGTATCGCGGGGCCGTCGGGCCTGGTCATCTTCGGCGTGACGGGCGACCTGTCCCGCAAGAAGCTGATGCCGGCCGTGTACGACCTCGCCAACCGGGGGCTGCTGCCCCCGGGCTTCTCGCTGGTGGGCTTCGCCCGCCGCGAGTGGGCGCACGAGGACTTCGCCCAGGTGGTCCACGACGCGGTCAAGGAGCACGCCCGCACCCCCTTCCGCGAGGAGGTCTGGCAGCAGCTCATCCAGGGCATGCGCTTCGTGCAGGGCACCTTCGACGACGACGAGTCCTTCGAGCGGCTGCGCGGCACGATCGAGGAGCTGGACAAGGCGCAGGGCACGGGCGGCAACTTCGCCTTCTACCTGTCGGTGCCGCCGCGTTCCTTCCCGGTGGTCATCCAGCAGCTGAAGAAGCACGGACTGGCCGATCAGACGGGCGGCTCCTGGCGCCGGGCGGTCATCGAGAAGCCGTTCGGGCACGACCTGAAGTCGGCCGAGGAACTGAACGCGATCGTCCACGAGGTGTTCGCCCCGGAGCAGGTCTTCCGCATCGACCACTACCTGGGCAAGGAGACGGTCCAGAACATCCTGGCGCTGCGCTTCGCCAACACCATGTTCGAGCCGATCTGGAACCGGTCGTTCGTGGACCATGTGCAGATCACCATGGCCGAGGACATCGGCATCGGCGGCCGGGCCGGCTACTACGACGGCATCGGCGCCGCCCGCGACGTCATCCAGAACCACCTGCTCCAGCTGATGGCCCTCACCGCGATGGAGGAGCCGGCCTCCTTCGACGCGGACGCGCTGGCGGCGGAGAAGACCAAGGTGCTCGGTGCCGTGCGGCTGCCGAAGGACCTGGGCCGGGACACGGTCCGCGGGCAGTACTCGGCCGGCTGGCAGGGCGGCGCGAAGGCGGTCGGGTATCTGGAGGAGGACGGCATCGACGCCTCCTCGAAGACCGACACCTATGCCGCCATCAGGCTGGGCATCGACAACCGCCGCTGGGCGGGCGTCCCCTTCTATCTGCGCACCGGCAAGCGGCTGGGCCGCCGGGTCACCGAGATCGCGGTGGTCTTCCAGCGGGCGCCGCACTCCCCCTTCGACACGACGGCCACCGAGGAACTGGGCTCGAACGCGATCGTCATCCGCGTCCAGCCCGACGAGGGCGTCACCGTCCGCTTCGGTTCCAAGGTGCCGGGCACGTCGATGGAGATCCGGGACGTGTCGATGGACTTCGCGTACGGCGAGTCGTTCACCGAGTCCAGCCCGGAGGCGTACGAGCGGCTCATCCTCGACGTCCTGCTCGGCGACTCCAACCTCTTCCCGCGCACGGAGGAGGTCGAGCTGTCCTGGAAGATCCTGGACCCGATCGAGGAGTACTGGGACGCGAACGGCAAGCCGGCCCAGTACCCGGCCGGTACCTGGGGACCCGTCGAGGCGGACGAAATGCTCGAGCGAGACGGACGGAGCTGGCGCCGGCCATGAAGACAGACCTCACGGACACCACGGCCAGCAAGATCAACAAGGCACTGGTGCAGGGCCGCCGGGCCATCGGCACACCGGCCGTCGGCATGGTGCTCACGCTGGTCATCGTGACGGACGAGGAGAACGCCTACGACGCGCTGAAGGCGGCCGGCGACGCCTCGCACGAGCACCCCTCGCGCACGCTGGTCGTCATCAAGCGCGTCTCCCGATCCCCCCGTGACCGCACCCAGTCCCGCCTCGACGCCGAGGTACGGGTGGGCGCGGACGCGGGCACCGGTGAGACCGTCGTGCTCCGCCTGTACGGCGAGGTCGTCGACCACGCCCAGTCGGTGGTGCTGCCGCTGCTGCTGCCGGACGCCCCGGTGGTGGTGTGGTGGCCGGTCAACGCCCCGCTGGACCCGGCGAAGGACCCGCTGGGCGCGCTGGCCCAGCGCAGGGTGACCGACACCTACGCCTGCGAGAAGCCGGTGGAGGAGCTCGCCGCCCGCGCGGACGCCTACACCCCCGGTGACACGGACCTGTCGTGGACCCGCATCACGCCGTGGCGTTCGATGCTGGCCGCGGCGCTGGACCAGGTCGCCTGCGAGGTGCAGGGCGTCGAGGTGGAGGGCGAGGAGTTCAACCCGAGCTGTGAGCTGCTGGCGATGTGGCTCGCGGACCGGCTGGACGTCCCCGTCAGGCGGTCGCGGTCCAGCGGCCCGGGGCTCACGGCGGTCCGGATGGACACCGACTGCGGGCCGATCGTGCTGGACCGTGCCGACGGTTCGCTGGCGACGCTGTCCATCCAGGGTCAGCCGAAGCGCGCGGTGGCGCTCAAGCGCCGGGACACGGCGGAGCTGATCGCGGAGGAGCTGCGCCGCCTGGACCCGGACGACACGTACGCGTCGGCGCTTCGCTACGGCGTGGAGCGCCTGAAGACCTCGGACGGGGGTGACGCTCCGGCCGCTCCGGCCGGTCCGGCCAAAGGAGGACCGGAAGCGGTCCCCGCTCCCGTCGAGGAGGCTGCGAAAGGTCCCGCGGCAGAGGCGACGGCGCAGGCCCCGGTGAAGAGGGCGGCGGCGAAGTGAGTACGGCACCGCAGCTGGTCGTGCACCGGGACAAGGAGCTGATGGCGCAGGCCGCGGCGGCCCGGCTGATCACGAAGATCGTGGATGCCCAGGCGTCGCGGGGTTCGGCCTCCGTCGTCCTGACCGGCGGCCGCAACGGCAACGGCCTGCTGGCCGCGCTGGCGGCGGCCCCGGCGCGGGACGCGATCGACTGGGCCCGGCTCGACCTGTGGTGGGGCGATGAGCGCTTCCTCCCGGAGGGCGACCCGGAGCGCAATGTCACCCAGGCCCGTGAGGCGCTGCTCGACACGGTGCCGCTGGACCCGAGGCGCGTGCACGCCATGCCCGCGTCGGACGGCCCGCACGGCACGGACGTGGACGCGGCGGCGGCCGCCTACGCGGAGGAGCTGGCCGCGGCGGCCGGTCCCGAGAACCACGGCCCGGTCCCGACGTTCGACGTCCTGATGCTGGGCGTCGGCCCGGACACGCATGTGGCCTCCCTCTTCCCGGAGCTCCCGGCGGTCCGGGAGACGGAACGCACGGTGGTGGGTGTCCACGGCGCCCCCAAGCCCCCGCCGACCAGGGTCACGCTGACCCTCCCCGCGATCCGGGCGGCCCGCGAGGTCTGGCTCCTGGCCGCGGGCGAGGACAAGGCGGAGGCGGCGGAGATCGCCCTCTCGGGCGCGGGAGAGATCCAGGCCCCGGCAGCGGGCGCCTACGGCCGAGCCCGCACGTTGTGGCTCCTGGACGCGGCAGCGGCCTCCCGACTCCCAAGGTCCCTGTACCCACCGGCGTCCGCATAACCCAGCCCGTCCGGCGTTTGAGGACGAGGCCCGAAGGGCCGAAAAAGGGGGTCTGGGGGCGAAGCCCCCAGGGACGGGACGGGAAGGGGCGGCGGGGGCGAAAACCCTCGACCGCCCCACCCCTACTTCACGGACCCCGCCATGACCCCCTGCACGAAGTGCCGCTGGAACGCGAAGAACACGACCACCGGCACCACGAGCGACAGAAACGCCCCGGGCGCCAGCACATCCACGTTGCTGCCGAACTGCCGAATCTGCGACTGAAGTTGCACAGTCAACGGCTGCGACGAACTGTCCGCGAACAGCAACGCCACCAGCATGTCGTTCCACACCCACAGGAACTGGAAGATCGCGAGGCTCGCGATCGCCGGCCGCCCCACCGGCAGCACCAGCCGGGTGAAGATCCGCCACTCGCTCCCCCCGTCCATCCGCGCCGCCTCCAGCATCTCCTTCGGCATCTCCGCGAAGTAGTTCCGCAGCAGGAACACCGCGAACGGCAGCCCGTACGCCACGTGGAACAGCACGACCCCGGGAATCGTCCCGAACAGCCCCAGCTGCCCGAAGAGTTTCGCCACCGGCAGCAACCCGATCTGCACGGGCACCACCAACAGCGCGACCACGACGAGGAACACCGGTTCCCGGCCGGGGAAGTCCAGCCACGCGAAGGCGTATCCGGCGAGCGCCGCCACGACCACGACCAGCACGGTCGTGGGCACCGAGATCAGCACGGTGTTCCAGAACGCCTGCGTGATACCGGAGTTCTCCAGCAGCGCCGAGTAGTTGTCGAAGGACAGCTGCCCGGGGCTGGTGAAGACCGTCCACCAGCCCCCCGTGGCCGTGTCCTCGGCGGACCGCAGCGAGGACAGGAACAGACCGGCCAGCGGAGTCATCCACACCAGCCCGATCACCACCAGGAACGCCTGCACCACCGCGTTGCCCAGGACACGCCGCACCGCGCTCATCGCTGACTCCTACGAAAACGACGGACGTTGAACACCATGGCCGGAATGACCAGGAGCAGCAGCAGGACGCCGAGCGCGCTGCCCAGACCCTGGTTGTTGCCGCCGCCGAACGACACCAGCCACATCTGTGTCGCGAGGACGGTCGCGTCCTCCTGCACCGGTCCGGGCGCGATGATGTAGACGAGGTCGAAGACCTTCATCACGTTGATCACCAGCGTCACGAAGACGACGGTGAGCACCGGCGCCAGCAACGGCACCGTGATCCGCCGGAAGATCTGCCACTCGTTCGCCCCGTCCATCCGCGCCGCCTCCAGGGCGTCCCGGGGCAGCGTGGAAAGACCCGCCCCGATCAGCACCATCGCGAACCCGGTCCAGATCCACAGGTACGCGCCGATGATCGCCGGTGTGACGAGCGCCGGGCCGAGCCAGGAGACGCCGTCGTAGGGCGCCGCGAAATTGGACGAGGGCAGCTTGAGGGCGTACGAGCCGCTGTCCAGCCCGGCGAACCGGAAGGAGCCGTCGGCCGCGGTGGTGGTGCTCGCGACCGTCTCCCCGTCGCGCACCGCCTCGACCGTCACCCCGGGCAGTCCGCTCTCCTTCCGGTCGACCGCGCCCGGCCGGCCTCCCCCGCCGGGCGTGAAGTCGAGGTAGACGACACCGCGCACCTCGTCGGCGCCGGCCTCGCGGGCCGCCGCGGCGGAGGCGGGTTCTGCGTCCCCCGGCAGATCCTTGGGGGCGACACCGACCAGCCCCAGTGCCGCCGTGCCGCCGGGCGAGACGTCCGCCCCGGTGCTGTACGACCCGTCCGCCCCCTTGGTCAGCCCCTCGCCGTCACGGGCGCGGGCGGTCGGGTAGGAGGAGGTGCCCTTGAAGGCGTCGTGGACGGAGACGACGGCCGCGTTGAGCACGCCCTTGTCCGGGTCCTCGTCGTAGGCGAGCCGGAAGATGATGCCGGCGGCGAGGAAGGACACCGCCATCGGCATGAACAGCAGCAGTTTGAAGGCGGTGGCCCAGCGGACCTTCTCCACCAGGACGGCCAGGATCAGGCCGAGCCCGGTCAGCAGCGTCGGTGCCACGACGACCCAGATCGCGGTGTTCCGGACGGCCTTGAGGGTGGCCGGGTCGCGGAACATCTCGGCGTAGTTCTCGCCGCCCACGAACCGGGTGCCGGAGGCGTCGAAGAGGCTGCGGCCGACGGAGAACAGGACCGGGTACACGACCAGCGCGCCCAGCAGGAGCAGCGCGGGGAACACGAAGAGCAGGGCGATGACCCGTCCCCGCCGGCGCGAGCGCCGGCCGTGCGCGCCGTCGGGGTGCGCGGGTGTCGGAGGGCTCGCCTCTTTCAGCAGTGTGGCGGTCACGGCCGTCAGTTCCCGTACGCCTTGGCCGCGGCGTCCTCGAGCTCGGCGGCGGTCTTGCGCGGGTCGGCCGGGTCGCGCAGGAAGTCCTGGAGGATCTTCCACTCACCGGTGCCCTTGGTGCCGCCGAAGGCCGCCGGGGCCTGGTCGGACATGTCGAAGCGGACCGAGTCGCCGGCCTCGATCAGGGACTCGGCGGTGGCGCGGGTGACGTCGTCGCCGTAGGAGGAGAGGTCGAGCTTCTTGTTCGGGGAGAGGAAGCCGCCCGCCTCGGCCCACACGGCGGCGGCCTCCGGGGTGGCCAGGTACTCCACGAGTGCCATCCCGGCCTCGCTGTTCTTGCCGTCCTTGAGGACGACGGCCGCGTCGCCGCCGCTGACGACGGGTGCCTTGCCGTCGCCGACCGGCGGGAAGGGGAAGAAGTTCGCGTCGGTGCCGATGGTCCTGCCGAACTGGTCCTTGGCGACGCCGGCGACGAAGTCGCCCTCGTAGACCATGGCGGCCTCGGCCTCGGGGCCGAAGACCTTCTCCACGGAGCCGGGGAAGTCGGTGTTGAGGGCCTCCTTCTGACCGCCGGCGACGAGCTGCTTGTCCTTGAAGAGCTTGCCGAGGGTGGTGAGTGCCTCGACCACGGTCGGGTCGGTCCACTTGAGTTCGTGCGCGGCGAGGGCGTCGTACTTCTCGGGTCCGGCCTGGGAGAGGTAGACGTTCTCGAACCAGTCGGTGAGCGTCCAGCCGTCCTGTCCGGCGACGGAGAACGCGGCGAGACCGGAGTCGGAGATGGTCCGCCCGTTCTCCAGCATGGCGTCGTAGGTCTTCGGCGGGGTGACGCCGGCCTGTTCGAGGGCGTCGGGGCTGTACCAGACGGTCGACTTGTGGGCGGCCTTGAAGTACAGGCCGTACAGCTTGCCGTCGACGCTGCCGTAGTTCTGCCACACGTCGGCGAAGTTGCCGCCCACCGTGGACCGCACCTTCTCGTCGAGGGGCTTGAGCCAGCCCTTCTCGGCGAACTGCTTGAGCACGCCGACCTGGGGGACCATCACGACGTCGGGGGCGTTGCCGCCCTCGATCTTGCTGCCGACGACGGTGGAGACGTTGTCGCCGGTGGACACGAACTGGGTCTTGGCGCCGGTCTTCTCGGTGAAGGCGTCGAGCACCTTCTGGAAGTTCTTCTGCTCGCTGCCGGACCAGACGCCGGCCACGGTGACGGTCTGGCCGTCGAGCGACTTGTCGCCGCCTCCGGCCGAGACGGGGTCGCCGCTGCCGCAGGCGGTCGCGCCGAGCGCGAGGACGAGGGCGGTGCATCCGGTGAGCAGGGTGGTACGTCGTCGCATCATCGTCGATGTCCCTTCGGGAGTGTCGGTCGGGCGTTCAGGAGCCGTCGATCCACCAGGCGGCGGTGGAGCCGGGGAGCACCCCGGGCGGGCAGGGGCCGCTGGCGAGCAGCGGGGTGCCGGCGACCGGGGCGGGTACGGGGGCCGTGCCGAAGTTGACGGCGCAGACCAGGCCGTCGCCGCGGGTGAAGGCGAGGACGCCGGGCTGGGTGTCCAGCCAGCGCAGCGTTCCCTCGCCCAACTGGGGCAGGGCAGCGCGCAGTTGCAGTCCGTCGCGGTAGAGGTGCCAGGAGGAGCGGGTGTCGGCGAGGGCGCGGTGGGTGGCGTACTCGGCGAAGTACTCCGGCTGCGGCAGCCACGGCTTGGCCCCCTCGGCGCCGGAGGTGAAGCCGAACGGGGAGGCCTGTCCCGACCAGGGCAGCGGCACCCGGCAGCCGTCGCGTATCCGGGCGCGACTGCCGGTGCGGCGGAAGATCGGGTCGGTGAGCACGTCGTCGGGCAGGTCGACGACCTCGGGCAGGCCCAGTTCCTCGCCCTGGTAGATGTACGCGGCGCCGGGCAGCGCCAGCATCAGCAGGGCGGCGGCGCGGGCGCGGGCGGCGCCGAGCCCGCTGCCGCCGGCGGGTTCGCCGTAGCGGGTGACGGTGCGGACCTGGTCGTGGTTGTTGAGGACCCAGGTGACGGTGGAGCCGGTGCCGGCGATGTCCTGCATGGCCTCGGAGATGACCTTGCGGAAGGCGTCGGCGTCCCAGGGGGCGCCGAGGAGGTCGAAGAAGAAGGCCTGGTGGAGCTCGTCCTCGCGGACGTAGCGGGCGTGTTCGCGGGCCGTCGGCACGGACACCTCCCCGACCAGGAGCCGTTCGCGGCCGTCGCGGGCGGTGTACTCCTCGCAGACGGCCCGCCAGTGCCGCCACACCTCGTGCACCTCGGGCTGGTTCCAGGCGAGCGGGTTGACCGAGTCGCGGGTGCGGGCGTCGGCCTCCGGGTCGGGTGAGTCGGGCAGTTCCGGGTGCTTGAAGAGGCCCGCGGCGACGTCGATGCGGAAGCCGTCGACGCCCCGGTCCAGCCAGAACCGGAGGGTTTTCTCGAACTCGGCGGCGACCTCGGGCTCGCGCCAGTTCCAGTCGGGCTGTTCGGGCGTGAACATGTGCAGGTACCACTGGCCGGGGCGGCCGTCCGGCTCGGTGACCCGGGTCCAGGCGGGGCCGCCGAACATGGCGTGCCAGTTGTTGGGCGGCTCGGCGCCGTCGGGTCCGCGGCCGGCGGCGAAGTGGAAGCGGGCGCGTGCGGGGCTGCCGGGGCGGGCGGCGAGGGCCTCGCGGAACCAGGGGTGCTCGCTGGAGCAGTGGTTGGGGACGATGTCGAGCAGCACCTTGATGCCGAGCCGGCGGGCGGCGGCCACCAGCAGGTCGAACTCGGCGAGGTCGCCGAAGACGGGGTCGACGTCGCGGTAGTCGGCGACGTCGTAGCCGTGGTCGTGCTGCGGAGAGGGATAGAAGGGGCTCAGCCAGATGCCGTCCACGCCGAGCTTCCTGAGGTAGGGCAGCCCCGCCCTGACCCCGGCGAGATCGCCGATGCCGTCACCGGTGCTGTCCAGAAAGCTGCGGACGTACACCTGGTAGATCACCGCGTCACGCCACCAGTGGTGCCTGTTCACCCCGTTGACCTGTCTGTGAGGAGCGCTGTTCGTTATGCATGCATGTTAGGTAGCGATGTCGCGAGGGTGTCAATGAACGTACCCAAGCTACTGACGAGTTGACGGGTGCATACCGGAACTCAATGGCACATAACGGGCACGTTTGAGACGTCCGCGTTACCTAACAAGTAACTACGGAGGGTCTAGCGAGAGGAGACGGCGGCGAGTTCGGTCGCCAGCCGGCGCACCGCGGCCTCGGGCGTCTGCCGCCCGGTCATCGCGTCGTGCACCACCGCCTGCACCACCAGGCTCACCTGGTCGTAGCGCGGGCTCTTGGGGCGCGGGGCGGCGGCGAGCACGCTCTCGCGCAGGGTCGGCAGATAGGGGAAGCGCCGGACCAGTCCGGGATCGTCGTAGAGCGCGGCCCGCACCGGCGGCAGGGCGCCGCGCGTGAGGACCTGGCGCTGCACGCGCTCGCTGGTGAGGTACGCGATCAGGCGGGCGGCGGAGTCGGGGTGCCGGGCCTGGCTGCTGACGGCCAGGTTGGAGCCGCCGAGGACACTCGTCCCCGGGCCGTCCGGCCCCGGCAGCGGTACGGCGCCGACCTTGCCGGCGACCTCGGAGCCCGGGGCGGAGGCGGCGACGTAGGCGTAGGGCCAGTTGCGCAGGAAGAGCAGCCTGCCGTCCTGGAAGGCCCGCTTGGACTCCTCCTCCTTGTACGTCAGCGCCTCTCGCGGTATCCAGCCCTCGCGGACCCCGCGGGCGAGGAAGCCGATGCCCTCGGCGGCGGCCCGGGAGTTCACGGTGACGCGTTCGCCCTCGTCGCCGAGGATGGTGCCGCCCGCCGAGTAGACGGCCTCGGCGGCGTTCACGGTGAGCCCCTCGTAGGGCAGGAACTGGCCCGCGTAGCCGTCGAGGCCGTGCTCCGGGGCGACGGTCCTCGCGGCCCGCTCCAGTTCGGCCCAGGTCCGCGGCGGCGGGACACCCGCGTCGGCGAGGACGTCCTTGCGGTAGAGGAGCAGCCCGGCGTTGGTGACGTACGGGACGGCGTACAGGCGCCCGTCATAGGTCGCCGTGTCCACGACGCGGGGCAGGAAGGTGCCGAGCGGGAAGCGGTCGCGGGGCAGCGGGCGGATCCAGCCGGCGGCGGCGAACTCCGAGGTCCAGCTGACGTCGATGTTGAGCACGTCGAACCGGCCGCGCTCGGCGCCGCGCAGGTCGGTGATCATCTGCGCCCGGGTCTCGTCGGCGGAGTCGGGCAGCTCGACGAGCGTGACCCGCTCGCCGGGGTGGGTGCGGTTCCAGCCGTCGAGCACGGAGCCGAGATAGCCGGTGAGGTCGCCCGCGGTGGCCAGGGTGAGCGGTCCGCGACCGCTCCCGTCGCCCTCGTCGGCCCGCGCGCCGGAGGCGACGTAACCGGTCAGGACGACGATCAGGACGAGGAGGCCCCTACCCGCGGCATGGATCCACCGCATAGGTTCCTCCCTGTAACACCGGCACCCCGGGCACCATCGCCCGGCGGTCAGTGGCCATGTATACCTGTTAGGTATGCGCGATACTAGAGCCCGGTGCACATTACCCACGGGCGAGGAGGAGAGCACGAGTGCGGCTGCCCCTCCTCGCGCTGCTCGCCCGTGGTCCGGCCCACGGCTACGAGCTCAAGCAGGACCTTGAGCAACTGCTGGGCTCCGCGTACCCTCAGCCGAACGTCGGCCAGATCTACGTCACCCTCGGCCGCCTCGAGAAGTCGGGACTGATCGAGGGCGAGGACGTCGAGCAGTCGAGCCGGCCCAACAAGAAGGTCTACCACCTCACCGACGCCGGGCGGGAGGCGCTGCGCGCCTGGTACGAGGAGACGGCGGACGAGCCGCGGGTGCGGGACGAGTTCTTCATGAAGCTGGCCCTGGCCCCGCAGACCGGTCTCGCCGACCAGATCTCCCTGATCAACAGGCAGCGGCGCCAGTATCTGAACACCATGCGGCAGTTGTCGAAGCTGGCCGCCGCCGAGGACCGGGACAACCGCATCTCCCATCTGCTGATCGAGGGCGCGATGCTGCATCTTCAGGCCGACCTCGACTGGCTGGAGCGGTGTCAGGAAGAGCTGGAGGAGCTGGAGTGAGCGAGAGCACCGCTCCCGTGCTGCGCGCCGAAGGCCTGGTCAAGACGCACCACGGCGAGGGCGCACCGGCGCACGCCGTACGCGGCGTCGATCTGCGGGTGGCGCGCGGCGAGTTCGTGGCGATCACCGGCCCGTCCGGCGCGGGCAAGTCGACCCTGCTGCATCTGCTCGGCGGGCTCCAGCGGCCCGACGCGGGCAGCATCTGGCTGGACGGCGAGTGCACCGACGGCTACGGCGAGGCGCGTTGGGCGGTCGAGCGCCGCAAGCGCATCGGGATCGTCTTCCAGTTCTTCAACCTCGTCTCCGACCTGTCGGTCGCCGACAACGTGGAGCTGCCCGCCCTGCTCGCCGGGGTGCCGCCGAAGAAGGCGCGCGCCGGGCGGGAGGAACTCCTCGCCGAGCTGGGTCTGGAGGGCAAGGAGCGGAGCATGCCGGGCGAACTGTCCGGCGGTGAGCAGCAGCGGGTCGCGCTCGCCCGGGCGCTGGTCAACCATCCGCCGCTGCTGCTGGCCGACGAGCCCGCGGGCAGCCTGGACAGCAAGGGCACCCGCGAGGTGATGCGGCTGCTGTCCCGCTTCCACGGGCGGGGCCAGACGATCCTGCTGGTCACGCACGACGCCCGGCTGGCGAGCGCGGCCGACCGCGTGATCAGCTTCTTCGACGGCCGGATCGCCGACGACGCCGAACTCGACGGCGGCACACCGCCGCGCCGGGCCGGGACGTCCGGCGTGCTGGAGCTCAAGGACTGACATGGGCCATCACGACCGCCCCCGGCCGAGGGGCTGAGGCCGGTGCGGGCCACCCTGCGCTGGGCGCACTCCGATCTGCGCACGCACCGCGGCGAGGCGCTGTTCCTGGTTCTCGCGACCGCGGGCATCGTCGCGTCCCTGCTGCTGGCGGCGGCCCTGTTCGGGTACGCCACCAACCCCTGGCAGCGCGTCTTCACCCAGGCACACGGCGCGCACGTCACGCTGCACACCACCGCCTCCGCCGACGCCGGCAGGCTGGCCGCCCTGGACGGCGTGGAGTCCGTCGCCGGTCCCTACCCCACGGCCGCGACCACCCTCGCCTCCCCGGGCGGCCGTGCCTCCGTCGAACTGCGCGGCACCCCGGAGAAACCCGAGGTGGGCCGTCCGCTGATCACCTCGGGGCACTGGCTGGACCCGGCGACCCCGGACGGGGTGGTCCTGGAGAGCCGGCTGGCCCGGGCCCTGCTGACGGCACCCGGTGACACCCTCACCGTGCCCGGCACCGCCCGGAAGCTGACCGTGGTGGGCGTCGCCGACACAGCCGAGCCCCGCTACCGGACGGGCGAGCGGGCGGGCCTGGTGTGGGCCCTGCCGTCGGCCGTGGCGGATCCGGGCGGCCAGGTGGTCGGGCTGCGGCTGGCCGACCCGGGCGACACCGGGTACGCCGTGCAGCGGGCGGTCACCGAGCTGGGCGCCGGGGCGATCGGCGAGGTGGCGACCTGGCAGCAGGCCCGCGCCGAGGCCCAGGGCGACAACCGGCTGCTCGGCCAGGTGCTCGGGCTGTTCGGACTGGGCGCACTGCTGGCCGCCGGGTTCGCCGTGCACGGGGCGATCGGCACCCGGATCCGGGGGCATCTGCGGGACATCTCCATCCTCAAGGCGATCGGCTTCACCCCCGGTCAGGTCGTACGTGTCTTCCTGATCCAGCACCTCCTCTACGCCCTGCTCGGTGCCGTGGCCGCCGCCGTGCTCACCGAGGCGCTGGGCGGCGCGGTGCCGGGCCGGCTCGGGGACGCGGTCGACGTGTGGCAGGGGCTGCCCGGACACACCGTGGCGCTGTTCACGGTGCCGGTCGGGGCCGTGCTGTTCATCGGCGCGACCACCGGGCTGGCCGCCTGGCGGGCGGGACGGGTGCCGCCGGTGCCGGTGCCGCGCCCGGCGGCGGCCCCGTCCGGGCGCCTGACCGGCGTGGCGCGACGGGCGCTGGGCGCGCGGGTGCCGCCCGCGCTGGTGCTGGGCTGGCACAAGGCGTTCACGCGCCGCCCGCGTTCCCTGGCGGCGGTGGGCAGGCTGGCGCTGCCGCTGCTGCTGATCGTCGTGGCGCTGAGCGCCTGGACCACCATCGACCGCTTCCACAGCAGCCCCGAGCGGATGGGGCTGCCCACCGCTCTGAGCGTCCGCGCGGACGCCTCGCTGGGCGACCGGGAGGCCCACGCGCTGCTGGAACGCGATCCGCAGGTCGCCGCCGCCTATCCGGGCGTGGAGGTGGCCGCGCTGGTCCCCGGCCAGACCGCCACGATCGCCCTGCGCGGCCTCGGCACGCACGCCGAGCCGTACCCGTTCACGCTGGCCGAGGGCCGCGCCGCGCGCGGGCCGGACGAGGCGGTGGCCGGGCAGGGGCTGCTCGACCTGCTGCACGTGCGGGTCGGTGACTGGGTGCGGATGACCGTCGGCGACCAGCCGCAGATCCTGCACATCGTCGGCCGCAGCATCGAACCGGAGAACGCCGGCCGGGTCATCTCGACCTCGCTGGACACCCTCCGCGCCAACGACCCCGGCCTGCGGCCCGCCCTCTACCAGCTCCGGCTGGACCCCGGCGCGGACCCGGGCGCGGTCGCCGGGCGGCTGACGGCCGCGGGGCGCGGCCATCTGGACGTGCACACCGTGACGAACCCGGCCGACGGGCTGTCCCCGCTGCGGGCGGTCGTCCTCGGGCTGGTCGTGGTCCTCGCGCTGATCGGTCTGATCGAGCTGCTGACGGCGATCGGCGGCACGGTCCGGGAGGGCGAGCGCGATCTGCTGGCGCTCAAGGCCATCGGCCTCTCGCCCCGGCAGATCACCGCCGTCACGGTCACCGCCACCGCCGGTACGGCACTGGCGGCCGTGCTCCTCGCCACGGCCCTGGGGCTGCCGCTGGCGCACTGGCTGATCGACGCCCAGGGGAGGTCGAGCGGCATCGGCGCCGGGATCGCCCAGGGGCCCTCCCCCGTCCTCCTGCTGCTGCTCGGCACGGCCGCCGTGCTGGGTGCCGCGACCCTCGCCGCCCTCCCCGCCGCGCGGGCGGCCCGGCGGCGCCTCGCGGACACGCTGAGCGCGGTGGCCTGACTTCCTTCAAACGCCGGAGGTGCTGAATTCAGCCCCTCCGGCGTTTGAGGAGCGGGGGTCCGGGGGCAGCGCCCCCGGGGACGGGAGCGGGAAGGGGCGGCGGGGGCGAACACTCCCGGCGTCAGCCGCCGTAGGGGCCCCGCGGGTTCCGCGGGTGGTACGGCGGCTGCGGATGCGGGGCGTACGGGTTGGTGCCCGCGCCGGGCGCGTAGGGGTTGCCGCCCATCCCGGGGACGTACGGGGGCTGCTGCGGCTGCGGATGGCCGTAGGGGTTCCCCTGCGGCGGTACGTGCGGCAGTCCCGTCGGCATCGGCGGGGTGGGGCCCGGGGCCGGCGGGAGGCTCGCCGGGTGGGTGCCCAGCCGGATGCCGTAGCGCCGCTTCAGCCGGCCCATCTCCGTCAGGGCGATCGCCGTGACCGTGACCGGGGCGCCCAGGATGAAGACGATGCCCATGGTGAGGCCCAGCCCGTGCAGATCGCCGGTGACGAGGTCGGGGATCGCCATCAGCCAGCTGGTCACCGTGGCGAGCAGCGCGGGCAGACAGCGGTGCACGGCGGCCGTGCCGAAGAAGTTGCCGGAGACCCGCACGGCTCCGTTGGCCACGAAGACGAGCATCCACATCATCGTCAGACCGGCGCCCAGGATCACGGCGACGTTGCCCCCGGCCGAATTCGTCGTCTGCACCAGCAGCACCACGGCCACGACGCAGCCGATGAACAGCAGCAGCAGTTTCAGGGCGTTGAAGAGCGGCACCCGCAGCTGGCGGACCGTGCCGGTGCGCCGCCACACGAAGAGCATCACGCCGACGGTCAACGGGGTGATGAACAGCAGCACCGCCGAGGCGGTCAGCGCGTTCTCCAGCAGTTCCGTGACGGCGAAGCCGCCCTCGATGTAGGTGTAGACACCCAGCGAGGCCACCGCGCCGGCGATGATCCGGAAGCGTTTGAGCCGCTCGATGGTGGGGTCGAGCGAGTCCGGGATCCAGGCCGGGTGGAACACCGCGCGGGCGAAGTGGTGAGGCATGAGCACGGACCGGAGTGTCAGCGTGCCACCGGTCCAACTTCCGGGCGTACGTGCCACCTTGTGCTCCCCCGAGCGCTCGCTGTGATGAACGCGGTGGATTCTACGGTAAGCGGACGGCGCCCCGCCGCCCGCTTACCGCACCGTGCTCACTGCCGCCCGCGCAGCTCCCGGTAGGTGGCGACCAGGGCCTTGGTGGAGGCGTCCAGGCCCGGCACCTCGGCCCCTTCGGTGAGCGCGGGCTCGACGCGCTTGGCGAGGACCTTGCCGAGTTCGACACCCCACTGGTCGAAGGAGTCGATGTTCCAGATCGCGCCCTGCACGAACACCTTGTGCTCGTAGAGCGCGACGAGCTGGCCGAGCACGGACGGCGTGAGCTCGCGCGCGAGGATGGTGGTGGTGGGGTGGTCGCCCTTGAACGTCTTGTGCGGGACGAGTTCCTCCGGCACCCCTTCGCCGCGCACTTCGTCCGGCGTCTTGCCGAAGGCCAGCGCCTGGGTCTGGGCGAAGAAGTTGGCCATCAACAGGTCGTGCTGCGCCTTGAGTTCGTCGCGCAGCTCGGCCACCGGCTCGGCGAAGCCGATGAAGTCGGCCGGGATCAGCTTCGTCCCCTGGTGGATCAACTGGTAGTAGGCGTGCTGCCCGTTGGTGCCGGGCGTGCCCCAGACGACCGGGCCGGTCTGCCACTCCACCTCGCGTCCGTCCCGGCCGACGTACTTGCCGTTGGACTCCATGTCGAGCTGCTGGAGGTAGGCGGTGAACTTCGACAGGTAGTGCGAGTACGGCAGCACCGCGTGCGACTGCGCGTCGTGGAAGTTGCCGTACCAGACGCCGAGCAGGCCAAGCAGCAGCGGCACATTGGACTCGGCGGGAGCGGTGCGGAAGTGCTCGTCGACGATGCGGAATCCGTCGAGCATCTCCCGGAAGCGGTCCGGGCCGATGGCGATCATCAGCGAGAGGCCGATCGCGGAGTCGTAGGAGTAGCGGCCGCCCACCCAGTCCCAGAACTCGAACATGTTCGCCGTGTCGATGCCGAACTCGGCGACCTTCTCGGCGTTCGTGGAGAGGGCGACGAAGTGCTTGGCGACGGCTGCCTCGTCCTTCAGGGCGTCGAGCAGCCAGGTGCGCGCCGAGGTGGCGTTGGTGACCGTCTCGATGGTGGTGAAGGTCTTGGACGCGACGATGAACAGCGTCTCGGCCGGATCCAGGTCGCGGGTGGCCTCGTGCAGGTCGGCACCGTCCACGTTGGAGACGAAGCGGACCGTGAGATCGCGGTCGGTCCAGGCGCGCAGCACCTCGTACGCCATGGCGGGGCCCAGGTCGGAGCCGCCGATACCGACGTTGACGACATTGCGGATGCGCCTGCCGGTGTGGCCGGTCCACTCGCCGGAGCGGACCCGGCCGGCGAAGTCGGCCATCCTGTCGAGCACGGCGTGCACGGCCGGAACGACGTTCTCCCCGTCGACCTCGATCACCGCGTCCCGGGCGGCCCGCAGCGCGGTGTGCAGCACGGCCCGGTTCTCGGTGGTGTTGATCCGCTCCCCGCGGAACATGGCGTCACGCAGCCCGAACACATCGGTGGCGGCGGCCAACTCCCGCAGCAGCCGCAGGGTGTCGTCGGTGACGAGGTGCTTGGAGTAGTCGACGTACAGGTCGCCGACCCGGAGGGTGTACGCGGTGCCGCGGCCGGGGTCGCCGGCGAACAGCTCGCGCAGCCGCACCTCACCCAGCTCCTCACGGTGCTTGGCCAGTGCGGTCCACTCCGGCGTCTGGTTGAGCCTGGTACGACCGTCTGCGTTCATCTCGGACTTCAGCCTTCTTCCTTGGGTGTCCCCGCTGTGCCGGCTGTGCCCAACCTAATTGATCAGCGGTGAGGAAGACCGAGGGTGTCCGGAGTCCGAGCCGGTCTAGATCTCGCCCCGTAGTTTGGCGAGCGCCTCGGCGAGGATCGCCTCGCCGTCCGCGTCGCTGCGCCGCTCCCGCACATAGGCGAGGTGGGTCTTGTAGGGCTCGGTGCGCGGCGGGTCCGGGGGGTTGTCGCGGTCCTGTCCGGCCGGAAAGCCGCAGCGGGGGCAGTCCCAGGTATCGGGCACCTGCGCGTCGCTTGCGAAGCTCGGCTGTGTCTCGTGCCCGTTGGAGCACCAGAAGGAGACGCGCAGCCGGGGCGCGGACTCGCCGCGCTCGGCCTCGCCCATCGGCCCCGCCCCGACCCGGCTTCCCCGGATCGCGTTGCCACTTGCCACGGTCGTAACTCCCTGCGTGATGGTGCCGCGAAGCGAGTCGGCGTTCCGCTTCGCTGCGAGCGCCTCAGTCTACGTAAGGCCCAACGCGCGTCCAGTGGTAGGAGTTACCTGCCCCCGCATCCAGACGCAAGCCCCATGATAGGCCGCGCTCAGCTGCGCGTACCCAACATGGGGCCTTACGTGGGGAATGCGGGGGTGATGCGGGCGGATCGTGCCCTCGGGTCAGTTGTTGACCTTCATCATGATGCCGAGCACGACAATGCACGCAAACCACAGCAGACCGACCACGACGGTGATCCGGTCGAGGTTGCGCTCGGCGACCGAGGAGCCGCCGACGGAGGACTGCATGCCACCACCGAACATGTCGGAGAGGCCGCCGCCCTTCCCCTTGTGCATCAGCACCAGCAGCATCAGCAGCAGGCTGAAGACGATCAGGGCGATGGAGAACCCCAGAACCACGGCTGGACCAACTTCCTCGGATGCGGATGGACGACGCGGGGCCCAGCACACTGCTGGACCCCGCAAGGGTACGACGGATCGCCGCTAGCGCATACTCACTGGTCGCGGAAACGAACGATCTTGACGAACTCGTCGGCGTCCAGCGAGGCGCCGCCGACCAGGGCGCCGTCGATGTCGGCCTGCGCCATGATCTCGGCGACGTTGCCGGACTTGACCGAGCCGCCGTACTGGATGCGGACCTTGTCGGCCAGCTCCTGCGAGTACAGCTCGGCGATCTTGCCGCGGATGGCGGCGCAGACCTCCTGGGCGTCCTCGGCGCCGCAGACCTTGCCGGTGCCGATGGCCCAGACGGGCTCATAGGCGATCACGATCGTCTCGGCCTGCTCGGCCGGGAGGTCCTTCAGACCGCCCTCGACCTGGGCGAGGGTGTGGGCAACGTGGTTGCCCGCCTCGCGGACCTCCAGCTCCTCGCCGACGCACAGGATGGGGGTGATGCCGTGCTTGTAGGCGGCCTTCACCTTGGCGTTCACGAGCTCGTCGGTCTCGCCGTGGTACTGGCGGCGCTCGGAGTGCCCGATCGCCACGAACGTGCACTTCAGCTTGGCCAGCATCGGGCCGGAGATCTCACCGGTGTAGGCACCGCCGTCGTGCGCGGAGATGTCCTGGGCGCCGTACATGATCCGCAGCTTGTCGCCGTCGACCAGGGTCTGTACGGAGCGCAGGTCGGTGAAGGGCGGCAGGACGGCGACCTCGACGGCCTCGTAGTCCTTGTCGGCCAGGGCGAAGGCGAGCTTCTGGACGTGGGCGATGGCCTCGAGGTGGTTGAGGTTCATCTTCCAGTTGCCCGCCATCAGCGGCGTGCGGGTGGTCATTGAGGTCAGTCCTCCAGTGCGGCGAGGCCGGGGAGCGTCTTGCCCTCGAGGTATTCGAGGGAGGCGCCGCCGCCGGTCGAGATGTGGCCGAATGCGTTCTCGTCGAATCCGAGCGTACGGACGGCCGCGGCGGAGTCGCCGCCGCCGACCACGGTGAAGCCCGGGGAGTCGATGAGGGCCTGGGCGACCGCCTTGGTGCCCTCGGCGTAGTCGGGGTGCTCGAAGACGCCCATGGGGCCGTTCCAGAAGACGGTGGCGGCGTCGGCGAGCTTCGAGGCGTACAGCTTGCGGGTTTCCGGACCGATGTCCAGGCCCTGCTGGTCGGCCGGGATGGCGTCCGCGGCGACGGTGGTGGGGTGGGTGGCGGCCTTGGCCTTCATGTCGGGGAACTCGCCGGAGACCAGCGTGTCGACCGGCAGGACCAGCTCGACGCCGTTCTTCTCGGCGCGCTCCAGGTACTCCTGGACGACCGGGATCTGGTCCTCCTGGAGCAGGGAGCCGCCGATCTCGTACCCCTTGGCCTTGAGGAAGGTGTACGCCATGCCACCGCCGATGAGGAGCCGGTCGGCCTTGCCGAGCAGCTCGTCGATGACGGCGAGCTTGTCGGAGACCTTGGCGCCGCCGAGGGCGACGACGTAGGGCCGCTGGACGTCGTCGGTGAGCTTCTTCAGGACGCCGACCTCGGTGGCGATGAGGTGACCGGCGTAGTGCGGCAGCCGCGCCGGGAGGTCGAAGACCGAGGCGTGCTTGCGGTGCACCGCGCCGAAGCCGTCGCCGACGTAGCGGTCGGCGAGGGCGGCGAGCCGGTCGGCGAAGGCGGCGCGCTCGGCGTCGTCCTTGCTGGTCTCGCCGGCGTTGAAGCGGAGGTTCTCGATGACGGCGACCTGTCCGTCGGCGAGGCCGGCGACGGTGGCGGTGGCGGACTCGCCGACGGTGTCGGTCGCGAACGCCACGTCGGCGCCGAGGAGTTCGCCGAGCCGCGTGGCGGCCGGGGCGAGCGAGAAGGCCGGGTCCGGGGCGCCCTTGGGGCGGCCCAGGTGCGAGGCGACGACCACGCGGGCGCCCGCGTCGGCGAGGGCCTTGACGGTGGGCAGCACGGCGCGGATACGGCCGTCGTCGGTGATGGTGGTGCCGTCCAGCGGCACGTTGAGGTCGGCGCGGACGAAGACCCGCCGGCCCGCGACCCCTTCGGAGAGGAGTTCGTCGATCGTCTTCATGGGGGCTCCCTGGTAGAGCTCGTGTTCGCTCGTGATCGCTCGTGATCGAAAGAGGGCGACTGTTCCGATACGTGCGTCAGGGCTCGGACAGCGCGTTGCCGCACCGGCCGAGCCCTGCACTCATATCAGGCTGCCCGCTCCGCGATCAGAGCTGGTCGCCCACGAAGACCGTCAGGTCGACGAGGCGGTTGCTGTAGCCCCACTCGTTGTCGTACCAGCCGATGACCTTCACGTTCTTGCCCTCCTGGACCATGGTCAGGGAGGAGTCGAAGGTGCAGGACGCCGGGGCGTTGACGATGTCGGAGGAGACGATCGGGTCCTCGGTGTACTCCAGGAGGCCCTTGAGCTCGCCCTCCGCGGCCTTCTGGAAGGCGGCGTTGACCTCTTCCTTGGTGACCTCGCGGCCGAGCTCGACGACCAGGTCGGTGACCGAGCCGGTGGGGACCGGGACGCGCATCGCGATGCCGTCCAGCTTGCCCTTCAGCTGCGGGAGCACCAGGGCGGTGGCCTTCGCGGCACCGGTGGTGGTCGGGATGATGTTCTCGGCGGCGGCACGGGCGCGGCGCAGGTCCTTGTGCGGGAAGTCCAGGATGCGCTGGTCGTTCGTGTACGCGTGCACCGTGGTCATCAGACCCTTGACGATGCCGAAGTTCTCGTCGAGGACCTTCGCCATCGGCGCCACACAGTTGGTGGTGCAGGAGGCGTTGGAGATGACGTGGTGGTTCGCCGGGTCGTACTTGTCGTGGTTGACGCCCATCACGATGGTGATGTCCTCGTCCTTGGCCGGGGCCGAGATGAGGACCTTCTTCGCACCGCCCGCGATGTGCTTCGCGGCGTCTTCCTTCTTGGTGAAGATGCCGGTCGACTCGATGACGATGTCGACGCCCAGCTCGCCCCACGGGATGTCGGCGGGGTTGCGCTCGGAGAGCACCTTGATCGTCCTGCCGTCGACGGTGATCGTGTCGGCGGTGTGCGAGACCTCCTGCTTGAGGCGGCCCAGGATGGTGTCGTACTTCAGGAGGTGCGCAGTGGTCGCCGTGTCACCCAGGTCGTTGACGGCCACGATCTCGATGTCGGCGCCCTGTTCCAGCAGTGCGCGGAAGTAGTTGCGACCGATGCGGCCAAACCCGTTGATGCCTACGCGGATCGTCACGAACCGATCTCCTCGTTGGTACGCCGGCTCTAGTCGCCGGCGAGCTGTATTTGGGATGTCCCCGACCACTGTCGACCCTACCTCTCCGGGGCCCCGGCCGTGACATCGAGTTGCCCCATACCCGGCAGGGCGGTCCGTACCCGTCAGTAGGGTGCGGACCGCCCGGGCCGATGGCCTGTTTTCACTCCATTTCGCTACGGATCGTCAGTGTGCGTTGACATCCGGTGTCACCCGTCGAGGGCGGCCAGCGCCTTCCTCAGCAGCGCGGACCGGTCGGCCGCGGAGGTCAGGTGCTCCAGGCCGAAGCCCAGCAGCACGGTGTCCTCGGTGGTGACCGCCCCGTGGGTCCGGAAGAGCTCTCCGGTGCGCGTCCAGTCCTTCGGCACGGCCGGGCTGCCGGTGGGCGGCCCGGACACCTGCCAGGCGCCCAGCGAGCTCTCGAAGCCCTCGGTGTCGGCCGCGGTGCCGCCGACCACGAGCGAGGCCTCGTCGGCGAGGACGCCGTGGCCGCCGCTGCCCGGGTCGGTGACGTAGGCGAGGGAGACCTCGACCGTCTTCCCGGCATAGGCGCTCAGATCGAACTCCACCTGCCGCCAGCCGCCGGAGGACCCGGTGAGGCTGTTCCAGGAACCGGTGCTGCCGGTCGCGGCGCAGCCGTCGTCGGAGAGGGTCAGGTAGTGCTCCAACCAGGGGTGCCCGCCGATGTAGAACCCGGCCGCGCACTCGCTGGGGACGGTGGTGCCGGTCGCGCCGCCGGCCTCGGGCAGGGTCGTCCAGTCGTCGGCGCCGGTGGTGTGCGCCTCGACGATGACGTTGTCATAGCCCGGCTCGGTGTCCCACAGCAGCTGGGTGCGCAGGGTGGGCCGCTCGGCCGCGGTGACCCCGGTGAGGTCGACGGTGCGGGTGAGGCGCTTGTAGCCGTCGTCGGTGTGCACGGCGGCCGCCATGTAGGAGCCGGCGTAGGGCCCGTACGGGTTGACCGTGCCGGGGTACTGTCCGGCGCCGGCGCTCGCGAACTGCGGGTACCGCTCGGCGGGCAGCTCGTCGGAGGTGACTCCGTAGGTGCCGGCCTCGTCCAGCGGGTTGCCGGGCGCCTCGCCCAGCGGCCCGGCGAAGCCGTTCAGGCCGCCGGCGCCGGTGAACGCCGTGGCCCCCGGGGTCGAGGTGCGTGAGTAGGCGCCCAGGTAGTACTGGCTGAAGTCGTCGGAGAGGGCGCCGCCGCCGAGGTCGACGCTGCCGCCGGCCTGCTCGCCCGCCTCGATCAGCCGACCGCCCTCGTTGAGGAAGGCCCGCAGCTGGAGCTGGGTGGCGATGCCCGGCGTGCCGGCGCCGGTGTAGTGGACAGCCGTGTCGAAGTGGCTCAGCACGCCGAGCGCGTCCGGGGCGCCCCGTTCGGCGACGTCCCAGACCGCCGCGCGGCGGCCGTTGGCCCTGAGCGCGTCCGCGTACTTCTGGGCCTGTGTGGCCTTCGCGCCCTCCTCGGCGACGACGAGGACGTCCGCGCGGGGCCGCTCGGCCACCGTGTAGGTGAAGTGGTCGCTGGAGACGTTCCGGCCCCCGCGGGTCTCACCGGTGAACCACACCTCGACCTCGTCGCCGGGCTCTCCGTGCCGCACCTTGGCCCGGTACTCGTCGAAGTAGAGGTTGTCCTCGCCGCCGTACCGCTCGCCGCCCTTCCAGGGCCTGAGGTCCACGTCGTGCGTACGGCCGCCGTTGACGCGGTACTTGAGCTCCTTGTCGCGCACGGCCTTGCGGACGACGACGGAGACCTCCTGGTCGGCGCCGCGCGCGTACGACGTGCCGAAGGCCGCCGGCGTGAAGTCCGCGGCGTCCAGGCCGACCGAGGAGGACGGCTGGTCCGGATGGGAGGCCGACTCCGCGACGGAGAGTGCGAACGGGATGTTCTTGGCGAACTCCTGCTGGATCAGCTTCTCGTCGTCGGGGAAGTTGAAGCCGGACCGGCAGTCGCTCGCGTTCCACTCGTCGTCGGGGTCGAGGTCGGACACGGTCTGGCAGGTCGACATCTCGGGGGTGAACATCGCCATGCCGTTGACGTTGGCCGCGTGGCCGTCGGCCTCACCGTTCGTGGTGTACAGCTCGGAGGAGAGCTGCGGGTGGTAGCCGGGGATGGCGGAGTTGCCGGGCGTGCCGGCGAGGGCCTTGTAGAGGACGTCGTCCGGGGTGGGGGTGGCCACCTGCCAGCCGACGCCGTAGAGGAGGAGTTCGGCCGCGGAGTGGTAGTTGATGCCGTAGGTGAAGCCGATGCGCTTCTGGAAGGCGTCGATGGCCTTGGTCTCGGGCTCGGAGCCGGGGCTCGCGCCGCGGTAGGTCTGGCTGGTGGGGTTGGGGGACGAGCCCTCGTCGTCGTAGCCCCACTTGTAGGGGAAGTTGCGGTTGAGGTCGACGCCGTCGCCGGTGCCGATGGCCCCGTCGCCGTTGACGTCCCGCAGGTTCTTGCGCCACAGGCGGTTGTCGTCGTCGGCGAAGGTGTGGTCGTAGCCGTCGGGGTTGGCGGAGAGGACGAACCACAGCTCGGTGGTGTCGACGATCCTCTTGATCCGCTTGTCCGTCCGGTACTCGTCCAGGTAGTGGTGCATCAGCCGCCGGGTCATCTCCGGCGTGATCCACTCGCGCGCGTGCTGGTTGGACAGGTAGAGGACGGCCGGCCGGGAACCGTCCTTGCTCTTCCTGGCCTGCTTGGTGAGCTTGAGGGCGAGGATGTCCTTGCCCTGGACGGTCCTGCCGATGGAGACGACCTTCGTGAGGTCGGGGTGGTCCCGCGCGGTGCGCAGGATCTCCTCCCGGAGGCCGCCCTCTCCGCTGTACGGGCGGAACACGCCCTCGGCGGCGTCCTCGACGCGGCTCTCCGCCCGCGCGGAGATCGTGTGCTCGGTGAGGTCGATGCCCTGTTTCTCCAGCTTGTCGGCCTGTCCCTCGGTGAGGTAGACCTCGACGGTGGCCGTGCCCCTGTCGGGCACCCGCTCGCCGAGTTCGTGGCCGTCCTGCCCCGCCGCCAGCAGCAGGGATACCTGCGCCTTGGTGACGTCGGCTCGGAAGACCTTGACCTCGTCGGTGTCGGAGGCAGCGGGGTTTCCGGGTTGTGCCTGGGCGATGGGTGCGAAGCCCGCTCCGCCGATCAGGAGCGTGCCGACAGCGAGGATCGATCTCGCTCTGTGTCTCATGAGCCCCCCTGGGAGTGGTCCGCCACAGCGGCGAACAGATGCCAGGCTCATGACACAACATGATCGAGTCAAGGGCGCCGCCACGACACGCGAAGACCGGCGCCGGTCACCCAAGTGGGCGCCGACGCCGGTCCCCTGATCGTCCGTCAGACCATGAGCTTGTCGTCCAGCTCCTCGCCGAGGTTGGCCTCCGTGCCCGGGATGCCGAGGTCGGCGGCGCGCTTGTCGGCCATCGCCAGCAGCCGGCGGATGCGGCCGGCCACGGCGTCCTTGGTGAGCGGCGGGTCGGCGAGCGCCCCCAGCTCCTCCAGGGAGGCCTGCTTGTGCTCCATGCGCAGCCGGCCGGCCGCGGCGAGGTGCTCGGGGACGTCGTCGCCGAGGATCTCCAGGGCGCGCTGCACGCGGGCGCCGGCCGCGACGGCCGCGCGGGCGGAGCGGCGCAGGTTGGCGTCGTCGAAGTTGGCCAGCCGGTTCGCCGTGGCGCGGACCTCGCGGCGCATCCGGCGCTCCTCCCAGGCCAGCACCGACTCGTGCGCGCCGAGCCGGGTGAGCAGCGCGCCGATCGCGTCGCCGTCGCGGACCACGACCCGGTCCACGCCCCGCACCTCGCGCGCCTTGGCGGCGATGGACAGCCGGCGGGCGGCGCCGACCAGCGCGAGCGCGGCCTCCGGGCCGGGGCAGGTGACCTCCAGGGAGGAGGAACGGCCGGGCTCGGTGAGCGAGCCGTGGGCCAGGAAGGCGCCCCGCCAGGCCGCCTCGGCGTCGCACGTGGCCCCCGAGACAACCTGCGGGGGCAGACCGCGGATCGGGCGGCCTCGGCCGTCCACCAGGCCGGTCTGGCGGGCCAGCTGGTCACCGCCCGCGACCACCCGGACGACGTAGCGGGAGCCGCGGCGCAGCCCGCCCGGGGCCATCACGATCAGCTCGGAGCTGTGCCCGAAGATCTCCAGGATGTCCCGCTTGAGACGGCGGGCCGCCATCGCGGTGTCCAGCTCCGCCTCGATCACGATGCGCCCGCTCACCAGGTGGAGGCCGCCGGCGAACCGCAGGATGGCGGAGACCTCCGCCTTTCTGCAGCAGGTCCGGGTGACGGGGAGCCGGGAGATCTCGTCCTTCACCGCTGCCGTCATCGCCATGGGCCGATCCTTCCATGCATCCGAAAAATACGGTCGTACGCGGCGGCCAACAGCTCCGGGTCGTGCCGGGGGCTTCCGTCGGGCCGGGCCACCGGCGCCAGCTCGACCGCGGCGCCGAACCGCTTGGCGGCGTCGGTCAGCGAATCGCGGTCGGGCACGGCGGCCTCGTCGGCCAGCACCACGTCCAGGGCGAGTTTAGGGGCGTGTCGTCCCAAAACCTCCAAATGACGCTGCGGGGAGAAGCCCTCGGTTTCTCCTGGCTGCGGGGCGAGGTTAAGGGAGAGTACCCGGCGCGCCTTGGTCTCGATGAGGGCGTCCAGCAGTTCCGGCACGAGCAGGTGCGGGATGACCGAGGAGAACCAGGAGCCGGGACCGAGCACCACCCAGTCGGCGTCGAGGACCGCCGCGACCGCCTCGGGGACGGCGGGCGGGTCGTTCGGCACGAGGTGCACGGACTGCACCTCGCCCGGGGTGAGGGCGACGGTGGCCTGTCCGCGGACGGTGCCGACCTCGTCGGGCCGCTCGGGGTCGTGCCCCTTGACCAGGGCCTGGAGCTCCAGCGGCACGGCGGACATGGGCAGCACGCGCCCGTGCGCGCCGAGCAGCCGGCCCACCAGGTCCAGCGCCTGGACGTGGTCGCCGAGCTGTTCCCACAGGGCGACGATCAGCAGATTGCCGACCGCGTGCTCGTGCAGATCGCCCTGGGACTGGAAGCGGTGCTGGATGACGCGGGCCCAGGTCTGGCCCCAGTCGTCGTCGCCGCACAGCGCGGCCAGGGCCTTGCGCAGGTCACCGGGCGGCAGCACGCCCAGTTCGTCGCGCAGGCGCCCACTGGAGCCGCCGTCGTCGGCCACGGTGACGACGGCGGTGAGGTCGCCGGTGATCCGGCGCAGCGCGGCGAGCGAGGCGGACAGGCCCATGCCGCCGCCGAGGGCGACCACCTTGGGCTGGGCGCCCCTGCGGCGCGGTCTCGCGCCGCGGGTCTCGGCCGGCCGGCCGGAGCGCCCCTCGGGGACGGCTCTGCGCAGCCGGCTCAGCCGCGGAGTACGTCGTGTCATTCCCGTCCCATGTCCCGGTGGACCACCACCGTCTCCACGCCCTCGGCGGCGAGCCGGGCGGCGAGCTTCTCCGACATGGCGACCGAGCGGTGCTTGCCGCCGGTGCAGCCGACGGCGATGGTCACATAGCGCTTGCCCTCACGGCGGTAGCCCGCGGCGACCAGCCGCAGCAGCTCGGCGTACCGGTCGAGGAACTCCTTGGCGCCGGGCTGGTTGAAGACGTACGACGCCACCTCCTCGTTGAGGCCGGTGTAGGGGCGCAGCTCCGGGACCCAGTGCGGGTTGGGCAGGAACCGCATGTCCACGACCAGGTCGGCGTCGACCGGGAGGCCGTACTTGAAGCCGAAGGACATGACGGTGGCCCGCAGCTCGGGCTCCTCCTCGCCGGCGAACTGGGCGTCCATCTTGGCCCGCAGCTCGTGCACGTTGAGGCTGGAGGTGTCGATCACCAGGTCGGCGTCGCCGCGCAGCTCGCGCAGCAGCTCCCGCTCGGCGGCGATGCCGTCGACGATCCGGCCGTCGCCCTGGAGGGGGTGCGGGCGGCGCACCGACTCGAAGCGGCGCACCAGGGCCTCGTCGGAGGACTCCAGGAAGACCGTCCGCCGGGTGACGCCCCGCGAGTCGAGGTCGGCGAGGGACTCGCGGAGGTTGTCGAAGAAGCGCCGGCCTCGGACGTCGACGACGACCGCGATCCGCGCCACGTTGCCCTGGGAGCGCGCGCCGAGCTCCACCATGGTGGGGATCAGCGCGGGCGGCAGGTTGTCCACGACGAACCAGCCCAGGTCCTCCAGACATTTCGCGGCCGTCGAGCGGCCGGCCCCGGACATGCCGGAGATGATCACCAGCTCGGGGATGGCCGCCTCGGACACCCCGGCCTTGTCGTTGCCCGTCTTCACCTGTGCTCCGTCGTCCTGGCGGGCGCCCTGGCCGGTGTCCTCGCCGCCGGTCCGCTGCTGTGTCTCGTCCCGCTCCGTCGCGGGTCCTGTCTCGTGCTCGGTCATCGTTCCTGCCCCCGTCGTTCGTCCGGGGCACCCGTGGACACGGGCTCCCCGGGAGAACCCGTCGTCTGCCCGGGTTCTTCCATGTCATCCATGATCTCGCCCGTCGCCGTGTTCACGGCGGGGGCGGCGGGTGCCGCCTGGGCGAGGGCCGCGACGATGGTCTCGGCCGTTTTGCGGCCTATGCCCGGAACATCGCAGATCTGGTCGATTGTCGCCGATCGCAGCTTCTTCACCGAACCGAAATGCTTGATCAACGCCTGTTTGCGGGTCTCCCCGAGGCCGGGCACGTCGTCCAGAGGGCTGGACCGGAAGCGTTTGGCGCGCTTGGCGCGCTGGTAGGTGATCGCGAACCGGTGCGCCTCGTCACGGACCCGCTGGAGCAGGTAGAGGCCCTCACTGGTGCGGGGCAGCACCACCGGGTCGTCGTCGCCCGGCAGCCAGACCTCCTCCAGCCGCTTGGCGAGGCCGCAGACGGCGATGTCGTCGATGCCCAGCTCGTCCAGCGCCCGCTGGGCCGCCGCGACCTGCGGCGCGCCGCCGTCGACGACGACGAGCTGCGGCGGATAGGCGAAGCGCCGGGGACGGCCGTCGTCCTCGGTGAGGGTGCTCGCGGGCGGCTCGGCGAGGCCTCCGGCGGGTCCCTCGGTGCCGGGCTCCTCGCCGTCGGTCCACTCCCCCGTGCGCTCCTTCTCGGCGAGGTAGCGGCGGAAGCGGCGGGTGATCACCTCGTGCATGGACCGGACGTCGTCCTGCCCGGCGAAGCCCTTGATCTGGAAGCGGCGGTACTCACTCTTGCGGGCCAGTCCGTCCTCGAAGACGACCATGGAGGCCACCACGTCGTCGCCCTGGAGGTGCGAGATGTCGTAGCACTCGATCCTGAGCGGGGCGCTGTCCAGGTCCAGGGCGTCGGTGATCTCCTCCAGCGCACGCGAGCGCGTGGTCAGATCGGAGGCGCGCTTGGTCTTGTGCAGCACGAGCGCCTGCTGGGCGTTGCGCTCCACGGTCTCCATCAGGGCCTTCTTGTCCCCGCGCTGCGGGATGCGCAGGGAGACGCCGGAGCCGCGCCGCTCAGTGAGCCACTGCTGGACCGGCTCCACCGGGTCGGGCAGGGCGGGGACCAGGACCTCCCGGGGGACCGCGTCGCCGGTCTCCTCGCCGTAGAGCTGCTGAAGGGCGTGCTCGACCAGGGCGCCGGTGGTGATCTCCTCGACCTTGTCGGTGACCCAGCCGCGCTGGCCGCGCACCCGTCCGCCGCGGACGTGGAAGATCTGGACGGCCGCCTCCAGCTCGTCCTCGGCGACCGCGATCAGATCGGCGTCGGTCGCGTCCGCGAGCACGACCGCGTTCTTCTCCATGGCCTTCTTCAGGGCCCCGATGTCGTCGCGCAGGCGGGCGGCCCGCTCGTACTCCATCTCCTCGGCCGCCTCCGTCATCTGCTTCTCCAGACGGCGGAGGTAGGTGCCCGTGCGGCCGGCCATGAAGTCGCAGAACTCCTCGGCCAGTTCACGGTGGTCCTCGGCGGAGATGCGCTCCACGCAGGGCGCCGAGCACTTGCCGATGTAGCCGAGCAGGCAGGGGCGGCCGGTGCGCGCGGCGTTCTTGAAGACCCCGGCCGAGCAGGTGCGCACCGGGAAGACGCGCAGCAGCAGGTCCACGGTGTCGCGGATCGCCCACGCGTGCGCGTACGGGCCGAAGTACTTCACACCCTTCTTCTTGTGACCGCGCATCACCTGCACGCGCGGGAACTCCTCGTTCATCGTCACCGCGAGGTACGGGTAGCTCTTGTCGTCGCGGTACTTGACGTTGAACCGGGGGTCGTACTCCTTGATCCAGGAGTACTCCAGCTGGAGTGCCTCGACCTCCGTGGACACCACCGTCCACTCCACGGACGCGGCCGTGGTGACCATGGAGCGGGTGCGCGGGTGCAGCCCGGCCAGGTCCTGGAAGTAGTTCGCCAGGCGCTGGCGCAGGCTCTTCGCCTTTCCGACGTAGATCACCCGGCGGTGCTCGTCGCGGAACCGGTAGACCCCCGGCGAGTCGGGGATCTCACCCGGTTTGGGGCGGTAGCTGGAGGGGTCGGCCATGTCTCACACCCTACTGGCGGGGACCGACACCGCGGCGGGCCTGTGGACGCACGGTCCCCGGCCGGGCCCGGATGGGTTACGGCGAGCGGGAAGCGGGAAGGTGGGGGTTCCGTCCCTCGGGCGAGCGGCGGACGGTCATGAGGACGGTCACGACTCGGAGGGCTGGACGGATGCGACGGACGCGGATCGAGAAACCACGACGGCCGGCCCGGACCCGCCGGTACGCGGACGAGACGTACGGGCTCACCGAGTCCCTCGACCCGCGCGACCCCGACATCGTGCGCGCCAAGCGGCCGCGCGCGCACTTCGCGGACCGGGGCGGAACCGGCACGGCCTGAACGCCGGCGCGCGCCGCTGTTGGGCCTCAGGTGTTGTCGGGACTTGGTCAACACGCTTCAATGCGGGGGAACTCGGGGCCGTGAACGACGGCGTACGGATGTGAAGATCCGCCGCGCCGCCGGGGGGCGGCCTCGGGGTGACCCGCGCGAAACGGTCTGACCAGCCGTTGTGGACTTCACAGAAAGGCCCCTGCATGCCGCACGCCACACCGCACGCGGACGTCCCCACCGCGCAACTGGACTCGGTCCTGCGCGGCGGCCCCTTCCACGTCGCCCTGCGGGCGGCGATCGCCGCGCGCGGGCTGCCGCTCCAGCGGGTGCAGCACCATCTGTCGCGCCACGGCGTGAAGGTCGGCGTCACCAGTCTGAGTTACTGGCAGCAGGGCGCCCGCCGCCCGCAGCGCCCGGAGTCGCTGCGCGCCGTACGGGCACTGGAGGAGATACTCCAACTGCCGGAGGAGTCCCTGATCCGGCTGCTCGCCCAGTCGGAGGAGCGCGCGGCGGCCCGGCACTCCCCCGGGCGGTCCTACCGCTCCCTCGTCGAGGCCTCGGGCGTACGGGAGCGGCTGCTGGCCGAATTCGGCACCCCGCGCGACGGCGGACTGCACACCCTGGGACACCACGAGCGGGTGCGCATCGGGGCGCGCCGCGAACTGGCGGAGCGCGAGTCGCACCACATCGTGCGCGCCCACCGGGAGGGCGTCGACCGCTATGTGGCCTTCCACCACGGCGACCCCGGCTCGGCGCCGGAGCGGATGACCGTGCACGCGCTGGAGAACTGCCGCACCGGGCGCGTCCGTTGGCACCACGAGACCGGGGTGCTCGCGGCCGAGCTGCTCTTCGACACCCGGCTGCGGACCGGCGACACCTTCCTCTTCCGCTACGCCGTCGAGGACGGCACGGCCGGGGTGGCACGCGAGTACGTGCGCGGGGCGGACACCCCCGGGGGCCAGTACGCGCTCCAGGTGTGCTTCGACTCCGGGGTGCTCCCGGTGCGCTGCCACCGGTTCACCCAGCATTCGGCGGCGGCACCGCGCGGGGGCCACCAGGAGCTGACGGTGAGCGGACGGCACCGCTCGGTGCATCTGGTGGAGCCGCGTGTGCGGTCGGGTTATGTGGGGATCGCCTGGGAGTGGGAGTGACCTGATCAGGTCTGCGGCTTGGCGATCAGCTTGCCGTTCCTCACCTCGACGGCGAGCGGCTTCAGGGGGGCCACGGCCGGCTCGCGCAGCACCTTGCCGGTGGTGGCGTCGAACTCGCTGCCGTGGCACGGACAGATCAGCTTCGTGCCGTCGAGCTTGTTGATGGGGCACCCCGCGTGCGTGCAGACGGTGTTGTACGCCTTGAGCGTGCCGTCCCCGCTCCGGCTGACCACGACGTTGTGGTCGCGGTAGAGCTTCGCACCGTCCTCCGCGACCTCGCTCTCGGGACCGAGCTCGACGGGCTCCGTCAGCGGGGCGGACGCCTCCTCGGCACCCTTGCACGCGGTGAGCCCCAGCCCGGCGACGGGGGTGAGGGCCGCACCCCGCAGAACGGTACGACGACTCGCGACGGGTCGGGCGGACATGAGGGCTCCACTGGTGGGACAACACGACGGGCTTCACCAGGGACGATACCGGGGCTGATCACCCCGGGTACGGGCGGGGCCGCCGCGCTCTCCGCGGGCAGCCGCCTGGCGCGTTCTCCGCGGGCAGTCGTGCCGCTGGGGCGGCACGGGTGGGCGCGACGGCACCCCGCAAGCGCCGGGCCGCGCAGACACCCCCCGGCCCGCACCAGCGCACCAACGCAGCCGCGCAAACGTATGCGTAAACGCTTGCGCAAGCGTTTACGCCACCCCCGGAATGGGATACGGTCCGGACCCAGTGACACGCACCGGCGTCGAAGGAGCAGCTCCCATGGCAACCATGGCGGACGTGGCCCGCACCGCCGGAGTCTCCGTCGCGACCGTCTCCCATGTCCTGAACGACACCCGCCCCGTGCTCCCCCACACCCGCCAGGCCGTCCTGGACGCCGTCGAGGAGCTCGGCTACACCCCGAACACCCTGGCCCGCTCCCTGGTGACGTCCCGGACCCGCTCGATCGGCCTGGCGGTCTCCGCGATCAGCAACCCGTACTTCACGGAGATCCTCCAGGGCGTGGAGTCCGCCGCCCTGGAGCACGGCTACAGCCTCCTCATCGCCGATCCGCACGACGACCCGGAACACGAGCGGAAGGTCGTCCAGCTGCTGCACGAGCGCCGCGTGGAGGGCATGATCGTCGCGCCCTCCCCACGGCCGGGCGAACTGCTCGCCTACCTCGGGCGCCATCGGGTGCCGGCCGTGTTCCTGGACCGGCTGGTCGACATGCCCGGGAACAGCGAGGGGCCGCGCTTCGACCAGGTCTGCGCCGAGAGCACGGAACCCACGGCCCGGCTGGTGACGCATCTCGCCGGTCTCGGTCACCGTCGCATCGGCCTGGTCGCGGGTCTGGCGGGGCTCAGCACGACCGCCGAGCGGATCACCGGGTACCGGCACGGTCTGGCGGCCTCCGGACTGCCGTACGACGAACGGCTCCTGGTGCACGGCGACTCCGAGTCGGAGGGCGCCGAACGCGCCACGGGCGGTCTGCTGTCCCTCGGTTCGCGTCCCACCGCGCTGGTCACCGCCAACAACGCCATGACGATCGGCGCGCTGCGTGCCCTGCGGGCGCACGGTCTGTCGGTGCCCGGGGACATGGCGCTGTGCTGTTTCGACGACTTCGCCTGGGCGGACCTGTTCTCGCCCCGCCTCACGGCGATCGCCCAGCCGAGCCGGGACATCGGTGCCCGGGCCGTGCGGGTGCTCCTGGAGCGCCTCGCCGAGCCTGACCGTCCCGCGCGGACCGAACGGCTGCCGTGCGCGTTCGTGCACCGCACGTCCTGCGGCTGTCCGGAGACACCGGAGCGGCCCACTCGGCCCCCACAACCCGAGCATCCCGAGCATCCCGAGCATCCCGAGCAGCAGTCCGAGAAAGGATCCCCTCGTGATCGTCGTAGCCGGTGAGGCACTGATCGACCTGGTACCGCGCGGCGCGGGTGCGCTCGCGGCGCTGACGCCGGCGCTCGGCGGCGGCCCCTTCAACACGGCGGTGGCGCTGGGCCGGCTCGGCTCCCCCACCGCCTTCTGCTCCCGGGTGTCGCGGGACGCCTTCGGTGAGGCGCTGCTGGACCGGCTCCGGGAGACGGGCGTGGACGTCTCGCCGGTGCTGCGCGGTGACGAGCCGACGACGCTGGCCGTCGCCACGGTCGGCGGGGACGGTTCGGCGGCGTACTCCTTCTACGTGGAGGGGACCGCGGACAGGCTGTTCACCGCCCCCGAGGCGTTGCCGGCGGGCACCCGCGCGGTGTCCTTCGGAACCTGCTCGCTCGTGCTGGAGCCGGGCGCGACCGCGTACGAGGGGCTGATGCGGACCGCCTCCGCGCGGGGCGTGTTCACGGCGCTGGATCCCAACATCCGCGCGGGGCTCATCGCCGACCCGGACGCCTACCGGGCCCGGTTCAGGAGCTGGCTGCCGTCGGTGTCGCTTCTCAAGCTGTCCGCGGAGGACGCGGAGTGGCTCGGCGGGTCCCCGAAGGAGTGGCTGGCGGCCGGTCCGGCGGCGGTCGTGGTCACTCGGGGCGGGGACGGGCTGACGGTGTTCACCCGTGAGGGCGGCGAGTACTCGGTCCCGGGTGAGCGGGTCGAGGTGGTGGACACGATCGGCGCCGGTGACACGGTGAACGCGGCGCTGCTGCACGGTCTCGCCGCCCGGGACGCACTCGATGACGCTGGCGTGGCCGCGCTGGGTGCCGAGGGCTGGGCCGGCCTGCTCGGCTTCGCGGCGCACGCGGCGGCGATCACCTGTTCACGCGCGGGCGCGGAGCCGCCGTACGCCCATGAGCTGGAGCCGGAGGGCGTCTGACGCACGCACGCGCCGTGCCGCACGGGGTCTCCCCCCGCGGCACGGCGCGTGTCGGTGCGGGCCGGTCAGGACTTGGTCGCCCGCGTCGTCTTCTTCGCGGCGGTCCTGGTGGTCTTGGCGGCCGTCTTCCCGGCGGCGGTGCCGCCGACCGCCTTGGTGGCCGTCTTCCTCGCGGTGCTCCTGGAGGCGACCGTCTTCTTCGCGGCCGTCTTGCGCGGCGCACGCACCTGGGCTCCGTCGCTGATCCGCTCCGCGCCGAGGATCTCCCTCAGGAACTTGCCGGTGTGGCTGGCCGGAACGCCCGCGACCTCCTCGGGCGTGCCCTCGGCGACGACCAGACCGCCGCCGGAACCGCCCTCGGGGCCCATGTCGACGACCCAGTCGGCGGTCTTGATCACGTCGAGGTTGTGCTCGATCACGATGACCGTGTTGCCCTTGTCGACCAGGCCGGACAGGACCTTCAGCAGCTTGCTGATGTCCTCGAAGTGCAGACCGGTGGTGGGCTCGTCCAGGACGTAGACCGTGCGGCCGGTGGAGCGCTTCTGAAGCTCGCTGGCGAGCTTCACGCGCTGCGCCTCACCGCCGGACAGGGTGGTCGCGGACTGGCCGAGCCGGACGTAGCCGAGACCGACGTCGTTGAGCGTCCTGAGGTGACGGGAGATGGCCGGGACGGCTTCGAAGAAGTTCATGGCCTCTTCGATCGGCATGTTCAGGACGTCGGCGATGGACTTGCCCTTGTAGTGGACCTCCAGGGTCTCCCGGTTGTAGCGGGCGCCGTGGCACACCTCGCACGGGACGTACACGTCCGGGAGGAAGTTCATCTCGATCTTGATGGTGCCGTCGCCCGCGCAGTTCTCGCAGCGGCCGCCCTTGACGTTGAAGGAGAAGCGGCCCGGCATGTAGCCGCGGACCTTCGCCTCCGTCGTCTCGGCGAACAGCTTGCGGACGTGGTCGAAGACACCGGTGTACGTCGCCGGGTTGGAGCGCGGGGTGCGGCCGATGGGCGACTGGTCGACGTGGACGACCTTGTCGACGAGGTCGTCGCCGTCCACGCGCGTGTGCCGGCCGGGGACGCTCCGGGCGCCGTTCAGCTCGCGCGCCAGGTGGGTGTACAGGATGTCGTTGACCAGCGTGGACTTGCCGGAGCCGGACACACCCGTGACCGCAGTGAACACGCCCAGCGGGAAGGACACGTCGATGTCCTGGAGGTTGTTCTCCCGGGCGCCGTGCACCGTGAGCCGGCGCGACGGGTCGTGCGGGCGGCGGATGTCGGGCAGCGGGATGGCCTTCTTGCCGGCCAGGTACTGGCCGGTCTGCGACTCGGCGTTGGCCAGCAGCTCCTTCAGGGAGCCGCTGTGCACGACCTTGCCGCCGTGCTCACCGGCGCCGGGACCGATGTCGACGATCCAGTCGGCGACCTTGATGGTGTCCTCGTCGTGCTCGACGACGATGAGCGTGTTGCCCATGTCGCGCAGCCGGACGAGGGTCTCGATCAGCCGGTGGTTGTCCCGCTGGTGGAGACCGATGGACGGCTCGTCGAGCACGTAGAGCACGCCGACGAGTCCGGAGCCGATCTGGGTGGCCAGGCGGATGCGCTGGGCCTCGCCGCCGGAGAGGGTGCCCGCCGCGCGGTTCAGCGAGAGGTAGTCCAGGCCGACGTCGACCAGGAACCTCAGCCGCTCGTTGACCTCCTTGAGCACGCGCTCGGCGATCTTCTTGTCGCGGGCGGTGAGCTTCAGCTCGCCCAGGAAGTCCGCGCAGTCGCTGATGGACATCGCGGAGACCTCGGCGATGGACCTGCCCATGACCGTGACCGCGAGGACGACCGGCTTGAGGCGGGTGCCCTCGCACGAGGGGCAGGGCACCTCGCGCATGTAGCCCTCGAAGCGCTCCCGGCTGGCGTCGCTCTCGGCCTCGCTGTGCCGGCGCTTGACGAACGGGACGGCGCCCTCGAAGGCCGTGGTGTACCGGCGCTCGCGGCCGTAGCGGTTGCGGTAGCGGACCTCGACCTGGGTCTTGTGGCCGTGCAGCAGGGCCTTCTTGGCGCGCTGCGGCAGTCCCGCGAACGGGATGTCGGTGCGGAAGCCCAGCGCGTCCGCGAGGGCGCCGATCAGACGGTCGAAGTAGTCCTTGGTGTGGCCGTGCGACCACGGGTGGATGGCGCCCTCGTCCAGGCTCTTGTCCGGGTCGGGGACGATCAGCTCGGGGTCGACCTCCATACGCGTGCCGATGCCGGTGCACTCGGGGCAGGCGCCGAAGGGCGAGTTGAAGGAGAAGGAGCGGGGCTCGAGCTCCTCGAAGGACAGGTCGTCGTACGGGCAGTACAGGTGCTCGGAGAACATGCGCTCGCGCTCGGGGTCGTCCTCGGGGAGGTCGACGAAGTCGAGCACGACCATGCCGCCGGACAGTCCGAGGGCGGTCTCCACGGAGTCGGTGAGGCGGCGCTTGGCGCTGTCCTTGACGGTGAGGCGGTCGACGACCACCTCGATGGTGTGCTTCTCCTGCTTCTTCAGCGTGGGCGGGTTGGAGAGCTGGACGGTCTCGCCGTCCACCCGCGCGCGGGAGTAGCCCTTGGTCTGGAGGTCGGAGAAGAGGTCGACGAACTCGCCCTTGCGCTCGCGCACCAGCGGGGACAGCACCTGGAAGCGGCTCCCCTCCGGGAGCTCCAGGACCCTGTCGACGATGGCCTGCGGCGACTGGCGGGAGATCGGCCGGGAGCACTCGGGACAGTGCGGCTTGCCGATGCGCGCGAAGAGCAGACGCAGGTAGTCGTAGACCTCGGTGATGGTGCCGACCGTGGAGCGCGGGTTGCGGGAGGTCGACTTCTGGTCGATGGAGACCGCCGGGGACAGGCCCTCGATGAAGTCGACGTCCGGCTTGTCCATCTGGCCGAGGAACTGCCGGGCGTACGAGGAGAGCGACTCCACGTAGCGCCGCTGTCCCTCGGCGAAGATCGTGTCGAAGGCCAGCGAGGACTTGCCCGACCCCGACAGGCCCGTGAAGACGATGAGCGAGTCGCGCGGGAGATCGAGCGAGACGTTCTTGAGGTTGTGCTCGCGCGCTCCACGGACGATGAGACGGTCGGCCACGCCGGTCCGCACCTTTCTTGAGAGAAGTGACAGGGGCGGGGCCCCCGTCTTTCTCAGACTAGGGGGAGCCACTGACAACGCCGGTTCGGATTCACGGGTTGTCAACAATCCCCGGCTCTCCAGCATGCCCGACGCCGCACACGACCTTATAGCACGTGCATTCGATTTAACGCCGGGCTTCACCACCTTCACCCGATGGTGTGACGGGGCTAGGGTCAGCACCATGATTGATCACGCTGATGACCTGGCGTCTGTACAAGCAGCGACCGAGCGGCTGCTCAGCGCGGTCGCCGCCCTGGACAACGCGGCTGTGACCCAGTTGTCACGCCTCCCCGGCTGGACCCGCGGCCATGTGCTGGCCCACCTGGCCCGCAACGCCGACGCCCTGGTGAACGTCCTCGAGGGCCGCCCCATGTACGTCTCCGGCGAGGCCCGGGACGCCGACATCGAGCGGGACGCGCCGCGCCCCCTCGACACGCACCTCACCGACCTGCGCGAGAGCGCCGAGCGCTTCCGCGCGGTGGGCGCGGCACCGGCGGACTGGTCGCGCACGGTGGAGCTGCGCAACGGCGTCACGGACCGCGCGGAGCGCGTGCCGTTCCGGCGCTGGGTCGAGGTGGAGCTACACCACGTGGACCTCGGGATCGGCTACGAGCTGGAGGATCTGCCGGCGGAGTTCACGGACCGGGAGATCGACTTCCTCGCGGAGCGGTTCGCCGGTCACCGGGACGTACCCGCGACCACCCTGGCCACCGCGGACGGCCGCGGCTGGACGACCGGCGGCGGGGCGGACGGCGGCCCGGTCGCGGTCGAGGGGACGGCCGCCGATCTGCTCGGCTGGCTGGCGGGCCGCCGGGACGGCGGCTCCCTGACGGTGAAGGGCGGCGACCTCCCGTCGCTTCCGCCGCTGTAGCACCTGTCCGGCGCGGGTTCCCGCTATAGGCTGACGGTCATGACGTACAGCGGTCGGGTGACGGTCGGCGGCCCAGCCGACGTGCACGAACTCAAGGACCTGATGATCACCAAGGTCGCGGTCGGCCCCATGGACAACAACGCCTATCTGCTGCGTTGCCGGGCCACCGACGAGCAGTTGCTGATCGACGCGGCCAACGACGCGGAGACCCTGCTGGGGACGATCGGTGACGACGGCATCGCGTCCGTCGTCACCACCCACCGGCACGGCGACCACTGGCAGGCGCTCGCCCAGGTCGTCGCGGCCACCGGCGCCCGCACCCACGCGGGCCGGGAGGACGCCGAGGGCATCCCGGTGCCGACGGACGTCCCGGTCGACGACGGCGACACCATCCGCGTGGGCCGGGTGGAACTCACCGCCCGCCATCTGGTCGGGCACACGCCCGGCTCGATCGCCCTCGTCTACGACGACCCCCATGGACACCCGCATGTGTTCACCGGGGACTGCCTGTTCCCGGGCGGTGTGGGCAACACCCACAAGGACCCGAAGGCGTTCGCCAGTCTGATCCATGACGTCGAGACCAAGATCTTCGACGTCCTGCCGGACGAGACATGGGTCTATCCCGGGCACGGCAACGACACCACCCTGGGCGCCGAACGCCCGCATCTGCCGGAGTGGCGCGCACGGGGCTGGTGAACGGGCCTACGCCTCGGCCAGCCCCGGGCCGGCCAGCGCGGCGATCCGCTCCACCGCGAACACATATCCCTGCACCCCGCATCCCGCGATGACCCCGTCGGCACGCAGGGAGACGTAGGAGTGGTGCCGGAAGGACTCGCGCCGGTGGATGTTGGAGATGTGGACCTCCACCACGGGCAGACCGTCACAGGTGTTGAGGGCATCCAGGATCGCCACGGAGGTGTGCGAGTAGGCACCGGGGTTGATGACGATCCCGCAGTGGTTCGACCGCGCCTCGTGGATCCAGTCCACCAACTGGCCCTCGTGGTTGGACTGACGCAGATCCACCGTGCCGTTGTGCGCGGCGGCCGCCTTGGCGCACATCGTCTCCACGTCGGCGAGCGTGTCGGAGCCGTAGATCTCCGGCTGGCGCTGCCCGAGCAGGTTCAGGTTGGGGCCGTTGAGGATCATGATGGGGGCGTTGGCCAGATTGCGGGGCACGGTTCCTCCGGTCCGTCGGGGTGGGGCGGTTCCCGCGGGAACCGCTGCTCGGACCCGGTCTATCACGGGTCCACCACACGGCCGTTCGGCCCCGGCCTCCCGGCAGGGGCCGCCCGAAGACCTGCTTCTTCGGGCGGCCCCACAGCCCCGAGGAGTACGCGGCCCGCCTGGTCACCCTCTACGGCGAACCGGTCCGCCTACGGGTTGATCGCCAGCTCCAGATAGGCCCCGAGCAACACCAGATGCACCCCTCCCTGGAGAGGCGTGGCCCGGCCGGGGACCACGGTCAGCGCGCCCACCACCATGGTCAGGGCGAGCAACACCATATGGGTGTTGCCGAGACCGAGGACGAGCGGGCCGGGGAGCCAGAGGGAGGCCAGCGCGACGGCGGGGATGGTCAGGCCGATGCTGGCCATCGCCGAGCCGAGGGCGAGGTTCATGCTGGTCTGCACCTGGTCGCGGCGCGAGGCGCGCACCGCGGCGATGGTCTCCGGCAGGAGGACCAGCATCGCGATGATCACACCGACGACGGAGTGGCCCAGCCCCGCCGCCTCCACTCCGGACTCGATCGTGGGCGAGACCCCCTTGGCGAGGCCGACCACGCCGATCAGAGCCAGGCCCAGCAGCCCGAGACTGATCAGGGCGGTGCGCGTGGTGGGCGCCTCGGCGTGCTCCTCCTTGACGGAGGCGGCCGTCTCGCCCTGCTTGACGATCGGCAGGAAGTAGTCGCGATGTCTCACCGTCTGGGTCGCGACGAACAAGCCGTAGAGGATCAGCGAGGAGACCGCCGCGAACGTGAGCTGCACGGTGGAGAACTCCGGCCCCGGCTTGCTCGTGGTGAACGTCGGCAGCACGAGGCTGAGGGTCGCCAGCGTCGCGACCGTGGCGAGGGCCGCGCCGGTTCCCTCCGAATTGAAGACCGCCGTGCCGTGGCGCAGTGAGCCCACGAGCAGACTCAGCCCGAGGATGCCGTTGACGGTGATCATCACAGCCGCGAACACGGTGTCCCTGGCGAGGGTCGCACTCTTGTCCCCGCCGTCGAGCATCAGCGTGACGATCAGTGCCACCTCGATGACGGTGACGGCCACCGCGAGGACCAGGGAGCCGAACGGCTCACCGACCCGGTGTGCGACCACCTCGGCATGGTGCACGGCCGCCAGCACGGACCCCGCGAGAACCAGCGTCACCACCACGACGACCCAGCCGGGCAGATCGCGGCCCCAGGTCAGAACCAGCAGAACTACGGCGAACACCGGCACCAGGGTGGTCCACTGCGCCGCCTGCCTGAGCCGAGCGGTCATGGGGTGATCGTCGCAGACGTGAAGGGGCGCCGCACCTCACCGCGGCCCCTCCGCGATCCTGATCGTCTCGGGGTCATCATGGTCACGCATGGCCTCCTCGTACGAGTTGAATTCGGGTCGGCGCGGACGGGCGGCGCCGGGGGCAAAAAAGGAACCGGGAGCAGTGGCCGGCGATGTGCTGACCACTGCTCCCGGTACCGGCGTTCCGGTGTCCGACGGGTCAGGCGTCGATGTCGTCCTTCGCGGTGCTCCCGCCCCCGTCCGCGGTCACCTCGGCCTGCGCCTGCTTGCGGGAGGCCCGGAGGCTGGTGATCGTGGTGACGATCAGGACCGAGCAGATCACGCCCAGCGAGACCGGGATGCTGATCTCGGGGACGTGCACCCCGGACTCGTGCAGTGCGTGCAGCACCAGCTTCACGCCGATGAAGCCGAGGATGATCGACAGGCCGTAGGACAGGTGGACCAGCTTCTTCAGCAGGCCGCCGATGAGGAAGTACAGCTGCCTGAGGCCCATCAGCGCGAACGCGTTCGCAGTGAACACGATGTACGGGTCCTGCGTCAGACCGAAGATCGCGGGGATCGAGTCGAGCGCGAACAGGACGTCCGTGGTGCCGATGGCGAGCATGACGACGAGCATCGGGGTCATGACCCGCTTGCCGTTCTGCTCGATCCACAGCTTGGTGCCGTGGTAGCGGTCCGCCACACCGAAGCGGCGCTCGGCGGCCTTGAGCAGCTTGTTCTCCTCGTACTCCTCGTCGGCCTCCTCGGCCCGGGCCTCCTGGATGAGCTTCCAGGCGGTCCAGATCAGGAAGGCACCGAAGATGTAGAACACCCACGAGAAGCTGGCGATGATCGCGGCGCCGGCGGCGATGAAGATCGCGCGCAGCACCAGGGCGATGAGCACACCGACCAGGAGTACCCGCTGCTGGTACTGCGACGGCACCGCGAACTTCGCCATGATCAGCACGAAGACGAAGAGGTTGTCGACGCTCAGCGACTTCTCGGTGATGTAGCCGGCGAAGAACTCGCCGGCGGGCTGGCCACCGCCGAAGACCAGCAGGCCGAGCCCGAAGAGCGCGGCCAGGACGATCCAGACGACGGTCCAGATCCCGGCTTCCTTGACGGACACGTCATGCGGTTTGCGGCCGATGAAGAAATCGACCGCGATGAGGGCGCACAGGCCCACGATCGTCAGGACCCATAGGGTCACGGAAACATCCACTGCGCCTCCGGCAGATACGTCACAGGGCAAATGTCAGCGTCGTCGCTGCCGGAGGTCTCTTCCACCCGGGCCTCCGGCGCTCGACTGCGCCCGGACGGTCCTTCGGGCCGACGCCCCGGGATCTGGCCTGATCCGTATTGACGGGGTCGCCGCACAGACAGGGAGTACTCCCCTCCGTGCGGTCAAGAGTACCCAATCACCAAGGATTGGTAAAGAGCCAAGTAAAGGAATAGGCAAAGCCTCAGGTCAGAGGCTTTACGATCGCTTGGTCAAAGGGATCGTGCGGTCACCTGTTCCACGCGCGACGGGCCGCCGCGACCTGGGTGAGCACCTGGTGAAGGACCTGGCTGCCCGGCGGCACGAGCGGCGGCTCGTACGTCCACGCGTGTCCGACCCACGGATCGGCCAGATGATCGTCGGGCACGGGCGTCAGTCGCAGCAGCGAACGCCACAGCGGGTCCAGCAGCGGCCCGTAACCCGAGGACTCCTCGCGGTCGGCGACCATCATCAGATGGACCCCGACGGACGGGCCCTCGTCGGCGAGATAGCGCAACTGGTTCACGGCCCGGTCGTCGAAGCCGTGCGGGAAGTCGTTGACGATCAGCAGCTGCTGGGAGGTGTCGAAGCCGGGCGGCAACGCGTCCGGGGCGCCTCCGCGCAGCGCCATCTGCACCAGGTCGACCCGCTGGGTGAGTCTGCCCAGCACGTCCGTCACCCCCGCGGCGCCCTGGGCGGGCGGGGCCGCCAGGACACCGGTCTGTGTCAGCGGTGCCAGTGCCTGCGCACCGGATCCGGCGGGGTCGATGACATGCACGGTGAACTCGCCCGCCGGGTAGACGGCGAGCAGCCGGGCCGCGTGCGCCACCGCCGTCTCCATGGCGAGACGCCTCATGTCGTGGGAGTCGGTGAACGACCCGTCGATGGAGTCGGCCCGCCCGCTGTCGATCCACAGTCCGCGCTCCAGCGGCAGCCGGAGCAGCATCGGAATGCGGATCGGGTCGGCCTCGGGCAGCCGGAGGTCGCCCAGGCGCAGCGCCATGGGGATCTCCATCGGCACCCGGTAGGCGTGCCAGGCGGGGTTGTCCCAGCGGGCGAAGGCCGGGGGCAGCGCGGGCTCGACGACCTCGGCCTCGGCGACGAGTTGGGCGAGGTCCCGATCGAGGACTTCCCGTGCCTGGGCGACGAGCAGGCCGTGGCGGGCCCGGGCGGCCTCGCGCACGGCGTCGCCCTGGCCTCCGATGCGGCTGCGCGGGTCGGACAGGGCCTGCTCCAGCTCCTTGTCCATCCGTGACTCGGCGAAGTCGACGGCGCTGCGGTAGGCGGCGGTCGTGCGGGCCAGGTCCTCGAACATGCCCCAGACCTGGTTGTACAGCCGCTCCTCCATGGACCAGCCGGTCGCGTCTCCCGCGACGGGCTGCGCGGGCTGTCCGGGCTGCGCCGCCGGCGCGGTGGGCGGGGGCGGCGGCGGGGCGGAGTTCTGCCGGCCGGGGTGGCTGTAGTTGATCGGGCCGCCGGTGGTCGCCGACGGGTCCGCGGCACCGGTCCCGCCGTACGCCGGCTGCGGCCCGGTCTGTCCCGGCCCGCCGGCCGGCTGCCCGCCGTACGACGGCGGTACGGGGCCGGGGGCGCCCTGTGGTGCGGCACCGCCCTGGTCGGGGCCGACCGCGGGGGCGGCCGCCTGACGGGAGCGGTCGCCGTCGGCCGGACGGGGCGGTGGCGCCTGCACGGAGCGGGCGAGGCCCCGCACGACCGCCTCGTGGATGCTGCCCGCGAGCTGCGCGGCCTCGGGCAGGCTCTGGTCGGTGAGGAGTTCGGCCAGGCCGCCCGCGTAGCCCTGACCGACGGCGCGCACCTTCCAGGCGCCCTGCCGCCGGTAGAGCTCCAGCGCGACGACGGCCGACTCGGCCTCCAGGCCGGTGATGGTGTAACTGGCGACCTCGCTGCCGTCGAGGCCGGTGACGGCGACGAAGGGGGCCGCCACGGCGCCGAACCGGGCGGGCCCCGGGCCGCCGCCCGGGGCGGGCAGGGCGAGCAGCACACTGACGCGGTGGACCGCGTCCGTCATGGCGTCCAGGTCCACCGCGAGACGGTGGTCGGCGGCCGCCTGCCGCGACACCTCCAGACCGGGCTGGGTGGGTGCGCCCGGGTGGGCCACCCACTCCACTCCGTGGATCCGGCCGTTCTCGTCGCCGAGCGCGGCCACGGCCACGACCGGCGTGCCGGCCGAGATCCGGATCTCCAGACGGGACTGGGAGAGCGGGTGGTTCTGTCCCCGCACCAGCTCGGCCGTCATCGCCTTCGTCCCCCTGCGTCGCGTGTGATGTGTCGTGTGCCGCCGACCGGCCCGCCGAGGAGCCGGTTCGCCTTCGGTGCCTAGAGGACCGGCAGGATCGCCGGCATCAGGTCCTGGAAGGTGCGGCCGTTGGCCGGGTTGCCGAGGGCCGTCATCGTCCAGCCCGCACCGGTGCGGTGCACCTTCGCCATGATCTGGGCCGTGTAGGCCCCACCGCCGGCCAGCGTGTAGCGGGCGAGCTCCTGGCCGTTGGTCTCGTCGACGAGGCGGCAGAACGCGTTCTGCACCTCCTGGAACGTCTGGCCCGTGAAGGAGTTCACGGTGAAGACGATCTGGTCGATGTGGACCGGGACGCGCGACAGGTCGACGAGGATGGCCTCGTCGTCGCCGCCCTGGCCGACACCGCCGACGAGGTTGTCGCCGGTGTGGCGCACGGAGCCGTCGTCGCTCACCAGGTGGCGGAAGAAGACGACGTCGACCGGCTGCTTGTCCGCGAACAGGACGGCGGAGGCGTCCAGGTCGATCTCCCGGGTGCGCGAGCCGAACAGGCCGCGACGGGGAGCCGCCTGCCAGCCGAGACCCATGCGCACCGCGGTCAGGCTGCCTCCGTCGTTCTTCTGCAGACTGATGGCCTGACCCTTGGTCATGTTGACGGTCACGCGCTGATTCCCCTCTCGAACTGTCCCCTGTTGCCGCGCATCGCGGTTGACCAGAACCCTACGCAGGGGCACTGACAGTGACGTACCCAGGTCCGCACTTTGTGTCGTTCTTGCAACACACCGTGCGGCCGTCAGGACAGTCCCGCCTCCTGCATCTGCCGCAGCTCCTTCTTCATCTCCGACACCTCGTCACGCAGCCGTGCCGCGATCTCGAACTGGAGATCGGCTGCGGCGGCCCGCATCCGCGCGGTGAGCTCCTCGATCTGCTCGGTGAGTTCGGCGGCGGGGCGGTCGGTCGGCACGGTCTCGGCGGCCTTGCCCCGGGCGCCCTTGGCGGCGCTCTTCGCGCCCTTGGCCGCCTTGGCGCCGAGGGAGGGCACGGGTGCCTTGGTACCGCCGCCGTCCTTCTTGGCCTGGCGGTAGCCCGAGCCGAGCAGCTGCTCGGTGTCGATGTCCTCGCGGGCGATCTGGGCGACGATGTCGTTGATCTTCTTGCGCAGGGGCTGGGGGTCGATGCCGTTCGCCTGGTTGTACGCGACCTGCTTCTCCCGGCGGCGGTTGGTCTCGTCGATGGCCTTCTCCATCGCCGGGGTGATCTTGTCCGCGTACATGTGGACCTGACCGGAGACGTTGCGCGCCGCGCGGCCGATGGTCTGGATCAGGGAGGTGCCCGAGCGCAGGAAGCCCTCCTTGTCGGCGTCGAGGATGGCCACCAGGGACACCTCGGGCAGGTCCAGGCCCTCACGCAGCAGGTTGATGCCGACGAGGACGTCGAACTCGCCGCTGCGCAGCTCCCGCAGCAGCTCCACCCGGCGCAGGGTGTCGACGTCGCTGTGCAGATAGCGCACCTGGATGCCGAGTTCCAGGAAGTAGTCGGTGAGGTCCTCGGCCATCTTCTTGGTGAGCGTGGTGACCAGGACGCGTTCGTCCTTCTCCACGCGGGTGCGGATCTCGTGCACCAGGTCGTCGATCTGGCCCTCGGTGGGCTTGACCACGACCTCGGGGTCGACGAGGCCGGTGGGGCGGATGATCTGCTCGACGACGCCGTCCGAGCGGGAGAGCTCGTACTGGCCGGGGGTGGCCGACAGATAGACGGTCTGGCCGACGCGCTCCTGGAACTCCTCCCACTTCAGCGGGCGGTTGTCCAGGGCGGAGGGGAGCCGGAAGCCGTGGTCGACGAGGGTGCGCTTGCGGGAGGCGTCGCCCTCGTACATGGCGCCGATCTGCGGGACGGTGACGTGGGACTCGTCGATGACGAGGAGGAAGTCGTCCGGGAAGTAGTCCAGCAGGGTGTTCGGCGGGGAGCCGGGCGAGCGGCCGTCGAAGTGCATCGAGTAGTTCTCCACGCCGGAGCAGGAGCCGATCTGGCGGAGCATCTCGATGTCGTACGTGGTCCGCATGCGCAGGCGCTGGGCCTCCAGCAGCTTGCCCTGCTTCTCCAGCTCGGTCAGGCGCTCGCCGAGCTCCTTCTCGATGTCGTTGACCGCGCGCTCCAGGCGCTCGGGGCCCGCGACGTAGTGGGAGGCGGGGAAGACGTACAGCTGCTGGTCGTCGCTGATGATCTCGCCGGTGAGCGGGTGGAGCGTGGACAGCGCCTCGATCTCGTCGCCGAACATCTCGATCCGGACGGCGAGCTCCTCGTAGACCGGGAAGATCTCGATGGTGTCGCCCCGGACCCGGAAGGTGCCGCGGGTGAACGCCATGTCGTTGCGCGTGTACTGGATGTCCACGAAGCGGCGCAGCAGCTCGTCCCGGTCGAACTCGTCGCCGACGCGGAGGGGGACCATGCGGTCCACGTACTCCTGCGGCGTGCCCAGGCCGTAGATGCAGGAGACGGAGGCGACCACGACGACGTCACGGCGGGTGAGGAGCGAGTTGGTCGCGGAGTGGCGCAGCCGCTCGACCTCCTCGTTGATCGAGGAGTCCTTCTCGATGTAGGTGTCCGACTGCGGGACGTACGCCTCGGGCTGGTAGTAGTCGTAGTACGAGACGAAGTACTCGACCGCGTTGTTCGGCAGCAGCTCGCGGAACTCGTTGGCCAGCTGGGCGGCCAGCGTCTTGTTCGGCGCCATGACCAGGGTGGGCCGCTGGAGCTTCTCGATCATCCACGCGGTGGTGGCGGACTTGCCGGTACCGGTCGCGCCGAGCAGGACGACGTCCTTCTCACCTGCTTCGATGCGCCGGGCGAGGTCGGCGATGGCCGTCGGCTGGTCGCCGTTGGGCTGGTAGGGGCTGACGACCTCGAAGGGCGCCACCGTGCGTTCGATCTGGGAAACGGGCCGCATGCCATCCACCGTACGACCCCCCACTGACAACCGGTCCTGATCAGCGGCGCTGCGGGGTCCGGGAGCGGTGTTCCACGGGGCCGCGGGCCCGCAGCCGTGGGCGGGCCGGGGAGTGGTGGGCCGCGGAGTGGGCGGGGACTCCGGGCCGGTGGTCGGCGGGGGGCGCGGCGGTTCCGCCCGCGACGATCAGCGGGTCGAAGATCACCACGATGCCCGCCAGGACGAGGAAGGCGAGGGGGCCGACCATCATCGGTCCGAGCAGGTCGGCCGCCGGCTCCCCGGCGCCGGGCTCGGCCGTGCCGTGGACGTGTACGTCGAGGGCGGCCATGCCGGTGTAGTGCATCCCGGTGACCGCGAGCCCCATGACGAGACTGGCGCCCACGCTCCACAGGAAGCCCCTCGCCCGGCCGGCCGCCCACAGGGCGGCGCTGGCGGCGGCCATGGCTATGGCCACGGACGCGGCGACGGTGAGGACGTTGTACTCCAGGCGCCCGTCGAGGCTCATTCCGGCCATGCCGAGATAGTGCATCGAGGCGATGCCGAGGCCGGTGACGGTACCGCCGGTGAACAGGGCCGGCCCGGTGGCGCCCTTGTAGCCGACTATGTAGATCCCCATGCCCACCATGAGGACGGCGACGGCCAGACTCGCGAACGTGGTCAGCCGGTCGTAGTGGATCGGCGTCCCCTCGATGGCGAAGCCCATCATCGCGACGAAGTGCATCGTCCATATGCCGGAGCCGATGGCCACGGAGCCCAGGGCGAGCCAGCCGGGGCGCCAGGAGCGGGAGGCCCGCATGGCTCTGGTGGTGCAGCGCAGGCCCAGGGCACCGCCGAGACAGGCCATGAGGAAGGCCACCAGCGGTGTGACCAGGCCGTAGCTGAATCCGTCGACCGTGCCCTGCATGCGCGGCTGCCCTTCCCGCCCTGTGCGTCCCACAACGTCCCGAAATACGCCCCCTCCCAGGGTCGCGACAGCGGCCCGGGTTGACGCAGAGAGTATGACCCCACCGGAATGGTCGAACGACTTTTCCGGCAAAGAAACACGTCCTTGCCCCAGGTGTGTGGCACCAGTGTGCGGAGTTCGGGCAACTCCGTTCAATCTGTGGCCATCCTGCACCCGTCTCGCGTTGACCGTCTGCTGTCACAGTGGTGCTGAATGTGATCGTCCGACGCGAGGAGTACGCATGCACGCACGCGCTGTCGCCGCATCGACCACCGCGCTCCTGGGAACCGCCGCCCTCCTGCTCCCGCTCTCCCCCGCGCGGGCCGCCGCCCAGGACTCCGCGCGGCCCCTGGTGATAGCCCACCGGGGCGCGTCCGCGTACGCGCCCGAGAACACCCTGGCGGCCGTCGACAAGGCGGCGGAGCTCGGCGTCGACTGGGTGGAGAACGACGTCCAGCGGACCAAGGACGGTGAGCTCGTCGTCCTGCACGACGACAGCCTCCAGCGCACCACGGACGTCGAGGAGCTCTTCCCCGACCGGGCTCCGTGGAAGGTGAAGGACTTCACCGCCGCGGAGATCGCCCGGCTGGACGCGGGCAGCTGGTTCGACCCCGCGTACGCGGGCGCGCGCGTGCCGACGCTGGAGCAGTATGTGCACCGCGTCGAGCGGCACGGCCAGAAGCTGCTGCTGGAGATCAAGAACCCTCAGCTGTATCCCGGCATCGAGGGCGAGATCATCAAGGTGCTGGGCAACGAGGGCTGGCTGGACCGCCGGCATGTGCGGCACCGGCTGGTCGTGCAGAGCTTCAGCGCGGACAGCGTGCGGACGGTCCACGATCTGAGGCCCGCGGTGAAGACCGGTTTCCTCGGGACGCCGCCGGTGGCGGACCTGCCCGCGTACGCGGCCTTCACCGATCAGATAAACCCGTCCTACGGCTCCCTCTCCTCCGGCTATGTCACGGCGGTGCACGCCTTCAAGGGGCCGCACGGCAAGCCGCTGGAGGTGTGCACCTGGACCGTGAACGACGCGGCCGCCGCCCGGCGGGTCGCCGGGTTCGGGGTGGACGGGATCATCACCAACACACCCGACGTGGTGCGGGACGCGGTGGGCGGCTGAGGCGTCCGTCCCGGCATTGTCAGTGGCCGGTCGTACGGTGGGGCGCATGGACAGCCATGGGCAGTACGAGCAGCGGGTCGTGTGGGCCGTCGTCGGCACCGGTATCGGCCCGCTGCTGCTGGCCGCGACCCACGAGGGCCTGGTCAACGTCGTCTTCCACGCCACGGACGAGGTGCGCGACAGCGCGCTGGAGCGGCTGGCGTCCCGGCTGGGCGCCGAGCCGGTCGAGGAGCCCGCCTCGCCACTGCTGGCGGAGGCGATACGTCAGGTCGAGGCGTACTTCGCGGGCGAGCGGCAGGACTTCGAGCTGCCGCTGGACTGGTCGCTGATCTCGGGCTTCAACCGCGAGGTGCTGCGGGAGCTGGCCTCCGGTGTGCCGTTCGGCTCGGTCGTCGGGTACGGCGATCTGGCCGGCCGGGTCGGCCAGCCCGGTGCCGCCCAGGCGGTGGGCATGGCGATGGGCGCCAATCCGCTGCCGGTCGTCGTACCGTGCCACCGGGTCGTGGAGAGCGACGGCGGCATCGGCGGCTTCGGCGGCGGCATCGAGACCAAACGCCGCCTACTGGCCCTGGAGGGCATACTCCCGGAACCCCTCTTCTAACCCACCCCGCCCGACTGCGGGCAGTCGCGCCTGCCCCTCCGCCCAGCTGCGGGCAGTCGTGCCGCTGGGGCGGCACGGGTGGGCGCAGGCGGCACCCCGCCAGCGCCGGGCAGCGCGACCCACCCCCGCCCGGCACCAGCACAGGTGGCACGGGGCCGCCGGTCAGTCGTAGTGCCGCGCCTCGAAAACATTGCCGTCCGGATCACGGAAATAGAAGCTGCGCTGCGCCAGCCCCCGCGCCCCGAACGAGTCGCGCGAGACCGCCGACACCGGCACGGCACTCTCCTCCAGACGCGCACGCAGAGCATCGAACTCCCCGGCCGGCAGCGACAGACACACGTGGTTGACGGGATGCCCCGAACTCTCCGCCGCACCGGGAACCATGCCCATCCGTTCCGCCTTGGCCCGCGGCATCAGATCGAGGATCGTCTCCTCGTTGACCCGTACCGAGGGGAAGGGCGCCTCACCGACGGAGTAATCGGTGAGCCTGACGGGCTCCAGGCCGACGGCCTTCTCGTAGAAACCGGCGGCGGCGATGGGGTCGCTCACCCACAGGACGATGTGGTCGAGGCGCGTCGTGTTGTCCGTCATGACTCCCAGCCTCCGTGACGTCGATGACGGCACGCAAGGGGTTTGGCCCGGTGCGCGGGCCGCCAGAGATGAGGGAGAACCGGCAGACAGGAGGCAGTCGCGTGGTGCTCATGGTGTCCGAAGAAGTACGCGAGGCGATCGCCGCGGGGCGGCCGGTGGTGGCCCTGGAGTCCACGATCATCGCCCACGGGCTGCCCCGGCCGCGCAATCTCCAGGTGGCGCTGGAACTGGAGGCGGTCGTACGGCAGGAGGGCGCGGTGCCGGCGACGATCGCCGTGCTGGACGGGCGGCCCCGGGTCGGCCTGGACAAGGAGCAGCTGGAGCGGGTGGCCAACGAGGACGGCATCCGCAAGCTGGGCCATCGTGATCTGCCGCTCGCGGTGGCCGCCGGGGCGAGCGGGGCGACCACGGTGTCGGCCACCGCCCTGCTGGCGGCGCTCTCGGGCGTACGGGTGTTCGCCACCGGAGGGCTCGGCGGGGTGCACCGGGAGTGGACGGTGACCCAGGACGAGTCCGCCGACCTCGGTCTGCTGGCGCGGACGCGGATCACCGTGGTGTGTGCGGGGGTGAAGTCGATCCTCGACGTGCCGGCGACCCTCCAGCGGCTGGAGACGCTGGGGGTGGCGGTCGCCGGGTACGGCACGGATCACTTCCCCGGCTTCTATCTGTCGGACTCGGGGCATCCCGTGGACTGGAGGCTGGACACCCCGGGGCAGGTCGCGCGGGTCATGCGGGCGCAGGACGCGCTCGGCGGGCCGGAGTCGGCGCTGATCGTGGCCAACCCGGTCGCCGAGGCCGAGCAGTTGGATCCCGGGCTGCACGCGCGGGTGCTCCGTGAGGCGCTGCACGCGTGCGAGGCGGAGGGAGTCACCGGTCAGGCCGTCACGCCCTTCCTGCTGGACTACCTGGTCCGCCACACCGACGGCGCCTCCCTCGCCGCGAACCTGGCGGCGGTCCGGGGCAACGTTCGCCTGGCGGCGCGCGTCGCGGCGGCCTGGGCCGTCGGGGAGTGACGGGAACCGTGCGCGGCGGGGCGCTGCTGGTCGTCGGTGACGTGATCACGGACGTGGTCGCCCGGCACCGGGGGCCGCTCGCCCCGGGGACGGACACGGTGGCGGCGATCCGGACGGTGCCGGGCGGCGCGGGTGCCAATGTGGCCTGCTGGGCGGCGCGCCGGGGCGGTGCGGAGGTGCGGCTCCTCGGCCGGGTGGGCGCGGACGCGGCGGCCTGGCACGAGCGGGAGCTGACCGCGTGCGGGGTCCGTCCGCTGCTGGTCGTGGACGGACAGGCGCCGACCGGGACGGTGATCTGCCTGGTCGACGAGGGCGCGGCGGCCGAGCGGACCTTCCTCACCGACAGCGGCGCGTCGCTGCGGCTCGAACCGGGTGACTGGTCGGACGCGTTGCTGGACGGGGTGGCGCGGCTGCATCTGTCGGGATACCTGCTGTTCGCCGAACCGAGCCGGGCCTTCGTCGCGGTGGCGTCGAAGGCGGCGCGGGCCCGTGGAGTGCCGGTCAGTCTGGATCCGGCGTCGGCGGGTTTCCTCGTGGAGCTGGGCGTCGACCGGTTCCTGTCGCTGGTCGGCGGCGTGGACGTGCTGCTGCCCAGCCGTGACGAGGCGTGCCTGCTCACGGGGGTGTCCGATGCGACGGAGGCCGCAGCGCGGCTGAGCCGGCACGTCCCGCTGGTGGTGGCCAAGCAGGGCGCCGAGGGCGCGTTGCTCGCGCGGTCCGGGGAGGTGTACGCCCGGGTACCGGCCGTGCCGGCGACGCCCCGGGACACCACGGGCGCCGGTGACGCCTTCACGGGTGCCTTTCTCGCGGCCCTGCTCGCGGGTGCCGGACCGGAGCAGGCGGCTGCGGAGGGCTGCCGGGCGGGCGCGCAGGCGGTGGAGCGGACCGGGGGCCGACCGCCCGCCCTCGCCTGACGGACGGGCGCCACAAGGGGCGAACTCCTGTTGTCCACAAGCGGGAACAAAGCGGAATGGGCCGTTTCCACAGGCCCGCACACGGTTCGCGCAGGACTGGCAGACTGACCGGCCAAGGCGCGGGAAGCAGCACGGCGCGGGGGAACCACGCGAGGAGAGCCGGATGTCCATGGCAGGGAATCTACGGAAGGTCACGAGTCTCGGCAGGGTAGGCGGGCTGCGCCGGGTGGCCCGGCTGGCCCGGCGGCGGCCCCGCGTGGATCTGAGTCACCCGGCCCGGTCCCCACTGGGCTCCTCGGTGGTCAACTGCGTGACGTACCGGGACGGTCACCGCACGGCCGGGCGCGGTGACCTGGTGGACGCGGTGCGGCAGGTGCGCAAGAGCGGGGAGGGTTTCGTCTGGCTCGGTCTGCACGAGCCGACCAACCAGGAGTTCGCCGGCATCGCCGAGCTGTTCGACCTGCACCCGCTGGCGGTCGAGGACGCCGTCGAGGCCCACCAGCGGCCCAAGCTGGAGCGGTACGGGGAGACGCTGTTCGCCGTGTTCAAAACGGTCTGCTACGTCGAGCACGAGGAGCTCACCTCGAACAGCGAGGTGGTGGACACCGGCGAGATCATGGTGTTCCTGGGCGAGGACTTCGTGATCACCGTCCGGCACGGACGGCACGGCTCGCTGGGGCCGCTGCGCGAGGGTCTGGAGGCCGATCCCGAGCAGCTCGCCAAGGGCCCGTCCACGGTGCTGCACGCCATCGCGGACCATGTGGTCGACGACTATCTGACCGTCATCGACTCGGTCCAGGAGGACATGGACCAGGTCGAGACTGCCGTGTTCGCGGAGCACGGCGAACGGGTCGATCCCGGCCGCATCTACCAGCTCAAGCGCGAACTCCTTGAGCTCAAGCGGGCGGTGGTGCCGCTCGGCCGGCCGCTGGAGGAGCTCGCCACCCGCCCGATACGGGTGGTCGCCCCGGAGACGCAGGCGTACTTCCGTGACGTCTCCGACCATCTGCTGCGGGCGAAGGAGCAGATAGCGGCATTCGACGAGCTGCTGAACTCCATTCTCCAGGCGCACCTGGCGCAGGTGACGGTGGCGCAGAACGAGGACATGCGCAAGATCACCGCGTGGGCGGCGATCATCGCGGTGCCGACGATGGTCTGCGGGATGTACGGCATGAACTTCGACCACATGCCGGAGCTGCACTGGCGGTACGGCTACGGCATGGTGATCGGAGTGATATCGGTGGCGTGTCTGCTGCTGTACCGGGCGTTCCGGCGCAGCCGCTGGCTCTGAGACCGCCTCGGGGGACGGGTCAGCCGGCCGGCGTCCTGGCGTAGACGTTCTCGGCCCAGGTGGCGATCTGTTGCTCCGTCAGGTGACGGGCGAGATCGGCCTCGCTGATCATGCCGACGAGTCGCTTGTCCTCGATGACGGGCAGCCGGCGGATGCGGTGGGTCTGCATCTCACGGAGGACGTCACTGACGTCGGCGTCCGCCTCGATCCAGCGCGGAGTGCCCTTGGCCATGTCGCCCGCGGTGACCCGTGCGGGGTCGTGGCCCATGGCGACACAGCCGACGACGATGTCGCGGTCGGTGAGGATGCCGCACAGCCGCTCGTTCTCGTCGCTGATGGGCAGCGCGCCGACGTTCAGTTCGCGCATCAACTGGGCGGCTCGGTCGAGGGTTTCGTGGGCGGGGATCCACTGGGCGCCGCGGTGCATGATGTCTCCGGCGGTGGTCATGAGGTACCTCCCAATGCCGGACGGCCGGCGCGGCGCGGGGGCGCGCCGCAGAGTCCCGGCGCCCTTCATTCTCGCCGTACCGCACGCGGACGGCACCCGGAGGGCGGCTCCCGCCGCGCCCCCGCCGGTGTCAGCCGCGCCAGGCCGGATGACGGGGATCGTCGGCCCGTACCAGGACGTCGGCCGTATCCGCCGGATCGGTCTCCTGCTCGTAGCGCTCGAAGGCGGGGAGGGTCCAGTGCTCGGCCTGGGGGGTGCGGCGTCGCAGGGCGCCCGGGGAGAGGAGGACGTGGACGCTCAGATCGAAGGGGAACCAGTGCCGAAGGAGGAGGGGACCGTGCAGCAACAGCACGCCACCGGGCGGGAGTCGGACGTAGGGGCTGCGGGTGGCGCGGTCGGTGACCGGGTCCCACAGGTCGGGCAGGACGCGTCCGTTCCCGCCGGGTTCGAGGGGGCCGAACACCTCGCGCCAGAGGGCCCCGGTGTCGTACCAGCCGCCGTAGTAGGACTCCACGTCCCGGTGGCCGTACTCGAGCCGGACCGAGGCGGGGCGCAGAAATCCCTCGGTGCCCACGACCAGGGAGGGACGGCCGCGTATCCGCAGCGCCTCGGCGACCCGCTCGGCGAGGTCTCCCGGACGGGCGGCCGGCGCTCCGTCGAGGGCGACCCGCGGCCAGGGACCGCCGTCGGCCGTCCGGAGCTCCAGCAGGCGCTCGGCGAGGAGGTCGCCGAGCCGGTCCCAGGTGATCGCTTCAAGTCGCACACGGCCATGATGCGCCGGTTCCGCCCGGGGGAAGGAATCACCCATGGCACCCCACGCGACTCCGCCCCCGTTCCCGGGGCTCGTGGTCCATCAGCCGCTCCGAGGACGGCACTGTGCCGGTTGCCGTCGGGGCCCGCTCCCCCTGGTCGTCATGGAGAACGGTGTGCCGCGCTGTCTCGACTGCGCCGATCTGGGCCACCTGGTCTTCCTGCCGCGCGGCGACACGGCGCTCACGCGCAGGTCGCGGGAGGAGAGCGGGCTGTCGGCGGTCGTGGTGCGGTTCGACCGGCGCAGGGGCCGGTACGAGCGGCGGGGCGTCCTGGTCGAGGAGGAGGCGCTGGCCCGGGCCGAGCGGCGCTGCCTGGCGGACGCGGAGGCACGCCGGCGGCGCCGGGCACGGGACGCACGGCGGCGGGCGGCGGAGGACGTGCGGTTCGCGGACGCGTTCGCGGCGGAGATACGGCGGCTGTTCCCCGGCTGCCCCGCCGAGCGCGCCCGGGCCGTCGCCACGCACGCCTCGGTGCGGGGCAGCGGGCGGGTGGGCCGGAGCGCGGCGGGGCGGGCACTGTCGGAGACCGCGGTGACCTCGGCGGTCGTGGCGTCCGTGCGGCATCTGGACACGCCGTACGACCGGCTGCTGATGAGCGGGGTGCCGCGCCCCGAGGCGCGGCGGCGGATCGCGCCCGCGGTGGAGACGGTGCTCAGGGGGTGGTCGGGGGCGGGACTGGGTTCCACCGGGTGATGGACGCTCGCGCATGCGCCCGCGCTCCTCGGGCATGGCCGGGCACGCCCGGGGTCGATGTACTTGTGGTGACGGTGCCGGACGGGGCTTTCCCGGCCGGCGGACGGGGGTGACGACATGATCGACGGGCCGTACTTCGTGCTGGTGGTGCTGGGCGTGCTCGGGACCGGGCTGACGGCCGGGGTCTTCCTCGCCTTCTCGACGTTCGTGATGAGAGGGCTCGCCGACCTGCCGCCGGCGCAGGGCGTGGCCGCGATGCAGGCGGTCAACGTGGCGGCGGTGCGTCCGGCCTTCATGCTGCTGTTCCTGGGCTCGACACTGCTGTGCGCGGTGATCACGGTGGTGACGTTCCTGCTGTGGCCGGACGAGGGGACGGCCGAGCTGCTGGTGGGCGGTGCGCTGTACCTGGTGGGGTCGTTCGGGCTGACCGCGGTGGCGAACATACCGCGCAACGAGGAACTGGCCCGGCTCGAACCGGGCGGTGCGGAGGCGGCGGCGTACTGGCCGGTGTATGTGCGCGAGTGGACGACGTGGAACCACGTCCGAGCGCTCGCCTCGGCCGGAGCGGCGGTGGCGTACCTCCTGGCCCTGGTCTGACGGGCCGAGAAAGCGCTGTCCGGCGCTCTGCGGGTGTGGGTGAGCGGACGTATCGTTGCCGGAGGAGTGCCGCCCGACGACGCACGGCCTGTCCCCCGCGCACGCAAGGAAGACGGCCATGGCCGATCCCAAGGGTTTCCTGACCACGCCCCGCCAGGAGTGGCCGCGCAGGCCCGTCGAGGAACGGGTCCGCGACTGGAACGAGGTCTACGTCCCAGGGGCGCTGCTGCCCATCGTCAGTCCGCAGGCGGACCGCTGCATGGACTGCGGTGTGCCCTTCTGCCACGAGGCCTGCCCGCTGGGCAATCTCATCCCCGAGTGGAACGACCTGGTCTCGCGGGAGGACTGGCGGGCGGCGGCGGAGCGGCTGCACGCGACCAACAACTTCCCCGAGTTCACCGGCCGGTTGTGCCCGGCGCCGTGCGAGGCGGGCTGTGTGCTGGCCATCAACCAGCCGGCGGTCACCATCAAGAACGTCGAGTGTGCCATCGCCGACCGGGCCTGGGAGGAGGGCTTCGCCCCGCCGGCGCCACCGGACCGGCTCTCCGGCCGGACGGTCGCGGTCATCGGCTCGGGCCCCACGGGACTGGCCGCCGCGCAGCAGTTGACCCGGGCGGGTCACACGGTCGCCGTGTACGAGCGGGACGACCGGATCGGCGGGCTGATGCGGTACGGCATCCCCGAGTTCAAGATGGAGAAGCACCATCTGGAGCGGCGGGTGGAGCAGATGCGGGCCGAGGGGACGAAGTTCCGTACGTCCACGACGGTCGGGCGGGACGTGGACGCGGCGGAGCTGCGGGCGCGTTACGACGCGGTGGTGATCGCCACGGGGGCGACGGCGTGGCGGGAGCTCCCCGTTCCGGGACGCGAACTCGGCGGAATCCACCAGGCGATGGAGTACCTGCCGCTGGCCAACCGGGTGTGCGAGGGGGATCTGGAGTCGTCGCCGTTGTCGGCCGCGGGCCGGCATGTCGTCATCGTCGGCGGCGGTGACACGGGTGCCGACTGTCTGGGGACGGCGGTACGGGAGGGGGCGGCGTCCGTCACCCAGCTCGACATCTACGGCCGGCCGGGGGCCGAGCGCGACGAGGACGCCGAGCCGTGGCCGACGTATCCGAAGCTGTACCGGCTGTCGGCGGCCCACGAGGAGGCCCGGGATCTGGGGACGGCTCCGGCGGCGGACGCGGACGCTCGGCTGTTCGCGGCGTCGACGCTGCGGTTCGACGGGGACGCGGAGGGGAGGGTGCGGGAGCTGCGTCTGGTCGAGGTGGACGCGGGGCGGCGGGCTGTGCCGGGGACCGAGCGGGCACTGCCGGCGGATCTGGTGCTGCTCGCGCTCGGGTTCTCCGGGCCGGGTCAGGAGGACGGGCTGCTCGGCCAGTTGGGGGTGGGGCTGGAGCCTCGCGGGACGATCGCCCGGGATGCCGGCTTCGCCACGAATGTGCCGGGGGTGTTCGCGGCGGGGGATGCCGCGCGGGGGCAGTCGTTGATCGTGTGGGCGATCGCGGAGGGGCGGGCGGTGGCGGCGGCGGTCGATCGGTATCTGACGGGGGCGCCGAGTCGGCTGCCGGCGCCGATTGGGCCGTATGACCGGCCCATGACGGCGTGATCCCTGCGGGTGCCTGCTGCGGGCCCGGGGGTGTTTTCGCGACGCCTTGTTGGTTGGTGCCCGGCGTTGGTGTGGGGCGGGGGGTGTTCGCGCTACCCGGCGCTTGCGGGGCGCCGTCGCGCCCACCCGTGCCGCCCCAGCGGCACGACTGCCCGCGGAGAGCGGAGAGCGAGAGCGGAGACGGACGGCGGCCCGGCGTGTGGGGACACGGCGGGCCGCCGGTTGCCGGAGTGGTGCCGGAACACAGGACCCCGGGAGGTCCCACCACTCCGGCGGGGGTTACGGCTTGCGGGCCACCGCGCCGTAGCCCGGGATCACGCCGTCGTCCTGGCCCGGCACCGGATCGCCGAGCTCCGGGTGCCACTGCTGGGGCACCTGGACGCCGGGGTCGACCAGTTCCAGCCCGTCGAAGAAGCGGGCGAACTCCTCTCGGGAGCGCAGGGCCAGCGTGACACCCGCGGCCTTGAGCTTGTCCGTCGCGGCCTTCGAGTCCTCGGGAGTGAAGTCGGACGTCGCGTGGGTGACGACCAGGTGGCTCCCGGACGGCAGCGCGTCCACCAGCCGCCCGACCAGCTCGTGCGCCCCGTCCTCGTCGGAGACGAAGTGCAGCAGCGCGATGAGCGACAGCGCGACCGGCTCGCCGAAGTCGAGGATCTTCCGCGCACCCTCCAGGATGACGTCCGGTTCCCGCACGTCGGCCTGGAGGTACTCGGTCACCCCCTCGTCCGTGCCCCGCAGCAGCGCCGCCGCGTGGGCCAGCACGATGGGGTCGTTGTCGCAGTACACGACACGGGCGTCGGGCGCGATCCCCTGCGCCACCTGGTGCAGATTGGGCTCGGTGGGGATGCCGGTCCCGATGTCGAGGAACTGGCGTATCCCCTGGCCCGCGAGCCACCGGGTGGCCCGCTGCATGAACGCGCGGTTCACCCGCGCCATCACCGGGACCCGCGGATCGAGGGCCAGCATCTGCCGGCCCATGGCCTCGTCGACCGGGTAGTTGTCCTTGCCTCCGAGGTACCAGTCGTACATCCGCGCGGGGTGCGGCCTGCTCGTGTCGATCTCGGGGTGCTGCCCGGTCATGACGGACTCCATAAGTCTCTGCAACTGTTAGTGATCAAGTTCAGTGCCAAGCCAGAAGGGATGAAGCAAACAAGTCGAAGCGGACAACAGAGGCAACAGACCTCAGGACAGAAGGAAATCCGCCTCTCCCGCCTTGGCCCCCTCGATGAAGGCCGTCATCTCGGCGGAGGTGTAGATCAACGCGGGCCCGTCCGGGTCGGTGGACTGACGCACCGCGATCCGTCCGTCGTCGAGCTTCATCGCCTCCAGGCAGTTCCCTCCGTTGCCGCCGCTCCACGGCTTGTGCCAGCCCTCGCTGCCCAGCTCCCGCGCGGGCATGCCGTTGTAGATCCGCCCGGTGTGGACCCGCCGCTGGGGCAGGGGCTTCAGGGCATTCATGAGTTCCATTCACAGCTCCTTGCGGAGATCCCGGAGGATCTCCTTCGTGCGATGTGCCGTAGCGGCCTGCGCCGCCATGCGGTCCATGACCTCGAGGTGGGTCGCCACCTCGGCACGCGCGTCCAGATAGACCGCGCCGGTCAGGTACTCGCTGTAGACCATGTCCGGCAGTTCGGGCATGGCGAATCGGAACAGCACGAACGGCCCGTACGTGCCGGGGTGCGGCCCGCCGTCGAACGTCGCGATCTGCAGGGTCACGTTGGGCAGCTTCGTGGCCTCGAGCAACTTGTCGATCTGTCCACGCATCACCTCCGGGCCGCCGACCCGGCGGCGGAGCGCTGTCTCGTCCATGACGACCCACATGCGGGGCGCGTCCTCACGGGTGAGCAGTTCCTGCCGTTGCATGCGCAGATCGACGTGGCGCTCGATGTCCTCGGGCCGGGTCTGCCCTATGGCACCGGAGCGCAGTACGCCGCGCGCGTAGTCCTCGGTCTGGAGCAGCCCGGGGACGAAGTGGGGTTCGTAGCTGCGGATGAGGGAGGCCGCGCCCTCCAGGCTGACGTACATGGAGAACCAGCCGGGCAGGATGTCGTGGAAGCGCTGCCACCATCCGGGGCGGTTGGCGTCCTCCGCCAGCTGGACGAAGGCGTCGGCCTCCTCGTCGGAGACGCCGTACGCCTTCAGCAGCATCTGGAGGTACGGGATCTTGAGCGCGACCTCGGCCATCTCCATGCGGCGGACGGTGGCGGGTGCGACGCGGAGTATGCGGGCCGCTTCCTCACGCTTGAGCCCCGCGCGTTCCCGCAGGTCCAGCAGGCGCCGGCCGAGGACGACCTGTCCGACCGTCGGCGCGGACCGGGGTTCGCTCACACTCCACCTCCCTCGAACAAATCCTGACAGCCCGGCGGCGCCATTCGAAGATCTTTTCGAAGACTCTTCATGTCCGAACGTGTATTCGAACAAATCTTCGGCGATCCCAACTGGCGCCGCGCGAGGTGCTGTTGCGAGCAGTGTGCCACGACCATCCAGACCGTCACACCGCACTCTGCATTTTTCAGAGTGACACTTGCCAAGTTGTTCACGGCGGGGCGATAGTGGCAAGCGTGATTCCGTCCGCGCCCTTAGGAACAGACGCCGCCGCAGGCTCCATCGGCCTCGGCGCCGCCTCGGCATCCGCCCCTTCGGGGGCCGCTGTCGAGCGCCGGTTCCGTTTCGAACTGGCCGCTCATCCGGGTTCCCCCGCTCAGGCAAGACGCCTGACGAGGGCACGGTTGACCGGCTGGTCGGTGTGCGAGGACACCTGCGACACGGCGGCCCTGGTCGTCTCCGAACTGGTCACCAACGCCATCGTGCACACCGCGAGCAGCCACATAGTCTGCGAGCTGCACGACGGTGGCGATCTGGTGCGCATAGCCGTGCGCGACGAGGGTTGCGCGCCCGGCCAGCCGCGGGCGAACACCCGGCAGCAGCCGGAGGAGGAGCACGGGAGGGGACTGCTCCTCGTCGACGCCCTGTGTCACTCGTGGGGCGCCCACGAGAACGGCCCCGGACTAATGGTCTGGGCGGATCTCCCCCGCACGGCGGATCTCCCCGGCACCACGCCCCCCGTGCACACCACCGCGGAACCCACCGGCGATCCCACCGACGACCTGGGCTGGGGCGCCCGCCCGAAGCCCGGCCCGACCGGCACCCCGGCCGACGACGACACCGACGAGGCCGAGCAGTCGCACCGGCCCACGGCGCCCTCGTCGCAGCACCCGGCGCCCCCGTCACAGCGCCTCCCGCTCCCCCCGAACCAGCGCGCCCCCCGCACAGCCTGGGGCCGGGCGTGACAGCCACCCCCGGCGCCCGTGTGCTGAGCCTGGACTCGCTGGTCCGGATCCAACGCGGCCGGCGCGCCCCCGGCACCCCCCGGCGGCTGCCCGTCCCCGACGGCATGACCGCGCCCATGGGCTGCGACGCGGTGGCGGTACCCGCCCGCTTCGGCCCGCTGGTGCTGCCCCGGCTGCCCCGCGTGGGCTGTGTCTACGCCGATGACGCGCACTGGTGGTGGCTGGTCCCGTCCGACTCCGACTACGCCCTGGAGTGGCCCGCCCCCGCGCGGTACGCCGCCGGCGCGGTCCTCCCCGACCTCCCGGACGCCTCCGGCGCCCCGGACCTCCCCGGGCTGATCCACCGCCCCGACGGCACGCTCCCCTATACGCCGCCGATACCGCTCTATCTGGCGCTGTGCCGCCTGACCGGCACCACCCCGACCTGGTCCCGTCCGGTCATCGCGTAGCCGACGGGCCGCCACGGCGTCATGCTGGGTCTGTTTCCCCCGTCGCCCGACGGGAGGCCCACGGCGAGGGCCGTGCCGCGAGGAGGACGCATGGGCAGGGTGGTCTGCGACATCACGATCTCGGCCGACGGGTACTCGGCCGGGCACCACCAGACCGAGGAACGCCCGTTCGGCGACGACGGCGGCGACGGCTCGGGTGACGCGCTGCACGCCTGGATGTTCGAGACGCCCGACGAGAACCGTGCCGAGATCGACCGGATGGCCGCCGCCCGGGCCTTCGTCATGGGGCGCAACATGTTCGGCCCCGTCCGCGGCCCGTGGGACCGCCAGTGGAACGGCTGGTGGGGCGACGAGCCGCCGTTCCACGCCCCGGTCTATGTGCTCACCCACCACGCCCGCGCCCCGCAGCCGATGGACGGCGGCACCACGTACTACTTCGTCACCGACGGAATCGAGTCGGCGCTGGCCCAGGCACGCGCGGCGGCGGGCGACGGCGACGTCGCGGTCCAGGGCGGGGCGAACACGATCAACCAGTACCTCACCGCCGGCCTGATCGACGAGCTGCGGCTGCACATCGTGCCGTTCACGCTCGGGTCCGGCACGCGACTGTTCGAGGGCGTTCCGCCGCTGAGGTTCGAGCAGGTGACGTCGCGGGCGGCCGGTCTGGTCACGCATGTGACCTACCGCGTGGTCTCCTGATCCGGACGGGACCCGGAGGTCATCAGGGCGGAACCGGGAGGGTCACGCCGTCGCGTCACCCCCGCCGCCGTCCCCGCGGACGATCACCAGGAACGTGTCGGTCGCGAGGTCCATGACAACCTCGGCGGGCAGGCCCTCCAGGCGTCGCGCGTGCGCGAACTCCTCCGCCGGCCAGGAACCGCGCGGTCCACCTGCGGGAAAGCGTTCGAGCACCGTTCGCCCGTTCACCCTGCCACCTCCATGCTGCGTTGTACTCGTAGAGTTAAACGCCAACCATGGGGCGAACGCCCTGTCCGGTGACGGTACTGAGACGTAGTTGACATCCGTTCACCGCCAAGTGTGAGCGGGCTCTCAGCTTTCCGGAGTAATCCGTCACCTTCCGTATTTAGTTGTCGCACTAATCGTATTGGCCCTGACGACGGACCCTCTCGTATTCCTGGATCCGCCGTCCGTGGCTCCGGTCGACGAGCGCGGGCAGCCGCTCCTCCAGTTCGCGCACCACTTCGGGCACGTCGATGGTGAGCAGTTCCCGGTCGCGCATGAGGATCCGGCCGTCGACGATCGTCGTGCGGACGTCGGCGGCGCGGGCGCTGTGCACCAGGGTCGCGGCGAGGTCGTGCACGGGCTGGGTGTGCGGGCCGGTGAGGTCGACGAGGACGATGTCGGCCCGCCGCCCGGGAGCGATGGTGCCGACGCTGTCGCCGAGGCCGACGGCGCGGGCGCTCTGCACGGTGGCGTGGTGCAGGGCCTGGCGGGAGGTCAGCAGGCGGGGGTCGCCCTCCGTCGACTTCTGGATCAGGGAGGTGAGTGCCATCGACTCCCACACGTCGAGGGAGTTGTTGGAGGCCGCGCCGTCCGTGGCGAGTCCGACCGGGACGCCGATGTCGCGCAGGGCGCGGACGGGTGTGGTGTCGGGCCAGGCGAACTTGAGGTAGCCGCGGGGCGCGGTGGCCACGGCGGTACGGCCGCCGGCGCGCTCCAGCAGTGGCAGATCGCTCTCGACGATGCCGGTGCCGTGGGCGATGAGGACGTCCGTGTCGAGGATGCCGGTGCGGTCCAGGATCCCGATGGGGGTGACGCCGTGCCGGGCGAGGGCGGCCTCGGTCTGGTCGCGGTTCTCGGCGGCGTGCAGGTGCACGGGCAGCCCGTGCTCGTGGGCCAGCCGCGCGGTGGCGGTGAGGTCGGCGTCGTCGACGGTGTAGGGGGCGTGCGGGGCGAGGGCGGTGGTAATGCGGCCGTCGGCGGATCCCCGGTGCCGCAGCGCGAACTCCAGCGACCGCTCCCGCCCCTCGGGCCCCTGCGAGGAGAAGAACGCCTCCCCGAGCAGCGCCCGCATCCCGCACTCGGCGACCACGGCGGCGACCGCGTCCATGGCGAAGTAGTGGTCGGCGAAGCAGGTGACCCCGCCCCGGATCATCTCGGCGCAGGCGAGCCGTGCCCCCAGTTCGACGTCCCGTGCGGTGAGGTTGGACTCGACCGGCCAGATGACGTCGTTGAACCACTCCTCGATCGGCAGGTCCTCGGCGAGGCCGCGCAGGGCGACCATCGGGGCGTGCGTGTGGCAGTTGATCAGGCCGGGCAGGGCGACCTGGCCCCGGGCGTCGATCCGCTCGGCGGCCGCCCGCCCCGCGACCGCCTCCGCGCTGGTCACCTCGGCGACGGCACCGTCGCGTACGACGATGGCCGCGTCCCGGGTGAACCCGATCCGTTCCCGGTCGTCGTGCGTGAGGACGGTGCATCCGGTGATCACGATGTCGGCGGGGCTCTCCGTGGCAGCGGGCGTCATCCCGTCAACGTACGACGTGTTCGCGGGCCGGGTTGAGCCGAACCGCGATATCCCCGCGCGCCCTCACCCGGTCCGCGAGTTCGGCCAGCCGCTGGAGGTGCCGCGGGTCGGGGCGGCCGGTGTCGTCGAGGTGGACGGCGCAGGCGGTGGTGGTGTCGACGAGGAGTTCGAGGGTGGCGGCGACGTCGTCGGTGCCGTCGGCGTGCCGGGCGAGCGGCGGGAGCTCCGCGGAGGCGAGGGCGATGGCGGCGCGGGCCTCGCCGAGGGTGCGGTAGGCCTCGCGGCGCAGCGCCCAGCGGGTCTCGCGGTCGGCGGACCCGCCGAGCACGTGGTCGAGGTAGGCCTGGGCGGCGCCGCCCGCTTCGGCGAGCCGGGCACGGATGGCGTCACCGCGTTGTCCGGGCAGCGGGAGGTGCCCGGCGATCAGGACGACGGCGCAGGCCAGCAGGGTCTCGGCGATCCGGCCGACGGAGGCCTGGGGTTCGCCGCCGGCCATCACCAGGGCGAGCACGAGCACGGTGACGACGGCGGTCTGCGCGGCGAAGTGCCGGGTGGCGACGGGGATCAGCGCACCGCTGACGGCGACCAGTGCGACGAGTCCTTCCGGACGGGGCAGTACGGCCGCGAACCCGGCGAACAGGAGCGCCCCGAGCACGGTTCCGGCGGCCCGGGACAGCACCCGGGAGGCGAGCGGCCCGAGGTCGGGCTTGACGAGGAAGACGGCCGTGGCGGGCAGCCAGTACCAGTGGGTGTGCGCCCCGTACCAGTGGGTGTGGTGCAGGGCCTGGGCGAGGGCGGCGCTCGCCCCGAAGCAGAGGGCGACCCGCATCCCGTACTCCCGGCCCCGCGCGCCGAGGAGGGTGCGCAGCCGGGCGGCGCGGGACCGCCTGCGGGCGTGCAGGTCGCCGCCGTCGGCCCGGTCGAAGGCCTCGGCGGCCCGCAGCAGCGCGTCGTCGAGGGCGCGCAGCGCGGGAACGGTCCGGGAGGGGGCGGGCAGCGGTCCGGTGGGGGTGGCGCCGCGTACGGCGGCGGCGAGACGCCGGGGCCCTTCGGAGGCACGGGCGGGTACCGCCTCCCCCGCCCAGGCCAGCGCGGTCGCGGCCTCCGCGAGCGGCAGGGCGGCGGCGTACTGGGCGTGCAGCCGGCGCTCGGCCGAGGAGGAGGCGTAGCGCCGCAGCCGGGGCCCGGCGAGGGCGTCCTGTGCCTGGTCCAGGGCGGCGGTGAGCGCGGCCCGTCGTACGGTGGCCGTCTTCGAGCCGGTGGCGTCGAGCAGCGCGGCGACGGCGTCGTACACCCCGGCGACGGCGTCCCGCTCCCCGTCGAACCGGAAGTCCCCGGCGAGCGATCCGGGCGTGGGCAGCGCGAGCCGCATCAGGAGCAGCCATCCGGCACCGGCGAGGAAGCCGAGCGCCCGCTGCCAGCCCGGCTCGGGCAGCGGCATCCCGGCCCCGACGGCGGCCCCGACCAGCAGCTGCGTGCCCACGGAGGATCCCACGGGCCCCAGCGCGCTGACGGCGCCGGCGACCAGACCGAGCCCGGTCAGCAGCAGGGTGAGCGGTACGGCCGGGAGGTGGTCACCGGCGTACGTCCCGACGACCAGCCCGGCCGCCCCCGCGAGCGCGGGCCCGCCGATCCGCCCGACGGAGGCACGCCTGCTGCCGGGTCGGTCGTTGATCCCCGCGAACATGGCACCGATCGCGGCGACGACACCGAGCGTGGGCCGCCCGGCGAGGACGGCCGCGAGCAGCAGCGGCCCGCCGCCCAGCGCACCCCGCACGACGGCGCTCCACGGCACCGGTCCGCGCTGGGCGCGCAGGGCATGGGCCAGCCACGGGGGTACGGCGGGGGCGGGGCGGGTCACAGGGCTCCAGTCGTCGCGTCGGGGCGGGCGTGCTCGCGGGCGACGGTGACCGGGCGAAAGGAAGGTGCCTCTCACGGTAATCGGTCTCGTGGGAGAGAAGCGAACGTCCGTGTTTCCGGTGGATGAAACCGGTGCCGTGCCGCCCCGCCCCGCCGGCCCCCGGCAGAACCGTCCGGGAGTTCCGGCGGCAACCTTTCCGGCGGCCGTGACGACCACCGGTCGGAAACGCGCGTTCTCCGAACCACGTAAGGACTCATCCGTGGCATCCCCCTCCCATCGCCGCCCCCGGGGCAAGCGGCGCGGCGTCCTGGTCCCGGCCGTCGCCGTGGCCGCCGCCGGGCTTCTCACCGCGCTGGTCGTCGTCCTCACGCCCGGCGACGGGTCCGACGCCGGACGGAACACGGCCGCGGCGGCGTCGGCCACCGGCGCCGACGTCCGGACGGGCGTCCCGCCCACGGCCACCGGGCGGACGCCGACGGCGAGGCCGTCCACGGCGTCGCCGACCGCCCCCGAGCCCTCCCCGACGACCGCCTCGGCCCGCCCGTCGCGCGAGAGCACCACCTCCGCCCCGCGCCCGGCCTCCGGCGGGGCACCGTCGGCCGGGCGGATCCGGCCCGGAGTGACCTACAGCGGAGTCGCCACCCACTACGACGCCGGGGACGGCGACGGCGCCTGTCTGTACGGTCCGAGCCCCGACGTCATGATCGCGGCGATGAACACCACCGACTACGAGACGTCGAAGGCGTGCGGCGCGTACGTCCTCGTCCGCGCGGCCGACGGTGCCTCCGTGACGGTCCGCATCACCAACGAGTGCCCCTCGCCCTGCGCGCCGGGCCAGCTCGATCTGAGCAAGGAGGCCTTCGCCGAGCTGGCCGGACTGTCCGCCGGGCGGATCCCCATCACCTGGAGCCTGCTCAGTCCCGACACGTCCGGCACCGTCTCGGTCCGCTACAAGACCGGATCCAGCAGTCACTGGTGCGGCGTCCAGGCCATCGGCCACCGCAACCCGCTGGCCCGGTTGGAGGTCCGCACCGGATCCCGATGGCGTGCGCTGACCCGGACCGAGTACAACTACTTCCTCTCCCCCGACGGCACCGGGTGCGGCGGCGCCCTCCGGCTGACCGACATCTATGGGGAGCGGCTCACCGTCGACGGCATCGCCGTACGGCCGGACGTCGTCCAGCCGACGCGCGTCCAGTTCGCCCGGCACTGACCGCCGTCAGCGCGCCACCGCCGCGAACAGCGCCTCGGCCTCGGTGACGGCGGCGGTGAGCGACTCCGGCGTGGCGCGTGTTCCGGCGATGATGTCGTCCACGCCCCGGAGGCCCGCGCGGTGCAGCAGCCCCTTCTCGTTGGTCACCCACTCCCCGCGGGCCGCCAGCACCGCGTGCGCGGTGCAGGTCGCGGCCACGGCCACGGCGCCGGCGACCTGGGTGAGGGCCCCCTTGGGGGCGTGGCCGGCCTTCGCGTAGGCGAGGGTGGCGGCGGCGACGCCGGACCAGCGGGGCGGGGCGCTCTCGCGGAGCGCCGGCGGGTAGGTGTCCGGGCGGGGGACCTCGCCCCGGAGTGCCCGGTTGACGGCGAGTTCGGCGACGATCAGGTAGGTCGGGATGCCGGCCAGGTGGAACATCAGCGGCTCGACGCGGAAGCGGCCCGCTTCCGCCTCCGCCAGTTCGTGCTCGGCGCTGTCGAGGTCGCGGTAGTGGACGTCGACCCGGCGCCCGTCGATGGTCAGCCACGCGCCGCCGTTGAAGACGCCGCCGCCCCAGCCGCCGATCTCGGAGACCTCGCCCTCCCAGCCGACCGCGCGCAGGTCGTCCGGGTCGAAGGAACCCCGGTAGTGAATCGCCAGGTCCCAGTCGCTGTCGGGCCGGTGCGTGCCCTGGGCGCGCGAGCCGCCGAGGGTGACGGCCCGGACACCGGGGAGGGCGGCGAGGCGGTCGGCCGTACGGTCGAGGAAGTCCTGGTCCGAGAGGGCGGACGGCACGGCGAACTCCTGGTGGTCGACGGTGGGCGGGGGCCATCGGGCAGGGTACGGAGCCGGCCGGGGAGGGTCGAGCGAAATATGGATGCGGTGGCTCGCCGTGTCGCGCAGGATCGGGACGTCGTACCCCTCCCCCGTGGAGCCCCCTCCCGTAGATCGGAGTCCGTGTGATCCGCCGCGTCACCGTCCCCAGTCTCTTCCCTCCGCCCACCTACTCCCACGCCTCCGTCGTCGAGGCGGGCACCAGGCTGGCGTTTCTCGCCGGGTCGGTTCCGCTGGACGCCGACGGGAAGCTGGTCGGCGAGGGGGACCCGGTGCGCCAGGCCCGGCAGGTGATCGCCAACCTGGAGGAACAACTGCGGGCGGTGGGCAGCGACTTGGGTCACGTCGTCGCGACGGACGTGTACGTCGTGAGTGGCGAGCCTCCGGTGCTCTCCGCCGTGTGGGACGTGGTCGAGGCGTCCGGGCTGAGCACGGGCCCTCACTCGTCGACCCTGATCGGTGTGGCCTGTCTGGGATACGCGGGGCAGCTCGTGGAGATCACGGCGACGGCGGTCGTACCGGACGCCGGGGACGCGTGATGACGGGCGACCGGGCGGTGAGTCTGCGCCGGGCCCTGCCCTCCGACGCCGAGGCCGCGGCCGATGTCTGGCTGCGGTCGTTCGCCGCCGCGCTGCCGGGCGTGGTCCGGCCCCGGTCCGACGACGAGGTCCGGGACTACTTCCGGCACGTGCTCGTCCCCGTGCGTGAGACCTGGGTGGCGGAAGCGGCGGGCGGAGGCCTGGTCGGTGTGATGGCGTTGGAGGGCGAGGAGCTGGAACAGCTGTATCTCGCCCCCGAGTGGCGCGGTCACGGGATCGGTGACCGGTTCGTCGCCCTGGCCAAGGAACGCAGCCCCGCGGGGCTCTCCCTGTGGACCTTCCAGGTCAACGCTCCCGCGCACCGCTTCTACGAGCGGCACGGCTTCACGGCCGTGCGGTGGACGGACGGCAGCGGGAACGAGGAGCGGGAGCCGGACGTCCGGTACGTGTGGCGGCCGTAGGTTCTGTGTGGCGGCCGTAGTGGCGGCCGGGCTACGGGTGGAGTACGACCTTGGTGTAGCCCTCGATCCGCTTGTCGAACTTGTCGTAGGCCGACGCCGCCTGGTCCAGGGGCAGTTCGTGGGAGACCACGAAGCTGGGCTTGGCCCTGCCCTCGATGATCATGTCGCGCAGCTGCCGGTTGTAGCGCTTCACGTTGCACTGCCCCGTCCCCACACGCAGGCCCTTCTCGAAGAGCTTGCCGATCGCGACGAGGAGCATGCCCTGCTTGGCCTGCTCGTCCGGGCCTCCGGGGTCGGAGGGGACGTAGAGACCGGGCACGCCGAGCGCTCCGGTGGCCCGGACCGTGCTGACGAGCGAGTTCAGGACCGTCGCCGGCTCCTCGCGGTCCGTGCCGCCCTTCGTCGCCTGGTAGCCGACGGCGTCGACGCCCTTGTCCGTGCCGACACCCTCGGTCTGCTCCTTGATCTGCTCGGCCGGGTCGCCCTCGGCGAAGTTGATCGGGATCGCGCCGATCTCCTCGGCCTTCTGGAGCCGCTCGGCCACCCGGTCCACGGAGAACACCTTCTTCGCGCCCCGCAGCAGGGCCGAGTAGGCGGCCATGAGGCCGACCGGCCCCGCGCCGTACACGGCGACGCTCTCGCCGGGGCGGACCTGGGCGAGTTCACAGCCGTGGTAGCCGGTGGGGAAGATGTCGGCGAGCAGGATGAAGTCGGTCTCGTGCTCCTGTCCCGGCGGCAGTTTCAGGCAGTTGAAGTCGGCGTAGGGGACACGCAGGTATTCCGCCTGGCCGCCCTTCCAGGGACCCATGGCGACATAGCCGTAGGCGCCGCCCGGAAAACCGGGATTGACGGTCAGACAGTAACCGGTGAATCCCTCGGCGCAGTTGCGGCAGAATCCGCAGGCGACGTTGAAGGGCATGACCACGCGGTCGCCCTTCTTCAGCGAGGTGACGCCCTGGCCGACCTCCTCGATGATTCCCATGTTCTCGTGACCGAAGACGATGCCGGGCTCGGCCGCGGTGCGCCCCTCGTACATATGCAGATCGGAGCCGCATATCGCGGTGGAACTGATCCGCACGATCACATCGTTCGGGTGCTGGATGTCGGGCTTCTCGACGTCTTCGACCGCGACACTGAACGGTCCCTTGTACACGACGGCCTTCATGACTGCGACCTCCGCTCGACGGCGCGACTTCGGGTGACTCATCTCTCATGGTTCCGCGCTCTCACTGGACGGGCAAACCGGTAATCTCCGGACCCAGGGGGCAAACCTGTCCGGTGTCGAACCGAGAGCGAGAAGAGGCGGGAAATGGCAGCACAGAGACTGGGCACTCTGCTGGTCCCGGTGCCGGGGCTTTCCGGCACCGTTTACCCGCCGGGAACGACCGTCACGGTCCGTGGTCGAGGCTCCTCCGTCGACGCCTTCGTCAACGGTGACTGGCTCGCCCTGTCGTGGTGGGAGTTCTCCGACGGTCTTCGCGAGGACATCGCCGACCGCTGAGGTACGGAGGTCCGAGGGCGGCTCAGGTGACCTTGACCCAGTCCAGGGTGCGTTCCACGGCACGCTTCCAGTCCTGGTAGCCGCCCTGGCGCCGCTCCTCGCTCCATTCCGGGTTCCAGCGCTTCGACTCCTGCCAGTGGGAGCGCAGCTCGTCGGTGTCGCGCCAGAAGCCGACGGCGAGCCCGGCGGCGTAGGCGGCGCCCAGCGCGGTGGTCTCGGCGACCACCGGACGGCTGACCGGGACGCCCAGCACATCGGCCTGGATCTGCATGCACAGATCGTTCGCGGTCACACCGCCGTCGACCTTGAGCACGTCCAGGTGCACACCCGAGTCCTGCTCCATGGCCTCGACCACGTCTCGGCTCTGGTAGCAGATGGCCTCCAGCGTGGCCCGTGCGATGTGGGCGCCGGTGTTGTAGCGGGCCAGCCCGACCATGGCGCCCCGCGCGTCGGAGCGCCAGTACGGGGCGAAGAGGCCGGAGAAGGCGGGGACGAAGTACATCCCGCCGTTGTCGTCCACCTGGCGGGCCAGCTGCTCGCTGTCCGGGGCGCTGCCGATGATCTTCAGCTGGTCGCGCAGCCACTGCACGGCCGCGCCGGTGACGGCGATCGACCCCTCCAGCGCGTACACCGCGGGGCCGCCGGCGAACTGGTAGGCCACCGTCGTCAGCAGCCCGTGCCGCGAACGCACCAGCTCCGTCCCGGTGTTGAGCACCAGGAAGTTGCCGGTGCCATAGGTGTTCTTGGCCTCGCCCGGGGAGAAGCAGACCTGGCCGACGGTCGCCGCGTGCTGGTCGCCGAGCACGCCGGTGATCGGGACGGCGGCGCTCAGCGGCCGGGACGTGCGGGCCGTCCCGTACGCCTCGGGGTCGGACGAGGGGTGGATGGACGGCAGCATCGCGCGGGGGATGCCGAAGATGTCCAGCAGCTCGTCGTCCCAGTCGAGGGTCTCCAGGTTCATCAACATGGTGCGGCTGGCGTTGGTCACATCGGTGGCGTGCACCCCGCCGTTGGGCCCGCCGGTGAGGTTCCACAGCACCCAGGCGTCCGTGTTGCCGAACAGGGCGTGGCCCGCCTCCGCGGCCGCCCGCAGTCCGTCCACGTTCTCCATCAGCCACTTGATCTTGCCGCCGGAGAAGTAGGTGGCCGGCGGCAGACCGGCCTTGTGGCGGATGACGTCGCCGTGGCCGTCGCGTTCGAGGGCGGCGGCGATGCTGTCGGTGCGGGTGTCCTGCCACACGATGGCGTTGTAGTACGGGCGCCCGGTGCGCGGGTCCCAGACCACCGTCGTCTCACGCTGGTTGGTGATGCCGATGGCCCGCAGGTCGGTGGCGGTCAGTCCGCCGTCCCGGAGGGCGTTCTGGATCACGGTGTTGGTGCGCTCCCAGATCTCCACCGGGTCGTGCTCCACCCAGCCCGAACGCGGCAGGATCTGCTGGTGTTCGAGCTGGTGCCTGGCCACTTCGTTCCCGGAGTGGTCGAAGATCATGAAGCGCGTGCTGGTGGTTCCCTGGTCCACGGCGCCGACGAATTCGGGCATCGTTGCCACCTCCTGTGTTACGAGGGTTCTTCGGTGGCCGGGCCCTGTTCGGCCTCCCTGGCCCTGGCCTTGAGCACGGGGCTGATGAGCAGGTCGTACACAAGGACCCCGAGGACCGCGCCGATGAGCGGGCCGACGATGGGAATCCACCAGTATCCGCTGAACCATCCGAACGACCCCGGCAGGGCGATCGATCCCCAGCCCTCGAAGAACGTGAACAGCCGGGGGCCGAAGTCTCGCGCGGGATTGATCGCGTATCCGGCGTTGGTGCCGAAGGTCAGGCCGATGACGACGACCACCAGGCCGATGATGAACGGGTGGAGATTCGACATCGGAGCGACGTTCCGGGTGTCGATGAGCGCGCAGATCAGCAGGAGCAGAATTCCGGTTCCGACGATCTGGTCGAGCAGCGGGCCCCACCAGGAATCCCCGAAGTATTCGGCGGGGAACGTGGCGAAGATGGAGTAGGTCGCCAGCGATTCGTCGCGCGGAAGACCGGCCTGGGCGTTGGACGCGTCGATGGCCCATCGGTAGCAGGCGTAGACGAGTGCGGCGCCGGCGAATGCGCCCACGACCTGGGCCAGCCAGTAGGGCAGCACCTTCCGCCAGGGGAAGTCCCCTCGTACGGCGAAGGCCAGGGTCACGGCGGGATTGATATGGGCGCCGCTGACACCGCCGGCCACATAGACGCCGAACACCACGGCGAGGCCCCAGCCCCACGCGATGATGAGCCAGTTGGCGGGCCCGAATTCCACGACCTGCCGGCCCGAGCCGGGAAGTCCGACCACGGCCACGGCCACCGATCCGATGCCGAGCAGAAGCAGGACGAACGTCCCCAGGAATTCGGCGAGCATCTCTCCGCCGACGCCTTCTCGATATCCACGTCGACGTGGAGCTGCAATGCGTTCAGCCATCGGCTCTCCTCGGCAGGAATGGCGCGGCCCTCCCCTTATCGGAAGCGTAGGTGGGGGGTTGGGATCATGCCTGTCGAGGAACGGAATTCCCTCCCATGGAGCAAGGCGGGACGGCGTTCAGCCGCGGCGGCGCGCGTACCGGTCCGTCGCCGCCACCAGTGCGTCGTCGCCGATGTCGCCCGCGTCGTGGCCGGAATCGTCCACGATCGTCAACTCGCTGTCCGGCCAGGCATGGTGGAGGCGCCACACGATGCCGAGGAGGTTGCCGAAGTCGAGGCTGCCCTGGACGAGGGTGCCGGGGATGCCCTCGAGGAGATGGGCGTCGCGGAGGACGACTCCCTCGTCGTTGTCCTCGCCGCCGCCGAGGAAGTGGTCGTTGCCCCAGTAGTGGGTGACGGTACGGGCGAAGCCCATGCGGAACACCGGGTCCTGGAAGCGCGCGACCGAGCCCGGGGGCGCGGGGATCGTCGCCGTCTCCCAGTCGGTCCAGTCCTTCGCGGCGCGTTCCCGGACCTCCGGGTCGGGTGACTCCAGCAGCCTGTTGTACGCGGCGGCGAGGTTGCCGTCGCGCTCGTCGGCGGGCAGTCCGGCGAGGAACCGCTCGTGGGCCTCGGGGAAGACGGTGCCCAAGCCGCGGGTGAGGAGGCCGACTTCGCGGTTGGAGCCGGTGGCCACGCCGGTCAGCACCAGTTCGGAGACCACCCCGGGGTGGGTCTGCGCGTACCGCAGGCCGAGCACCGATCCCCAGGACACGCCCCACACCAGCCACCGCTCGATGCCGAGGTGGGTGCGGAGCCGCTCCAGGTCGTCCATGAGGTGGGCGGTCGTGTTGACGCTCATGTCGGTGGCGTGGTCGCTCGCGGGGGGTGTGGAGCGTCCGGCGCCGCGCTGGTCGAGCAGCACGATGCGGTAGGCGGCGGGGTCGAAGTAGCGGCGGAGGTTGGGGCCGGCACTGGAGCCCGGCCCGCCGTGCAGCACCACCGCGGGCTTGCCCCGTGGGTTGCCGCTGGTCTCCCAGTACACGCGGTTGCCGTCACCGACGTCGAGCATGCCGTGGTCGTACGGTTCGATCTCCGGATATCTGCCCATCGCGACAACCTAGTGGTGCCGGCGGGGGCGGATCATCTCATTTCCGCGTGGGCAGCCCCGCCGCGTCGGCCGCCGTGCGCAGCACGTCCCGGAGCATCTCGGGGGTGAGGCGGCCGGTGAAGGTGTTGCGCTGGCTGACGTGGAAACAGCCGAAGAGATGGAGGCCGGGCCCGTCCGGCGCGTCCAGCGTGACATGGGCGCCGTGGGCGAAGGCGGGGCGGGGCCGGGGCACGGTCCAGCCGGCCTCGGCGAACGCGGGCAGCGCGGCCTGCCAGCCGAAGGCCCCCAGCACCAGCGCGGCCCGCACCGTCGGCCGCAGCAGCCGCAGCTCCCGCACCAGCCAGGGCCGGCACGCGTCCCGCTCCCCTGGGGTGGGCTTGTTGGCGGGCGGGGCGCAGTGCACGGGCGCGGTGACGCGTACGCCGTACAGCTCCAGGCCGTCCCCGGTGCGCACGGAGGTCGGCTGTGAGGCGAGTCCCACGTCGTACAACGCCCCGTACAGCACGTCTCCGGAACGGTCGCCGGTGAACATCCGCCCCGTACGGTTCCCGCCGTGCGCGGCCGGTGCCAGCCCGACGATCAGCAGCCGGGCGTCCGACGGCCCGAAACCCGGCACCGGCCTCCCCCAGTACGTCCAGTCCGCGAACGCGGCCCGCTTGGTCCTGGCGACCTCTTCCCGCCACTCGACCAGCCGGGGGCAGGCGCGGCAGCCGGCGATGCGCCGGTCGAGCAGGTTGAGGCCACGGGGGTCCATGGCTCCACGGTAGGTGTTCGGGGCGGCGGAAAACCCCGCACCACCGGCCGGGCCCGGGAGTTAAGGTCGGGACCATGGCTTCTGAGAGTGCCGAGGACCCGAAGGTCGCCGCCGCCGTGGCCGCCGCCGAGGCGGCCGGGCCGCAGAGTGGTGAGTCCGTGCGCGTCGACAGCTGGATCTGGTCGGTGCGGCTGGTCAAGACGCGGTCGCTCGGCGCCGCCGCCTGCAAGGGCGGGCATGTCCGGGTGAACGGCGAGCGTGTGAAGCCCTCGCACTCCGTGCGCGTCGGTGACGAGGTGCGGCTGCGGGCCGAGACGCGGGAGCGAATCGTCGTCGTCAAGCGGCTGATCCGCAAGCGGGTCGGCGCCCCGGTGGCCGTCCAGTGCTACATCGACAACTCCCCGCCGCCCCCGCCCCGCGAGGCCGTCGCCCCGGCCGGCATCCGCGACCGAGGCACGGGCCGCCCGACGAAACGCGACCGCCGCGACATGGAACGGCTGCGCGGGCTGGGAGCGCCGGGCGCCTTCGGACCGCCGGTAGGGCCGGGCGGACTCGGCGCACCGGGGGGACCGGGTGGCTCGGGCGGCCGGGGGCGCGCCGGTGACCTGGACGCCGGGCCCGGCGGAACCGGCGGGCGTGGTGGGTCCGGCGGGCGCAAGGGCCGTGGCAAGGGCTCCGGTGGTGCGGCCCGTCCATGAGTGCTGCGGCCCGTCCATGAGCGGACGGTGTCCCCGCGCACCGCGGGAGGCGACCCGTACGGCGACGTCCGCTCGTCCGCGGCGGCCCCGCGTGCTCAGGCCCCGGCCACCGGGACCGCCCTCACCCACACCCTGTCCGGTGTCAGGTACCGGTCCACTCCCAGGCCCGCCTCCCCCAGGGCCTCCTCGAACTGTTCCCTGGTCAGCGGGCGGGAACGGAACGTCTGGGTCCAGGTCGCGTCCGGGAACACGTACTCCGCGTGAACCGAGTCGACGCCGTCGCCGACCGGCTCCGTCGACACGATCCGCACGGTGAAGCCGGCCGGGTCCACCCGCTCGCGCGGCACATTGCTGTGGTAGTCCTCGCCCTCCCGCTGGATCAGCACGCACCCGCCTCGCGCCAGATGCCGTACACAGGTGCGCAGCATCCCGCGCCGCACCTCCTCGTCCCCCGTGTGCACCAGGAAGGAGGCGAGGAGCACCACGTCGAACGTCTCGGCCAGGTCGAGCCGCTCTATCGCCGCGCGTATCGTCCGCGCCCCGCGCACCCGCTCCAGCATCTCGGCGGACTCGTCGACCGCCGTGACGTCGAAGCCGCGCTCCAGCAGCGCGTGCGTCATCCGTCCGACGCCGCTGCCCAGCTCCAGGACCCGCGCCCCCGCCGGTACCGCGGCGGCGATGATGTCCGGCTCGTCCCCGACGGGCAGCCGCGAGTACAGCTCCACCGCGCAGCCGTCCGGGGTGATCGCCCCGGGACCCGTCCCCTCGTACCCCTCACGCATTTTCAGCTCCATGCCCATCCAACGGACCGCCTCCGCACGCCCGTTCCCCACCGGCCGAGCTTCACCCGACCGAGTGACGCGAGGTCCTCGTACGGGGAACCCGGGAGGCAAGCGACCCGCGCGGACGGAAGTGGTGATCGTGATGCGTACGGGCAGTGAACCGACGACCGCGCGCAGTGCTCTGCGGATGCGGTTCTGGCTGAGCGTGTGGGGCGTGTTCTGGTCGGTGTCCGCGACGGTGGCGTTCGCGCTCGCGGGTCACCCCGGCTGGGCGCTCGCCTGCGGGCTGCTGTGGCTGCTGATCACGGTCGACCTGGTCGTCGTGCTCCGGCACATCCGCCAGGGGCCGCACTACCAGCCGGGGCCCGGCGTCCCGCCGTACCAGCCGCCGAGGAACCCGCCGTAGCGCGGCCGGCGGTCAGCCGTCGAAGCGCGCGGCCTTCAGGTACTCCGGGTTCGGGTCCAGCGCCGCCGCCAGCCGGAAGTGGCGCTTGGCCGGGTGGGGACGGCCCTGCCGCTGGTAGGTGCGGGCGAGCGCGAAGTGGGCGAACGCGTTGTCCGGCTCGCGCTCCAGGACGAGGGAGAACTCCAGCTCGGCGGGGCGCAGCTGCGCCGCCGCGAAGAACGCCCGCGCGCGCAGCAGCCGCGCGGCCGTGTTCTCCGGGTGGACGTCGATGACGCCGTCGAGGAGTTTCACCGCGCCCCGCGGGTCCCGGGAGGCAAGCAGGTGCTCGGCGGCGCGGAAGTCGATGACATGCGTTTCCGGCGTACGTCCGGTCGAACCGCTGGTCTCGGGCACGGCGGAATCCTTCCCTCACTGAACGGGTTCAACGCCCCGTCCGGCGCCCTCTATTCCGGAGGGGACTGCCGGGACGCCCGGTGCGCGAGCTCCGACCACACGTCCTTGACCCGCTGCTCCAGCTCGGCGAGCGGCACGTCGTTGTCGATGACGATGTCCGCGATCTCCCGGCGCTGTTCGCGGGTGGCCTGGGCGGCCATCCGCGCACGTGCGTCCTCCGCTGTCATGCCGCGCCGCCCCACGAGCCGGTCGAGCTGGGTCTCCGGGCTCGCGTCGACGACGATCACGAGGTCGTAGAGGGGTGCGAGGCCGTTCTCCGTGAGGAGGGGGACGTCGTGGACGACCACCGCGTCCTCGGCGGCGGCCTGCTCCAGCTCGCGGGAGCGGGCACCCACCAGGGGGTGGACGATCGAGTTGAGGACGGCCAGCTTCTCCGGGTCGGCGAAGACGATGGAGCCCAGCTTGGGCCGGTCGAGGGCGCCGTCCGCGGTGAGGACCTCCTCGCCGAAGGCGTCCACGACCGCCGCCAGGCCGGGCGTACCCGGCTCGACGACCTCGCGCGCGATGCGGTCCGCGTCGATCAGTACGGCCCCGCACTCCACGAGCAGCCGCGACACCTCGCTCTTGCCGGCACCGATACCACCGGTCAGGCCCACTGTCAGCATGGACAGCAGCCTATAGGGGGTGCCGTTTGGATCTTGCCGGGGTCGCGTCGGCTGACAAGGCGCCGCCACCTGGAGCCGGCCTGATCCAAACGACACCCCCTAGGGGTGTCCACGGCTCCCGGTCCGGAGGGCGTCAGTTGTCGCCCTCCCGCTCCGCCAGGAAGCGCTCGAACTCGCGGCCGATCTCGTCCGCCGACGGGATCTCCACCGGCTCGGCGAGCATGTTGCCCCGGGTCTCCGCGCCCGCGGCGGCGTCGTACTGGTGCTCGAGGCCCTGGACGAGGGCGGTGAGTTCCTCGTCGCCCTCCTGGATCTGGCGGTCGATCTCCGTCTGGGTGCGGTGGGCGTCGGTGCGCAGGGCGTGCGCGACGCCGGGCAGCACCAGTCCCGTCGCGGCCGTGATGGCCTCCAGGGCGGTCAGTGCCGCGTCCGGGTACGGGGAGCGGGCGATGTAGTGCGGCACGTGCGTCGCGACGCCCAGGACGTCGTGCCCGGCCTGCATGAGCCGGTACTCGACGAGCGCCTCGGCGCTGCCCGGCACCTGTGCCTCGTCGAAGGCGCTGCTGGTCACCGGGACGAGGTCGGTGCGGTTGCCGTGCGGGGTGATGCCGACGGGGCGGGTGTGCGGGACGCCCATCGGGATGCCGTGGAAGTTCACCGACAGGCGCACGCCGAGGCGCTCCACGATCTGCCGCACGGCGGCGGCGAAGCGCTCCCACTCCACGTCCGGCTCGGGCCCGGAGAGCAGCAGGAAGGGCGCTCCCGTGGCGTCCTGGACGAGGCGCACCTCGATGGCGGGCACGTCGTAGTCGCTCCACCGGTCGCGGGTGAAGGTGAGCAGCGGGCGGCGGGCGCGGTAGTCGACGAGCCGGTCGTGGTCGAACCGGGCGACGACCTGGTGGGGCAGCGAGTCGAGCAGCCGGTCGACGATCTGGTCCCCGGTCTCCCCCGCGTCGATGTATCCGTCGAAGTGGTAGAGCATGACAAGTCCGGCCGACTCCTGGGCCAGCGCCATGTCGACGACGCTCAGCCCCTTCGGCTCCCAGGCGTACAAACCCTGCGGATCAAGCACAGTGACCGCTCCTCCTCGTGTTCGTACAACACAACGTGGCACGCGGCACCGACATTCCCCGCCCGGACCAACGCCCCCGTGACAGGAGGGCGCACCTTCTCACCCGGGGCGCCGGCAACTCCCCAGGGGCGCGGGGAACTGCGCGCCGAGCCCCCACCGGCCCGCAGGCGACCCACAACCCCTCAGGGGCGCGGGGAACCGCGCAAGACCCCCACCGCCCCGCAGCCGCCCCACAACCCCGGAGGGGGACAGCACTGAGGGGCCGCACCTCAAAAGGTACGGCCCCTCAGTCAACGGCTAAGCGTCAGCGCAGAGCGTCAGCTCTGCCCACCCGCCAGCTTCTCCCGCAGAGCGGCCAGCGCCTCGTCCGAGGCCAGCGCGCCGGACTGGTCGCCACCCTCGGAGGAGTACGAACCGCCACCGGACGCGGCCGGAGCGGCGGCCTCGCCACCCTCGGCAGCGGCCTGGGCGTCCGCCTCGCGGGACTTGATGACCTGCGCCTGGTGCTGCTCGAAGCGCTGCTGCGCCTCGGCGTACTGGCGCTCCCACTCCTCGCGCTGCTTCTCGTAGCCCTCGAGCCAGTCGTTGGTCTCGGGGTCGAAGCCCTCGGGGTAGATGTAGTTGCCCTGGTCGTCGTAGGACGCGGCCATGCCGTACAGGGTCGGGTCGAACTCGACCGCCGACGGGTCGGCACCGAAGGACTCGTTGGCCTGCTTCAGCGAGAGGCTGATGCGACGGCGCTCGAGGTCGATGTCGATGACCTTGACGAAGATCTCGTCGTTGACCTGGACGACCTGCTCCGGGATCTCCACGTGGCGCTCGGCCAGCTCGGAGATGTGGACCAGACCCTCGATGCCCTCGTCCACGCGGACGAACGCACCGAACGGAACCAGCTTCGTGACCTTGCCGGGCACGACCTGGCCGATCTGGTGGGTGCGGGCGAACTGCTGCCACGGGTCTTCCTGGGTCGCCTTCAGCGACAGGGAGACGCGCTCGCGGTCCATGTCCACGTCGAGGACCTCGACGGTGACTTCCTGGCCGACCTCGACAACCTCGGACGGGTGGTCGATGTGCTTCCAGGAGAGCTCGGAGACGTGGACCAGACCGTCGACGCCACCCAGGTCCACGAAGGCACCGAAGTTGACGATCGAGGAGACGACGCCGGAACGGACCTGACCCTTCTGGAGGGTGGTGAGGAACGTCTGGCGGACCTCGGACTGGGTCTGCTCCAGCCAGGCACGGCGGGACAGGACCACGTTGTTGCGGTTCTTGTCCAGCTCGATGATCTTCGCCTCGAGCTCCTTGCCCACGTAGGGCTGGAGGTCGCGGACACGGCGCATCTCGACCAGGGAGGCCGGGAGGAAGCCGCGGAGGCCGATGTCGAGGATGAGACCACCCTTGACGACCTCGATGACGGTACCGGTAACGATGCCGTCCTCTTCCTTGATCTTCTCGATGGTGCCCCAGGCACGCTCGTACTGGGCGCGCTTCTTCGAGAGGATCAGGCGGCCTTCCTTGTCCTCCTTCTGGAGGACCAGGGCCTCGATCTCGTCGCCGACGGCGACGACCTCGTTCGGGTCGACGTCGTGCTTGATCGAGAGCTCGCGGCTCGGGATGACACCTTCGGTCTTGTAACCGATGTCGAGCAGGACCTCGTCCCGGTCGACCTTCACGATGACGCCGTCGACGATGTCGCCGTCGTTGAAGTACTTGATCGTCTCGTCGATCGCTGCGAGGAATGCTTCCTCGTTACCGATGTCGTTGACCGCTACCTGCGGGGTGGTGGCGGTGGTCTCGGTGCTGCTCGTCATGTGGGAAAGGGCTCCGGTACGGACATTGAAGTCGTAGGTACTGCTACGCCGGAGCCCGTTTCGCTCTGCAGAAGCCGGACAGCCAAGGAAGCGCCTCACCAGAAACTGGTGATGGCGCCTCGAGAACCGAGGGGACATACAACAGATGCGAGCGCAGCCTGCTACGTCTGAGGTGCGCAGGCCCGCAGCGCAACTTGTAGCATACGGGGGCAGCCGGGCAGGGTCAATGCGCGAAGCCGCCCACCCGGGGCGGATCGCCGCATAACCGGCACAACTGCCGTCCCCCGAGGCCACGCAGGGGCCTTGAGACCCCTTCGGCGACACGCCGGGGACCGGCTGGTTGGACGGAAGAGTACGACGAGGGAGCCCATCATCCAAGAGCCCGAAGCGCCCGAACCGGAGGCGACCCGGCGGCAGGCCGGTGTCACGGAGAGCTCCCGCGCCAACCGGGGCTGGTGGGACCGCAACGCGGACGAGTACCAGATCGAGCACGGCACGTTCCTCGGCGACGACCGCTTCGTGTGGGGGCCCGAGGGACTGGACGAGGTGGAGGCGGAGCTGCTCGGCCCGCCGGAGGAGCTGAAGGGGCGGGACGTCCTGGAGCTGGGCGCCGGCGCGGCGCAGTGCTCGCGCTGGCTGGCCGCGCAGGGAGCCCGTCCGGTGGCGCTGGACATCTCGCACCGGCAGTTGCAGCACGCGCTGCGGATCGGCGGGCCGTTCCCGCTGGTGTGCGCGGACGCGGGCGCGCTGCCCTTCGCGGACGGGTCCTTCGACCTGGCCTGCTCGGCGTACGGGGCGCTGCCCTTCGTGGCCGACCCGCGGCTGGTGCTGCGCGAGGTGCGGCGGGTGCTGCGGCCCGGCGGGCGGCTGGTGTTCTCGGTGACGCATCCGATCCGCTGGGCGTTCCCGGACGAGCCGGGCCCGGAGGGGCTGAGCGTGTCCGCGTCGTACTTCGACCGCACGCCCTACGTCGAGCAGGACGAGGAGGGCCGCGCGGTGTACGTGGAGCACCACAGGACGCTCGGCGACCGGGTGCGGGACGTCGTCGCCTCCGGTTTCCGGCTGGTGGACCTGGTGGAGCCGGAGTGGCCGGCCTGGAACACCTCCGAGTGGGGCGGCTGGTCCCCGCTGCGCGGGAATCTGATCCCGGGGACGGCGGTCTTCGTGTGCGTACGGGACTGAGTGCGTGATCCGTCACGACGCGCTGGACGCCCTTCCCGTACGCGATGCCCTGCCCGGGCTGGCCGACGCGCTCGACGCGCACGGCACCGCGGTGCTGGTCGCGCCGCCCGGAACCGGTAAGACGACCCTCGTGCCGCTGGCGCTGGCCGGGCTGCTCGGGGACGGGCCCGCGCGGCGCGTGGTGGTCGCCGAGCCGCGGCGGATCGCGGCCCGCGCGGCGGCACGGCGGATGGCGTGGCTGCTCGGCGAGCGGGTCGGCGGGTCCGTCGGCTTCACCGTGCGCGGGGAGCGGTCGGTCGGGCGGCACACGCGCGTGGAGGTCGTCACGACCGGTGTGCTCCTTCATCGGTTGCAGCGCGACCAGGAGCTGGCCGGGGTGGACGTGGTGGTGCTCGACGAGTGCCACGAGCGGCATCTGGACGCGGACACGGCGGCGGCGTTCCTGTGGGACGTGCGCGAGACGCTGCGCCCGGAGCTGCGGCTGGTGGCCGCGTCGGCGACGACGGACGCGGAGGGCTGGGCGCGGCTGCTGGGGGACGCGCCGGTGGTCGAGGCGCGCGGTGCCGCGTTCCCGGTGGAGGTGGTGTGGGCGCCGCCCGCGCGCCCGGTACGGCCGCCGCACGGGATGCGGGTCGATCCGGCGCTGCTGACGCATGTGGCGTCGGTGGTGCGGCGGGCGCTGGCCGACCGCGACGGCGACGTGCTGGCGTTCCTGCCCGGGGTCGGCGAGATCGCCCGGGTGGCCGGGCAGCTCGGGGACCTCGGGGGTGTCGACGTGCTCCAGGTGCACGGGCGGGCGCCGGCGGCCGTGCAGGACGCGGTGCTGTCCGTCGGGGAGCGGCGGCGGGTGGTGCTGGCGACCTCGGTCGCGGAGTCGTCGCTGACGGTTCCCGGAGTGCGGGTGGTCGTGGACTCGGGGCTCGCTCGGGAGCCGCGTGTGGACCACGCGCGGGGGCTGAGCGCGCTGGCGACGGTACGGGCCTCCCGCGCGGCGGGGCGGCAGCGGGCGGGGCGGGCCGGGCGCGAGGCGCCGGGTGCGGTGTACCGCTGCTGGGCGGAGGCGGAGGACGCGCGGCTGCCGCGGTTCCCGTCCCCCGAGATCAAGGTGGCGGACCTGACGGCGTTCGCGCTCCAGGCGGCCTGCTGGGGCGATCCGGACGCCTCAGGTCTGGCCCTCCTGGACCCCCCGCCGGGCGGCGCGATGTCCGCGGCCCGGGCCGTGCTGACGGCGATCGGTGCGGTGGGACCCGACGGGCGTGCCACTGAGCGGGGGGCGCGGCTGGCGCGGCTGGGCCTGCACCCCCGGCTGGGCCGCGCCCTGACGGACGCGGCGCCGGTGGTGGGCCCGGACCTCGCCGCCGAGGTGGTCGCCCTGCTCTCGGAGGAGCCTCCGCGCGACTACGGCGACGACCTCGCCGGTGCGCTGCGCGCCGCCCGGCGCGGCGGCGACGCGTACGCCACCCGCTGGCGCGCGGAGGCCCGCCGCCTCCACCGCCTGACGCCCGAGCCAGCCGACGGCACCGCGCGGGGCACCGCGCCAACGCCGACGGCCGGGTCCGGCGCCGGGGCCGGGCCCGGGGCACCGCTCACCGCGCGGGACGCCGGGGCGGCGTCGGTGGGTGGCTCCGACACCGAGGCCGTGTCCAGGACACCGCTCAGCGCGTCGGGACCCGACGACACGGCGGAGGGCGGCTTCCCGGCACCAGGGCGGGGCTCGAGCGCCGCGGCCGGTGAGCGCGCCCTCGGCCGCGTGGCACGAGGCGCCTCTGCCACGCCGGGCAGCGACGGGGAGGACGGTCGGGTCGGGCTCGTCGTGGCGCTTGCCTTTCCGGAGCGGGTGGCTCGCGTGGAGGGGGGTTCTTGTCTGATGGTGGGCGGGACCCGGGCCGAGGTGGCGGCGGGGTCCGGGTTGCGCGGGGCGGAGTGGGTCGCCGTCGCCGTGGCCGACCGGCCGTTGGGGCGGGGGCACGCGCGCGTGCTGCTCGGGGCCGCTGTCGACGAGGGGATCGCACGGTCCGCGGCGGGTGCGCTGCTGGAGCACCGTGAGGAGGTGTCGTGGGCCGACGGGGACGTCGTCGCGCGGCGCGTCAAACGGCTCGGGGCGGTGGAGCTGGCCGTGCGGCCGCACACCGGCGCCGACCCCGCGCGGATACGGGCCGCGCTCCTCGACGGGCTGCGGCAGGAGGGGTTCGGGCTGCTGCGCTGGCCGGCCGGGGCGGTCGTGCTGCGGCAGCGGCTGGCGTTCCTGCACGGCCGGCTCGGTGAGCCGTGGCCCGATGTCTCGGACGAGGCGCTGCACGCCCGCGTGGAGGAGTGGCTGGAGCCGGAGCTGAGCCGTGCCCGGCGGCGGGCCGATCTCTCGCGGATCGACGCCGAGCAGGCGCTCGGGCGGCTGCTGCCCTGGGCCTCCGGAGAGGCCGCGCGGCTCGACGAGCTGGCTCCCGAGCGGTTCACCGTGCCCAGTGGGTCCGGAATCCGGATCGACTACTCCGACCCGGAGCAGCCGGTGCTGGCAGTGAAGCTCCAGGAGATGTTCGGGCTCCAGGAGTCACCGCGGGTGGCCGGGGTGCCCCTGCTGGTGCATCTGCTGTCCCCGGCCGGGCGGCCCGCCGCCGTGACCGCCGACCTCGCCTCCTTCTGGCGGGACGGCTACCGGGGCGTACGGGCCGAACTGCGCGGCCGCTACCCCAAGCACCCCTGGCCGGAGGATCCGGCCACCGCCGAGCCGACCCGGCACACCAACGCGCGGCTCAGGCGGTGATCCGTTCCTTCCGGTTCCGTCAGGCGGTGGGGCTCGCCGACGGGCTGGTGGACGGGGCCGGGGACTCCGTCGTGGCCGCCGCCACGGTCAGTTCGACCGTGAGGGTCGCGCCGCCCGCGGTGGTGATGCGGAGCAGGAACGTGCCGGCGGTGTCGTCCGCGTACAGCTGCGGCAGCTTCAGCAGACCGTTCGCGTCCGTCTTCAGGCCGCTCAGGGTGCGGACGGCCTTGCCGTCGGCGTCCTTGAAGTAGGGACCCTTGTCGTTCGCTGTCGAGTCGTCGGCGGACGTGACGAGCGTCGCGGTGGCGGCGACCTTGTCGGCGACCGCGCCGTCGTACGTGGCCTTCACCTCGACCGCGTCCGCGAACTCGCCGCCCGGGGTGCAGGTCAGCGCCGTGTTGCTGGTGCGGACGAGGGTGTCGGCGGCGCGCTCGGTGACGGTCGCCTTGTAGGCGACGCCCTTGACCGAGCGGCCGACCACGGTGGCCTGGACGGCGACGGGGCCGGTCTTCTCGCCCGCCTTCAGCGCGGGGGCCACGGCGACGCCCGAGCTGTTGGTGACGACGGTGGCCACGCTCTCGCCGCCGGTGAAGGTGGTGTCGGTGTCGCCGATGACGGTGAACCGGATCCGCACCTTGGCCACCGCCTTGCCGGCGTCCGTCTCCGCGCGGGCGCTGATCCGCTCGGTGAACGTGTCGCCCGCCATCGCCGTGAGCTGCCCGGTGCCGGCGTCCTCGAGGTGGTGCACCGTGTCGGTGGGCGTGGGCGTGGGGGTGGGCGTCGGGGTGGGTGTGGTGCTGGGCGGCGGGGTGGTGCTGGGCGGCGGGGTGCTCGGGCGGCCGTCGGACGGCGGCTTGGGGCTCGAACTGGAGCCGGACGGCCTGTTGCCCCCGGTGCCGGCCGTCGGCGAGCCGCCCGGCCGCGTCGGGGAGACACGGTCGTCGCTGCGGTCCACCGGCAGCGTGCCGGTGCCGTCCGGGATCTCGTGGGTGCCCTTGCGGTAGTACTCCAGCCACGACAGGACGGTGTTCAGATAGTCCGTCGAGTGGTTGTAGCTGAGGATCGCCTTGTTCAGGTCGCGCTGGTCGGACAGGTCCCAGCCGAAACGGCACAGGTAGTGGCCGGCGGCGAGGGCGGCGTCGTAGATGTTGTTGGGGTCGTCGCGGCCGTCGCCGTTGCCGTCGCGGCCCGCCCACTCCCAGGTGGAGGGGATGAACTGCATGGGGCCGACGGCCTGGTCGTAGGTGCTGTTGCCGTCGTAGGCACCGTTGTCGGTGTCCTTGATGAGGGCGAAGCCGTTGCCGTCGAGCTGGGGGCCGAGGATGGGCGAGACGGTGGTGCCGTCGGCGGTGACGCGTCCGCCGCGGGCCTGGCCCGACTCCACCTTGCCGATGGCGGCGAGGAGTTGCCAGGGCAGGTTGCAGCCGGGCTTCTTCTCGCGGAGCGTGGCCTCGGCCTTCTTGTAGGCGTCGAGGACGGTCGCGGGGATGCCGGCCTCCGCCGCGCCGGGCGTGTCCGTGCCGGTGCTCGCGGACGGGGAGGGGTTGGGGCTGTTGAGCGGCGGCAGGTCCGTGTAGTAGGGCGAGTTGCCGGTCGCGCCGGTGCCCTCGGGAGTCCCGTCGGGTGACGGTGTGGCGTCGGTGGCGGACTGTCTGCCCTGGCCGTCGACCGTCACGCCCGGAGCCTGGGACGCGGAAAGGGCCGCGACGGCCGCCGCTGCCACGGCGGTGGTTGCCGCTCCCTTGCGCAGCCTCCTGCCGAAATGCGCCGCCATAGAGTGAACCCCTCCCGTGGACGCCGTGGCGTCCGTCAGCCCTGTGTTGTGTTCGCCCTGTTGTGACGATCTCCCCGCCCCGCTGGTTGCCCTCTCGCGGACGTCCGGCAGGACGACGCTCGCGACCCTACGACAACTTCCTTTGCTCGGACACCCGTTCATGCCCGATATTCACCGCTTCGCCACGTTCGCTCGTCCCGCATACTGGGGTCTGATGATCACCAGGGCCTGTCGGCCCGGCCAATCGCTGCCATGAGGAGCCGAGTTGCCGTTCACGCTGAGCCATGCGGCGGCAGTGCTGCCCGCCGTGCGCACGGACGGGAGCGGGCGGGGTTCCCTGGTTCCCGCCGCGCTGGTCGCGGGGAGCTTCGCTCCCGACATGACGTATTACGCGGCGAGTGTCCTGTCGGGGGCGATGGAGTTCGGTGACGTCACCCACGCGTTCCCGGGTGTGTTCACGGTCGATGTGCTCATCGCCTGGGCGCTGGTGGGGCTGTGGCTGCTGCTGCGGGAACCGTTGGTGGCGCTGCTGCCCCGGGCCCGGCAGGGACGGGTCGCGGCGCTCCTGCGGTGCGGTGCGCCGCGGGCACGCGTGCGGCCGTCGCTGGTGGCGCGCTGGTACGTCTCCGCCGTGCTGGGCGCGTTGACGCATGTGGTCTGGGACGCGTTCACGCATCTCGACCGGTGGGGGATGCGGGTGTTTCCCGTGCTGGGCGAGAAGGTGGCGGGGTCGCCTCTGTACTGGTACCTCCAGTACGGCGGTTCGGCGGTGGCGGCGGTCGTGATCGCGATGTTCGTCGCGCGTGCACTGCGGCGGACGCCGGCCGGCGCGGGGCTGCCCTCAGGGGTGCCGTTGCTGTCCGGCGGGGACCGGTGGTGGGCCGTCGCGCTGCTTGGCGGGTGCGCGGTGGTGGGGGCGGTGCAGCGGGCCTCGCGGTGGTGGGACTACTGGGGCTCGACCGCGAAGCCCTGGGAACTGATTCCGTCCGTGTGCTTCGGCGCGGGTGCGGGGCTCGCGCTCGCGCTGCCGTTGTACGCGGTGGCCGTCAGGGTGTGGCGTCCGGCCACGGAGGGCCCGGTGGGCGACGGTACGCGGCGGCCGAGCCGTACGGCCGCACGCTGAGGGTGTCGCCGGCCGCGACGAACACGGTGACGGTGCGGACGGGGCGGGGCCGGGGCAGCAGGGTGAGTACGAGGGTGAGGTAGGCGCGGGTCAGTTCGGCCCACAGACGCCAGGGCGGCTGCTCGCCCCGGTGCGGTGCGGGGGTGGGGGTGCGTTCGGTTCCCCACCGGCCGTCGGTGATGCGTCGGCCGAGGTCCACGGTGGCGTTCCGCAGGGCGGTCGCGAGGGTGGCGGGGGTGCGGGCGGTACTTGCGGCGGCCGCGAAAACCGGAACCGGCGGAAACGCCTCGAGGGTGGGTCCGTCGGCGTCGGCCCGCGGGGATGCCGCGCTGCGGTGAAGCATGCGTATACCCATGCATGGCATGTTGTCCGGCCGACCGGACGGCGGCGCTTCTGCGGGGGCCACGCGAGTGAAGGTTCCCTCCGGGGGTGGGCCGGTGAGTTTGCGCCAGCCGCGCGTCTGGGCGGGGCCTGCCCCGGAAGGCCCTGACCGGCGGTCGGCCGCGCCGCTGTGCCCCCGCCGGGGGTTCGGGCCGGCTCGGCACCGCCGGGATGCGCCGTCGCGGCGGCGCGCCGTTGCGGCGGAAAGTTGTGCGGCTAGCCCGCCGCACAGCACGGGACCCTCTCCCCCGGGAGCAGCGGCTCGCCGGCGCGGCGGGGACATGGCGGCGGGCCCGGCCGTACAGGGGCAGACGCTCCCCCGGAGCTACCGCCCGGCAACCGGACGCCACGCGGCGACCCGCCGGGGTTCGGGCCGGCTCGGCACCGCCGGGATGCGCCGTCGCGGCGGCGCGCCGCTGCGGCGGAAATTGTGCGGCTAGCCGGCCGCACAGCACGGGACCCTCTCCCCGGGAGCAGCGGCTCGCCGGCGCGGCGGGGACAGGGCGGCGGGCCCGGCCGCGCAGGGGCAGGACGCTCCCCGGAGCTACCGCCCGGCAACCGGACGCCACGCGGCGACCCGCCGGGGTTCGGGCCGGCTCCGCACCGCCGGGATGCGCCGTTGCGGCGGAAATTGTGCGGCTAGCCGGCCGCACAGCGGCGGGACCCTCCCCCGGGAGCAGCGGCGCGGCGGGGACAGGGCCGCGGGCCTCAGCCGAACAGCGACGGGACCCCTCCCCCGGGAGCAGGGCGCGGCGGGCCCCGGCCGTGCAGGGCCGGGCGCCGGCAGCCGGGTGGGGCGAGGAGCACGTGGTTCCTCGCCCCGGTGCTTGGGTCAGTGGGCTGCTGACTCCCAGTCGGGGCCCGCGCCCACCGAGACGCCCAGGGGGACTCGCAGCTGGACCGCGTTCGCCATTTCCTGGCGGACCAGGTCCTCCACCCGGGAGCGCTCGCCGGGGGCCAGCTCCAGGACGATTTCGTCGTGGACCTGGAGGAGCATGCGGGAGTTCAGGTCCGCCTCGCGCAGGGCGCGGTCCACGTTCAGCATGGCGATCTTGACGATGTCCGCCGCCGTGCCCTGGATCGGCGCGTTCAGCGCCATGCGCTCCGCCGCCTCGCGACGCTGGCGGTTGTCGCTGTTGAGGTCGGGGAGATAGCGGCGGCGGCCGAACAGCGTCGCCGTGTAGCCCGTCGCCCGCGCTTCGGCGACGACCCGCTGCAAGTAGTCCCGGACGCCGCCGAACCGCTCGAAGTACGCGTCCATCAGGGCGCGGGCCTCCGCCGCCTCGATGTTCAGCTGCTGGGAGAGGCCGAAGGCCGACAGCCCGTACGCCAGGCCGTACGACATCGCCTTGATCTTGCGGCGCATCTCCGCGTCCACCGCGGACTGCTCGACCGAGAACACCTGCGCGGCCGCCGTGGTGTGCAGGTCCTCGCCCGAGGTGAACGCCTCGATGAGGCCGGCGTCCTCGGAGAGGTGCGCCATCACGCGCAGTTCGATCTGGCTGTAGTCGGCGGTGAGGAGGGACTCGAAGCCTTCCCCGACCACGAAGCCGCGGCGGATCGCGCGGCCCTCGTCCGTACGGACCGGGATGTTCTGGAGGTTGGGGTCCGTCGAGGAGAGACGGCCCGTCGCGGCGACCGTCTGGTTGAACGTGGTGTGGATGCGGCCGTCCGCGGCGATCGTCTTGATCAGGCCCTCGACGGTGACACGCAGCTTCGCCTGCTCACGGTGGCGGAGCATGATCACCGGCAGTTCGTTGTCGGTCTGGGTGGCGAGCCAGGCCAGGGCGTCGGCGTCCGTGGTGTAGCCGGTCTTCGTCTTCTTGGTCTTCGGCAGCGCCAGCTCCCCGAAGAGGACCTCCTGGAGCTGCTTGGGCGAGCCCAGGTTGAACTCGTGCCCCGCCGCCGCGTGCGCCTCCTTCACCGCCTGCTGCACGGCGCCCGCGAACATCTGCTCCATGGCCTGGAGGTGCTCCCGGTCCGCCGCGATGCCGTGCCGCTCCATGCGGGCGAGCAGCGCGGAGGTGGGCAGCTCCATGTCGCGGAGCAGGTCCGCCGCGCCCACGTCCGCCAGCCGGCCCTCGAAGGCCTCACCGAGATCGAGGATGGCGCGGGCCTGCACCATCAGCGCCTCGGCCTCCGCGCCGTCGTCCGCGCCGAAGGCCAGCTGGCCGTCGGGGGCGGCGGCGGGGGCCAGCTCGCGGTGCAGATACTCCAGGGACAGCGCGTCCAGGTCGAAGGAGCGGCGGCCCGGCTTCACCAGGTACGCGGCGAGCGCGGTGTCCATGGTGACGCCCTCGACGCTCCAGCCGTGCTCGGCGAAGACCCGCATCGCGCCCTTGGCGTTGTGGAACACCTTGGGGCGGTCCGCGTCGGCGAGCCAGTCGGCGAACGCCCGCTCGTCGGTCTCGTCCAGCTCGGACGGGTCGAACCAGGCGGCCGGGCCCGTGGACGTCGCCAGCGCGATCTCGGCGACCGAGCCGCTGCCGAGCGCCCAGGTGTCGACGGTGGCGACGCCGAGGGGGCCGGTGCCGTGCTCGCCGAGCCAGGGGGCGAGCTCGCCGGCGCCCAGCACGGTGCCGTCCAGCTCCACGCCGTCCGCGACCACGGGGGTGGCCTCGGCCTCCTCCGCGCCCGGGTCGACGGCGAACAGCCGCTCGCGCAGCGACGGGTTCCGGATCTCCAGGGTGTCCAGGATCACCGCCACGGCCTTGCGGTCGTAGGCGGTCCGCTCCAGGTCGGGGACGCCCTTGGTCAGCTCGACCCGGCGCTCCAGCTCGGTGAGGCGGCGGTTGAGCTTGACGGACTCCAGGTGGTCGCGCAGGTTCTGCCCGGCCTTGCCCTTGACCTCGTCGACGCGCTCGACCAGCTCGGCGAAGGAACCGAACTGGTTGATCCACTTCGCGGCGGTCTTCTCGCCGACGCCGGGGATGCCGGGCAGGTTGTCCGACGGGTCGCCGCGCAGCGCCGCGAAGTCGGGGTACTGGGCGGGCGTCAGTCCGTACTTCTCGAAGACCTTCTCCGGGGTGAAGCGGGTCAGCTCGGAGACGCCCTTGGTCGGGTACAGCACCGTGGTGTGCTCGGAGACCAGCTGGAAGGAGTCCCGGTCACCGGTGACGATCAGCACCTCGAAGCCCTCGGCCTCGGCCTGGGTGGCGAGGGTGGCGATGATGTCGTCCGCCTCGAAGCCCTCGACGGCGAAGCGCTCGGCGTTCATGGCGTCGAGGAGCTCGCCGATCAGCTCGACCTGGCCCTTGAACTCGTCGGGGGTCTTGGAGCGGTTCGCCTTGTACTCGGTGAACTCCTCCGAGCGCCACGTCTTGCGGGAGACGTCGAAGGCGACGGCGAAGTGTGTGGGTGCCTCGTCACGCAGGGTGTTGGCCAGCATCGACGCGAAGCCGTAGATCGCGTTCGTCGGCTGGCCCGTCGCGGTGGTGAAGTTCTCCGCGGGCAGCGCGAAGAACGCGCGGTATGCGAGCGAGTGCCCGTCCATGAGCATCAGTCGGGGGCGGGGGTCGCCGGGGGGCTGGGGGTCGGTCTTCTTCGATGCTGTCTCTGCCACGTGTCCGATCCTGCCACGTGGCACTGACAGTCGGTCCCGTCGGCGGACGGTGGGATGGATTCGCCCCCGCCGCCCCTTCCCGTCCCGTCCCCGGGGCTGCGCCCCGGACCCCCGTCGGCCCTGCGGGCCTCGTCCCTGAACGCCGCACCGGCTGAGTGCGCGGGCCTCGTCCCTGAACGCCGGACCGGCTGAGTGCGCGGGCCTCGTCCCTAAACGCCGGGCGGGCCGAATGCGCGGGCCTTGTGAGCGGGTGCCGGAGGGGAGGGGGGGGCGTGGCAGGATCGGAGATCTACCTCACACGTGTGCGTGAACAGGAGTGCGCGATGGCAACGAAGCCGCCCAAGGGTGATCCGGTTCAGGACGCGCCGCAGGTCGCCGGGCCGAAGCGCGCGGCCGCCGGGCTTCCCGCGATCGGCCACACCCTGCGGATGGCCCAGCAGCAGATGGGCGTGAGGCGCACCGCGCTGACGCTGCTCAGCGTCAACCAGAAGGACGGCTTCGACTGCCCGGGCTGCGCCTGGCCGGAGCCGGAGCACCGGCACAAGGCGGAGTTCTGCGAGAACGGCGCGAAGGCCGTGGCCGAGGAGGCCACCCTGCGCCGGGTCACGCCGGAGTTCTTCGCCGCGCACCCGGTCACGGACCTGGCCGGCCGCAGCGGCTACTGGCTGGGGCAGCAGGGCCGGCTGACGCATCCCATGTACCTCCCCGAGGGCGGCGAGCACTACGAGCCGGTCACCTGGGAGCGGGCCTTCGACATCGTCGCGGAGGAGATCGCCGCCCTCGGCTCCCCGGACGAGGCCGTCTTCTACACCTCCGGGCGCACCAGCAACGAGGCCGCCTTCCTCTACCAGCTGTTCGCGCGGCAGCTCGGCACCAACAACCTGCCCGACTGCTCCAACATGTGCCACGAGTCCTCCGGCTCGGCCCTGTCGGAGACGATCGGCGTCGGCAAGGGCAGCGTCCTGCTGGAGGACCTCCACAAGGCCGACCTGATCATCGTCGCGGGACAGAACCCCGGCACCAACCACCCGCGCATGCTGTCGGCGCTGGAGAAGGCCAAGGAGAACGGCGCGCGGATCGTCAGCGTCAACCCGCTGCCCGAGGCGGGCCTGGAGCGCTTCAAGAACCCGCAGACCGCGAAGGGGCTCACCGCCGGCGCCGCCCTGACCGACCTGTTCCTCCAGATCCGCATCGGCGGCGACCAGGCCCTGTTCCGCCTCCTCAACAAGCTGATCCTGGACACGCCCGGCGCGGTCGACGAGGAGTTCGTGCGGGAACACACCCACGGCTACGAGGAGTTCGCGGAGGCCGCGCGGGCCGCCGACTGGGACGGGACGCTCACCGCGACCGGGCTCACGCGCGGGGACATCGAGCGGTGTCTGCGGATGGTCCTGGAGTCGAAGCGGGTCATCGTGTGCTGGGCGATGGGTCTCACCCAGCACAAGCACTCCGTGCCCATGATCCGCGAGGTCGTCAACTTCCTTCTGCTGCGCGGCAACATCGGCCGCCCGGGTGCGGGCGTCTGCCCGGTGCGCGGCCACTCGAACGTGCAGGGCGACCGCACCATGGGCATCTTCGAGCGGCCGGCTCCGGCGTTCCTGGACGCCCTGGAGAAGGAGTTCGGTTTCGAGCCGCCGCGCGAGCACGGCTACGACGTCGTACGGGCCATCCGCGCGCTGCGCGACGGAAAGGCGAAGGTCTTCTTCGCCATGGGCGGCAACTTCGTCTCCGCCTCCCCCGACACGGAGGTCACCGAGGCGGCGATGCGCCGGGCCCGGCTGACGGTGCACGTGTCGACCAAGCTGAACCGCTCGCACGCCGTCACCGGCGCGCGTGCCCTGATCCTGCCGACCCTGGGCCGGACAGAACGCGATCTCCAGGGCGGCGGCGAGCAGTTCGTGACCGTCGAGGACTCCATGGGCATGGTGCACGCCTCCCGTGGCCGGCTGGAGCCCGCGAGCGCCCACCTGCTGTCCGAGCCGGCCATCGTGTGCCGGCTGGCCCGCCGCGTTCTCGGCGAGAGCAGCACGGTGCCGTGGGAGGAGTTCGAGAAGGACTACGCGACGATCCGCGACCGCATCGCGCGGGTGATCCCCGGCTTCGAGGACTTCAACGCGCGCGTGGCCCGCCCGGGAGGTTTCGCGCTCCCCCACGCCCCGCGCGACGAACGCCGTTTCCCCACCGCCACCGGCAAGGCCAACTTCACCGCCGCGCCGGTGGAGTACCCCGAGTTGCCGAAGGGCCGGCTGCTGCTCCAGACGCTGCGCTCGCACGACCAGTACAACACCACGATCTACGGGCTCGACGACCGCTACCGGGGGATCAGGAACGGCCGGCGGGTGGTGCTGGTGAACCCGGAGGACGCACGGGAGCTGGCACTCGTGGACGGGGCTTACGTCGATCTGGTCGGCGAGTGGAAGGACGGCGTGGAGCGCAGGGCGCCCGGCTTCCGTGTCGTGCACTATCCGACGGCGCGCGGGTGTGCGGCGGCGTACTACCCGGAGACCAACGTGCTGGTGCCGCTGGACGCCACCGCGGACACCAGCAACACCCCGGCCAGCAAGTCCGTCGTGGTGCGTCTGGAACAATCGGCGACCGACTGAGCGTTCGCTCAGCAGACAGCCGTACCGACGCACGACGAATGGAGCCGGGCCCATGGGAGAGCAGCAGCAGGTGAAGTTCCCGCAGGAGGTCATCGACGAGTACGCCGCGCTCGGTGTGGACCTTCCGGCGCTGTTCTCCGCGGGTCACCTGGGCACGCGCATGGGCGTGCAGATCCTGGAGGCCTCGGCGGAGCGGGTCGTGGGGACGATGCCGGTGGAGGGCAACACCCAGCCGTACGGGCTGCTGCACGGCGGCGCCTCCGCCGTGCTGGCGGAGACGCTGGGGTCGGTGGGGTCGATGCTGCACGGCGGCAGCTCCAAGATCGCGGTCGGTGTCGACCTCAACTGCACGCATCACCGCGGTGTCCGCTCCGGTCTGGTCACCGGGGTCGCCACGCCGGTGCACCGGGGTCGGTCCACGGCGACGTACGAGATCGTCATCGCCGACGAGGCGGACAAGCGGGTGTGCACCGCGCGGCTGACCTGCCTGCTGCGGGACCTGAAGCCCGGCGACGGCGAACAGGCCGCGGGCTGACGGCTGTTGGGGCGCGGGGTGCCACGGTGCACCCCGCGCTCCTTCGCCATTGCCTCCTGGCCACCGGCGCCCTAGCGTTCGGGACATGCGACGGGGAGGCACCTCTCGGGCGCGGGCGGGGGCGTGGGCCGCGCCCTTCGCGGCCGTGCTGCTGGCGGGCTTGACGGTGACCGGCTGCGGCGCGACGGATTCCGGCCACGCGGGCCGGACCCCCTCGGCCGGAGCGAACGGCGGGGGCACGGCCTCGCCGTCACCGCGGGTGACGTCCGACGAGGACCTGTGCGCGCGGCTCGTCGGCCACTGGTCGCGCGAGGTGCTGGACGGTCGCGCCTATGGCGACTACCAGTCCATGGGACTGTCCGGCGGGCAGTACGACATCCTCCGCGAGGTGGTCGATTCCGCCCGTGCGGCCCAGCGCCAAGGGAGGGCGGATCTCGGTCAGTTGATCGACCGTGAGGCGCGCGAGGGGTGCGTCGAGTGGTATCGCGCCGGCGGGCCGGGCAAGGGGCCCTGGCGGTGAGCGGGGTCGGTCCGGTGGAGCCGGGCGAGGGCACGCACGTCAGCACGGTCCCGTTGGCGCCCCGGCCTCAACGCGGAACGTTGGCAGGGCACTTCGAGCGGCACCGCAGGGCCACGCTCGGCGCACTCCTCACCTCGGCCGTCCTCGCGGGCAGCGGCTATCTCTACGTCACCCGGCCCCGCCCCGAACCGCCTCCGCCGACGCCGTTCCCGAGCCAGGTGACCGCGGTCGAATACCTGAATCCGCAGGCCACAAGCACCGGAACCGAGCCGCGGGTCTTTTCCTTCGACGTGGAGGTGATCGTGGAATCCGGCCCTCCGGTTACCGTCACCCGGATTTCCCAGCCGTACCCCGGCCTGTCCGTGACATCCAGCCCGCACACTCCTTTCCGGACAAAAGCAGGATCTCCCCGCAAGATCACTATCGCCATGCGGGTGGCGGAATGCGGAAAAGTGCCACGGAACGTCGGACTCCCTTTCCTGGACGTAACTTTGCGTAATACGCGCGCAATCCAGATGCACAGCTTCATCCTGGGGTCCCAGTACGCACAGGACCTCTCCCACGCCCTGCAAGTAGCTTGCGGCAACGACCTGGGGTAATCACCAAAACACCCGAGACACCTGAACCGACCTCGCCGGGTCCTGCGGTTTCTCAGCATCCGGACAGGGCAAAACGGCGAGAATTCCGCCGTTCCCCCCACTCAGTACCGCTCTGCAATACGTCGTGTCATAACAAGAGCGTCACAGCCTTGGCCAGAGTCTCCTCCGCATTCCCCACCCCCGCTTAGAGTCACGGCCAGTCACCGCGCCGCCCGATTCACACGTCGGCCCAGCGCTCGACTCGGCCGTTCCACCGGGAAGCGGCTGTCAGGGGAAAGGACTGGATCGTGCGTCAACGTTCGCTCATCGCCATCACCGCCGCTCTGGCGGCGGGAGCACTCACCCTCACCGCCTGCGGCTCACGCGACGAGGACGGCGGCGGCAGCTCGGACTCCGGCAACGGTGGCACCACCGTCGTCATCGGCGTCGACGCGCCGCTGACCGGTGACCTGTCCGCGCTGGGCCTCGGCATCAAGAACTCCGTGGACCTCGCGGCGAAGACCGCCAACAAGGAGAAGTACGTCGAGGGCGTCACCTTCAAGATCGAAGCCCTCGACGACCAGGGCCAGGCCTCCGTCGGTCAGCAGAACGCCACCAAGCTCGTCGCCAACGACGACGTCCTCGGCGTCGTCGGCCCGCTGAACTCCTCCGTCGGCGAGTCCATGCAGAAGGTCTTCGACACGGCCAAGCTGGTCGAGGTCTCCCCCGCCAACACCAACCCCGCCCTCACCCAGGGCGTGAACTGGCAGAAGGAGAAGGTCCGGCCGTACAAGTCGTACTTCCGCACCGCGACCACGGACGCCATCCAGGGCCCGTTCGCCGCGCAGTACGTCTACAACGACGCCAAGAAGAAGAAGGTCTTCGTCATCGACGACAAGAAGACCTACGGTGCCGGCCTGGCCGCCACCTTCACCGAGGAGTTCAAGAAGCTCGGCGGCCAGGTCGTCGGCACCGAGCACATCAACCCCGAGAGCAAGGACTTCAGCGCGGTCGCCACCAAGGTCAAGAACTCGGGCGCCGACGTCGTCTACTACGGCGGCGAGTACCCGCAGGCCGGCCCGCTGAGCAAGCAGATCAAGGAAGCCGGAGCCAAGATCCCGCTGGTCGGCGGCGACGGCATCTACAGCGCCGACTTCATCAAGCTGTCGGGTGCCGCGGGTACCGGCGACCTCGCCACCTCCGTCGGCGCGCCCGTCGAGGAGCTCCCCTCCGCCAAGGAGTTCGTCGCCAACTACAAGAACGCCGGGTACAAGGAGGCCTACGAGGCCTACGGCGGCTACTCCTACGACTCGGCGTGGGCGATCATCGAGGCCGTCAAGAAGGTCATCGAGGACAACGACGGCAAGCTCCCCGACGACGCCCGCTCCAAGGTCGTCGACGCCATGCAGAACGTCTCCTTCGACGGAGTGACCGGCAAGGTCTCCTTCGACGAGTTCGGTGACGCCACCAACAAGCAGCTCACCGTGTACACGGTCGAGAACGGCGAGTGGGGCACCGTCAAGTCCGGCACCTTCACCGGCTGATCACCGCCCGCACCACTCCCACGAGCCGCGCGGGGCGCTGTTCCACTGGCGCCCCGCGCGGACTCGCATCCGGCCCCATCCGTCGAACATTCCGAAAGTCTCGGAGGACATGCGGTGAACGAACTGCCGCAGCAGCTGGTCAACGGCCTGCTACTGGGATCCATGTACGGCCTGGTCGCCATCGGCTACACAATGGTCTACGGCATTGTCCAGCTCATCAACTTCGCCCACGGCGAGATCTTCATGGTCGGCGCCTTCGGCGCCATCACGGTGCATCTGTACCTCTTGCCCGACGGCACCTCCATCTGGGTGGCGCTGCCCCTGATGCTGATCGGCGCCGTGATCGTCTCGGTGCTGGTCGCCATCGGAGCGGAACGGTTCGCCTACCGCCCCCTGCGCGGCGCGCCCCGCCTGGCCCCGCTCATCACCGCCATCGGACTCTCCCTCGCGCTTCAGCAGGCCGTCTGGGCCTTCTACCCCGAGGCGAAGTCCAAGCTGGCCTTCCCCCAGATCGAAGGCGGCCCGTTCAGCATCGGCAGCGCCACGATCCAGACCGGTGACATCTTCCTCCTCGTCGCCGCCCCCATCAGCATGGGCTTCCTCGCCTACTTCGTGATGCGCACCCGCACCGGGCGTGGCATGCAGGCCACCGCGCAGGACCCGGACACCGCGAAGCTGATGGGCGTCAACACCGACCGCATCATCGTGATCGCCTTCGCCCTCGGCGCGGTCTTCGCCGCCGTGGGAGGCGTCGCCAGCGGTCTCAAGTACGGCCAGATCGACTTCAAGATGGGCTTCATCCTCGGCCTCAAGGCCTTCACCGCGGCGGTCCTCGGCGGCATCGGCAACATCTACGGCGCCATGATCGGCGGTGTGGTCCTCGGCGTCGTCGAGACCCTGGCCACCGCCTACATCGCCGACATCCCCGGCCTGGACAAGTTCGGCAGCCAGTCCTGGGCCGAGGTCTGGGCCTTCATCCTCCTCATCCTCGTGCTGCTGTTCAGGCCACAGGGCCTGCTCGGCGAACGCGTTGCGGACAGGGCGTGACACCGATGACCACACAGACCACCGCCTCCACCCCCGCGGCCACCCCCGCCGCGAAGACGCCCACCGGCCTCATCGGCATCCCCCCGCACATCGGCCGCGCCCTCGCCACCGGCGGCAGCGCCCTCGCCGTCGTCTCCACCTTCCTCGCCTGGACCTGGACCGCCGCGTTCCCCGGCAACCTCACCGTCTACGGCTACCCCGGCGGTCTCCAGGTCCTCGTCCTCGTGGGCGGCGCGCTCGCCACGCTCTTCGGACTCGCCTCCTACGGCGTCAAGGGACTGGGCTGGCTCGCCCCGGCCGGCGCCGACGCGGCCGTCAAGTACGCCGTACTCGGCACCTTCGCCACCGCCTGGTACACCGTCCTCGCGATCAGCTTCGACCTCGGCGGCCTCGTCAACCTCGAGCCCGGCGGCTACATCGTCGCCGCCGCCACCCTGATCGCCCTCCTCGGTGCCCTCGCCCTCCCCTTCGAACGGCCCGAGCCCGACCCGTTCGACCCGGATGACACCGGCTGGGAGCGGTTCAAGCACAACGCCGGCCACAACATGGCCGTCCTGCGGGCGGCCTTCGCCTCCGGCAGCCCGCGCCCCGTGCGCACCCTGCCGTCCTACGTCGAGATCCTGATCATCGTAGGCATCCTCGCCCTCGCCCTGGTGGTCTTCACCTACGGCATCGGCACCGAGTACGACGAACTCTTCGTCGGCTTCCTGATCACCGCCGGCTTCGGCTTCAGCGCGCTCAACCGCTCCGGTCTGATCGCCCACGCCTCGCAGATCACCGCACGGCACCAGAACATCACCGTCTGCGGCGCCTTCATCGCGGCGGCCTGCTTCCCGTTCACCCAGACCGACGACCAGTACGCCACCCTCGGCGTCTACATCCTCATCTTCGCCACCGTCGCCCTGGGTCTGAACATCGTCGTCGGCCTCGCCGGCCTGCTCGACCTCGGTTACGTCGCCTTCCTCGGCGTCGGCGCCTACGCGGCAGCCCTCGTCTCCGGCTCCCCCAGCTCGCCGTTCGGCGTCCACTTCCCCTTCTGGGCCGCCGTGCTCGTCGGAGCCGTGGCCTCCCTGGTCTTCGGTGTGCTGATCGGCGCCCCGACGCTGCGACTGCGCGGCGACTACCTCGCCATCGTCACCCTCGGCTTCGGTGAGATCTTCCGCATCGCGGTCAACAACACCGACGGCACCTCGGGTCCGGACATCACCAACGGCTCCAACGGCATCGCGTCCATCCCGGACCTGAAGATCCTCGGCTTCGACCTCGGGGTCCAGCACGACATCGCCGGCTTCACCATCGGCCGGTTCGCCAACTACTTCTTCCTGATGCTGCTCATCACGGCCGTCGTCGTGCTCGTCTTCCGGCGCAGCGGCGACTCCCGCATCGGCCGCGCCTGGGTCGCCATCCGCGAGGACGAGACCGCGGCGCTCGCCATGGGCATCAACGGCTTCCGGGTCAAGCTCATCGCCTTCGCCGTCGGCGCGACCCTCGCCGGTCTCGCCGGAACCGTCCAGGCGCACGTCACCTACACCGTGACCCCGGAGCAGTACCTGTTCGCCGGCACCACCCCGCCCAACTCCGCCTTCCTGCTCGCCGCGGTCGTCCTCGGCGGCATGGGCACCATCGCCGGACCCCTCATCGGAGCCGCGCTGCTCTTCCTGATCCCCAACAAGCTCCAGTTCCTGGGCGACTTCCAGCTCCTCGCCTTCGGTATCGCGCTCGTCCTGCTGATGCGCTTCCGGCCCGAGGGCCTCATCCCCAACCGGCGGCGCCAACTGGAGTTCCACGAAGAGGCCGAAGCGCCCACAGTCCTGAGCAAGACAGGGGCCTGACCACCATGACCACCGACACCACCACCAAGGACACCGCACCGGGCGCGCCCGCCCCCGGCACCACCGTCCTCGACGCACGCGGCGTCACCATGCGCTTCGGCGGTCTCACCGCCGTCCGCGACGTCGACCTCACCGTCAGCAGCGGCGAGATCGTCGGCCTCATCGGCCCCAACGGCGCCGGCAAGACCACCTTCTTCAACTGCCTCACCGGCCTCTACATCCCCACCGAGGGCGAGGTCCGCTACCGGGGCAAGGTCCTGCCGCCCAAGTCCTTCAAGGTCACGGCCGCAGGCATCGCCCGGACGTTCCAGAACATCCGGCTCTTCGCCAACATGACCGTCCTGGAGAACGTCCTCGTCGGCCGCCACACGCGGACCAAGGAGGGCTTCTGGTCGGCCGTCCTGCGCGGCCCCGGCTTCCACAAGGCCGAGGCGGCCTCCCGCGAACGCGCCATGGAGCTCCTGGAGTTCGTCGGCCTCGACGCCAAGGCCGACCACCTCGCGCGCAACCTCCCCTACGGCGAGCAGCGCAAGCTCGAGATCGCCCGCGCCCTCGCCAGCGAGCCCGGGCTGCTGCTCCTCGACGAGCCCACCGCCGGCATGAACCCCCAGGAGACCCGGGCGGCCGAGGAGCTCATCTTCGCCATCCGCGACCAGGGCATCGCCGTCCTCGTGATCGAGCACGACATGCGGTTCATCTTCAACCTCTGCGACCGCGTCGCCGTCCTCGTCCAGGGCCAGAAGCTCGTCGAGGGGGACCCGGCCACCGTCCAGGGCGACGAGCGCGTCATCGCCGCCTACATCGGTGAACCCATGGAGAACGACCCCGGCGCCGCCGAGGCCGCCGAAGTCGAGGCCGCCGAAGCGGCGGCCGAGGCCACCACGGACGCCGCGCCCGGCAAGGAGAACGACCGATGACCGCACTCCTCGAAGTCGAGGACCTCAAAGTCGCCTACGGCAAGATCCAGGCCGTCAAGGGCATCTCCTTCAGCGTCGACGCCGGCGAAGTGGTCACCCTCATCGGCACCAACGGCGCCGGCAAGACCACCACGCTGCGCACGCTCTCCGGGCTGCTCAAGCCCGTCGGCGGCCAGATCAAGTTCAACGGCAAGTCGCTCAAGAAGATCCCCGCCCACAAGATCGTCTCCCTCGGGCTCGCCCACTCCCCCGAGGGGCGGCACATCTTCCCCCGCATGACCATCGAGGACAACCTCCGCCTCGGTGCCTTCCTCCGCAGCGACAGGGCGGGCATCGAGCAGGACATCCAGCGCGCCTACGACCTCTTCCCCATCCTCGGGGAACGCCGCAAGCAGGCCGCGGGAACCCTCTCCGGCGGAGAGCAGCAGATGCTCGCCATGGGCAGGGCCCTGATGTCCCGGCCCAAGCTCCTCATGCTCGACGAGCCCTCCATGGGTCTCTCGCCGATCATGATGCAGAAGATCATGGCGACCATCTCCGAGCTGAAGTCCCAGGGCACCACCATCCTGCTCGTCGAGCAGAACGCCCAGGCCGCCCTCTCCCTGGCGGACCACGGTCACGTCATGGAGGTCGGCAACATCGTCCTCTCCGGCAGCGGACAGGACCTCCTCCACGACGAGTCGGTCCGCAAGGCCTACCTCGGCGAGGACTGAGCACACGACGAGGCCCGCGCCCCCTGTACGGGGGACGCGGGCCTCTCGCGTGTCGTCGGCCGGAATCTAGCCCTTCGACGCCTTCTTCTCCTCGGCGTCGTCGATGACCGCCTGCGCCACCTGCTGCATCGACATCCGCCGGTCCATCGACGTCTTCTGGATCCACCGGAACGCCGCCGGCTCCGTCAGCCCGTACTGGGTCTGGAGCACCGACTTGGCCCGGTCCACCAGCTTCCGCGTCTCCAGCCGCAGGCTGAGGTCCTTGACCTCGCGCTCCAGCTCCTTCAGCTCGGTGAACCGCGACACGGCCATCTCGATCGCGGGCACGACGTCGCTCTTGCTGAACGGCTTCACCAGATAGGCCATCGCGCCGGCGTCCCGGGCCCGCTCCACCAGGTCGCGCTGCGAGAACGCGGTGAGCATCAGCACCGGGGCGATGCTCTCCTCGGCGATCTTCTCCGCCGCGGAGATGCCGTCCAGCTTCGGCATCTTCACATCGAGGATCACCAGGTCGGGCCGGTGCTCCCGGGCCAGCTCCACGGCCTGCTCGCCGTCGCCGGCCTCACCGACGACGGAGTACCCCTCCTCCTCCAGCATCTCTTTGAGATCGAGCCGGATCAGGGCCTCGTCCTCGGCGATCACGACGCGCGTGGTCATCGGAGGCACGTGCGACTTGTCGTCGTCGGGCACGTCTACAGGCTGGGGCGACTCGGGGGCGCTCACGTGGGCTCCTTGGTGCGGGGCAGACCGGTACTGCTGACAAGAGCGTACCCAGCTGCGGTAAGGTGGGGGCACGGCGGGTGACCGTCGACCTTCGTTTTGCAGGGCGCCCCGGTAGCCCAGCGGTAGAGGCAATGGTCTCAAACACCATCCAGCGTCGGTTCGAATCCGACCCGGGGTACTTTTCCTTTATATCCAAGGTCACCATTTGAGCGCGGATGTCCACCGTTCCGGTGAACATCCGCTTTTGTCGTGCGTGGCGGCGCGCACGCGCCGGCCGGGTCACTTGGGGCTGTCGTCCTCCCCGATGTGGTGGACGCGGACCAGGTTCGTCGAGCCGGAGACCCCCGGCGGGGAGCCCGCCGTGATGACCACCGTGTCGCCCTTCTCGCAGCGGGCGTACTTCAGGAGCAGCTCGTCGACCTGGTCGACCATCGCGTCCGTGGAGTCCACCCGCGGGCCGAGGAAGGTCTCCACCCCCCAGGACACGCTCAGTTGCGAGCGGGTGGCCGGGTCGGGGGTGAAGGCGAGCAGCGGGATCGGGGACCGGTAGCGGGAGAGACGGCGCGCGGTGTCGCCGGACTGGGTGAAGGCGACGAGGAACTTCGCGCCGAGGAAGTCGCCCATCTCCGCCGCCGCGCGGGCCACCGCGCCGCCCTGGGTGCGGGGCTTGTTGCGTTCGGTGAGGGGCGGCAGGCCCTTGGCGAGGATGTCCTCCTCGGCGGCCGCGACGATCCGGGCCATGGTGCGCACGGTTTCGATCGCGTGCTTGCCGACGCTGGTCTCGCCGGAGAGCATCACGGCGTCGGTGCCGTCGATGACGGCGTTGGCGACGTCGGACGCCTCCGCGCGGGTGGGGCGGGCGTTGTCGATCATCGAGTCGAGCATCTGGGTGGCGACGATGACCGGCTTGGCGTTGCGCTTGGCGAGCTTGATGGCGCGCTTCTGGACGATCGGCACCTGTTCGAGGGGCATCTCCACGCCGAGGTCGCCGCGGGCGACCATGATGCCGTCGAAGGCGGCGACGATGTCGTCGATGTTCTCGACGGCCTGCGGCTTCTCGACCTTGGCGATGACGGGGAGGCGGCGGCCCTCCTCGTCCATGATGCGGTGGACGTCCTTGATGTCGCGCCCGCTGCGGACGAAGGACAGGGCGATGACGTCGAAGCCGGTGCGCAGCGCCCAGCGCAGGTCGTCCTCGTCCTTCTTGGAGAGCGCGGGGACGGAGACGGCGACGCCGGGGAGGTTGAGGCCCTTGTGGTCGGAGACCATGCCGCCCTCGACCACGGTGGTGTGGACGCGGGGGCCGTCGACGGCGGTGACCTCGAGGGTGACCTTGCCGTCGTCCACGAGGATGCGCTCGCCGGTGGTGACGTCGGTGGCGAGGCCGGCGTAGGTGGTGCCGCAGATGGTGCGGTCGCCTTCGGTGCCCTCTTCGACCGTGATGGTGAAGGTGTCCCCGCGTTCAAGGAGTACGGGACCCTCGGTGAAGCGGCCGAGACGGATTTTCGGGCCTTGAAGGTCGGCGAGGAGACCGACGCTGCGGCCGGTTTCGTCGGCGGCCTTGCGCACCCGCTGGTAGCGCTCCTCGTGCTCGGCGTGGCCGCCGTGGCTGAGGTTGAATCGGGCGACGTCCATTCCCGCGTCGACCAGTGCCTTGATCTGGTCGTACGTGTCGGTGGCGGGGCCCAGTGTGCAGACGATTTTCGCTCGGCGCATAGGTCGAGCCTAGGGCTTACCGGCCGGTAGCGACTTGGCTGCGCATGACGACTCAACGGCCGGTGGATGAAGGGTTATTGACAAGTGTTGAATTGTGCGCCGGGCCGCTCCGATGAGCATCTCCGGCGCGGCTTCCCGGCTGACGCGGCCGCCGGACACCGGATCGCAACCTGACGGGTCTGGTCCGCGTCGACGTGTTCAGGTCAGAATCATCGGGCGAATCTACGCGCGTTGTTCGTCGTTGTCCGAGGAGAGCCTGACATGCCGTTGAACCGCCGGAAGTTTCTGAAGAGATCCGCCGTCACGGGGGCGGGGGTGGCGCTGGCGGGTGCGGCGGCGGCTCCCGCCGCCGAGGCGGCCGGGGCGGGCCGGGGGAGGAAGCCGGTGAAGCGGTACGCGCTGACCGTGATGGGGACGACCGATCTGCACGGACACGTCTTCAACTGGGACTACTTCAAGGACGCGGAGTACGCGGACGCGACCGGCAACGCGCAGGGCCTGGCCCGGGTGTCGACGCTGGTGGACCAGGTCCGCGAGGAGAAGGGTCGGCACAACACACTGCTGCTGGACGCGGGCGACACCATCCAGGGCACCCCGCTGACGTACTACTTCGCCAAGGTGGACCCGATCACCGCCGAGGGCGGTCCTGTGCATCCGATGGCGCAGGCGATGAACGCCATCGGGTACGACGCGGTGGCGCTCGGAAACCACGAGTTCAACTACGGGATCGAGACGCTGCGCAAGTTCGAGGAGCAGTGCGACTTCCCGCTGCTCGGTGCGAACGCCCTGGACGCGAAGACCCTGAAGCCCGCCTTCCCGCCGTACTTCATCAAGACGTTCCGGGTGAAGGGCGCCCCGCCGGTGAAGGTGGCGGTGCTGGGGCTGACGAACCCCGGTATCGCGATCTGGGACAAGGCGTACGTGCAGGGGAAGCTGACGTTCCCGGGTCTCGAGGAGCAGGCGGCGAAGTGGGTGCCGAAGCTGCGGTCGATGGGCGCGGACGTGGTCGTGGTGTCGGCGCACTCGGGCTCGTCGGGGACGTCGTCGTACGGTGACCAGCTGCCGTACGTGGAGAACGCGGCGGCGAACGTGGCGCGGCAGGTGCCGGGGATCGACGCGATCCTGGTCGGGCACGCCCACCAGGAGATCGCGGAGCTGCGGGTCGTCAACGACGAGACCGGCAAGGAGGTCGTCCTGTCGGAGCCGCTGTGCTACGCGGAGCGGCTGACGCTGTTCGACTTCGAGCTGGTCTTCGAGCGGGGCCGCTGGCAGGTGGAGTCGGTGAAGGCGTCGCTGCGGAACGCGGCCACGGTGGAGGACGACCCGAGGATCACCCGGCTGCTGGGCGACGAGCACGCGCTGGTCGTGAAGTACGTCAATCAGGTGGTGGGGTCGGCCACCGAGACGCTGACGACGGTGGAGGCGCGCTACAAGGACGCCCCGATCATCGACCTGATCAGCAAGGTCCAGGAGGACGTGGTCAAGGCGGCCCTGGCCGGCACCGAGTACGCGTCGCTGCCGGTGCTTTCGCAGGCGTCGCCGTTCTCGCGGACCTCGGAGATCCCGGCCGGCGAGGTGACGATCCGGGACCTGTCGAGCCTGTACGTGTACGACAACACGCTGGTGGCGAAGCTGATGACGGGCGCGCAGGTCCGGGCGTACCTGGAGTACTCGGCGGAGTACTTCGTGCGGACGGACGCCGGTGCGCCGGTGGACGTCGAGAAGCTGACCAACGCGAACGGCCGTCCGGACTACAACTACGACTATGTGTCGGGGCTCCGGTACGACATCGACATCGCGCGGCCGGCCGGGTCGAGGATCACGAACGTCACGTTCGGCGGTGCCCCGCTCGACGACGCCCAGCAGTTCGTGTTCGCGGTGAACAACTACCGGGCGAACGGCGGCGGCGCGTTCCCGCACGTGGCGTCGGCGAAGGAGCTGTGGTCGGAGTCCACGGAGATCCGGACCCGGATCGCGGAGTGGGCGACGGCCAAGGGCGTGCTGGACCCGAAGGACTTCGCGTCCGTGGACTGGAGGCTGACGCGGGACGGCACGCCGGTGTTCTGATCGTCCGCCTTCCGCACGGGTGAATCAGGTCCCGTCCGCCAGTGGGGTGAGCCGTGTGGCTCCCCGGGCGGGCGGGACCTGTCGTGTCCCGGGGTGCAGGCCGAAGGTGGTGAAGGCGGTGCGGGCGGGGAGGGGGTAGGCCGGGCCGCCGGTGAGGTGGTTGAGGATCGTGGCGCTGCGCCAGGCGGCGAGTCCGAGGTCGGGTGCTCCGACGCCGTGGGAGTGGCGTTCGGCGTTCTGCACATAGACGCTGCCGGCGCCCCGGACGTCCAGTTCGAGACGGAAGTGCGCGTCGACGCGGGGCCGGCCGGCGCGGTCGCGGCGCAGATACGGGTCGAGGGGGGCGAGCAGGTCGTCGAGGGTTCGCTCGCGGTGGCCGGTGGCGAGGACGACGGCGTCGGTGGTGAGACGGGTCCGGGTGTGCTGCCGGGTGTGTTCGAGGTGGAGTTCGATCCGGTCGGGGGTGGGACGGTTCGCGGCGCGGACGTGGACGGCGGGGGTGAGGACGGTGTCGGGCCAGCCGCCGTGCAGGGTGCGCCGGTAGAGCTCGTCGTGGACGGCGGCGAGGGTGGTGGCGTCGATGGCCTTGTGGAGCTGCCACTGCGCGGGGACGAGCCGGTCGCGGACGGGTTCGGGCAGGGCGTGGAAGTAGCGGGTGTGGTCGGGGGTGAAGTGTTCGAGGCCCAGCTTGGAGTACTCCATCGGGGCGAAGGCCTCGGTGCGGCCGATCCAGTGGAGGCGTTCCCGGCCGGCGGGCCGGTGGCGCAGCAGGTCGAGGAAGACCTCCGCGCCGGACTGTCCGAGGCCGACGACGGTGATGTGGCCCGCGGCGAGCAGGGTGTCCCGGTGGGTGAGGTAGTCGTCGGCGTGGATCACGGGGAGGCCGGGCGTCTCGGCGAGGGGCCGCAGCGGCTCGGGCACCCAGGGCTCGGTGCCGACGCCGAGGACGAGGTGACGGGCGTGGACGCGGCCCGTGGACCCGGTTCGTCCGTCCGATGCGAGGCGGGTGAAGCCGACCTCGAACAGGGCGCGTTCGTCGTTCCAGCGGACGGTGTCGACTCGGTGTCCGAAGTGGAGCGCGGGGAGGTGCTCGGCGACCCAGCGGCAGTACGCCTCGTACTCGGTGCGGCGGATGTGGAAGGACTCGGCGAAGTAGAACGGGTAGAGGCGTTCGCGGGCTCTGAGGTGGTTGAGGAAGGTCCAGGGGCTGGTGGGGTCGGCGAGGGTGACGAGGTCGGCGAGGAAGGGCACCTGGACGGTGGCGTCATCGAGCAGCAGACCGGGGTGCCAGGTGAAGTGGGGGCACCGGTCGTAGAAGGCGGCGCGGAGTCCGGGGAGGGGGTGGGCGAGGGCGGCGAGGGAGAGGTTGAAGGGGCCGATGCCGATGCCGACGAGGTCGCGGGGCGGGGTGTTCATGGACTGTCCTCCGGGGCGCGGTGCGCGGGAGGGTCCAGCTTGGACGGAGAAGGTCGGGTGCGCCCGAAAAGCCCGGTGAACACCCCTCGAAGGGGGTAAGTCCCGCTTCGAGGGGTGTGGTGGTGGGGTCCGGGTTACGCCCGCTGCACGCGCAGTGCGCGGCCCAGGTCGTCGAGCTGGTCGACGAGCTTGCGGCGCAGGGCCGGGATCGGGTCCGCCTTGCGCAGGCACTTCTCGCCGAGCTTCAGGGCCTCGTCGTCGACGGCGTGGACGGGGAAGGCCCAGCGTCCGGCGGCCTCGGCGATGGCGGGGCCCCGGCGGGCGGCGACGGCGACGGCGTCCTTGTAGTAGCGGGACACGTACGGCCGTACGAGATCGGCCTGTTCGGGCTGCCAGAAGCCCTGTGCGGTGGCGGTGAACAGGTAGTTGGACAGGTCGTCCGAGCCGAACATGGCCTCCCAGGCGCGGGCCTTGGCGTCCTCGTCGGGCAGGGCGGCACCGCACCGGGCGGCGCCCTCCCGGCCGGTGGCGCTCGGATCGCGTTCGAGTTCGGCGGCGATGGCGGCCTCGTCGGTGGCGCCGAGCACGGCGAGCCGGGCGAGGACCCGCCAGCGCAGCTCGGGGTCGAGTTCGGGCCCGCCGGGGACGGTGCCGTCGGCGAGCCAGGCGGCGATGGTGTCCGGGTGGGCGGCCACGTCGATGAACTGGCGTACGGCGATGAGGCGCAGACCGGGGTTGTCGCCGTCCTCGGTGCGGCGGATGAGGTCCCGGCACAGGGCGGTGAGGGTGCTGAGCGCGGCCGGCCGCCGGTCGGGGGTGAGATAGCGGTCGGCGATGTGGGCGGAGGCGAAGGCGAGGACGCCCTGGACGAGGGCGAGGTCCGTCTCGTGCGGGAGGTGGGCGCGGGCGATGTCCAGGAAGTCGGTGGCGGGCAGGTCGCCGTCGCGGACGGCGTCCCGGAGCGCGTTCCACACCACCGCGCGGGTGAGGGGGTCGGGCAGCCCGGAGAGCCGGGCGCGCAGGGTGTCCAGGGACTCCGCGTCGAAGCGGATCTTGGCGTAGGTGAGGTCGCCGTCGTTGAGGACGACGAGGGCGGGGCGGGGGCCGCCGGGGCTGAAGGCGACGTTCCGGTCGGCGGGGAGGTCCGCCTCGAAGCGGTTGCGCAGGACGAGCCGGCCGGCGTCGTGGAGGTCGTGGTCGTAGACGCCGATGGTGATGCGGTGCGGGCGCTTGTTGCCGGCCGGGACGAGGGTGCCGGCGTGCTTCATGCCGGGGCGGTCCTTGTCGGGGTCGGGCGCCGGCCAGGTCCCGGGGTCTCCCAGGTGCCCGATGTCCAGGTGCCAGTAGACGTTGTCGCCGTTCCTCGGTTCCGGGACGAGGGTGTCGACGCCGGTGGTGCGCAGCCAGGCGTCGGCCCAGGCGTGGACGTCGCGTTCGGTGGCGGCGGCGAGGGAGTCGATGAAGTCGGCGAGGCCGGCGTTGCCGAACCGGTGGCGCTGGAAGTGGATGTTGATGCCGGCGAGGAAGTCCTTCTCGCCGAGCCAGGCGACGAGCTGGCGCAGGGCGGAGGCGCCCTTGGCGTAGGAGATGCCGTCGAAGTTGAGCAGCGCTGAGGCGGTGTCCGCGACGTTCTCGGGAGCCACGGGGTGGGTGGAGGGCCGCTGGTCGGCGTCGTAGCCCCAGGGCTTGCGGGTGACACCGAAGTCGGTCCAGGTGTCGGTGAAACGGGTCGCCTCGGTGAGGGTCTGGTAGCCCATGTACTCGGCGAAGGACTCGTTGAGCCAGATGTCGTCCCACCACGTGAGGGTGACCAGGTCGCCGAACCACATGTGGGCCATCTCGTGGGCGATGACCATCGCGCGGGTCTGGCGCTCGGTGTCGGTGACGGCGGAGCGGTAGACGAACTCGTCCCGGAAGGTGACCAGTCCGGGGTTCTCCATGGCGCCCGCGTTGAACTCGGGGACGAAGGCCTGGTCGTAGGAGTCGAAGGGGTACGGCTCCTCGAACTTCTCGTGGTAGCGGTCGAAGCAGGCGCGGGTGATGTCGAGGAGTTCGTCGGCGTCGGCGTCGAGGTGCGGGGCGAGCGAGCGGCGGCAGTGGATGCCGAAGGGCAGTCCGCGGTGCTCGGTGCGCACGGAGTGCCAGGGCCCGGCGGCCACGGCCAGCAGGTACGTGGAGATCCGCGGGGTGGACGCGGCCTTCCACACCCCGTCGCCGGTGTGCTCGGTGACGCCGTTGGCGAGGACGGTCCACTTCTCGGGGGCCGTGACGGTCAGGTCGAAGACGGCCTTGAGGTCGGGCTGGTCGAAGGCGGCGAAGACGCGCTGCACGTCGTCCAGGAACAGCTGGGTGTAGACGTAGGTCTCGCCGTCGGTGGGGTCGGTGAAGCGGTGCATGCCCTCACCGGTGCGGGAGTAGCGCATGCGCGCGTCGACGCGCAGTTCGTGCTCGCCGGCGGTGAGGTTCTTCAGCGGCAGCCGGTTGCCGTCGAGGGTGTCGGCGTCCAGGGGCTGTCCGTCGAGGGTGACGGAGCGCAGCTCGGCGGGCTTGATCTCGACGAAGGTGTCCGCGTCCGCGCGGGCGCCGAACCTGATCAGGGTGCGGGAGTCGAAGGTCTCGTCCCCGGTGGTCAGATCGAGTTCGATCGTGTAGCGGTGGACGTCGAGGAGCTGTGCTCGGTTCTGCGCTTCGTCGCGCGTCAGTACGGACATGCAGGCCATGCTGCCCGATGCGGTTGCCGGGGCACAGGGGCGGATCGGGTACGCACCCTATGTCCGGTCTCTTTCGAGCTCCCCGGTGTGCGCCCCGGCGGCCTCTCCGGGCGGCACATGCGCGTGCGGGTGGGGCAGGGCGGGATGTGCGGGGGTGCCGGTGCGCTCGTCGAGCCGGGCGCGCAGGGCACGGACCTCGCGTTCCAGGGCGAGGTGCCGCTGGTGCGCGTCGTAGAGGTGGCGGATCTTGGTGCGCAGCGCCCACGGGTCGACCGGCTTGGTGACCAGATCGGCTACGCCGAGGGCGTACGCGGCGGCGCCGAGCCGGCCGTCGCGGGCGAAACCGGTGAGCAGGACGACGGGGATGTGCTGGGTCTGCTCCAGGCGCCGCATGTAGCGCACGACGTCCAGGCCGCCGGTGCCGGGCAGGTGGACGTCGAGGAGCAGCAGGCCGACGTTTCCGCGCAGCAGCTCCTTGAGGGCCTCGTCGCCACTGGTGGCCCGGCCCAGCAGGTGGCCCAGCGGGGCCAGGGCGCTCTCCAGGGCGTACAGGGTGTCCTCGTGGTCGTCGACGATGAGGATGCGGGCGTTCGGCGGCATGCGCGCGTCCCTCCTCGCAAGGGACCGGATGGCTGTCCGGGTGCTGACGGGTGGTGCTCGTCAGCTGACAAGGAGTGCACAGCGCAGCATGCCCCGCGCGGACCGCTCTGTCACTCCCCGGGGGACGAGGTTGTGGCCCGGTTCGCTGAGGGCGTGGAGCCGTTGAGGGTGTCCTCGGCGATGCGCTCGTGGTGGCGGATCACCTCGGCGATGATGAAGTTCAGGAACTTCTCCGCGAAGGCCGGGTCGAGTTTGGCGTTCTCGGCGAGGGCGCGCAGCCGGGCGATCTGGCGGGCCTCACGCCCCGGGTCGGCGGGCGGCAACTGGTGCTCGGCCTTCAGGCGGCCGACCTGCTGGGTGCACTTGAACCGTTCGGCGAGCATGTGGACGACGGCCGCGTCGATGTTGTCGATGCTGTCGCGCAGCCGGGCGAGCTCCTGACCGACGGCGGGGTCGGCGTCACCGGTGGCGGTGTTGCTGGTGGTCATGGGTGGTCAGCCTACGGGGCGGCCGCCGGGGCGGGCCCGTACAGTGGAAGGGGGTTCAGGGCGTCCGGGGGTGTGGCGGCGTGGCGAACGGCGGACCGGTGGAGCACGGCTATCCGCATCTGGAGACGGTGCGGGCGGCCGTCACCGCGCTGTACAGGCGTCTGTCCTACGACACGATCCGCACGTTCTCGGTGAGTGTGCCGCCCGTCGACGTGGCGTTCTGCGACACGGACGATCTTCATCTGGGGGCGCAGCGGGTGGCCCGCGAGCTGGTGCGGCACTACCGGCTGCCGGACGCCCGGCTGATCGTCGGGTTCCGTGAGATGACGCATGCGGCGAACGTGGAACTGGCGGCCGGGCCCGAGTACTTCGTCGAGCTGAACGACCGGTTCCGGACCCATCGGCGGGACATCGGGGCGGCCTTGGCGCACGAGGTGGCGCATGTGTATCTGCACCGGCTGGACCTGTCGTTCCCGGGCACGCGGGAGAACGAGATCCTCACGGACACGACGGCGACGTACCTCGGGGCGGGGTGGCTGCTGCTGGACGCGTTCCGGGAGGACGGGGCGTCGTCGCAGAAGCTGGGGTACCTGACGCCGGAGGAGTTCGGGTACGTGCTGGCGAAGCGGTCGCTGGCGTTCGGGGAGGATCCGTCGGTGTGGTTCACCAGCGCGCAGGCGTACACGGCGTACACGAAGGGTCTGGCGGTGGCCCGCCGGGACGCGGAGCAGCCGCCGCTGGTCGCCGCCGGGTGGGCCGGTCGGCGGCGGTACGCGCGGGAGCGGCGCCATGCGGAGGATCACCGCGTGGCCGCGGGGATTCCGGCCCGGCCGGAGGTTCCGTACCGCTTCACTCCGGCCGAGCATGGCTCCCTGCGGGTGTCGTTTCCCTGTCCTACGTGTCATCAGCGGATTCGGGTGCCGGTGCGGGTCCGCGCGCGGTGCGCACTGTGCCGGACGGTGTTGGAATGTGACACCTAGCGGTGTCGTCGCTCCGGTTCGGGTGCGGGTGCGTGGGGGTTGATCGCGCAGTTCCCCGCGCCCCCATGGGGGCGCTACACCTCGCGCATGATTCCTTGCACCCGCGCTGCCGCCAGCCATTTGGGGAATTCGGCTACCAGGCGGTCGTAAAGTTCCGCGTCCGAGATCTTCGTGGGGTTCTCGCCCGCGTGGAAGAAGCCCGCGTTGTCGACGGGGCGCTTGGTGGGGACGGCCAGGTCGTCGAGTTTGCGGAGGTAGTCGAACTGCTTGCTGTGGGGGTCGCCGAAGCCGATGAACTGCCAGAAGAGCGGGAGTCGGGCGGCCTTGCAGAGGTACTTCTCCGCGGCGAGCTTGTTGATGGGGCCGCCGTCGGTCTGGAAGATCACCAGGGCGGGGTGGGTGGAGCCGCTGTCCAGGTAGTGGTCGATGACCGCGTCCATCGCCAGGTGGTAGCTGGTCTTGCCCATGTGGCCGAGGCCGGAAACGATCCGTTCGACGCGGCCCCGGTGGTCGGCGAGGGCGATGTCGGTGACGGCGTCGACGTCGGTGGAGAAGAAGACGACCGGGACGGTGCCGTCGTCGTCGAGGTGGGCAGACAGGCCCAGCACCCGGTCGGCGAGCGCCTGCACACTGCCGTCCTTGTAGTACGGCTTCATCGAGCCGGAGTAGTCGACCACGAGGTAGACCGCGGCCCGCAGGCCGTCGAGCCCGTGCTTGGTCAGTGACACTCCGGCGGTCTTGTAGAGGTTCACCAGCGCGGGCGCGGTCTCCTCGATCTTGCGCAGACTGATCGCGGCCATACGACTCCCCCTGGATCACCGGAACTGGCCCCGAGAGTACGGCACGTCACCCCGCCCGTCGCCCGACTCCCCGAGGTTCGATATTTTGTTCGCCGCCGTCCCCACCGGCTCACTTCCGTCCCGTCCCTCCCGAGGAGCCGGCCCGTGGATTCCGAGTCCACCGTCACCACGTGCTACCGCCACCCCAAGGTGGAGTGCCACGTCCGCTGCACGCGCTGTGAGCGGTACATCTGTCCGGACTGCATGCGGGAGGCGGCCGTCGGGCACCAGTGCCCCGAATGTGTGCGGGAGGGCGCGCGGTCGATGCGGCAGGCCCGCACCGTGGTGGGCGGGCGGGTGTCGGCGGTGCCCGTCGTGACGTATGTGCTGATCGTCGTCAATGTGCTGGTCTATCTGGCCGAGTTGGCGCGGCCGGAGATCGTGGACCGGTTCGCGATGGTGGGCGCGGGGCTGCTCGGGCCGGACGGCGAGCACTATCTGTGGGTCGACCCGTACCCCGCCGGCTTCAGCCCGGAGGGCGTGGTGGACGGGGAGTGGTACCGGCTGCTGACCGGCGCGTTCCTGCATCTGCCGCCCACCGAGGGGACGTTCGGGATCTTCCACGTCCTGATGAACATGGTGGCGCTGTGGAACCTGGGCCGGCTCGTCGAACCGATGCTGGGCCGGGTGCACTATCTCGCCCTGTATCTGCTGTCGGCGCTCGGCGGTTCGGTGCTGGTGCTGCTGATCTCGCCCGAGGACGCCGTCGTCGGCGCGTCCGGCGCGGTCTTCGGCGTGGGGGCCGCCTACTACGTCATGGCCCGACGGATCGGCGTGGACATGGGCCAGGTCAACCGGTTCATGGCCGGGCTGCTGCTGTGGCTGGTGATCTCCGCCGTCGTGACGTCCTGGGAGGGACACCTCGGCGGGCTCCTCGCGGGCGGCGCGGTCGCGCTGGTCTTCGCGTACGTGCCCCGGGGTGAGCGGCGGGTGCTGATCCAGGCGGCGGCGTGCGTGGCGCTGGCGGTGGTGCTGGCGGTGGCCGCGGTGGCCAAGGTGTCCGAACTGACAGGCGGAGGTATCCCCCAGTGAAACGTGCCGGTGTGCTGCTCCTCGCGGCCGCTCCCGTGATCGCCACGGGGCTGTACTTCGTGATGCCGACGGACTCCGCCGACGCCCCGGCGGCGGCGCCTCCCGCGGTCACCGCCCAGTCGGCCCGGGAGGACGCCAAGGACCGGGCCGAGGAGGAGCGGGCGGAGGACGACGCGGTCATCGCCGGCCTGCCGCCGGGGCTGGCGGCGCCCGCGAAGAAGGAGCTGGCCCAGCAACTGGTGGCGAGCGCCGAGCACTCGACCACGGACTGGCGCACCACCTACGGCGCCATCGAGGACGAGGGCGACGGCTGCGGCTACACGGCGGGCATCATCGGCTTCTGCACCGGCACCCACGATCTGCTGATGCTGGTCGAGCGCTACACCGAGGAGCACCCCGACAACGGACTGGCGTCCTTCCTGCCCGCCCTGCGGGAGGTCGACGGCTCGGACTCCCACGAGGGCCTGGACCCCGGTTTCCCGGCCGCCTGGGAGGCGGAGGCGAAGGTGCCCGCCTTCCGCGCGGCGCAGGAGACGGAGCGCGACCGCCTCTACTTCGACCCGGCCGTGCGGCTCGCCAAGCTGGACGGCCTCGGCACGCTGGGCCAGTTCGTGTACTTCGACGCGATGGTCTTCCACGGCCCCGACACCGACGCGGACGGCTTCTACGCGCTGCGCGAGCGCACGCTGAAGCAGGCGAAGACGCCCGCCGCGGGCGGGTCCGAGAAGACGTACCTCGACGCCTTCCTCGACATCCGCCGCGAGGCCATGCTGACCCGGTACCCGGAGCACGACGCCTCGCGCGTCGACACGGCCCAGCGCCGGTTCCTGCGGGCCGGGAACCTGGGCCTGGAGACCCCGCTGGTGTGGGAGATGTACGGGGACCACTACCGGCTGCCCTGAACACGCGGAGGCGCCTGCCCTGTCGTCCGGTCGGGGACTGGCGGGCAGGCGCCACCTGTTGTTCCGTACGCCTTTGTACGGGACGTGTGTGAGGGACCCTCAGGTCACCTGGGTCAGACCGCCAGCGCGCGGTCCGTCGGGCGGATCGGGGCGGGCAGCTCGCTCGCTCCGGTCAGGAAGCGGTCGCAGCCGCGGGCGGCCGAGCGGCCCTCGGCGATCGCCCACACGATCAGCGACTGACCGCGGCCGGCGTCACCGGCGACGAACACACCGGGCACGTTGGTCTGGAAGTCGGCGTCGCGGGCGATGTTACCGCGTTCGTCGAGGTCCAGGCCGAACTGGTCGACCAGGCCGTTGTCCCGGTCGGTGCCGGTGAAGCCCATGGCGAGGGTGACCAGCTGGGCCGGGATCTTGCGCTCGGTGCCCGCCTTCGGGGTCAGCTTGCCCTCGATGAACTCCACCTCGGTGAGGTGCAGCCACTGGACGTTGCCGTCCTCGTCGCCCTCGAAGTGGGTGGTGGAGACGGAGTAGACCCGCTCACCGCCCTCCTCGTGGGCGGACGTGACCTTGTAGAGCATCGGGAACGTCGGCCACGGCTGGGCGACCGGGTTCCGCTCCTCGTTCGGGCGGGGCATGATCTCCAGCTGCGTCACGGAGGCCGCGCCCTGGCGGTGGGCGGTGCCCACGCAGTCGGCGCCGGTGTCGCCGCCGCCGATCACCACGACGTGCTTGCCCTCGGCCGAGATCGGCGGGGCGACGTAGTCGCCCTCCTGCACCTTGTTGGCCAGCGGCAGGTACTCCATGGCCTGGTGGATGCCCTTGAGCTCGCGGCCCGGCACCGGCAGGTCGCGCGCGGTCGTCGCGCCGACGGCGAGGACCACGGCGTCGTACCGCTTGCGCAGCGCCGTCGCCGGCATGTCACGGCCGATCTCCACGCCGGTGCGGAACTTGGTGCCCTCCGCGCGCATCTGCTCGATACGGCGGTTGATGTGCCGCTTCTCCATCTTGAACTCGGGGATGCCGTAGCGCAGGAGGCCGCCGATGCGGTCCGCGCGCTCGTACACCGCGACCGTGTGGCCGGCCCGGGTCAGCTGCTGGGCGGCGGCCAGGCCCGCGGGGCCCGAGCCGACGACCGCGACGGTCTTGCCGGACAGCCGCTCGGGGATCTGCGGGGCGACGTCACCGGTCTCCCACGCCTTGTCGATGATCGAGACCTCGACGTTCTTGATGGTGACGGGCGGCTGGTTGATGCCGAGCACACACGCCGACTCGCACGGAGCGGGGCACAGACGGCCCGTGAACTCCGGGAAGTTGTTGGTGGCGTGCAGCCGCTCGGACGCGGCGCCCCAGTCCTCGCGGTAGGCGTAGTCGTTCCACTCGGGGATGAGGTTCCCCAGCGGACAGCCGTTGTGGCAGAACGGGATGCCGCAGTCCATGCACCGGCTGGCCTGCTTGCTGATGATGGGCAGCAGGGAGCCGGGGACGTAGACCTCGTTCCAGTCCTTCTTGCGCTCCTCGACCGGACGGGACCTGGCGACCTCGCGGCCGTGGTTCAGAAAGCCCTTCGGGTCAGCCATTGATCGCCGCCTCCATCATCTTCTCGGTGATCTCGGTCTCGGACAGACCGGCTCGCTCGGCGGCGTCCTTGGCGGCGAGCACTGCCTTGTACGTGCTGGGGATGATCTTGCTGAAGCGCTCCACGGCCGTGTCCCACTCGGCCAGCAGCTTCTCGGCGACGGTGGAGCCCGTCTCCTCCTGGTGCCGGCGGACCACGTCGTGCAGCCACTGCTTGTCGGCGTCGTCCAGCGCCTCCACGGCGCCCAGGTTGCCGGCGTTGACGTTGTCCCGGTCCAGGTCGATGACGTAGGCGATGCCGCCGGACATGCCGGCCGCGAAGTTGCGCCCGGTCTCGCCGAGGACCACCGCGTGACCGCCGGTCATGTACTCGCAGCCGTGGTCGCCCACGCCCTCGGAGACGACCAGCGCGCCGGAGTTGCGGACACAGAACCGCTCGCCGGTCCTGCCGCGCAGGAACATCTCGCCGCCGGTGGCGCCGTACGCGAGGGTGTTGCCCGCGATGACGCTGTACTCGGCGAGGTGGTCGGCCGCGCGGTCCGGGCGGACGACGATCCGGCCGCCGGACAGGCCCTTGCCGACGTAGTCGTTGGCGTCGCCCTCCAGGCGCAGCGTGACACCACGCGGGACGAAGGCGCCGAAGGACTGGCCGGCGGAGCCGGTGAAGGTGATGTCGATGGTGTCGTCGGGCAGGCCCGCACCGCCGAACTTCTTGGTCACCTCGTGGCCGAGCATGGTGCCGACCGTGCGGTTGATGTTGCGGATGGCGACCTGGGCGCGCACCGGCTGGGCGTCCTCGGCGCCGGCGGCGGAGAGCGCGTCGGCGGCGAGCTTGATCAGCTCGTTGTCGAGGGCCTTCTCCAGGCCGTGGTCCTGGGCGACGACCTGGTGGCGGACGGCGCCGTCCGGCAGGTCGGGCACGTGGAACAGCGGCTCCAGCTCCAGGCCCTGCGCCTTCCAGTGGTCGACCGCGCGGGTCACGTCGAGCACCTCGGCGTGGCCGACGGCCTCCTCGATGGAGCGGAAGCCCAGCTCGGCGAGGAGCTCGCGGACCTCCTGGGCGATGAACTGGAAGAAGTTCACCACGTACTCGGCCTTGCCGGAGTACCGGTCGCGGAGCACCGGGTTCTGGGTGGCGATGCCGACCGGGCAGGTGTCCAGGTGGCAGACGCGCATCATGACGCAGCCGGAGACGACCAGCGGGGCGGTGGCGAAGCCGAACTCCTCGGCGCCGAGCAGCGCGGCGATGACCACGTCACGGCCGGTCTTGAGCTGGCCGTCGGTCTGCACGACGATCCGGTCGCGCAGGCCGTTGAGCAGCAGGGTCTGCTGGGTCTCGGCGAGGCCGAGCTCCCAGGGGCCGCCCGCGTGCTTCAGCGAGGTGAGCGGGGAGGCGCCCGTGCCGCCGTCGTGGCCGGAGATCAGCACGACGTCCGCGTGGGCCTTGGACACACCCGCGGCGACGGTGCCGACGCCGACCTCGGAGACCAGCTTGACGTGAATGCGCGCCTGGGGGTTGGCGTTCTTCAGGTCGTGGATCAGCTGGGCGAGGTCCTCGATGGAGTAGATGTCGTGGTGCGGCGGCGGGGAGATGAGGCCCACGCCCGGCGTCGAGTGACGCGTCTTCGCGACCCACGGGTAGACCTTGTGGCCGGGCAGCTGGCCGCCCTCGCCGGGCTTGGCGCCCTGGGCCATCTTGATCTGGATGTCGTCGGAGTTGACCAGGTACTCGGACGTCACACCGAAGCGGCCGGATGCGACCTGCTTGATGGACGACCGGCGGGCCGGGTCGTACAGCCGCTCCGGGTCCTCGCCGCCCTCACCGGTGTTGGACTTGCCGCCCAGCTGGTTCATGGCGATGGCGAGGGTCTCGTGCGCCTCCTGGGAGATGGAGCCGTACGACATGGCGCCGGTGGAGAACCGCTTGACGATCTCGGAGACCGGCTCGACCTCGTCGATCGGGATCGGTCCCCGGCCGGACTTGAAGCCGAAGAGCCCGCGGAGCGTCATCAGCCGCTCGGACTGCTCGTTCACGCGCTCGGTGTACTTCTTGAAGATCTCGTACTTGCCGGAGCGCGTGGAGTGCTGGAGGCGGAAGACCGTCTCGGGGTCGAACAGGTGCGGCTCGCCCTCGCGGCGCCACTGGTACTCGCCGCCGATGTCGAGCGCGCGGTGCGCGGGCGCGATGCCGCTGGCCGGGTACGCCTTGGCGTGACGGGCGGCGACCTCCTGGGCGACGACGTCGATGCCGACGCCGCCGATCTTGGTGGCGGTGCCGTTGAAGTACTTCTCCACGAAGGACTCGTTGAGGCCGACGGCCTCGAAGACCTGGGCGCCTCGGTAGGAGGCGACCGTGGAGATGCCCATCTTGGACATGACCTTCAGGACGCCCTTGCCGAGGGCGTAGATGAGGTTGCGGATGGCCTTCTCGGGCTCGATGCCCGGCAGGAAGGTTCCGGCACGGACCAGGTCCTCGACGGACTCCATCGCCAGGTACGGGTTGACGGCGGCGGCGCCGTAGCCGATGAGCAGGGCGACGTGGTGGACCTCGCGGACGTCACCGGCCTCGACCAGCAGGCCCACCTGGGTGCGCTGCTTGGTGCGGATGAGGTGGTGGTGGACGGCGGCGGTGAGCAGCAGCGACGGGATCGGCGCGTGCTCGGCGTCGGAGTGCCGGTCCGACAGGACGATCAGGCGGGCGCCGTTCTCTATGGCGGCGTCGGCCTCAGCGCAGATGTCCTCGATGCGGGCGGCGAGCGCGTCGCCGCCGCCGGACACCCGGTACAGGCCGGAGAGGGTCGCGGCCTTGAAGCCGGGCATGTCGCCGTCGGCGTTGATGTGGATGAGCTTGGCCAGCTCGTCGTTGTCGATCACCGGGAAGGGCAGGACGACGCTGCGGCAGGAGGCCGCGGTCGGCGCCAGCAGGTTGCCCGACGGGCCCAGCGGGGAGCGCAGGGAGGTGACCAGTTCCTCGCGGATCGCGTCCAGCGGCGGGTTGGTGACCTGTGCGAACAGCTGGGTGAAGTAGTCGAAGAGCAGGCGCGGGCGCTCGCTCAGGGCGGCGATCGGCGAGTCGGTGCCCATCGAGCCGATCGGTTCGGCGCCGGTCTTGGCCATCGGCGCGAGGAGGACGCGGAGCTCCTCCTCGGTGTAGCCGAAGGTCTGCTGGCGGCGGGTGACCGAGGCGTGGGTGTGCACGATGTGCTCGCGCTCGGGCAGGTCGGGCAGCTCGATCTCGCCGGCCTCGAGCCACTCCGCGTAGGGGTGCTCGGCGGCGAGCTGGGCCTTGATCTCGTCGTCCTCGATGATGCGGTGCTCGGCGGTGTCCACGAGGAACATGCGGCCGGGCTGGAGGCGGCCCTTGCGGACGACCTTCGCGGGGTCGATGTCGAGGACGCCGACCTCGGAGCCGAGGACGACCAGGCCGTCGTCGGTGACCCAGTAGCGGCCGGGGCGCAGACCGTTGCGGTCGAGCACGGCGCCGACCTGGGTGCCGTCGGTGAAGGTGACGCAGGCGGGGCCGTCCCAGGGCTCCATCATCGTGGAGTGGTACTGGTAGAAGGCGCGCCGGGCCGGGTCCATGGAGTCGTGGTTCTCCCACGCCTCCGGGATCATCATCAGCACGGAGTGCGGCAGCGAGCGGCCGCCCAGGTGCAGCAGTTCGAGGACCTCGTCGAAGGAGGCGGAGTCCGAGGCGTCGGGCGTGCAGACCGGGAAGATCCGCTCGATGGCCTTCTCGTCGGAGCCGAACAGGTCGGAGACGAGCTGGGACTCGCGGGCGCGCATCCAGTTGCGGTTGCCCTTGACGGTGTTGATCTCACCGTTGTGGGCGACGAAGCGGTACGGGTGCGCGAGCGGCCACGACGGGAAGGTGTTCGTGGAGAACCGGGAGTGCACGAGCGCGATGGCGGAGCCGAAGCGGCGGTCGGACAGGTCCGGGAAGAAGGGCTCGAGCTGGCCGGTGGTCAGCATGCCCTTGTAGACGATGGTCCGCGCGGACAGCGACGGGAAGTAGACGCCGGCCTCGCGCTCGGCGCGCTTGCGCAGGACGAACGCCCTGCGGTCGAGGTCGATGCCCTTGGTGTCGCCGGCCGTGACGAAGATCTGGCGGAAGACCGGCATCGTCGAGCGGGCGGTGGCGCCGAGCAGTTCGGGCGCGACGGGCACCTCGCGCCAGCCGAGGACGGTCAGGTCCTCGTCGGCGGCGATCCGCTCGATCCGGGCGGCGGCCTCGTCGGTGCCGTCCTCCGGCAGGAAGGCGATACCGACGGCGTAGCCGCCCGCCTCGGGCAGTTCGAATCCGGCCACCTCGCGGAAGAAGGTGTCGGGGACCTGGGAGAGGATTCCGGCGCCGTCGCCGGAGTCCGGCTCGGAGCCGGTGGCACCGCGGTGTTCGAGGTTGCGCAGGACCGTGAGGGCCTGCTCGACCAGGGTGTGGGACGCCTCGCCGGTGAGGGTGGCGACGAAGCCGACGCCGCAGGCGTCGTGCTCGTTGCGGGGGTCGTACATACCCTGCGCAGCAGGGCGAGCATCCATGAACGACCAGTTCAGGCGGTCGTTCGTGGAATGCTGGGACGGCTGGCGCGGCGTACGCATCGGCTCTCCCGTCGTCGTCATGTGGCATGTGCAGGTGCCGAGGGACGACGTTGGCCCTCTGCGTGGTGCGAAATTTCGTGCAGGTTACATGATGGAGCGGTTCTCGGGAACCGGGATAATCCGTTCCAGCATGCGGACATCGCACGGGTCGCGGTGGGGTTCCGCGCCTGTCGATGGAAGCCATGGGGGACCGGGCCGGACAGATCGATGTCCGTCGGTCCGCTGGCGGGAAAAGGCCCCTTCGCCTGCCCCGCGGGCACGCCGTCGGCCTCTTTGCCCACAGCGCTTACGGCTCATGCCCAGTGGTCATGCAGTCGAAACCAGCAAGTAACGACTACTTATACGGCCCAACGCATAAGTGCGAGGGCTTATCCTACGGCCGTTCCGAACAGTGTGCCCAGGGCGTATGTCACACCGGCCGCCGCGCCACCGAGCGCGAGCTGCCGCAGGCCGCTGTACCACCAGGTGCGCGCCGTCACCTTGGCCACCACCGCGCCGCACAGGAAGAGGCCGAGCAGCGCCAGCAGCACGGCCGGCCACAGACTGCTCGCGCCCAGCAGATAGGGCAGTACGGGCAGCAGGGCGCCGAGCGCGAAGGAGCCGAAGCTGGACACGGCGGCGACGGTGGGCGAGGGCAGGTCGCCCGGGTCGATGCCGAGTTCCTCGCGGGCGTGGATCTCCAGCGCCTGCTCGGGGTCCCTGGAGAGCTGCCGGGCGACCTCGCGGGCCAGGCCGGGCTCGACCCCGCGGGCCTGGTAGAGCGCGGCGAGTTCGGCCTCCTCGTCCTTCGGGTGCTTGCGCAGCTCACGCCGCTCAACGTCGAGCTCGGCCTCGACCAGCTCGCGCTGGGAGGCGACGGAGGTGTACTCGCCGGCCGCCATGGAGAAGGCGCCGGCGGCCAGGCCGGCGAGGCCGCTGAGCACGATGGTCTGCTGGCTGACCGCACCGCCGGCGACGCCCGTCATCAGGGCGAGGTTGGAGACCAGTCCGTCCATCGCGCCGAACACGGCGGGGCGCAGCCAGCCGCCGTTCACATCCCGGTGCGTGTGGTTGTCGCGGTGCGCCTCGTGGAGCGCCGCCTCGGTCTCGATGATGGCCATGCGTGGTCCCCCAGATGGTCTTCGGGGTGCCACCCCGAACGCTTCTTTGGACAAGTTCTACTTCTCGACAACACTCAAGATACGCCTCCGCATTCCCTCCCGCCAGCAAGGAAAGGCTGGGCTAACCTGCGGCTTTGCAGCTTTCGCTCGTTTGTGTAGAAGGACGCACAGATGTCGACCGGGTGACGCTGGGGGCCCTGAGGCTGCGCCGGACACCGCACCGGGGGAGAGTTCCGCAAAGGGCTCCGCGCCCTTCGGAAGGGCTCCGCGCCTTTCGGGGCGCACCTGAGAGGAGAGCCGCGTATGGCATCGACCGCCTGCATCCCCTCGGCCCCGGCGCCCGGGGACGCCCTCGGGCTCCGCGAGCGGGCGCGCGGCGCGCTGCTCGGCCTGGCCGTGGGCGACGCGCTGGGGGCCCCGGCCGAGAACATGAAGCCCTCCGAGATCCGCGCCCGTTGGGGTCGCATCACGGGATACGTGGCGGAGCACCCGGCGGGCACGGACGACACCGAGTACGCGATCTTCTCCGGCCTGCTGCTGGCCCGGCACGGCTCCGCGCTCACCCCGGCGCATGTCGAGGCGGCCTGGCACGAACTGATCGCCGACCGCGCGGAGGGGCCCTTCCGGGGCGCCGGGTTCAGCGAGCGCGGCACGCTGGAGAACCTGCGCCGGGGGCTGGCGGCGCCCATCTCCGCCCAGCACCGGCACGCGTGGAGCGACGGGCTGGCGATGCGGGCGGCGCCCCACGGGGTGTTCGCGGCGGGCCGTCCGGACGAGGCGGCCCGGCTGGCGGCGATCGACGGCTCGGTCAGCCACGACGGCGAGGGCATCCACGGCGGCCGGGCGGTCGCGGCGGGCGTCGCCGCGGCGATGGCCGGGGCGCCGGTGGTCGCGGTGGTCGCCTCCGCGCTGGCGGTGGTGCCGGACGACTCCTGGACCGCCCGCTCGCTGCGCCGCGCCGTGACCGCGGCCCACCTGGGCGAACGCGCGGTCCGCGCGGCGGTGGTGATCGGCGGCTACCCGTGGACCGACCTGGCCCCCGAGGCGGTCGCCCTCGCCTTCGGCGCGTACGCGGCGGCCGACGGCGACTTCGAACAGGCGGTGCTGACGGCCGTCAACATGGGCCGCGACGCCGACACCACGGCGGCGGTCGCGGGCGCGCTGGCGGGTGCGACCCGGGGCGCCTCGGCGATCCCGGCGGCCTGGTCGGCCGCCATCACCCCGGCCCGCGGCACCTGCCTCCCCGCCATGGCGGGCCACCACGTCCTGGACATCGCGGCCCTCCTGACCCCGGAGACCCCCACATGACCTCACTGACAACGACCCCCGCAGCCGCCGGAACCGCAGCCGCCGACGGCGAGGACCCCCCACAGGGGCCACCCGCACCCGACGACGAAAGCCGCACGCGCGGTGCGGGTGGGAACGAATCCCCGGCCGAAGGCGAAGCCGAGGCCGCGGAACCGCCCCCACAGGCGAAAATCGAGGGGCTGCTCCTCGGCCTCGCCGCAGGCGACGCCGCCGGCTGGCCCGCCGCCCGCCACAGAGCCGCCCGCATGCCCGAGTGGACCAGACGCCTCACCCGCGAACTGGACACCTTCGCCGAGCAGAACGCCACCACCACCCTCCCCGTCCCGATCGCCCTCAACCAGCCCCCCGAACCCCTCCGCCTGGGCCCCTCCGACGACGCCGAGTGGGCCGCCTTCGCCGCCGAGGCGGTCCTGCGGGCCGGCGACGACACCGCCCTCGGCGACCTCAGCCGAGAGCGCCGTACCCGCGCCGCCATCGACCTGACCTGGAACTCCGTAGCCGCCGAGGTCGCCGCCGCCACCGAGCGCGCACCCGAGACGGAGTCCGCCGTACTCCCCCTCCGTGCCCGCATCTCCGTCCGCGCGGGCCTGGGCAACCTCGCCACCGGTCTGCGCCCGCCCGCCACCGGCCACGACAACCCGCACTACTTCGACGACGCGGCCTGCGTACGCGCCTGCGTCCTGGCCGTCGCCCACCCCGGCGATCCCCGGGCCGCCGCCGACCTCGCCGAGTTCGACGCCCGCTACACCCAGGACGGGGACGGTGTGCACGGCGCCCGCGCCATGGCCGCCGCCGTCGCGCTCGCGCTGACCGGGGCGGACCCGCACGCCTGCGTGGCCGCCGCGTGCGCCGAGCTCCCCGAGGACACCGAGATCGGCCGCAACGCCCGGCACGCCCTCAAGCTCGCGGCGGACGCCGACAGCGCCTTCGCCCTCGTACCGCCGCTGGAGCACCAGATCGTCGACCACGTCTACAGCTACGGCGTCGCCGCCGCCGAGACCGTCCCCGTCGCCCTGGCCCTCACCACCGCCGCCCGGGGCCGGATCGCGGAGGCGGTCCCCGCGGCCGCCTGTCTGTCGCGGGTCGCGGACTCCGCCCCGGCGCTCGTCGGCGCCCTCACCGGCGCACTGGGCGGCGGCTCCGCGATCCCGGAGACCTGGAGGGAGAGCTGCCGCACCCTCTCCGGCTGCGTACTCCCCCGGCTCACCGGCACGGACCTGGTGGAACTCGCCGGACTCCTGGAAGCCGCACAACCCGCCCCACCGGGAGGATGATTCGGGCATGACGCGTAAAGAGTCGGAAACCGAGCGAACCCGGGACCGGGGTCTGCCCCTGGACGAACGGATCAGCGGCGCCCTCGTGGGAGCCGCCGTCGGCGACGCCCTCGGCGGACCGGTCGAGGGGTACTCCCCCGAGCAGATCGTCGAACGCCACGGCGGGCGCGTGCACGGCGTCGTCGGCCCCTGGAACGGCGCCGAGTGGCGCACCGCCCGTCCCATCGCCCCGTACCACAAGGGCGACGGCCACGTCACGGACGACACCCTGATGACGCACGCGCTGGTGCGGGTGTACGCGCGGGTCCGCGACCACCTCGACGCCTACGCCGTCGCCGACCACCTGGTCCCGGACCTGATGACCAATCCGCGCTGGATCCCGGAGCTGGAGGCGGAGGCGATCCCGCTGCAACGGATCTTCCTCGCCGAGAAATGGCTCGTGGCCCGCCTGCACTACGGCCATGTGGACCCGCGCGAGGCCGGCGTCGGCAACATCGTCAACTGCGGCGCCGCGATGTACATGGCCCCGGTGGGACTCGTCAACGCCGCCCACCCGGCCGCCGCCTACGCCGAGGCACTGGATGTCGCGGGCGCGCACCAGTCGTCGTACGGCAGGGAGGCGGCCGGAGTCTTCGCCGCGGCCGTGGCGGCGGCGTGCGCGCCCGGCGCCACGGCGGACTCGGTCGTCACCGCGTGCCTGTCCCTCGCGAAGGACGGCACGCGGACGGCGATCGAGCGGGTCTGCGAGGAGGCCGCGCGGCACACGGACTTCGAGTCGGCGCTGCGCCCGCTGCGGGAGGCGGTGACCCCGTACGACACGGTCGGCCCGGACTACCGCGCCCCCTCCCTGGGCGCGCGGCGCCCGTCCCGGCTGCACGCCATCGAGGAACTCCCGGTCGCGCTGGGCATGCTGGTGGTGGCCGGCGGCGACTTCCGGCACGCGGTGCTGGGCGCGGTGAACTACGGCCGGGACTGCGACTCCATCGCCACGATGGCCGGCGCGGTGGCCGGTGCGCTCGGCTCACCGGTCCCCCACGACTGGGCCAAGACCGTGTCGGAGGCCAGCCGCCTGGACCTGTGGGAACCGGCGGTCACGCTGACCGGGGTGACCCGCGAGATCTTCGAGCGGGACGTACGCCGCCGCCGCGCCCACGAGCGGGCATTCGCGGAGCTGGGAGGCTCTGGATGCTCCGACTGACCTGGGTCCAGCCGGAGGACCTGATCGGCCACGAACTGCGCCAGGCCGCCCAGGACGGCCGGGAGCCCTCGAGAATCGCCGCCCGCTGGCGCGCGGCGGGCGGTCCCGAGGCCCCCCTCACCGCGGGCGCCTCCCCCCGCCCCGCATCCCCCTACCTCCGCCTCCTGGCCACCGACCTCCTGGACGAACTGGCCGACCTCCCCAGCACCCTCTCCGACGACGAACCAACCGACCTCCCCACCATCAAATCCCTATGCCCCAACTGGCCTGCTCAGTCTGCGGGCAGCCACGCGCCGCAGTCTGCGGGCAGTCGTGCCGCTGGGGCGGCACGGGTGGGCGGTGGGGGTACCTCCCGCTCGAGCGAAGCCGAGAGTGGGGGAGGCACTCCGCAAGCGCCGGGCAGCGCGACCCACCCCCGCCCAGCACCACACCCCCCGCACCTGGAAGCCGCCTGGCTCGGCAGAGCAGCCGGCTGCCTCCTGGGCAAACCGGTGGAGAAACTCCCCCTCACCGCTATCCGCCAACTCGCCCAAGCCACCAACAACTGGCCCCTGAACACCTACTTCACCGCCCACGGCGTCCCAGAGGACCTCCTCACCCAACACCCCTGGAACCGCCGCTCCGCGCCAACCTCCCTCGCCGAGAACATCGACGGCATGCCCGAGGACGACGACCTCAACTACCCCCTCCTCGCCCTCCTCGTCCTCCAACGCCACGGCCGAGCCTTCACCCCCACCGACGTCGCCCGCGTCTGGCTGGACGAACTCCCCGCCGGCCGCACCTTCACCGCCGAACGCATCGCGTACCGCAACCTCCTCAGCGGCCTGGAACCCCCGCTCACCGCCCGCCACCACAACCCCTTCCGCGAATGGATCGGCGCCCTGATCCGTGCGGACGTGCACGGCTGGACCAACCCCGGCGACCCGGCCGCCGCCGCCGAACAGGCCCACCGCGACGCCACCCTCACCCACACCGCCAACGGCGTCTACGCGGCGATGTTCACGGCGGCCGTCATCGCCACCGCCGCCACCGGCGACCACGACGTCCACGCCTGTCTGCGCATGGGCCTCACCGTCGTCCCGCCCCGCTCCCGCCTCGCCCGAGCCGTCCACCGAGCCATGCGACTCGCGCACGAGCACACCGACTTCGACACGGTCGTCGACGTCCTGCACGACACCTACGCCGCCACCCACCACTGGGTGCACGCCGTCCCCAACACCGCCCTGATCGCCGCCGCCCTCACCCACGCCGACGGCGACTTCACCGGCTCCATCTGCCGTGCGGTGTCCGGCGGCTGGGACACCGACTCCAACGGCGCGACGGCCGGCAGCATCGCCGCTCTTCTCGCCGGTTCGCCCCGCGCGCTTCCCGAACGCTGGACGGCCCCGCTGAAGAACCGGCTGGCCACCTCCGTCGGCGACTTCCACGGCACCGGCTTCGACACCCTGGCCCGACTGACCCACCTGGAGGCCACCCGCCCATGACCAGGCCCACCCCCGCCGATCCCCCGCTGACCGGCCTGCGCGTCCTGGACCTCGCCACCCTCTTCGCCGGACCCCTCGCCGCGACCCTGCTCGGCGACTTCGGCGCGGAGGTCGTCAAGGTCGAGCATCCGAGGAAACCGGACCCCTCCCGTGGCCACGGACCGTCGAAGGACGGCATCGGCCTGTGGTGGAAGATGCTCGGCCGCAACAAGCGCACCATCACCCTCGACCTGTCCAAGCCCGGCGGCCGGACCACCCTGCTGCGCCTGGCCGGGTCCACCGACGTGATCATCGAGAACTTCCGCCCCGGCACCCTGGAGAAGTGGGACCTGGGCTGGCCCGAACTGTCCGCCGCGAACCCCCGGCTGATCCTGGTCCGGGTCACCGGCTTCGGCCAGTTCGGCCCGTACGCGCACCGGCCGGGCTTCGGCACCCTCGCGGAGGCGATGAGCGGCTTCGCCGCGATCACCGGCGAACCGGACGCGCCGCCGACGCTGCCGCCGTTCGGCCTGGCGGACTCGATCGCGGGCATGGCCACGGCGTACGCGGTGATGGCCGCGCTCGCCGGGCGGGACCGCACCGGGGAGGGCCAGGTGGTCGACATGGCCCTGATCGAGCCGATCCTGACCGCCCTCGGCCCCCAGCCGACCTGGTACGACCAGCTGGGCCACGTCCAGCCGCGCACCGGCAACCGCTCCCAGAACAACGCGCCCCGGGGCACCTACCTCACCGCCGACGGCACCTGGGTCGCCGTCTCCACCTCGGCCCAGTCGATCGCCGAGCGCGTGATGCACCTGGTGGGCAGGCCGGAGCTGATCGACGAGCCCTGGTTCGCCACCGGCGAGGACCGGGCCCGGCACGCGGACGTCCTGGACGAGGCGGTCGGTGGCTGGATCGCCCGGCACACCCGCGCCGACGTACTGGCCGCCTTCGAGAAGGCGGAGGCGGCCGTCGCCCCGATCCAGGACGTACGGGACGTCATGGCGGACCCGCAGTACCAGGCCCTGGACACGATCACCACGGTCGACGATCCGGAGCTGGGCCCCCTGCGCATGCAGAACGTCCTGTTCCGGCTCTCCGGCACCCCGGGCGCGATCCGCTGGGCGGGCCGCCCGCACGGCGCGGACACCGAGGAGGTCCTGACCGGACTGGGCCTCACCCCGGACGAACTCGCTGAGTTGCGCGCGGAGGGCGCCCTGTGACGGGGTTCCCGCTGACCTGGCTGTACGCCCCCGGCGACCGTCCCCCGGTGGTGGCGAAGGCGCTCACCTCCGGCGCCGACGTGGTGGTGATCGACCTGGAGGACGCGGTCGCCCCCGACCGCAAGGCCTACGCCCGGTCTGCCACCGCCGAGCTGCTGCGCGAGCCCCAGCCGGTCCCGGTCCACGTCCGGGTCAACGCCCTGTCCGGGCCCTGGGCCCGCGCCGACCTCGCGGCCGTCGCCCCGGCCCCCGGCCTGTCCGGCCTGCGCCTGCCCAAGGTGTCGTCCCCGTCCGAGGTCGTGCGCGTCGCACGCCGGACGGTGTCCGCCAAGGGGGACACACTGCCTCTGTACGCCCTCCTGGAGACGGCCCTCGGCATCGAGCGCGCCCACGCCGTGGCCACCGCCCACCCGTCCCTGCGCGGTATCGCGATCGGCGAGGCGGACCTACGGGCCGACCTGGGCGTACGCGACGACTCGGGCCTCGACTGGTCCCGTTCCCGGGTGGTCGTCGCCGCGCGGGCGGCGGGCCTGGCCCCGCCCACCCAGTCCGTCCACCCCGACACCCGGGACCTGGACGGCCTCATGGCCTCCTGCGTACGGGGCCGAGCCCTGGGCTTCCTCGGACGTGCCGCGATCCACCCGCGCCAGCTCCCGGTCATCGAGCGCGCGTACCTCCCCACGGAGCAGGAGATCGAAAAGGCGGAAACCATCATCAAGGCAGCGGCCTCCGACCAGGGCGCCCAGGCCCTCCCGGACGGCACCTTCATCGACACAGCGGTAGTAACAGCAGCCCACCGCACCCTGACCCTGGCCAACAGAACCTGAGGCCCGCCCGCCGCGCTCTCCGCGGGCAGTCGTGCCGCTGGGGCGGCACGGGTGGGCGCGACGGCACCCCGCAAACGCCGGGCAGCGCGACCCACCCCCGCCCCACACACACCGAGGGCGCCCGGAGAACCCGGACGCCCTCGGCGCAGTACAACAGCCGGTCAGCCCTTCTTCGCCGACCCGGCCCCATCCTTGGAGTCAGAGGAGTCCTCGGCCTCACGGGAGTCCTTGGAGTCAGAGGAGTCCGAGGAGTCCGACTCCACGGAAGACTCACCCTCGGCCTCCACAGCGGCGTCGGAGCCCCCCGGCTCAACAACATCCTCCCGCCCCGGCCGCTTCCGCAGAGACAGCACGATGTACAGCACCGCCAGCAGGAACACCACGACCGACGTCCAGTTGTTCAGCCGCAGCCCGAGGATGTGATGCGCCTCGTCGACCCGCATGTACTCGATCCAGAACCGCCCGACGCAGTACGCGGCGACGTACAGCGCGAACGCCCGCCCGTGCCCGAGCTTGAACCTGCGGTCCGCCCAGATCACCAGCAGCGCCACACCGATGCACCACAGCGACTCGTACAGGAACGTCGGGTGGTACGTGCCCGGGACCCGCCCGTCGGAGGAGGACGTGATCTCCACCGCCCACGGCAGATCCGTGGACCGCCCGTACAGCTCCTGGTTGAACCAGTTGCCCCAGCGTCCGATCGCCTGGGCGAAGGCGATGCCCGGCGCGATGGCGTCGGCGTAGGCGGGCAGCGGGATGCCCCGGCGCCGGCAGCCGATCCACGCGCCGAGCGCGCCGAAGGCGATCGCGCCCCAGATACCGAGGCCGCCCTCCCAGATCTTGAAGGCGTCCACCCAGTCACGGCCCTCGCTGAAATACAGCTGGTAGTCCGTGATCACGTGGTAGAGCCGGCCGCCGATCAGGCCGAAGGGCACGGCCCAGACAGCGATGTCGGCCACCGTGCCGGCCCGCCCGCCCCGGGCGATCCAGCGCTTGTTGCCGAGCCAGACGGCAACGAAGACGCCGATGATGATGCAGAACGCGTAGCCGCGCAGCGGAACGGGGCCGAGGTACAGCACCCCGCTCGACGGGCTGGGAATGTAGGCAAGTTCCATGGCAAGGTCGACGCTACCGTGCCGGACCGGCCGCACGGCAGGCGGACCGGCTACGGCTCCATAACAGGACCGTCCGATGGTCTTCCCGGGGCGTCACTGTCCCTTGTTGGCCTCCTCGACCATCTGCTTGAACTTCTCGGGTGTCATCGAGCGGTCCTCGTAGATGTTCCTGCCCTCGAACACGACCGTCGGCGTGCCGCTGAAGCCGCCCTTCTGGAAGGCCTCGTGCGACTTGGCGACCCAGCTGTTGTGCGTGCCGTCCTCGACGCAGGAACGGAAGGCGGGGGTGTCGAGTCCGTCGACCTTGCCGGCCAGCTCGATCAGCTTGTCGTTGTCGGCGAAGGCGTCGTCGCTCTCCATCGGCTGGTTCGTGAACAGCACGTCGTGGTAGGCGGCGAACTTCCCGGCGTCCTGGGCGCAGGCCGCGGCGTTGGCCGCGTTGCGGGACCCCGTACCGCCCAGGCCGTTGTCGATCAGTGTGACCAGGTGGTACTCCACCTTGAGCTGCCCGGCGTCGGTCAGCTCGTGGATGGTCGGGCTGTAGGCCTGCTCGAAGGACTTGCAGGCCGGGCAGCGGAAGTCCTCCCACACCGTGAGCGTCGCCTTGGCGCTCGGTTTCCCGACCGGGATGGCGGTGCCGTCCTTGCCGAGGGCGCCCGAGGGCGCCACGACCGGGCCCGCCGAGTCGCTCTCGTCGTCCCCGCCGGAGTTGGCGGCGACGACTCCGATCACCGCCGCGAGCCCCAGGACACAGACCACGCTCGCACCCACGATGAGGGCGCGGCGGCGCTTCTCCGCCGCCTTCTGCTTCTCGCGCTCGACCGCCATCCGCTCCCGGGCGGTGCGCTTTCCGTCTCGGTTCTTCTCGCTCACACCCCGCAGAACGAACCGGGGAGGCGCACAGCGCCTCCCCGGTCCCAGGACCACCCGTACGAGGGATCCGTATGACTACCTGCGGATTTCCCGGTCGGTTACGCCTGTCGGCGTATGCCCCTGGCCAGGTCTCCGGCGAGCGCGCGGACGGCCTCGATGCCGGCGGTGTGGTCGGGGGCGTCCAGCATCCGCTTGACGAAGGCCGAGCCGACGATCACACCGTCGGCGAAGCCGGCCACCTCGGCGGCCTGGGCGGCGTTGGAGACGCCGAGGCCGACGCAGACCGGGAGGTCGGTGGTGGCGCGGGTGCGGCGCACCAGGTCCTCCGCCTGCGCGCCGACCGACTCACGGGTGCCGGTGACGCCCATGAGGGAGGCGGCGTACACGAAGCCGCTGCCCGCCGCCGTGATCTCGGCGAGCCGCGCGTCCCTGCTGCTGGGCGCGACCACGAAGACCGTGGCGAGGCCGTGCTTCTCGGCGTGCTCCCGCCACAGCGCCGACTCCTGGACCGGCAGGTCGGGCAGGATGCAGCCGGCGCCGCCCGCCTCGGCGAGCTCGGCGGTGAACCGCTCGACGCCGTAGCGGTCGATGGGGTTCCAGTAGGTCATGACGAGGATCGGCTTGCCGGTGGCCGCGTGCGCCTCGCGGACGGTGCGCATCACGTCGGCGATCTTCACGCCGCCGCGCAGGGCGATGTCGTCGGCGGTCTGGATGACCGGGCCGTCGAGGACGGGGTCGCTGTGCGGCAGGCCCACCTCCACGACGTCGGCGCCGCCCTCCAGGGCGGCCTTGACCGCCTCGATGCCGCCGTCCACGGTCGGGAACCCGGCCGGGAGGTAGGCGATGAGGGCGGAGCGGCCCTCGGCCTTCGCCGCGGCGAGGGTGTCGTTCAGCAGTCGCACGTTCCCGCTCACTTGGCGTCCCCCTCGATCTCGGCGGTGGTGCCGGCCTCGTCGGCGGCGACCTCGGCGTCGGTGTCGTACAGCCCGAAGTAGCGGGCGGCGGTGTCCATGTCCTTGTCACCGCGGCCGGACAGGTTGACGACGATCAGCCCGTCCGGGCCCAGCTCCTTGCCGACCTCCAGGGCGCCGGCCAGCGCGTGGGCGCTCTCGATGGCCGGGATGATGCCCTCGGTGCGCGACAGCAGGCGCAGGGCCTGCATGGCGGCGTCGTCGGTGACCGCGCGGTACTCGCCGCGGCCGGAGTCCTTGAGGTAGGAGTGCTCGGGTCCGATGCCCGGGTAGTCCAGGCCGGCCGAGATGGAGTACGGCTCGGTGATCTGGCCCTCGTCGTCCTGGAGGACGTACGACCGCGAGCCGTGCAGGATGCCGGGCTCGCCCGCGCTCAGGGTGGCCGCGTGCTCGCCGGTCTCGATGCCGTGCCCGGCGGGCTCGCAGCCGATGAGGCGTACGTCCGGGTCCGGGATGAAGGCGTGGAACAGGCCGATGGCGTTGGAGCCGCCGCCGACGCAGGCGATGGCGGCGTCGGGAAGGCGTCCGGCGCGCTCCAGGAGCTGACGGCGGGCCTCGACGCCGATGACTCGGTGGAAGTCGCGCACCATCGCCGGGAAGGGGTGGGGGCCGGCGACCGTGCCGAACAGGTAGTGCGTGTGGTCGACGTTGGCGACCCAGTCGCGGAACGCCTCGTTGATGGCGTCCTTCAGGGTGCGGCTGCCGGACTTCACGGCGATGACCTCGGCGCCGAGCATGCGCATCCGGGCGACGTTGAGGGCCTGGCGCTGCGTGTCGATCTCGCCCATGTAGATCGTGCAGTCGAGGCCGAAGAGGGCGCAGGCGGTGGCGGTGGCCACGCCGTGCTGGCCGGCGCCGGTCTCGGCGATGACGCGGGTCTTGCCCATGCGCTTGGTGAGCAGGGCCTGGCCCAGCACGTTGTTGATCTTGTGCGAGCCGGTGTGGTTCAGGTCCTCGCGCTTGAGGAAGATCCTTGCTCCGCCGGCGTGCTCGGCGAAACGGGGGACTTCGGTGAGCGCGCTCGGGCGGCCGGTGTAGTTGACCAGGAGGTCGTCGAGTTCCCGGGCGAACTCGGGGTCGTGCTTGGCCTTGTCGTACTCGACGGCGACCTGGTCGACGGCCGCGACGAGGGCCTCGGGGATGAACTTGCCCCCGAACGCGCCGAAATAGCCCTCGGCGGTGGGGACTTGACCCTCCGGGTCGGGGATGAAGAAGTTACTGGGCATGCGTGAACCTCACGGTGAGTGTGTGTTGGGCACGTTTCGCCGTGGGGGCGGGGGTTTGTCCGGCCGCTGCGGGCCGTCGGTGGCTTGTCGCGCAGTTCCCCGCGCCCCTATGGGGCGCGCTGCCATCGCCGCCCGTTTACTTGTCCCGGCTCGTCCCCGATGACGTAGCGGACCCTGCGGCCGTGGACCCGGCGGGCGGGGGCACGGCAGCCTCGGGGCCGGCAGCCGCGCGCGAGGCGGGCGTACGGGTCCCGGGCCGGGGTCAGCGAAAGGGTCATCGGGGCCAGCCTACCGGTGGATCAGCCGCGGCCGTGGCGGAGTGCCGGGTGTTCGCCGGCCGCCACCAGGTCGGAGACCGCCGTCTTCGGGTCCTTGCCGGTGACCAGGGACTCGCCCACCAGGACGGCGTCGGCGCCGGCGTTGGCGTAGGCGATGAGGTCGTGCGGGCCGCGGACGCCGGACTCGGCGACCTTGACGATGTCGGCGGGGATCTCCGGGGCGACCCGCTCGAACGTGCCGCGGTCGACCTCCAGCGTCTTCAGGTTGCGCGCGTTGACTCCGATGACCTTGGCGCCCGCGTCCACCGCGCGCTCGACCTCGTCCTCGTCGTGCACCTCGACGAGCGGGGTGAGGCCGATGGACACGGCGCGCTCGATCAGCGACTCCAGGGCCGGCTGGTCGAGGGCGGCGACGATCAGCAGCGCGAGGTCGGCGCCGTACGCGCGGGCCTCCCAGAGCTGGTACGCGGTGACGATGAAGTCCTTGCGCAGCACGGGGATGTCGACGCGCGCGCGGACGGCCTCCAGGTCGGCCAGCGAGCCGCCGAAGCGGCGCTGTTCCGTGAGGACGGAGATGACGGCGGCGCCGCCCGCCTCGTAGTCGGCGGCGAGTCCGGCCGGGTCGGCGATCGCGGCCAGCGCGCCCTTGGAGGGGCTGGAGCGCTTGACCTCGCAGATCACCTTGACGCCGTCGCCGCGCAGGGCGGCCACGCCGTCCTTGGCCGCGGGAGCCTTCGCCGCGCGCTCCTTGAGCTCGTCGAGGCTGACGCGCGCCTGCCGCTCCGCGAGGTCGGCACGGACTCCGTCGATGATCTCGTCGAGCACACTCACGCGAGCGGCCCCCTTCCTGACGGTCGGTCTTCGATGGTCACTGCGATGGTATCCGCAGCAGGGCGTATGCCTCGCATCCAGGTTGACGCGGTCCCACTACCTGGACATTCACATGTTGATCAAGGATGCAACCAGCCACCGAACGGCAGGTTCCGGACAACCGTGAAGACCAGCAGCAACCCTCCCAGGGACCACACGAGCGCGGGCGGCGGGTCCACCCGCAGCGGCCTGCCGCGCGCCGCGCGCACCACCCAGACGGTCCACAGCACGGCGAAGGCGGCGTAGCCGAGGACGGCGGGCGCGTTGGCCTGGAGGGCGGTGAGGAGGTCGCCGTGGACGACGGCGTGCGCGCTGCGCAGTCCGCCGCAGCCGGGGCAGTACAGGCCGGTGAGGCGCAGCAGCGGGCAGGCGGGGTAGTGGCCGGGCTCGTTGGGGTCGACGGTGCCGACGTAGGCGAAGGCCCCGGCGACGGCGACGAGCAGCCCGGCGGGGACGGCCAGCCGGGCCGCCCTGCCCGGGGTGACGCTGGGTCCGGTGGCGTTCACGTGGTGCATTGTGCCCCGGACGCGGCTCAGGGGCGGTTCCGGCACCGTTCCTTCGTGCCGGGCCCGCCCCTGTGCGATGTGCTCCGCCGTGCTCAGCCCTCGGCGCGGGCCGGCACGACGGGGTTGCTCTTCGGCTGTCCGAGGCCCATCGAGCGCATGATGGCCCCGACGATGCCGCCGACGATGACGAGGCCCAGGCCGGCCCAGAAGCCCGCGGGCTGGTCCATCACCATGAACGCGCCCGAGACGCAGAAACCGATGAAGGCGATGATGACACCGGTCCAGGCGGCCGGGGTGTGACCGTGGCTGCTGCCCGCCATTGCTTGCTCCTCGTTGCTGTGTACGTGTCTGAGCAGACGCTCACCCATCATTGTCCCGCACGCACGCCCGGACAGTGACCGGGGGTACACACCCCGGGCCGCGCGACACCCCCGCCCGGGCGCGCCGCGCCGAGCCACCCCACACCGCCCGCCTCGCGCCCCACGCCCGACAACACCCTGCCGGGGTCGAGCCACCCCACACCGCCCGCCTCGCGGGCAGTCGTGCCGCTGGGGCGGCACGACTGCCCGCAGTCGGTCGGGGGGTTACGCGCCGGTGGGGTCCTCGCCTCGGTCCAGGGCCTTCCAGAGGTCTTCGGGGCGGTCGGGGTCGACACGGGCGGGGCCGCGGCGCGTACGCGGGGCGCCGTTTCGTTCGTAGCGCCCGGACATCGCCGGCCACAGCCGGCCGTACCGCAGCGCCAGCAGACCGGCCAGCAGCAACAGCACACCGCCCACGAGGGCCACGTACGGCCAGGCCGTATGGCTGAGCGCGCCCACCGTCGCGGACGTGTCCCCGGACACCTCCGCAGCCTTCTCGTCCAGCGCCGCGCTGTCCGACGCCCCGAGCGCCGCCGCCGCGACGGTCCCGGCCCCCGACAGCGCGAGCAGCGCCGCGACGGCCAGCCGCCCGGCCCTGCGCACCGCGAACACCGCGACCAGTGCCGCCAGCCCCACCACGGCCAGCGCGGCGGGCACGCCCGTGACGTCACTCCCCTTGGCGGTCAGCGGAAACGTGCCGCCCGCGACCGAGGCGGTGCCCGCCGACCACTGCTGCCGGGTGGCGAGCAGGGCCACGGCCGCGCCCAGGGCGCCGCTCAGCAGGGCGACGGCGAGGCTGATGCGGCCGGTGCGGGCGGAGCCGGCGGCCTCGGAACGGGGGCTGGGTACAGCAGTCACGCCCTCCACTATCGCCTGAACCCCGGGCGAACCGACACCCGGGGTTCACCTCGGGCGCCTCTCAGGCCGTGGACAGCCGGTTCGCGGTGTGCACCGCGCGCAGCACCGCCGCCGCCTTGTTGCGGCACTCGGTGTCCTCCGCGACCGGGTCGGAGTCGGCCACGATGCCCGCTCCGGCCTGGACGTACGCGGTGCCGTCCCGCAGCAGCGCCGTACGGATCGCGATCGCCGTGTCGGAGTCGCCCGCGAAGTCGAGGTAGCCCACGCAGCCGCCGTACAGGCCGCGCCGGGACGGTTCGAGTTCGTCGATGATCCGGAGCGCCCGGGGCTTGGGCGCGCCGGAGAGCGTGCCGGCCGGGAAGCAGGCGGTGAGCACGTCGAACGCGGTGCGGCCGGCGGTGACCCGGCCGGTGACCGTCGAGACGATGTGCATGACGTGCGAGTACCGCTCGACGGACATGAAGTCGACGACCTCGACGGAGCCGGGTTCGCAGACGCGCCCGAGGTCGTTGCGTCCCAGATCGACGAGCATGAGGTGCTCCGCGCGCTCCTTGGGGTCGGCGAGCAGTTCGTCGGCGAGGGCCTGGTCCTCCTGGGGGGTGGCGCCGCGGTGCCGGGTGCCGGCGATGGGGTGGAGCATGGCCTGCCCGTCGTCGACCTTCACCAGGGCCTCGGGGGACGAGCCGACGACGTCGAAGCCGTCGAAGCGGAACAGGTACATGTAGGGCGACGGGTTGGTGGCCCGCAGCACCCGGTAGACGTCGAGGGCGCTGGCCGTGCACGGCGTCTCGAACCGCTGGGAGGGGACCACCTGGAAGGCCTCCCCCGCGCGGATGCGCTCCTTGATGTCCTCCACGGCCCGCTGGAAGTCGGGGCCGCCCCACAGCGCGGTGTGGTCGGGCAGCTCGGAGGGCGGCAGCACGGCGGGCGGCTGGGCCACCGCGCGGGTGAGGTCGGCCTCCATGGCGTCGAGGCGGGCCACGGCGTCGGCGTACGCCTCGTCGACGCCGGTCTCCAGGTCGTTGTGGTTGATCGCGTTGGCGATCAGCCGGACGGAGCCCTCCCAGTGGTCCATGACGGCGAGGTCGCTGGTGAGCAGCATGGTCAGCTCGGGCAGCTTGAGGTCGTCGCGCTCGCCGGGGCCGACCTTCTCCAGGCGGCGCACGATGTCGTAGCCGAGGTAGCCGACCATGCCGCCGGTGAAGGGCGGCAGGCCCAGGTCGTGGGCGAGGTCGCGCGGGGTGTGCAGGGTCTCCAGGGTGGCGCGCAGCGCGGCGAGCGGGTCGCCGTCGACGGGCACGCCGACGGGCGGGGCTCCCTCCCAGTGCGCCTGCCCGGCGCGCTCGGTGAGGGTGGCGGCGCTGCGGACGCCGACGAAGGAGTAGCGGGACCAGGAGCGTCCGTTCTCGGCGGACTCCAGCAGGAAGGTGCCGGGGCGCTCGCCGGCCAGCTTGCGGTAGAGCGCGACGGGGGTGTCGCCGTCGGCGAGCAGCTTGCGGGTGACCGGGATGACCCGGCGGTCGGTGGCGAGCTTGCGGAACGTCTCGAGGTCCATGGCGGCAGACCTTACTGATCCGAGGCGGGGGCGTCCGCCACCGCCAGCACGTCGGCGTCGAAGCAGGTGCGGGCCCCGGTGTGGCAGGCGGCGCCGACCTGGTCGACCTTGACGAGCACGGTGTCCGCGTCGCAGTCGAGGGCGACGGACTTGACCCACTGGAAGTGGCCGGAGGTGTCCCCCTTGACCCAGTATTCCTGGCGGCTGCGCGACCAGTAGGTGCAGCGGCCGGTGGTCAGCGTGCGATGCAGCGCCTCGTCGTCCATCCAGCCCAGCATCAGCACCTCTCCGGTGTCGTACTGCTGGGCGATGGCGGGCAGGAGGCCGTCGGCGCTGCGCTTGAGCCGCGCGGCGATCTCCGGGTCGAGGCGGCTGGGCCGGGACGTGCTGGTCATGCGAACCATTGTGCCGCGCGGGGACGTCGTGCCCGCGCGGACGTCCACTGGGCGGACGTCCCGGCCGGCCGTAGGCTGGCTGGCATGTCGACCCATGCCAAGCGTGAACGACTTCTCCTGGCCGATCTCCTGGAGACCGCGGGCCCGGAGGCCCCGACCCTCTGCGAGGGCTGGACGACCCGGGATCTCGCCGCCCATGTGGTGGTGCGCGAGCGCCGCCCCGACGCCGCCGGCGGCATGCTGGTCAAGCAGCTGGCGGCGCGTCTGGAGCGGGTGATGGCTGAGTTCACCGCCAAGCCGTACGAGGAGCTGATCCAGCTGATCCGGACGGGTCCGCCGCGCTTCTCACCCTTTTCGCTCAAGCAGGTCGACGAGTTGTCGAACATCGTCGAGTTCTACGTCCACACGGAGGACGTGCGCCGTGCCCAGCCCGACTGGACGCCGCGTGAGCTCGACCCGGTCTTCCAGGACGCCCTGTGGTCGCGGCTGGAGCGTTCCGCCCGGCTGATGGGGCGCGGTGTGCCGACCGGTCTGGTGCTGCGCCGTCCGGACGGCCAGACGGCCGTGGCGCACCGGGGGACCCCGGTGGTCACGGTGACCGGCGAGCCGTCCGAGCTGGTGCTGTTCGCCTACGGCCGGCAGAGCGCCGCCAAGGTGGAGCTGGACGGCGACGAGAACGCGATCGCGAAGCTGCGCGAGACCAAACAGCTCGGCATCTGATCCGCACCCGAAAGGCGCAGTCCGTGATCAAAGTGGCCATGACCAGCGTGTACGTCGACGACGTGGCGAAGGCGCACGCCTTCTACACCGATGTCCTCGGCTTCGAGACCCGTACCCACATGGATCTGGGCGGCGGGACGCTGTTCGTCACCGTGGGCGCGAAGGACGGCGCCCAGCGGGACCTGGAGCTCCTGCTGGAGCCGGGCCAGGGTCCCATCGCGGAGCCGTACCGCAGGGCGGTGCGGGAGGCGGGCCTGCCGTCCATCGTGTTCTCCGTGGACGACCTCCGCGCGGAGTACGAGCGCCTGCGCGGGGAGGGCGTCCACTTCGTCCAGGACCCGCGGGAGCAGGGTCAGGTGATCGCCGCCGTCCTGGACGACACGGTCGGCAACCTCATCCAGCTGGCCCAGCCGACGGGCTAGGCACTCCCCGGCGTCATCGCACGGGGTGGCCGGCTCCGCGCAGGGTGTCCTTGACCTGGCCGATGCGCAGGTCGCCGAAGTGGAAGACGGAGGCGGCCAGGACGGCGTCCGCGCCCGCGGTCACCGCGGGCGGGAAGTCGCCGAGCTTTCCGGCGCCGCCGGAGGCGATCACCGGGACGGTGACGTGCTTGCGGACGGCGGCGATCATCTCCAGGTCGTAGCCGTCCTTGGTGCCGTCGGCGTCCATGGAGTTCAGCAGGATCTCGCCGGCGCCCAGTTCGGCGGCCCGGTGCGCCCACTCGACGGCGTCGATGCCGGTGCCGCGGCGGCCGCCGTGCGTGGTGACCTCGAAGGAACCGGACTCGGTGCGCCGGGCGTCCACGGACAGCACCAGGACCTGCCGGCCGAAGCGCTCCGCGATCTCCCGGATCAGCTCCGGGCGGGCGATCGCGGCCGTGTTCACGCCCACCTTGTCGGCGCCGGCCCGCAGCAGCCGGTCGACGTCCTCGGGGGTGCGGACGCCGCCGCCGACGGTCAGCGGTATGAACACCTGCTCGGCGGTGCGGCGCACCACGTCGTACGTCGTCTCGCGGTTGCCCGACGAGGCGGTGATGTCCAGGAACGTCAGCTCGTCGGCGCCCTCGGCGTCGTACACCTTGGCCATCTCGACGGGGTCGCCCGCGTCGCGCAGGTTCTGGAAGTTGACGCCCTTGACCACCCGGCCGTTGTCCACGTCCAGGCAGGGGATGACTCGGACCGCCAGGGTCATGAATTCACGGCTCCTCTGAATGCTTCCAGTTCCACTGAGACCAGTACGCGCGAGTCCACGAAGCCCTCGACCACCAGCACCGTGGTGACCGGGCGCACCGAGTCGAACAGCTCCTTGTGGGCGCGTCCGGCCGCGTCGACGTCCCGCACATGGGCGAGGTGGATACGCGTGCGGATCACGGACTCGATGCCGAGCCCGAACTCGCCGATCGCCTCCAGCGCGCTGGTGAAGGCCACCTTGGCCTGCTCGTACGGGTCGCCCTCCCCGTACAGCACCTCGCCCCGGAAGGCGGTCGTGCCCGCCACCAGGACGCGGTCACCCGCCGCCACGGCACGTGCGAAGCCGAAGGACTCCTCCCAGGGGTTTCCGCTCTGCACGCGCCGTACGGCATCGGATGTCATGAGGACACAGCCTCCAGGGCCTCTTCCAGCGTGAACGCCTTGGCGTACAGGGCCTTCCCGACGATGGAGCCCTCGACACCGAGCGGCACGAGCTCCGCGATGGCGCGCAGGTCGTCCAACGAGGACACTCCGCCGGAGGCGACCACCGGGCGGTCGGTGGCGGCGCAGACGTTCTTCAGCAGCTCCAGGTTGGGCCCCTGGAGGGTGCCGTCCTTGGCGATGTCGGTGACGACGTAGCGGGCGCAGCCCTCCTTGTTGAGGCGCTCCAGCGTCTCGTAGAGGTCGCCGCCGTCGCGGGTCCAGCCGCGGCCGCGCAGCGTGGTGCCGCGGACGTCGAGACCGACGGCGATCCGGTCGCCGTGCTCGGCGATGACCCTGGCCACCCATTCGGGGGTCTCCAGGGCGGCGGTGCCGAGGTTGACGCGGGTGCAGCCGGTGGCGAGGGCGGCGGCGAGGGTGGCGTCGTCGCGGATGCCGCCGGACAGCTCGACCTTGATGTCCATCGCGCCGGTGACCTCGGCGATCAGCGCGCGGTTGTCGCCGGTGCCGAACGCGGCGTCCAGGTCGACCAGGTGCAGCCACTCGGCGCCCGAGCGCTGCCAGGCGAGGGCGGCCTCCAGGGGGGAGCCGTACGACGTTTCCGTCCCGGACTCGCCGTGCACCAGGCGGACGGCCTGGCCGTCGCGGACGTCGACGGCGGGGAGGAGTTCGAGCTTGGCCATGTCTCTACAGGGTTCCGATCCAGTTGGTGAGGAGCTGGGCACCGGCGTCGCCGGACTTCTCGGGGTGGAACTGGGTGGCCCACAGGGCGCCGTTCTCCACCGCCGCGACGAAGGGCTCGCCGTGGGTGGACCAGGTGACGAGCGGGGCGCGCATCGCCGGGTTCGTCGTCTCCAGTGTCCAGTCGTGGACGGCGTAGGAGTGCACGAAGTAGAAGCGGGCGTCCGCGTCGAGGCCGGCGAACAGCTCGGAGCCGGCCGGGGCGTCCACGGTGTTCCAGCCCATGTGGGGCACGATGTCGGCCTGGAGCGGCTCGACCGAGCCGGGCCACTCGTCGAGGCCCTCGGTCTCGACGCCGTGCTCGATGCCCCGCGCGAAGAGGATCTGCATGCCGACGCAGATGCCCATCACCGGGCGGCCGCCGGAGAGCCGGCGGTCGACGATCCAGTCGCCGCGGGCCTCCTTCAGGCCCTTCATGCAGGCGGCGAAGGCGCCGACGCCGGGCACCAGCAGCCCGTCGGCGTTCATCGCGCGGTCGAAGTCACGGGTGATCTCGACGTCGGCTCCCGCGCGGGCGAGGGCGCGCTCGGCGGAACGGACGTTGCCGAAGCCGTAGTCGAAGACCACGACCTTCTTGGTGGTGCTCAAACGCTCACACCTCCAGCCTCAGGATGCCGGCGCCGAGACACATCACGGCGCCGATCGACAGCAGCACGATGAGGCTCGTGGGCATCTTCTGCTTGACGAAGGAGATGATCCCGCCGACGAAGAACAGGCCGACGACGATCAGGACGGTGGACAGTCCGTTCATGGCTTACAGCGCGCCCTTCGTGGAGGGCAGGATGCCGGCCGCGCGGGGGTCCCGCTCGGACGCGTAGCGCAGGGCGCGGGCGAGGGCCTTGAACTGGCACTCCACGATGTGGTGCGCGTTGCGCCCGTAGGGCACGTGGACGTGCAGCGCGATCTGGGCCTGGGCGACGAAGGACTCCAGGATGTGCCGGGTCATCGTGGTGTCGTACTCGCCGATCATCGGCGCCATCTTCTCGGGCTCGGTGTGCACGAGGTAGGGGCGGCCGGACAGGTCGACGGTGACCTGGGCGAGGGACTCGTCCAGCGGGACCGTGCAGTTGCCGAAGCGGTAGATGCCCACCTTGTCGCCGAGCGCCTGCTTGAAGGCGGCGCCGAGCGCGAGGGCGGTGTCCTCGATGGTGTGGTGGGAGTCGATGTGCAGGTCGCCCTCGGTCTTCACGGTCAGGTCGAACAGACCGTGCCGGCCGAGCTGGTCGAGCATGTGGTCGTAGAAGCCGACCCCGGTGGAGATCTCCGTCTTCCCGGTGCCGTCGAGGTCGATCTCGACGAGGACGGACGTCTCCTTGGTGGTGCGTTCCACGCGTCCTACGCGGGTCATGCGCTCTGCTCCTGTTCCTTCTTGAGGTCACGCGCCGCGTCGAGGAACGCGTCGTTCTCGGCCGGGGTGCCCGCGGTGACCCGCAGCCATCCCGGTACGCCGTTGTCCCGGACCAGGACGCCCCGGTCGAGGATCTTCCGCCAGGTGGCGTGGGAGTCCTCGAACCTGCCGAACTGGACGAAGTTCGCGTCGGACTCGGTCACCTCGTAGCCGAGGGCGCGCAGTTCGGTGACGAGCCGGTCGCGCTCGGTCTTGAGCTGCTCGACGTAGCCGAGCAGCGTGTCGGTGTGCTCCAGGGCGGCCAGCGCGGTCGCCTGGGTGATCGCGGAGAGGTGGTACGGCAGCCGGACCAGCTGGACGGCGTCGACGACCGCCGGGTGCGCGGCGAGGTAGCCGAGGCGCAGGCCCGCCGCGCCGAACGCCTTCGACATGGTGCGGGAGACGACGAGGTTCGGGCGTCCGTCGAGCAGCCGGAGCAGCGAGTCGCCGTGGCTGAACTCGATGTACGCCTCGTCGACGACCACCATCGACGGCTTGGCCGCCTGGGCGGCCTCGTACAGCGCGAGGACCGTCTCCGGGGGGACCGCGTTGCCGGTGGGGTTGTTGGGCGTGGTGATGAAGACGACGTCGGGCCGGTGCTCCGCGATCGCCTTCTCCGCGGCGGCGAGGTCGATCGTGAAGTCCTCGTTGCGCGGCCCGGAGATCCAGCCGGTGCCGGTGCCGCGCGAGATGAGGCCGTGCATCGAGTACGACGGTTCGAAGCCGATCGCGGTGCGGCCGGGGCCTCCGAAGGTCTGGAGCAGTTGCTGGATGACCTCGTTGGAGCCGTTGGCAGCCCACACGTTCTCGAGGGCGACCGGGTGTCCGGTCGTCTTCGTCAGGTATTCGGCCAGCCTGGTGCGCAACTCGACGGCGTCCCGGTCGGGGTAGCGGTTGAGGTGGCGGGCGGCCTCGCGGACCCGCTCGGTGATCCGCTCGACCAGCGGCTCGGGCAGCGGGTAGGGGTTCTCGTTGGTGTTCAGCCGTACGGGGACGTCCAACTGGGGCGCGCCGTAGGGGGACTTGCCGCGCAGCTCGTCCCGTACGGGGAGATCGTCGATGCCGGTCACTTGCTCTCGGGTACCTTCCAGCCGAACCTCGCCTTGATCGCCGCGCCGTGCGCGGGCAGGTCCTCCGCCTCCGCCAGCGTGACCACGTGGTGCGCGACCTCGGCCAGCGCGTCCTCGGTGTAGTCGACGATGTGGATGCCGCGCAGGAAGGACTGGACGGACAGGCCCGAGGAGTGGCAGGCGCAGCCGCCGGTGGGCAGGACGTGGTTGGAGCCGGCCGCGTAGTCGCCGAGCGATACCGGGGACCAGGGGCCGACGAAGATCGCGCCGGCGTTGCGCACCCGGCCGGCGACCGCGGCGGCGTCGGCGGTCTGGATCTCCAGGTGCTCGGCGCCGTAGGCGTCGACGACGCGCAGGCCCTCGTCGAGGCCGTCGACCAGGACGACGGCGGACTGCCGGCCCGCGAGGGCCGGGACGATCCGGTCGTCGATGTGCTTGGTGGCCTTGACCTGCGGCTCCAGTTCCTTCACCACCGCGTCCGCGAGGTCGGCGGAGTCGGTGACCAGGACGGCGGCGGCCAGCGGGTCGTGCTCGGCCTGGCTGATCAGGTCGGAGGCCACGTGCACCGGGTCGGCGGTGGAGTCCGCGAGGATCGCGATCTCGGTGGGGCCGGCCTCGGCGTCGATGCCGATGCGGCCGGTGAAGTAGCGCTTGGCGGCGGCGACCCAGATGTTGCCGGGGCCGGTGACCATGGTGGCGGGCGGGCAGGACTCGGTGCCGTACGCGAACATCGCGACGGCGGTGGCACCGCCGGCCGCGTAGACCTCGTCGACGCCGAGCAGGGCGCAGGCGGCGAGGATCGTCGGGTGCGGCAGCCCGCCGAACTCGGCCTGGGCCGGGGAGGCGAGCGCGACGGACGGGACGCCGGCCTCCTGGGCGGGCACGGCGTTCATGATCACGGAGGACGGGTAGACGGACCGGCCGCCGGGCGCGTACAGGCCCACGCGGTCGACCGGGACCCACTTCTCGGTGACCGTGCCGCCGGGCACGACCTGGGTGGTGTGGGTGGTGCGGCGCTGCTCGCGGTGGACGAGCCGGGCGCGGCGGATGGACTCCTCCAGGGCCGCGCGCACGGCCGGGTCGAGCTCCTCCAGGGCGCGCGTGAGGGCGGCCGCCGGGACCCGTACCTGGTCGAGCCGGACGCCGTCGAACTTCTCGGCGAAGTCGATCAGCGCCGCGTCGCCCCGATGATGCACGTCCTCGCAGATGGGCCGCACCTTCTCCAGGGCGGCCGCGACGTCGAAGTCGGCTCGGGGCAGCAGGTCGCGCAGGGCGGCACCCTCGGGGAGGGCTTCGCCGCGCAGATCGATTCGGGAGATCACGGGGTCAATTCTCTCAGACCCGCGCGGTGAGCCGTCCGCCTGTTCCAATGGCTGATACGCGCCGTCCGTGGTAACGGTCCGCGCACATATCCGAGATCCTCTTCACTTTCCGTGTTCAACCTGTCACCGCACCGGGCATGAACGGTTGTACGAAGGGACGAACCAGCGAGTATGTGAGGAGGAGGGGAGTTCCGTGACCGAGGGGGTGGGACCGGGCGGCGGAGAGCCGCCGGAGGACCTGACCGCCACGGAGGCCGGGATGTGGCAGGCCTTCCGCAACGGCACCGTGTACGACCTGAGCAGCGGGGACACGGTCGTCGACGATCCGCACGGAGGGCATCCGTGGGGTCCCGAGCGGACGGTCCGGGCCCGGGTCGTGTGCTGGCTGCTGCTGGACGGCCCGCCCGCCCTGGCCGGCCGGGTCTCGTCGCTGAAGCTGGTCGGCGTGCGGATCAGCGGCGTGCTGGACCTCGCGGGCGGCACCGTGGTGCCGTACCTGGAGATGCGCGCCTGCCGCTTCGAGCGGGACGTGCTGCTGCCGGAGGCCCGCTTCACGACCGTGCGGATGGTGGACTGCTCGATACCGCGGCTGGAGGCGGCGCGGCTGCACACCGAGGGCGATCTGCATCTGCCGCGCTGCCGGTTCCTGGGCGGCATACGGCTCACCGACGCCCGGATCGGTACGGATCTGCTGCTCAACCAGGCGATCGTGCACCGGGACCGCAGCGGCCGCTCGATAGCCGCGGACGGCATGAACGTCGGGCAGGACCTCCAGGCGGAGATGCTGGAGTCGCACGGTGAGCTGAGTCTGCGCGGCGCGACGATAGGCGTCTCGCTGAGCCTGCGCGGCGCCCGGCTGGTCAACCCGTACACCCGGCTCGCGCTGAACGCGCCGCAGCTGACCGTGGAGCGCTCGCTGTACCTGACCCCGGCGGGGGTCGGCGCCCAGGCGCGCAGTGGGATGACACCGGCGCGCGGGACGCGGATCCAGCGGTTCGAGTGCGAGGGCGGGGTGCGTCTTGACGACGGGCGCTTCGGGGACGCGGTCGACTTCGAGGGCGCCGGGTTCACGTTCACCGACGACCAGGAGCTGTCGCTGCGCCGGGTGCAGACGCCGGAGCTGCGCTTCCTCGGGGAGCGGCCGGCGCGCGGCCGGGTGGTGCTGTCGGGCGCGAGGGTGGTGAACCTGATGGACAGGGCCGACAGCTGGCCGGGCCCCGGCCGGCTGCACATGGGCGGCTTCACCTACGAGAACCTGGTGCCGCGCGGGCCGTTCCCGCTGGCGCTGCGGCTGCGCTGGGTGGACGCGGCGAGCGCCGAGTACAACCCGGAGCCGTACGAGCGGCTGGCGGCCGTGCTGCGGGAGGGCGGGGAGGACGAGGACGCCCGTGAGGTGCTGCTCGCCAAGCAGCGCCGCCGCCGCGAGAGCCTGCCGTTCGCGGCCAAGCTGTGGGGTTACGCGCAGGACTGGACGGTCGCCTACGGATACCGTCCGGGTCGGGCCGCGGTGTGGATGGCGGTGCTGTGGGCCGCCGGTTCGGTGGCCTTCGCCCGTGCCGATCATCCGCCCCTCAAGAGCGGTGAGCATCCGGCGTGGAACCCGGCGCTGTTCGCGCTGGACCTGCTGCTGCCGGTGATCGACCTGGGCCAGGTGGGCTTCTGGCAACTGCGCGGCGGCTGGCAGTGGCTGTCGGCCGCGTTCATCCTGCTGGGCTGGATCCTGGCGACGACGGTGGCGGCGGGGGCGACGCGGACGCTGCGTCGTACGTAGACGCCGTGCCGTATGTGGTGATCACGTGTGTGACCCGTGAGACCACTGAGGCCGGAGGGTCGACACAAGGTGAGATTCCCTCCGCTTTTTGCCGGGCCTTGACCCGACGACGTACAACCTTCCACGACTTCCGTGTGGCCTCTGGCGCCGCTGTGACCTGCGGACTTTCAATGGTCGACACCATGGCTCTGCTGCACGGGTTCACCCGTACATCCCGGGTGCGAGAGAAGACGACGGGCGTCGCGACCCCCGTCGTCGCGGTGCTGCCCTCCGACGACGAGGTGCTCCTCGACGCACCCGACGATCTGATGGGCCCGGCGCTGGTCGGGGCCGCCGGCGGTGATCCCGCGCCCGTCGTCGCGCTGCTCGCCGCCACCCGGCGCACCGGCGCCTGGGAGCAGCGCGACCGGTATGTGCGGCGGCTGGCCGCCTTCGCGCGCTCGCGGCCGGAGTGGCTGGACACCTGGCGCGCCCGCGACCCGGGCGACCCCGACGGGCTGCTGGTTGACGCCCAGCGGGCGGTGGACCGCGCCTGGGACTCACCGGCCCGGGTCGAGCTGCTGCGCGAGGTGACCCCGCTGATCACGGCCGCCGCGCGCGCGGACGGCCGGGACCCGGTGCCGTGGCGGCTCGCCCTGGACCACGCCCGCGGTGCCCGCGCCGGCCACCCGTACTTCGAGGAGCTGTGGGCGGCGGCGGTCCGGCGCGCCCCGCACCATCACGGGTGCCATGTGGCGGCCCTGCGCTATCTGGCGTCGTCGTGGCACGGGTCGCACCGCGAGTGCTTCGACTTCGCGGACCGGGCCGCGCAGGACGCGCCGGAGGACTCGCTGACGCAGGCGCTGCCGCTGCGGGCCGCGTTCGGCTATCTCACCGACCCGTGCGGACCCGAGGTGCCGCGCGAGCGGCTGGAAGCGGCGGCCGACCGTGCCGTCGCCCTCTCCGCGCGGCTGCCGGAGGGCCAGCCCTGGCCGGCGGAGCCGCGCAACCTGCTGACCTACGTCCTCGTCCGCCTGGAGCGCTGGCGGGACGCCCTCGAGCAGCTGCGGCTGACCGGCCCGTACGCCACGTCCTTCCCCTGGGACCGGGAGGCGGACGATCCGCTCGGCCGGTTCCTGGAGGTGCGTCAGCTGGTGCGTGCGGCGGTCGCGTCCGGTGCCCCCGCGCCGGGGTCCGACCGACCGAGGAGTGAGCAGGGCGGACGACTCCGCTTCGGCGACCATTAGGCTTTTGGCTCGTGACGACCGTCCGGCTCCCGCTCTTCCCCCTGAACACGGTGCTGTTCCCGGGGCTCGTGCTCCCGCTCAACGTCTTCGAGGAGCGCTATCGCGCCATGATGCGCGAGCTGCTGAAGACCCCCGAGGACGAGCCGCGCCGGTTCGCCGTCGTGGCGATCCGCGACGGGCACGAGGTGGCGCCGAGCGCGCCCGGCATGCCCGATCCGACGGCCGTGCCCGAACGGGGCCCGGCCGCGGGCTTCGGCGCCGACCCGCTGCGCGCCTTCCACAAGGTGGCCTGTGTGGCCGACGCGGCGACGATCCGGGAACGGGCCGACGGCACCTTCGAGGTGCTGGCGACCGGTACGACCCGGGTGCGGCTGCTGTCCGTGGACGCCTCCGGGCCGTATCTGACGGCCGAGGCGGAGCCGTTGGAGGAGGATCCCGGTGACGAGGCCGGGGCGCTCGCCGAGGGGGTGCTGCGGTCCTTCCGCCAGTACCAGAAGCGGCTGGCGGGGGCGCGGGAGCGGTCGCTGGCGACCGGCGCGGACCTGCCGGACGAGCCGGGTGTCGTCTCGTACCTGGTCGCCGCCGCGATGATGCTGGACACGCCGACGAAGCAGCGGCTGCTCCAGGCGCCGGACACCGCGTCCCGGCTCCGGGACGAGCTCAAACTGCTTCGCGCGGAGACGGCCATCATCCGTAGTCTGCCGTCGTTGCCGGCCGCGGAGCTGACGCGCGGTCCGACGAGTCTCAACTGACGTGCGATCTGTGTGGGGTAGGTACGGGCCGGGATGGCGAAGAAGTCCAAGAAGCAGCAGCAGTCGGGAGGCACTCCCGCGACGGTGGCGCTGACCGCGGCCGGGGTGCCGTTCACGGTGCACTCCTACGACCACGACCCGTCCCACCCGTCCTACGGCGAGGAGGCGGCCGAGGCGATGGGCGTCTCCCCGGAACGGGTCTTCAAGACGCTGGTGGCGGACATCGACGGGGCGCTGACGGTGGCGGTGGTCCCGGTGGCCGGGCAACTGGACCTGAAGGCCCTCGCGTCGGCGGTGGGCGGCAAGCGGGCCGCGATGGCCGACCCGGCGCTGGCGGAACGCACCACGGGGTACGTCCGGGGCGGCATCTCGCCCCTCGGGCAGCGCAAGAGGCTCCCTACGGTCCTGGACGAGTCGGCCGACCTGCACGAGACGATCTGCGTCTCGGCCGGGCGCCGCGGGCTGGAGGTCGAACTGTCCCCCACCGACCTGGCCGCCCTCACCTCCGCAACCCTGGCCCCAATCGGCCGCCCCGCCTGACGCCCACGGTTGGTGGGTGAGTCGGTGCCGCGTCTTCCGCTCTCCGCGGGCAGTCGTGCCGCTGGGGCGGCACGGGTGGGCGCGACGGCACCCCGCCAGCGCCGGGCCGCGCGAACACCCCCCGGCCCACACCCACGCCGGGGCACGGCACCGGGCCGCGAGACCGACCCCCGGGCCCACACCCACGCGGAGCACCGGGCAGCGCGCCCCGCCCAACAACGAGTGCCGGGAACCGGCGGCCTACGCCCCGTGGGACACGTACGGCTCCGTCGGCGGAAACTGCTCCGGATCCCGCGGCCCGAACAACGCCGTCAACCCCAGATGCACGATCAACGCCGCGAACGGCCAAGCCAACAGCGCCCCCTTCGCCCCCAGCTTCAACGGCGCGTCAAACGTGACCCCCTTGCCCACACTCCTCGCCTGGGCGACGACATCCTGCGCGGGCCCGAGCCACACCCCCAGCCGCCACGCCAGCACCGACCCGAGCAGCCCCCCGACCGCCAGCCCCACCACCAGCGGCACACCCCCACGGCGCCGGAGCAGGAACACGACCAGCGCGCTCACCACCCCGAAGCCGATCGCGAGCAGCGAGAACGTCCCGTCCACCCCGATGCTCTGCTCGCCCTCGGAGTCCTTGAGGTAGACGACCCAGTTGTCGCCGGCCGCGTCACCGACCAGCGGCACCCGCGGCGCCAGCCACCACCACAGCAGCCCGAGCAGCACCCCGCCGAGCGCCACCGCCACCGCGGTCACGGCGCCCTCCCGCATCTCCGTCTTCATCCCGGGGCCGTCCTGTTCGTACCACCAGCCGTGCTGCGGATACTCGGTGTGGCCGGACTTCCCCGCGTGGGCCGCCTGGCCGTCGGACGGCGGCTGCCACGCGTCCCGCGCGGAATGGTCGTGCGGAGGCGGTGGTGGTGTCAGAGGTGCGCTCACCCTGCCATCGTGCCAGGCCCGGCTGTGCGGCGCGTCACCGGACGGCTGCCCTGCGGTACGCCCAGGTCGCCACCGCCAGGGAGATCACGCCGACCATCCCGCACACGGCGAGGTCGGCGAGCACATGGGCCCAGTCGGGGTGCGGTCCGAAGGTCCGGGCCAGGGCCTCGACGCCGTACGTCGACGGCAGCAGGTCCCGGGCGAGACGCACCGCCTCCGGCATCCGCTCGGCCGGCAGCACGCCCAGCAGCAGCGCCGCCGACATGCCGAGCTGGCCGAGCAGCGTGGCCATCTCGGCCCGTGGCGCGAGCAGGCCCAGCGCGGCACCCAGTCCGGCGAGCGCGGCCCCGGCGAGCGGGATCACGGCGGCCAGCACCCACAGATGCGCCAGCGGCAGCCCGAACAGCACGCATCCGAAGACGGCGGTCACCACGGTCCCCGGCACGGTGAACGACGCGTACGCGCCCGCCGCGCCCAGCACCACCGCGGCCGGCGGCACCGGCAGCGTCGCGTAGTGGTCGAGCCCTCCGCTGGCCCGCAACTGGCCGAAGTACTGGGCGAGCAGGTTCAGCGCGACGAACGCGACGACCAGCACCGCCGAGCCGGCGACCACGGCCTGCGCCTCGCCGCCGCCGTCCACGACCCCGCGCATCAGGATCATGATCCCGACGGACTGGAAGGTCGCCACGAACAGCAGCGGAATCCGCGCGACCCGGGCCCGCGACAGCTGCGCCCGGTAGACGGCCGCCAGCGACGGCCACAGCCGCGCCCGGGGGCCGAGCCCGGCCGGTTCCGGCGCGGCCTCCTCCACGGCCAGGGCGCCGCCCGGCACGACATCGGCGGGTACGACACTCACGTCGTGCTGCTCCCCTTCGCTCGGACGTTCTGCGGCGCTCGCCCTGTTCCGTACGGATGACGGGGCCCATGTGCTCACGCCTTCACCAGCCCCTGTCGAACGGCCCCGCCCAGCGCCAGGTAGACGTCCTCCAGGCTGGGCGTGGCGAGCGTGAAGTCGTCCAGGGCGGCGAAGGCGGCCCCGCCGGTGACGGTGGCGACGACCGTACGCGCCTCCTCGGGCGCGAGCCGCAGGGTCCAGCGGCGGCCCGACTCGACGACCCGGTCGCGCAGCGCGGCGACCTCGGGCACGTGCAGGGGGGCCGCCTCGCGCCACACCAGGTCGACCCGGACCTCGCCGGCGACCCGCTCCTTGAGGCCGGCCGGGCTGTCGCAGGCGATGACGCGGCCCCGGTCGAGCACGGCGACCCGGTCGAGGACGGTCTCGGCCTCGATGACGTTGTGGGTGACCAGCAGGACGGTCGAGCCGTGCTCGGCGCGGCGCCGGTCGACGGCGGACCACACCGCGCGCCGGGCCACCGGGTCCATGCCGGTGGTGGGTTCGTCGAGGACGAGCAGGGGGCGCTCCCCCACCAGCGCGGCGGCGAAGCAGGCGAGCCTGCGCTGGCCGCCGGAGAGCTTCTTCAGCGGGCGTCCGGCGATCGTGGCGAGCCCCAGTTCGTCGAGGACGTCGTCCCGCTCGGCCCGCGCCCGCCGGGCGTCGAGCCCGCGCAGTCGGCCGGTGGTCTCGGCGGCGAGCGACACGGTCAGTTCGTCGAGGGCGCTGGACTCCTGGCCGAGGTAGGCGAGGATGCGGGCGGCCCGCTCGGGGTGGCGCACGATGTCGTGGCCGAGGATCTCCACACTGCCGCGGTCGGGCCGCATCAGCCCGGTCAGCTGGCGTACGAGGGTGGACTTGCCGGCGCCGTTCGGCCCGAGCAGCCCGAAGATCTCACCGCGCCGGATGTCGAGTTCGACGTCGTCGGTGGCCCGGACCTCGGGCGTCGCGGGAACCCCGCGTCTGCCGCGTACCGCCGGATAGGTCTTGGTCAGCCCGCGCACCGCACACACGACATCACCACCGTGCCGGAATCCCTGTGCCGCGCGCGTACTCACAAGGGACGAGCCTACGGGGTCGGGGAGCCCGCCCGGTCTCCGGGGCGCCCAGTACCCGCCAAACGCACGCCAACCGTGCATTGCCCCGCCTTTCGGCGGACCGAGTCGGGTGGCGGGTGGGCATAGGCCGGGGGTCCAGGGGCGGGAGCCCTCTGGCGGGGGCACGGGGGCGGAGCCCCCGAACCGGGGCGGAGCACCGCCGGCCGCCTACTCCCCGGCGGGAGCCCTCTCCGTACCGGTACGCAGGTCCAGCTCCCGCCAGAACCCCGCCCGGATGGCGTAACGGTCCCGTTCGTCGATCTGGTCGTCCTTGTGGGCGAGCAGCCCGAAGCGCGCCGCGTAGCGCAGCAGCTCCCCGTCGACGCGGTGCGGGATGCGGGGGTACATGGCGGACAGCTTCTGGATGTGGCTCTGGTCGCCGAGCCGTTCCACCCAGCGCCGGGCGAAGACCTGCCCGACCTCGAACGGGTCCCCGCCGACGGTGGTGATGTCCTCCTCGCGGTCGGCCCACCGCTGCTCGGCCGTGGTCAGCTGGGCGAGCGTGGGCATGGAGGCGGCGTCGGCCGGCTCGGCGACGGGCCGGTCGACCCAGCCCTTGTCGGAGGACCAGCGCAGGGTCGCGGAGGCGGGCTGCTGGGGCTGGTGCGGGCCGGGGCTGCGCAGCGCGGCCAGGTCCTTGGGGGTGGGTACGCCCTTGGCCGTGGGGGTCCTCTCGGCGGTGCCGTTGTGCGCGGCGGCGGGGTGCTGCGGCTCCTGGGCGGCCCGCTCGGCCGCCGCGCCGAGCGCGGAGTCGGGCAGCGGGGCGGAGAGGATCGCGGCGATCTCCGGCCGGGGCACGGGCGGCGGGGCGCACACCCCGGTGTACTCCTTGGCCCGTACCGCCTGGGTGATCCACGCACGGTCAAGCACTCGGCGCTCGTCGGCCTCGGCGACCAGGTCCTCGGACTGGTTGTAGTCGCCGTCGGCGGCCTGGACGGCCCACAGGTGCACGGCGACGCCGTGCTCCTTGGCGGCCATCATGCCGGGCAGCAGATCGCCGTCGCCGGTGACCAGCACGATGTCGGAGCAGGCGCGGTTGCGGGCCAGCTCGGTCAGCTCGGCGTGCATCGCTGCGTCGACGCCCTTCTGCGCCCAGCGTCCGTCGCTGCGGGTCAGCGCGCCGAGCCGGACGGTGACCCGGGGCATCACGCGCAGCCTGCGGTGCTCGGGCTGCGGGACGCGGTCGGGGGCGCCGTCGAACCAGTAGATGCGCAGCAGCGGCTGCCGTGTGTCGGACTCCGCGCGCTCCCGCAGCCCCTGGATGAGGGCCGCGTGGTCGACGGTGATGCGGGACCGCGAGGGCTCCCCGGCGAGGAGACTGGCGGCGGCCCCCAGCAGATACCCGGCGTCCACCAGGACGATGCAGCGGTCCACGCGATCCACCCTCTTTCCGGGAGGTTTGCTTCGGGCTTGCTTCGAGTCTGCCCGACCACGCCAGGGTTAACGGCCCGAACTCGATCTTCGGCGTGGCGTTTCCACACTTCCTCCCCGATCACCCCGGTCACACACGGTAATTGTCCAACATGCGGCTGTTATCGGGCTATGTGAATCTGGTCCCGGCCCTGGCCCCTAGTCCCCCACAGGAGGCACCACCATGGCCAAGAACAAGAACCGTGACCGTAAGCAGCCGCAGGCCGAACGTGCCCAGCGGGCGGCCCAGCCGTCCACGATGGAGACACCGGACGAGCAGCGCACCACACAGGTCGTGCCCGGCGAGGTAGGCCGGGGCAAGGGCCGGCAGAAGCGCTTCGGCCACAACTGACATCCGTATGACGGGCCGTTGCGGCCCCGGCACATGAAGAGGGGCGCACCCACCACAGGGTGCGCCCCTCACACGCGTCGGCCGGGCGTCGCTAGCCCGCCAGGCAGGACGGTCCGAGGAGGACCTTCAGGTCGCCGAAGAGGGCCGGGTCGGGCTTGACCCGGTGCCGGTCCAGGCGCAGCACCGTCGTCTTCGTCGGCCCCTGGAGCTTGATGCGGACCTCGCTGTCGCCCTTGTGGTGGGTGAGGATCTCGCCGAGCCGGCTGACCATGGGCGGGGTCACGCGGGTGGCCGGGATGGTGAGCACCACCGGCGCGTTGGTGCCCGCGTTGGACAGGTCGGGGATCATCAGCTCCATCGCGACCAGCCGGGGCACGTCCTCCCGCTTGTCGAGCCGGCCCTTGACGAACACCACGGCGTCCTCGACGAGTTGCGTGGAGACGAGCTGGTACGTCGCCGGGAAGAACATGCACTCGATGGAGCCGGCGAGGTCCTCCACGGTGGCGATCGCCCAGGCGTTGCCCTGCTTGGTCATCTTGCGCTGGAGGCCCGAGATGATGCCGCCGATGGTGACCACCGCGCCGTCGCCGAAGTCACCTCCGGTGAGCTGCGAGATGCCCGCGTCGGCCTTGTCGGACAGCACGTGCTCCAGGCCGAAGAGCGGGTGGTCGGAGACGTAGAGCCCGAGCATCTCGCGCTCCTGGGCGAGCAGATAGGTCTTGTCCCACTCGTCGTCGGTGAAGGTGACGTCGAGGCCGAAGCCGGGCTCGCTGGTGTCCTCCTCGCCCATGCCGCCGAAGAGGTCGAACTGTCCCTCGGCCTCCTTGCGCTTCACCGCGACCACGTTGTCGATCATCGGCTCGTACTGGGCGGTGAGGCCCTTGCGGGTGTGCCCCATCTCGTCGAAGGCGCCGGCCTTGATCAGCGACTCCGTGGTGCGCTTGTTGCAGACGACCGCGTCGACCTTGTCGAGGTAGTCCGGGAAGGAGGTGTACTTCCCCTTGGCCTTGCGGCACTTGATGATCGACTCCACGACGTTGGTGCCGACGTTGCGCACCGCGGAGAGGCCGAAGAGGATCACGTCGTCGCCCTGTGCCGCGAAGTTCGCCATGGACTCGTTGACGTTGGGCGGGAGGACCTTGATGCCCATGCGGCGGCACTCGTTGAGGTAGACCGCCGACTTGTCCTTGTCGTCCTTCACCGAGGTGAGCAGCGCGGCCATGTACTCGGCCGGGTGGTTCGCCTTGAGGTAGGCGGTCCAGTAGGAGACCAGTCCGTACGCGGCGGAGTGCGCCTTGTTGAAGGCGTAGCCGGCGAAGGGCACCAGCACGTCCCAGAGCGCCTGGATGGCCTCGTCGCTGTAGCCGTTCTTGCGTGCGCCGGCCTGGAAGATGGTGAAGTTCTTCGCCAGCTCCTCGGGCTTCTTCTTGCCCATGACGCGGCGGAGGATGTCGGCCTCGCCGAGCGAGTAGCCGGCGATGATCTGGGCGGCCTTCTGCACCTGCTCCTGATAGACGATCAGGCCGTAGGTGACGTCCAGGACCTCCTTGAGGGGCTCCTCGAGCTCCTTGTGGATCGGCGTGATCTCCTGCTGGCCGTTCTTGCGCAGGGCGTAGTTGGTGTGCGAGTTCATGCCCATCGGGCCCGGCCGGTACAGGGCCGACACGGCGGAGATGTCCTCGAAGTTGTCCGGCTTCATCAGCCGGAGCAGGGAGCGCATCGGGCCGCCGTCGAACTGGAACACGCCGAGGGTGTCGCCGCGCTGGAGCAGGTCGAAGGTCGTCGGGTCGTCCAGGGGCAGCGACAGCAGGTCGATGTCGGTGCCCTTGTTGGCCTTCACCATCTTGACGGCGTCGTCCATGATGGTCAGGTTGCGCAGGCCCAGGAAGTCCATCTTCAGCAGGCCGAGCGACTCGCAGCTCGGGTAGTCCCACTGCGTGATGGTCACGCCGTCGGTGTGCCGGACCCAGACGGGCACGTGGTCGGTGATGGTCTCGCTGGACATGATCACGCCGGCGGCGTGCACGCCCATCTGCCGGACCAGGCCCTCGACGCCCTTGGCGGTGTCGATGACCTTCTTCACGTCCGGCTCGTTCTCGTACATCCCGCGGATCTCGCCCGCCTCGGAGTACCGGGGGTGGTTCGGGTCCGTGATGCCGGAGAGCGGGATGCCCTTGCCCAGGACGTCGGCCGGCATCGCCTTGGTGAGCCGGTCGCCCATCGCGTACGGGTAGCCCAGTACGCGCGCGGAGTCCTTGATGGCGTTCTTGGCCTTGATGGTGCCGTAGGTGCCGATCATGGCGACCTTGTCGGCGCCGTACTTCTCCGTCACGTACCGGATCACCTCGACGCGCCTGCGCTCGTCGAAGTCGATGTCGACATCCGGCATGGAGATGCGCTCGGGGTTGAGGAACCGCTCGAAGATCAGTCCGTGCGGGATCGGGTCGAGGTCGGTGATGCCGAGGGCGTAGGCGACGATCGAGCCGGCCGCGGAGCCTCGGCCGGGGCCGACCGCGATGCCCTGCTTCTTCGCCCACATGATGAAGTCGGCGACCACGAGGAAGTAGCCGGGGAAGCCCATCGAGATGATGGTGTCCATCTCGTACTCGACCTGCTTCATGCGGTCCTCGGGGATGCCGCCCGGGAAGCGGCGTTCCATGCCGCGCATGGTCTCCTCGCGGAACCAGCTGACCTCGGTGTACCCCTCGGGGATGTCGAACTTGGGCATCAGGTCGCGCTTCTCGAACATGCCCGTGGTGTCGACCATCTCGGCGATCAGCCGGGTGTTGGCGCAGCCCTGCTGCCAGGCGTCCGAGGAGTCGATGGCGTACATCTCGTCGGTGGACTTGAGGTAGTAGCCCGTGCCGTCGAACTTGAAGCGGTCGGGGTCGGAGAGGTTCTTGCCGGTCTGGATGCACAGCAGCGCGTCGTGGGCGCCCGCCTCGTGCGCGTACGTGTAGTGGGAGTCGTTGGTGACCAGCGGGGGGATGCCGAGCTTCTTGCCGATCTCCAGCAGGCCGTCGCGGACCCGGTGCTCGATCTCGATGCCGTGGTCCATCAGCTCCAGGAAGTAGCGGTCCTTGCCGAAGATGTCCTGGTAGTCGGCGGCCGCCTTGAGGGCCTCGTCGAAGTGGCCGAGGCGCAGCCGGGTCTGCACCTCGCCGGAGGGGCAGCCGGTGGAGGCCACGATCCCCTCGGACCACTTGGCGATGGTCTCCTTGTCCATCCGGGGCCACTTCTGGAGCCAGCCCTCGGCGTACGCGTCGGAGGAGAGGCGGAAGAGGTTGTGCAGGCCGGTGCTGTTCACCGCCCACATCGTCTTGTGGGTGTAACCGCCGGAACCGGAGACGTCGTCCCGTTTCTGGTGCGGCTGGCCCCACTGGATCTTGCGCTTGTTGCGCCGGGACTCGGGGGCGACATACGCCTCGATCCCGATGATCGGGGTGACTCCGGCCTTCTGCGCGGAATGGAAGAAGTCGTACGCCCCGTGCAGGTTGCCGTGGTCGGACATGGCGATGTGCGTCATGCCCATCTCATTGCAGGCGTTGAACATGTCCTTCAGCCGCGCGGCACCGTCCAGCAGCGAGTACTGGGTGTGGACGTGCAGGTGCGTGAACGGCGGCTTTGACACGGTGCGGCCTCCAAGGAGAACTCACGGCGACGGGCAGGCGGACAGTCCGGGGGACAGCGTCGAAGTCTATGCCCCGGGACTGACACCCGGGCGCCGTCCCGACGTACCTTCGGGCGGGGGCGCGGGCACTCCCGCGCGCCGTCGCACGTTAGGCAGGGGACGGACCAGCCGTCCCGAAACATCCCGCACCAGGAGGCACAAAGCGATGTCGGTACCGCAGCTCAACGACGAGCACCGCGGTGAGGAGATCCTCGCCGTCCTCGACACCGCCTTCGGCGAGCTCTTGGCCGCCGACCCGGCCGCGTTCCGGGTGAAGTTCCGGAAGATGGCGGCCTCGGCCTTCGCCTTCTACCGCGGGACGGCCTGCCTCTTCTACCACGATCTCGACGCCGAGTACGCCGGGGGCGGTGGGAGGACCTACAGCGGACCGTACCTGGACGAGCGGACCTCCCGGGTGTGGATCCACGGCGATCTCCACGCGGAGAACTTCGGCACGTACATGGACTCCAACGGCCGCCTGGTCTTCAACGTCAACGACTTCGACGAGGCCTACGTCGGCCCCTTCACCTGGGATCTCAAGCGCTTCGCGGCCTCCGTGGCGCTGATCGGCTACGCGAAGGCGCTCAGCGACGAGCAGATCACCGAGCTGGTGAGCATCTACACGATCGCCTACCGGGAGCGGATCCACGCGCTGGCCACCGGCGCGAAGAGCGACGAGGTGCCGCCGTTCACGCTGGACACCGCCCAGGGGCCGCTGCTCGACGCGCTGCGCGACGCCCGCTCGCTGACCCGTTTCGGGCTGCTGGACTCGATGACCGAGATCCGTGACTTCGAGCGCCGCTTCGCCTCCGGCGGCGGTGCGGTCGAGCTGGACGCCGCCACCCGCTACAAGGTGCTCGCCGCCTTCGACGGCTATCTGGAGACCCTGCCGGACGCCTCGCTGGCCCGCCCGGACTCCTACCGCGTGAAGGACGTCGTGGGCCGCCGCGGCATCGGCATCGGCTCGGCGGGGCTGCCGTCGTACAACATCCTCCTGGAGGGTCACAGCGACGCCCTGGAGAACGATGTCGTGATCTACATCAAGCAGGCCCAGACCCCGGCCGTCTCCCGGCACGTCACCGATCCGGCCATCCGCGACTACTTCCAGCACGAGGGGCACCGCACGGTGATCTCCCAGCGCGCCCTCCAGGCGCACGCCGACCCGTGGCTGGGCTGGACCGAGCTGGACGGCACCGGCCAGCTGGTCGCCGAGGTCTCGCCGTACGCCGTGGACCTGGACTGGAGCGACATCGACGACCCGGAGGAGATCGCCCTGGTCGTCGCCGACCTCGGCCGGGCCACGGCCGCGATGCACGCGGCGGCGGACGACACCTCCGGCGAGTCCCTGGTGCCGTTCTCCACCGAGCGCGCCATCGACGCCGCGATCGCCGCCGACGAGGACTCCCTGGTCCCCCTGATGGTCGACTTCGCGCACGACTACGGCGCCCGCGCCCGTGGCGACCACCAGATCTTCCTGGACCTGTTCCGCAACGGCAGGATTCCGGGATTGTGACGATCGGGACGCCCACAGGAACCCTTTAGGGATCCCTTACCGGAGCACGTGACACACTCTTCACCGCCATGGACATATCCGGAACCCAGCTCAGAGCCGTGCGCGCGGCGCTGTTCACGGCCGTCGTCGTGACGCTCAGCACCGCGTCGCACGTGCTGCTGTCCGGGGCTCCGCTGCCGCTGAACACGGTGGCCGCGATCGCCGCCGCCGTGTTCGTCCTGGCGTACGCCCTGGCGGGCCGGGAGCGTTCCTTCGGGCGGATCGCCGCCCTGCTGATCCCGCTGGAGCTGGCCGCCGACACGGCCTTCACCACCGGCCAGCACGTCTGCTACGGGCGAATGGGCGGCCCGGTCGCGGGTCCGCTGCGCTCCGTCGGCTTCGACGTGCTGTGCGGCGACGGCACCAGCGTGGGCGCGCCGCTCGCCCGGGTCACCGGGCACGCCGCCGAGGGCGGCGACCGGCTGGCGGTGCTGCTCTCCCAGGCCGACCCGGCCACCGCCTGGGCGCTGCTCGGAGCGCACATCGGGGTCGGTCTGTTCGCCGCCGCCTGGCTGCGCCGCGGCGAGCGGGCGCTGGCCCAGCTGCTGAGCGCGGTGGCCGCGACCACGTTCCGGCCGCTCCTGCTCGCGGTCGCGGCGGTGACCGTGCGCCGGGCCCCGGAGGTCCTCCGTCCGGCCCGCCGGGTCCACCGTTCCGCCACGGCCCGGACCCTGCTCCTCGCGCACTCCCTGGGACGGCGCGGACCGCCCTGCTCCGCCGCCCTCGCCTGAGGCCATCCCCGCCCGGCGAGTCCCGGAGCACCAGCAGTCCCCCATACGTATCCCGCACACGACCGTGTGCGTCCCCCGTGGAGACATCACCATGAGCAAGCGGAACAGCCAGGCGGCGAAGTCGGCGGCCCGAGAGCGGCTGCGCGTGGAGCGCGAGCGCCAGGCGAAGAAGGCGAAGGTCAGGCGGCAGCTCATCGTCGCGCTGTCGGTGGTCGGCGTGCTGGCCGCGGCCGGCGGCATCGGCTACGCGGTCGTCCAGGCCAACCAGCCCGACTACTGGGAGACCGCGAAGGACGCCAAGCTCGTCAAGCCGGCCAACACCAGCGGCAAGAACGGCACGACCGTCGTCATCGGCGAGTCCGGCGCGAAGAAGACCCTCGAACTGTACGAGGACCCGCGCTGCCCGGTCTGCGCCTCCTTCGAGCAGACGGTGGGCAAGACCATCGAGAAGGACGTCGAGGACGGCAAGTACAAGATCCGCTTCATAGGCGCCTCGTTCCTGGACCGCAACCTGACCGGCGAGGGCTCCAAGAACGCCCTGAGCGCCATGGGCGCCGCGCTGAACGTCGGCCCCGAGGCGTTCCTCGCCTACAAGAGCGCGCTCTACTCGGCCGAGTTCCACCCCGAGGAGTCGGACGACAAGTTCAAGGACGACTCGTACCTGATCGAGATCGCGAACTCGGTGGACGCCCTGAAGGGCAACAAGGAGTTCCAGGCGGACGTGAAGGACGGCACCTACGACAAGTGGGCGCTGGAGATGTCCGACGTGTTCGACAACAGCGAGGCCCAGGGCACCCCGACGCTGATGATGGACGGCAAGAAGCTCACCGGCTCCGACGGCCAGAACGCGCCGATGACGGTGGACGAGTTCAACACGGCGGTCGACGCGGCGCTCAAGGGCTGACCCGGCCGGCTGACCAGGGGCTGAAGAGCGGGCGAACTTTCGCGAGTTCGCCCGCTCTGGCGTGTACCCGTCAGTAACCTGATCGGCCGTGACCCGTCGAAACAGACCATCCGAGAGCCCCGAGTCCGCCACCACGGACGCCACCCCCCTGTCCCCGCGCCGCCGTACGGTCGTCAGGGCGGCCGCCGCCACGGCGGTGCTGGCCGGACCCCTCGCCGCCGCCCCGCCCGCGCGGGCCTCGGCCGCACAGGCCCCCACCTTCCTGCACGGCGTGGCCTCCGGCGACCCGCTGCCGGACGGCATCCTGCTGTGGACCCGCGTGACGCCGGTACCGGAGGCGATACCCGGGTCCGGGCTGGGCCCGGACACGGAGGTGAGCTGGACCGTCGCCCGCGACAGGGGCCTCAGGGACGTCGTCGCGCAGGGCACGGTCCTCGCCACCGCCGCCTCCGACCACACCGTGAAGGCGGACATCCGCGGCCTGGAGCCGGCCACCGACTACTGGTTCCGCTTCTCCGCCGGCGGCACCGACTCCCCCGTCGCCCGCACCCGCACCGCCCCGGCCGCCGACGCCGCCGTGACCGGACTGCGCTTCGGCGTGGTCTCCTGCTCCAACTGGGAGGCCGGCCACTTCTCGGCGTACCGCCACCTCGCGGCCCGCGGCGACCTGGACGCCTGGCTGCATCTGGGCGACTACGTCTACGAGTACGGCACCGGGGAGTACGGCACCCGAGGCGAGGTCGTCCGGCCGCACGCGCCCGCCCACGAGACCGTCACCCTCGCCGACTACCGGCTCCGGCACGCGACGTACAAGACCGACCCCGACCTGCGGGCACTGCACCACAGGGCGCCGGTCGTCGCCATCTGGGACGACCACGAGATCGCCAACGACGCCTGGTCGGGCGGCGCCGAGAACCACACCGAGGGGGCGGAGGGCGGCTGGGCCGCGCGCCAGGCCGCCGCCAAGCAGGCGTACTTCGAGTGGATGCCGGTGCGGCCCGCGCTGGAGGGCACCACCTACCGCCGGCTGCGCTTCGGCAAGCTGGCCGACCTCTCGCTGCTGGACCTGCGCTCCTTCCGCTCCCAGCAGGTCTCCCTCGGCGACGGCCAGGTCGACGACCCGGACCGCACGCTCACCGGGCGCGCCCAACTGGACTGGCTGAAGGCGGGGCTGACGGCGTCCGACGCCACCTGGCGGCTGGTGGGCACCTCGGTGATGATCTCGCCGCTCGCCCTCGGTTCCCTCCCGGCGAGCCTGCTGAAGCCGCTGGCGAAGCTGCTGGGCCTGCCGCAGGAGGGGATCGCCCTCAACACCGACCAGTGGGACGGCTACACCGACGACCGCCGCGAACTCCTCGCCCACCTGCGCGCCAACGCCGTCCGCAACACGGTCTTCCTCACCGGCGACATCCACATGGCGTGGGCCAACGACGTGCCGGTGAACGCGGGCACCTACCCGCTGTCCGCCTCGGCCGCCACGGAGTTCGTGGTCACCTCGGTCACCTCCGACAACCTCGACGACATCGTGCGGGTCCCCGAGGGCACCGTCTCCGCGGTCGCGTCCCCGCTCATCAGGGCCGCCAACCGGCACGTGCACTGGGTCGACACCGACCGGCACGGCTACGGCGTCCTGGACGTCACCGCCGAGCGGGCGCAGATGGACTACTACGTGCTGTCCGGCCGCACGAAGGCGGACGCCACCTCCACATGGGTCCGCTCCTACCGCACCCGCAGCGGCACACAGAAGGTCGAGCGCGTCCACGACCCGGTCTAGTCCCGGCCACCGGCCTTCGGTAGGTCGATTTTCGGCCATCCCCGGTCGCGGGGACTGCCCCGGAGGGCGGATCGCGTCGCTACGGCGGGTGGTGTGGACCGTGAGTCGAATCCGGACACACCCCCCGCCCGGTGGCCGAATCGATGACGGCCGGTTCCCAATCCCCCGGCGCCATAACGTTTCCGCATGCATCGGCTCCCCGATTGCCCCTGTTTGCCCAGCAGTTGATTGGGCTTGATCACCGCTCTTCCGGGCTGATCATGTCCACGTAATCTCCGGGCGGCGGTCAGGAAGATCCCCGGTCGCCTTTCCCCACCGCATCCGCCAGGAGCCCCCATGCGTACGCTTGCCCGGATATCGTCCCTGTCGCGCAGACGCCTGCTCGGCACCGCCGTCGTGGCCGGAACCCTGATGCTCAGCCCCGTCGCCGCGCCCACCGGCATCGCCGTGGCCGGAAGCCAGGCCGCCGAGTGCGCCGACGACACCCACGCGGCGGCCCGCGAGGCACGCCCCGGCCACGGCGAGCACATCGCCGAGCCGAACGAGATCAGCGAGGCCCGCGCCCAGGCGATGGACCGCGATCTGCGCGCCAAGCTCGACAAGCTGCGCGAGAACGGGCGGAGCACCGCGTCCGCCGCCGCCGGCACCACCATCCCGGTCTACTTCCACGTCATCCACGACGGTGAGACCGGCAAGCTCAGCTCCGCCGACATCACCGCACAGATGAACGTCCTCAACGCGGCCTACGCCGGCCAGGGCACCGGCAACACCGACTCGGGCTTCCAGTTCACGCTGGCCGGCACCGACTACACCGACAACGCCGCCTGGTACACCGTCGGCTACGGCTCGCCGGAGGAGAAGGCGATGAAGTCCGCCCTGCGCCAGGGCGGCGCGAACGCGCTCAACTTCTACACCGCCAACATCGGCGACGGCCTGCTCGGCTGGGCCACCTTCCCCAGCTCGTACAACTCCAGCCCGTCGATGGACGGCGTCGTCGTCCTGGACGCCTCGCTGCCGGGCGGCTCGGCCACCAACTACGACGAGGGCGACACGGCCACCCACGAGGTCGGCCACTGGATGGGGCTGTACCACACCTTCCAGGGCGGCTGCAACGGCAACGGCGACTACGTCGACGACACCCCGGCGGAGAAGAGCGCCGCCTACCAGTGCCCCGAGGGCCGCGACACCTGCGCCCGCAAGGACGGCGCCGACCCGATCCACAACTTCATGGACTACACCTACGACGCGTGCATGTACCAGTTCAGCGCGGGTCAGGTGACGCGCATGCAGCAGAGCTGGACCGCCTACCGGGCGGGCTGATCCCCCTCCAGCGAGTCGAGGAAGCCGAGTGCCACCCGCCAGGTGGCCTCGGCGGCCTCCTCGTCGTGGTCCTCCAGGTCGGGGTCGGTGTAGAGGTGGCCGGCCCCGGCGTACCGGTACACCTCGACCTCGGCCCCGGCGCGGCGCATCCGCAGATACCAGGCGCTGAGCCAGTCGTCCGTCTCGAACGGGTCGGGCTCCGCGACGTGCAGCTGCACCGGCAGTTCGTCCACCGAGGCGTTCTCCGCGATGTCCGAGGTGCCGTGCAGGAGCAGCAGTCCGCGCGCCTTGTCGTCGCCCAGCGCCAGCGTCTGCGCCACCGAGGCGCCGAAGGAGAACCCGGCGTACACCAGCCCCCGCTCCGAGTAGGGCGCGGCGGCCAGCACGGCCCGCTTCAGCAGCTCGTCCTTGCCGATCCCGTCCTTGTACGCCATGCCCTCCTCGACCGTGTCGAAGGTGTGCCCCTCGAAGAGGTCGGGGGTCCACACCTCGTGTCCGGCGGCGCGCAGCCGGTCCGCGGCCCGGTGCACCGCGGGCCGCAGACCGTAGGTCGAGTGAAAGAGCACGATGTTCATGAGGCCCATGGTGCCAGGCCGGTGTGACGGCGCCGGATCGCGGCACCGCTCTTGATCGGGGCGCACGTCACAGGTTCAGGCTCGCCCGTCCCGGTTAGGTTCGGGGACATGGATGACGTGCTCCGCCCATTGATCGTGGTCGGCGGCTCGGTCGTGCTCACGCTGCTGCTCGGCTGGGCCACCGACCTGCTGCTGCGCAAGGCCGACGAACGCCACCCCGAGACGCCGCTGTGGGGGCTGCTGCGGCGTGCCCGGGTCCCGTACCAACTGGTGTTGTGTGCGGCCCTGTTGAGAGGGTCGTACAGCGAGGCGAAGCTGCTCCAGGAGCACGAGGTCGGCATCGGCCGGGCCCTGACCCTGGTGCTCATCGGGTCGGCCGCCTGGCTGCTGATCCGTATCGCGGCCGCCGTCGTCGAGACCTCGTACACCCGGTACGCCAGCGCCCGCCACCAGCGCGACCCCGCCCGGGTCCGCCGGGTGCGCACCCAGGTGACGCTGATCCGGCGGGTGGTCTCCGCGGTGGTGGGCGTGGTGGCGGTGGCCGCGATGCTGCTGACCTTCCCGGCGATGCGCGCGGCCGGGGCCTCGCTGCTGGCCTCGGCCGGAATCCTCGGCATCGTCGCCGGTGTGGCCGCCCAGTCCACGCTGAGCAACATGTTCGCCGGGCTCCAGATCGCCTTCGGCGACATGGTGCGCATCGGCGACACGGTGGTCGTGGACGGCGAGTGGGGCACGGTCGAGGAGATCACGCTGACCTTCCTGACCGTGCACACCTGGGACGAGCGCCGGATCACCATGCCGGTGTCGTACTTCACGTCCCAGCCGTTCGAGAACTGGTCGCGCGGGACGCCGCAGATGACGGGCACCGTCTTCTGGCACCTCGACCACTCGGCCCCGCTGGAGGCGATGCGCGAGAAGCTCCGCGACATCCTCCGGGAGTGCCCGGCCTGGGACGGCCGCGCCTTCAACCTGACCGTGACGGACAGCACCCCGAGCACGATGGAGGCACGCGCCCTGGTGACGGCCAAGGACGCCGACGACATCTGGACGGTACGGGTCACGGTCCGCGAGGAGATGATCCGGTGGCTGGCCGCCGAGCATCCCTACGCCCTGCCCCGGGTCAACACGGCCGACGCGGTGCTGCCGCCCCGTGCCGACGGCCACCGCTCCCCCGACGGCGTACCGGCGGCCCGCCGTGCGCACCACCATCCGAGGGAGCGCTGACCTGGCCTCAGTGCCCTCGTTCGGCGCCTCCGTTGACCTGGATGATCTGCGAGGTGATGTGCGCGGCGCCCGGGGAGGCGAGCCAGTGCAGGGTGGCGGCGACGTCCCCGGGCGTTCCGGCCCTCTTGTCGGACGTCTCGGCGATCAACCGGGCCCGCCGCTCCTCGTCCATGCCGTCGCCGAAGAACCCGGTGTCCTCGACATAGCCGGGCGCGACCACGTTGACGGTGATGCCGTGCGGACCGAGGACCCGGGCCAGGTCATGGGCGTACGGGTGCAGCGACGCCTTGGCCGCCGCGTACGAATTCCGTCCGGAGCCCCGGAAGGCGGCGATGGAGCTGAGGAACAGCACCCGCCCGCCGGGTTCGGCGAGCCGGTCCCTCAGGGCCTCCGTGAGCAGCACGGCGGTCAGCACATTGAGCCGGAAGTTGACCGTCCACTCGCGGGCGACCGCGTCGAGCGGGTCGTCGCCGCCCACCGGGGGCTCGAGCCGCCCGTTGCCGCCGGCACAGTGGATCAGTACGTCCACGGCCCCGAACTCCCGGCCCACGAAGGCGGCCACGCCCCGTACGGCCTCCGGATCGGCCAGATCCGCGGCGTAGGTCAGGGCGCCCGGCACCGCGGCCCGTTCCAGGACGTCCCCGCGTCGGCCGATCAGCAGCACCTGGTCCCCGTCGGCGGCGAACACCTGCGCGGCGGCCAGCCCGATCCCCGTACCGCCCCCACTGATCACAACATTCCGAGTCATAAGGTCACTTTACGAACAGAAAGCCGCCATTGACGCCAAACCCCCACGGGAAACGCCCACTTCTCAACGAACCGAGACGGACGGTGCGTGGGTGGGAGAACACCCCTCACCGCAAGCTGCGCACATCGAGATGGCGCAGCACCCGGTCCACGACCTCCGGATCCGCCCCCGCCTCGCTCCGCGCGGCCAGCACCTCGTGCCGCGCCGCGCTGAGCATCTCGCGCTGGATCCCCCGCACCCGCTTCAGTCGCCGTGCCCGCTGCCGGTGCGCCTCCCGCCGCTCGTCCTCCACGATGTCCGGGCTGATCCGCACCCCGATGTCGAAGGCGCTGCGCAGCATCTGTTCGGACAGTTCCTCCGGAAGATCCTCGACGGCCTCGATCTCCCGCAGTCTCCGCTTCGCCGCCCTGGCCGCCCGCACCGCGAGATCGTGCTCCAACGCCTTCTCGCGCCCGGTGTCGGCCCGCACCCCCAGCCGTCCCACCAGCCAGGGCAGGCTCAGGCCCTGCACCAGCAGCGTCGCCATGATCACGCCGAACGCGATGAAGATGATCTCGCCCCGGCCGGGGAAGTCGTCCCCGGCGTCGGTCTCCAGCGGAATGGCCAGCGCCAGCGCGACGGACGCCACTCCCCTCATCCCGGCCCACCACATCACCACGGTCTCGCGCCAGCTCACCGGGATCTCCTCGGCGGTGTCCCGCGCGGCGTGCAGCCGCTTCGTCAGCCAGGTCGCCGGCAACAGCCACAGCAGCCGGACCAGGACGACCACACCCACGACCGCCGCCGCCCAGGTGAGCAGTTCGCCCCAGTGGCCGGCCGCGGTCCGCACCGCGTTGTGCAGTTCGAGCCCGACCAGCCCGAACGCGACCCCGGTGACCAGGGTGTCGACGATGTCCCAGAAGGTGTGCCCGGCGAGCCGGGTCATGACGTCGTCGGCGTCGGTGGCGTACTCGACGAGGAACAGCGCGGTGGTGAGCACGGCGAGCACGCCCGAGCCGTGCAGTTCCTCGGCCAGGACGTAGGAGGCGTACGGCACGAGCAGGCTCAGCCCGATCTGGAGGGTGGCGTCCTCGAGCAGAGCCATCAGCTTGTTGGCGCCCCAGCCCAGCGCGAGCCCGACCGCCACCGCCACCACGGCCGACAGCACCAGGTCGAGCCCGGCCTCCCAGACCGAGAAGGAGCCGCTCACGGCGGCGGCGATCGCCACGTTGTACAGGACGATCGCCGTGACGTCGTTGAACAGCCCCTCGCCCTCCAGGATCGACACCAGCCGGCGCGGCAGCCCCAGTTTCCCGGCGACGGCGGTCGCCGCGACCGGGTCGGGCGGTGCGACCAGCGCGCCGAGGGCGAAGGCGGCGGCGAGCGGCAGCCCCGGCACCACCGCGTGGGCGACGGCGGCCACGCACAGCATCGTGACGAAGACCAGCGCCACCGCGAGCAGCAGGATCGGTCTGATGTTCGCCGCGAACTGCCGCCAGGAGGTCCGTCGCACGGCGACGTAGAGCAGGGGCGGCAGCAGCAGCGGGAGGATCAGGTCGGGCGGGATCTCGACGTTCGGCACGAACTCGAGCAGCGCCAGAACGGCCCCGAAGACCGTCATCAGCACCGGCGACGGCAGCCTCAGCCGCTCCCCGACCGGGACGCTCACCACGGCCCCGAGCAGCAGGGCGAACAGTAGGGTCAACTGATCCACGGTCGGGCTCCGGGCGGATCGACGATCGGCGGGATGGATCTCCACCCTGCCACGCCGGGACCCCGACCCGGCTCTTCGCGGCCCCGGTTACAGAACGCGCCGCATGGCCCGGTGCGGCATCCCCGCGTCCGGGAACTCGGGTCCGTAGGCCTCGTAGCCCAGTCGCTCGTAGAAACCGAGGGCGTGTGTCTGCGCGTGCAGGTCGACGGCGGTGAGGCCCTGCGCGCGGGCCGCCTCCTCGATGGCCCGGACCAGCGCCGCGCCGACCCCGAGGCCTCGCGACTCACGCGTCACCGCGAGCCGGCCCAGCGAGCCGACGGACGGGTCGCCGCCGTTCTTCGCCGCCGCGGCGGCGCCGTGCAGCAGCCGTCCGGTGCCGAGCGGTGTGCCGTCCTCCCGGACCGCCAGCACATGGACGGCGCCGGCGTCGTGGGTGTCGTACTCGATGTCCTCGGGGACGCCCTGTTCGGCGACGAAGACCTCCTTGCGGACCGCGAAGCACGCCTCGCGGTCGGCGGGCTCCTCCGCCACCCGGACGACGTAGGCCCCGCTCATGCGTAGGTCTCCTCACGGACCTGGTCCAGCGCCTCCTGGAGGTCCTTGGGGTAGTCGCAGGAGAACTCCACCCACTGCCCGTCGCCGGGGTGCTCGAAGCCGAGCCGGACGGCGTGCAGCCACTGGCGGGTGAGGCGGAGCCGCTTGGCGAGCGTCGGGTCGGCGCCGTACGTCAGGTCGCCGACGCAGGGGTGCCGGTGGGCCGCCATGTGGACGCGGATCTGGTGGGTGCGGCCGGTCTCCAGCTTGACGTCGAGGAGGGAGGCGGCGCGGAAGGCCTCGATCAGGTCGTAGTGCGTGACGGACGGCTTGCCGTCGGCGGTGACCGCCCACTTGTAGTCGTGCTGCGGGTGGCGGCCGATGGGGGCGTCGATGGTGCCGCTGGTGGGGTCGGGGTGGCCCTGGACGAGCGTGTGGTAGCGCTTGTCGACCGTGCGCTCCTTGAACTGGCGCTTCAGCGACGTGTACGCGTACTCGGACTTGGCGACGACCATCAGGCCGGAGGTGCCCACGTCGAGGCGGTGCACGATGCCCTGGCGCTCGGCTGCGCCGGAGGTCGAGATGCGGTACCCGGCGGCGGCGAGGCCGCCGATCACCGTCGGACCGGTCCAGCCCGGCGAGGGGTGGGCGGCGACGCCGACCGGCTTGACGATCACGACCACGTCGTCGTCGTCGTGCACGATCTCCATGCCCTCGACGGGCTCGGCGACCACCTGCACCGGGGCGGGCGCCTGCGGCATCTCCACCTCGAGCCAGGCACCGCCGCTGACCCGCTCCGACTTGCCGACCACCGACCCGTCGACCGTGACCTTCCCCGCCGCGGCAAGCTCGGCCGCCTTGGTGCGGGAGAAGCCGAACATGCGAGAGATGGCGGCGTCGACGCGCTCGCCCTCCAGGCCGTCGGGCACGGGCAGGGTACGGATCTCGGGAATCGTGCTCACCCGTCGAGTATGCCGGACGGGTCCGGCACTCCCGTACGAGAGTCCACGGGGCCTCAGTCCTTGTGGACGGTGCCGTCCGGGTCGAGGCCCCGGAACGACAGCAGCACGATCAGGATGCCGCCACACACGATCGCCGAGTCCGCCAGGTTGAACACGGCGAAGTGCTTGGGCGCGATGAAGTCGACCACCGCGCCCTCGAAGACGCCCGGGGACCGGAAGATCCGGTCGGTGAGGTTGCCGAGGGCGCCGCCGAGCAGCAGGCCGAGCGCGATCGCCCAGGGCAGGCTGTAGAGCTTGCGGGCGAGGCGGATGATCACGACGATCACGGACGCCGCGATCACCGTGAAGATCACGGTGAAGGCCTCGCCGAAGCCGAAGGCCGCGCCCGCGTTGCGGATCGCCTCGAACCGCAGCCAGTCCCCGATGATCTCGATCGGCTCGTGGTGCTCCAGCTTGGCGACCACGATCATCTTGCTGATCAGATCGAGGGCGTACGCGAACGCGGCGACGGCGAACAGCACGGCGATCCGCCGCTTGCCGCGGGGCCGCCCGGCCTCCGCCGCCGTTCCCTCGGTGCCGGCCCGTTCCTGCTCCTCCCGGTCCGCGTCCGGGGTTTCCGGCGTACCGATGATGCGCTCCGCCTCTGCCACGTGAGTCCCTCAGCCTAGGTACCTGACTGAGGACGAGGGTACGGCACGCCCCGCGCGCCCGCCGATCAGTACCGGCGCTCCTGCTTCTGCTTGCACTCGACGCACAGGGTGGCCCGGGGAAACGCCTGCATACGGGCCTTTCCGATGGGATTGCCGCAGTTCTCGCAGAGGCCGTAGGTGCCGGCGTCGAGGCGCTGGAGGGCGCGCTCGAACTGGGTGAGCATCTCCCGCGCGTTGGCGGCGAGCGCGAGCTCGTGCTCGCGCGTGATGTTCTTGGTGCCGGTGTCGGCGTCGTCGTCGCCCGCGCCGTCGCCCGAGTCGCGCATCAGGCCGGCCAGCGCCCGCTCGGACGAGGCGATCTCCTCGCGCAGCCGCAGCACCTCGGACATCAGCTCGGCCCGCGCCTCCTCGACCTCCTGTGGAGTCCAGGGCTCCTCGCCCGGACGCACCGCGAGATCGCCCGGCTCCACCGCACCGATCCGGGCCTTGGGTACGGCGCTCTTCGCCGCCGTGGCCGTGCCAGGAGTCTTCTTCGCACCCACCGTCGTCACTCCCGTCTGCGCCGCGGCCTCGGCCGCGCCCGCGTCATCGGCCGCGCTGTGCCCGGCCACATCCTGAGTGGACCCACTGGTCCCGACCGCACCGTTCCCCGAGCGGGCGGCCTTCCGCCCGCCCGCACCCTCACCGGCCGCCGTCTTCGCCGCCGCCGCTGCCTTGCCGGCCTGCGCCGCCTTCTTCGCGGACGCCTTACCGGCGTGCGCCTTCTGCTTCGAGGGCGCCTGCCCCGCGGACACCTCCGCGACGGGCACGTCCCCGGCTGTCGCCCTCCGCGCGGGCGCCTTACTGGCGTGCGCCTCCTGCCTCCCGGGCGCGTGTCCCGCGGAAGCCTCCGCGACGGACACGCCCCCGGCCGCCACCCTCCGCGCGGACGCGCTGTCGGCGTGCGTCGTCTGCTTCGCCGATGCCGTCTTCTTCGCGGGCGCCTTCTTCACCGCGGACTTCTTGGGCGGTGCCTTCGCGGGGGGCTTCATCGCGGATGCCCCGTCGCCGGGCATCGTCTCCGCCGCCGCCTTCTTCGCCACCTTCTTGGCCGCCTTCTTCGCCGCGGTCTTCTTGGCGGGCGCCTGCCCCTCCGCCGTCTTCTTCGCCGCCGTCTTCTTCGCAGGTGCCGCCTTCTTCGCGGGCGCCGCCTTCTTCGTTGCTGCCTTCTTCGCCTTGGGCTCCTTGCCCGCTGCCCCCATACCCCGCGCGCCCCGCGCGGTGCTCCGTTCGGCGCCGCCGCCGGAGGCCGGTCCGGGTGTGCCGGACCGCGCCGACTGCTGTACGGCGGTCTTCTTCGCCACCATGGCCGCGGCCCCTTCACATATTGTGATCTTGCGCGCGAATCGTGCTGGGACGATAAATCGACTTGAGTCCCGCGGCAACGGGGCACACCGCCCGATTCCCTCGCCCCGCGGACGCCGCGCGGCGAACCTGCATGCGTTGTGCCCAGCTCCCCGCCGGGTATGCCGCCGAGCCCGAGGTCCCGGGACACGAACACCGGCGCCACGCCATTCGGGGCATATAAGCCCATATCGTGGCCTACGGAAATCCGGTCGGTCACTGTCCCCGCCGCGCCGTACACTGGGCGGAGCGAGAAGCGTGGATGGGGACGAGTAGCGGCGTACGCAGCCCAGAGCGACCCGGGGACGGTGTGAGCCCGGGGGCGAGCGCGACGTGAAGATCACCCCGGAGCTGCCGGAAGAACCCCTGCGGGGCAGTAGAACCGGCATCGCGACCCCAATGAGGGGGCTCACCGGAGCACACGACGCGCCGGGGGGCCAAGGAGGGTGGTACCGCGGGAGCGCGCCGACGGCGGCGCAGGGATCGACACAGCTCTCGTCCCTCCGGACGGAAGGCAGCAAGTCCGCCGGAGGAAGCCCGCTGATGACAACGCCGACGTACCGCCAGGTACCCGCCCAGGTCGACCTGCCCGCCCTCGAGCACGCGGTGCTCGACTTCTGGCGCGAGCAGAAGATCTTCGCCAAGAGCCTGGAGCAGTCCGAGGGCCGCCCCGAATGGGTGTTCTACGAGGGCCCGCCCACCGCCAACGGCATGCCCGGCGCCCACCACATCGAGGCCCGCGTCTTCAAGGACGTCTTCCCCCGCTTCCGCACCATGCGCGGCTACCACGTGGCCCGCAAGGCCGGCTGGGACTGCCACGGCCTCCCGGTGGAGCTGGCCGTCGAGAAGGAGCTCGGCTTCTCCGGCAAGCAGGACATCGAGGCGTACGGCATCGCCGAGTTCAACGCCAAGTGCCGCGAGTCGGTGACCCGCCACACCGACGCCTTCGAAGAGCTCACGACCCGCATGGGCTACTGGGCCGACCTCCAGGACCCGTACCGCACGATGGACCCCGAGTACATCGAGTCCGTCTGGTGGTCGCTGAAGGAGATCTTCAACAAGGGCCTGCTGGTCCAGGACCACCGCGTCGCCCCCTGGTGCCCCCGCTGCGGCACCGGCCTGTCCGACCACGAGCTGGCGCAGGGCTACGAGACGGTCGTCGACCCGTCCGTCTACGTCCGCTTCCCGCTCACCTCCGGCCCGCTGGCCGGGGAGGCGGCGCTCGTGGTGTGGACGACCACCCCGTGGACCCTGGTCTCCAACACGGCGGTCGCCGCCCACCCCGAGGTCACCTACGTCGTCGCGACGAACGGCGAGGAGAAGCTGGTCGTCGCCGAGCCGCTGGTCGCCAAGGCCCTCGGCGAGGGCTGGGAGACCACCGGCCAGTCCTTCACCGGCGCCGAGATGGAGCGCTGGACGTACCGGCGCCCCTTCGAGCTGGTGGAGTTCCCCGAGCCGGCGCACTACGTGGTGAACGCCGAGTACGTCACCACCGAGGACGGTACGGGCCTGGTCCACCAGTCCCCCGCCTTCGGTGAGGACGACCTCAAGGTCTGCCGCGCCTACGGCCTGCCCGTGGTCAACCCGGTCCGCCCGGACGGCACGTTCGCCGAGGACGTCCCCCTGGTCGGCGGCGTCTTCTTCAAGAAGGCCGACGAGAAGCTGACCGCGGACCTCGACGAGCGCGGCCTGCTCTTCAAGCACATCCCGTACGAGCACAGCTACCCGCACTGCTGGCGCTGCCACACCGCGCTGCTCTACTACGCGCAGCCGTCCTGGTACATCCGCACCACGGCCATCAAGGACCGTCTGCTCCAGGAGAACGAGAACACCAACTGGTTCCCGGACTCGGTCAAGCACGGCCGGTACGGCGACTGGCTGAACAACAACATCGACTGGGCGCTGTCCCGCAACCGCTACTGGGGCACGCCGCTGCCGATCTGGCGCTGCGAGGACGACCACCTCACGGTCGTCGGCTCCCGCGCGGAGCTCACCGAGCTGACCGGCACCGACCAGTCCGGCCTCGACCCGCACCGCCCGTACATCGACGAGGTCACCTTCGCCTGCCCGCAGGACGGCTGCGGGAAGACGGCCACGCGCGTGCCCGAGGTCATCGACGCCTGGTACGACTCGGGTTCGATGCCGTTCGCGCAGTGGGGCTACCCGTACAAGAACAAGGAACTGTTCGAGGCCCGCTACCCGGCGCAGTTCATCTCCGAGGCCATCGACCAGACCCGCGGCTGGTTCTACACGCTGATGGCGGTCGGCACGCTGGTCTTCGACAAGTCGTCGTACGAGAACGTCGTCTGCCTCGGTCACATCCTCGCCGAGGACGGCCGCAAGATGTCCAAGCACCTGGGCAACATCCTCCAGCCGATCCCGTTGATGGACCAGCACGGCGCGGACGCGGTCCGCTGGTTCATGGCGGCCGGCGGTTCCCCGTGGGCGGCCCGCCGGGTCGGCCACGGCACCATCCAGGAGGTCGTCCGCAAGACGCTGCTGACGTACTGGAACACGGTCGCCTTCCAGGCCCTGTACGCCCGTACGTCGGACTGGGCGCCGAGCGAGGCCGACCCGGCCCCGGCCGACCGCCCGGTCCTCGACCGCTGGCTGCTGTCCGAACTGCACGCGCTCACCGACCAGGTGACGCAGGCGCTGGACTCCTACGACACCCAGCGCGCCGGCAAGCTGCTGTCCGCGTTCGTCGACGACCTGTCCAACTGGTACGTCCGCCGCTCGCGCCGCCGCTTCTGGCAGGGCGACAAGGCCGCGCTGCGCACCCTGCACGAGGTCGTGGAGACGGTCACCAGGCTGATGGCCCCGCTGACCCCGTTCATCACCGAGCGGGTCTGGCAGGACCTGATCGTTCCGGTCACCCCGGGTGCCCCGGAGTCGGTGCACCTGTCCTCGTGGCCGGAGGCGGACCTGTCCGCGATCGACCCGGAGCTGTCGAAGCAGATGGTGCTGGTGCGCCGGCTCGTCGAGCTGGGCCGGGCCACGCGCGCGGAGTCGGGCGTGAAGACCCGCCAGCCGCTGAGGCGCGCGCTGATCGCGGCGAGCGGCTTCGGCACCCTCGACCCCGAACTGCACGCGCAGATCACCGAGGAGCTGAACGTCGAGTCGCTGGCGTCGCTGTCCGAGGTGGGTGGCTCGCTGGTGGACACCACGGCGAAGGCCAACTTCCGCGCGCTGGGCAAGCGGTTCGGCAAGCGGGTCCAGGACGTCGCCAAGGCCGTCGCGAACGCGGACGCCGCCGCGCTGTCCCTGGCGCTGCGCGAGGGAACGGCCTCGGTGGAGGTCGACGGTGAGACGATCGCCCTCGCCCCGGACGAGGTCATCATCACGGAGACCCCGCGCGAGGGCTGGTCGGTGGCGTCCGACGCCGGCGCCACGGTCGCCCTGGACCTGGAGATCACGGAGGAGCTGCGCCGCGCGGGCCTGGCCCGGGACGCGATCCGGCTGATCCAGGAGGCCCGCAAGAACAGCGGCCTCGACGTGGCCGACCGGATCGCCCTGCGCTGGACGGCCACGGAGCCGGCGACGATCGCGGCGCTGGCCGAGCACGCCGAGCTCATCGCCGACGAGGTCCTCGCAACGGACTTCGCCCAGGGCGAGGCGGACGACACGTACGGCGCCCCGTTCGAGGACGAGGGCCTGACCCTGACGTTCCGCCTGCGCAAGGCGTAGCCCCACGCAGGGGGCGCTGCGTCTGCCACGCAAGGTCTTCCTGCGGCTGCGGGCAGTCCGTGGCTGGTCGCGCAGTTCCCCGCGCCCCTTTGGGGCACGGGTCCTCTCCACACCCACTAGGCCCGGGTCCGCCGAGAAAAATCTTGGCGGACCCGGGCCTTCGGCGTTGTGTGCGTCGGACACCTCACCCAGGGACGAACAAACACCGCAAACACCGTGAACACGCGTAGCACAAGGGCGGGGCCCGGGTTCATGAACCCGGGCCCCGCCCTGAACGCTGCCGACTGCTACGCCGTACTCATGGCCACAGGGGCCGTCAGTTGTCGTCCTCGTCGATCAGGAAGCCGCGCATCGGCGAGGGAGCCTGACCCATCGGCGACGGGCCCTGCGGACGCACCGGAGCCATCGGCTGGGTCATCGCCGGCTGCATCTGCTGCTGACCGCCGTACGACGGGCCGGACTGGCCGCCGGGGCCGCCGCCCATCGTCTGGTTGCCGCCGTAGGACGGCGCACCGGCACCGGCCGGAGCCATCGAGGGCGCCGGGGACGGCGGCAGCGACGGCGCGGCACTCGCGGGCTGGCGCGGCGGGGCGAGCGAGTCGTCCGCCTGGGTCTCCAGCTGACGCAGCTGCGACTCCAGGTAGGACTTCAGCCGCGTGCGGTACTCGCGCTCGAAGCCGCGCAGGTCCTCGACCTTGCGCTCCAGCGTGGCGCGGGCGGACTCCAGGGAGCCCATCGCGACGCGGTGCTTCTCCTGCGCGTCCCGCTCCAGGGCGTCCGCCTTGGCACGGGCGTCACGCTCGAGACCCTCGGCACGCGAACGCGCCTCTCCGACGATCTTGTTGGCCTCGGAACGGGCCTCGGCGATCGCCTGGTCGGCGGTCTGCTGGGCCAGCGACAGAACGCGCGCGGCGCTGTCGCCACCGGGGCCACCCTGACCGGGGCCGCCCATGGGACCACCCATGGGAGGACCGCCCATCGGGCCACCAGGGCCCATCTGCCCCTGCATCGGGCCGCCCTGGCCCATCGGCCCGGGACCCTGACCCATGGGGCCGGGACCCTGCGGGCCGCCCTGTCCGCCGGGGCCGGCGGGCAGCTGAGGAGCACCGCTCGGCAGCTGGGGCGGGCCACCCATGGGGCCACCCATCTGCTGCTGCGGCGGGCCCGATATGCCGGCGGGCACCGGAGCGCCGGGACCTCGCATGCCCTGCTGGGGCATGCCCTGGGGCGGTCCCTGCGGCGGCTGCTGGTCCTGCGGCTCGGGAGGCTTGCGCATGTTCTGCTGGTTCTGGGCAGCAGCACGCGTGGCCGCGGCCAGCTTGGCGCGCAGGTCCTCGTTCTCGCGGAGCAGGCGCGTCAGTTCGGCTTCGACCTCATCGAGGAAGGCATCGACCTCGTCCTCGTCATAGCCTTCTCGGAGGCGGACGGTCGTGAACTGCTTGTTCCGCACGTCCTCGGGGGTCAACGGCATCTCTTCACCTCAACGTAGTCATCGGCAGTCGGCAAGACCGTATCGTCCACAGTCACCTCGCGAGATTGCCCACGATCGAGATCAGGATGTAGACGATGATCATCAGGACGAAGAAGGACAGGTCGAGCGCCACGCCCCCGAGACGCAGCGGCGGGATGAACCGCCGCAGAAGCTTCAGCGGTGGATCGGTGACAGTGTAGGTGGCCTCCAGGACGACCACCATCGCCTTGCCGGGTTGCCACGAGCGGGCGAACTGGAACACGTAATCCATGACCAAACGGAAGATCAGCACGATGAGGAACACCATCAGCGCGATGTAGATCACCTGCGCGAACACGCCCATGGCCTGCTTTTCCCTCTCCCCTGTACCGCTCTTTGTCCGGTCCTGCGTCTCAGCTCTGGTTGAAGAACCCGCCCTCTGCGATGCGGGCCTTGTCCTCCGCCGTGACATCGACGTTAGCAGGCGACAACAGGAACACCTTCTGCGTCACCCGCTCGATGCTGCCGTGAAGACCAAACACCAAACCGGCCGCAAAGTCGACAAGTCGCTTCGCGTCTGTGTCATCCATCTCAGTCAGATTCATGATCACCGGAGTGCCTTCACGGAAGTGTTCCCCGATGGTACGGGCCTCGTTGTAGGTCCGGGGGTGAAGTGTGGTGATCCGGTAAGGCTCTCGTTCCGACACGACCTTGGGCATGATCACCGGTGCGTTCTTCTCCAGGCTCGCGCGTTCTTGTGTGATGGATGCCACGGGCGCGATGCGCGCCGGGCGTGGCGATTCCGCCGGGAGCGAAGCGGCTCGGGCGACCGGTTCGCGCGGCGCGGGGGGATGTACGACTCGCACCTCTTCGTCCCTTTGGGACTGATGTGAACCGTGGGACTGGTGCGACGGTTCGTGCCGCCGGTGGTCCCGCTCCGGCTCCGGGTCGAGTTCGGGTTCAAAGTCGTCGTCTGGGTCGAATCCGCGGCCGTCGTACCCATCGTCCTCCACGAGGCCGAGGTAGACCGCCATCTTGCGCATCGCGCCGGCCATGCTCCGAGTCCTCCGCTCTGTGGTGGATCCGCTGACGACCGCCAAGTGCCCGCGATCCACTAGGTCTTTACGTCCGCTGTTCGGCGGAACTGACCATATTTTCTGCTGTGGTCCGACTTCTTGGCGACGTTACCCGAGCCTGGGGCGGACTCCGAGTACCGCACTGCCGACGCGCACATGTGTCGCTCCGGCGGCCACGGCCTGTTCGAGGTCCGCGCTCATCCCCGCGGAGACCATGTTCGCAGCCGGATGGGTCCGGCGCAGGTCGGTCGACAAATCCATCAACCGCTCGAACGCCGCCCGTTCGCGTCCCGCGTACTCCCCGGTGAGCGGGGCGACGGTCATCAGCCCGCCGAGCCGCAGCCCCTCGGACCGCGCGATCAGCTCGGCCAACTCCGCGATGCCGTCGGGTGCCACACCCCCGCGCTCGCCGCGGCCGCCCTCGTCGGCGTCGAACGCCACCTGGATCAGACAGCCGATCTCACGGCCGGCCCGCACGGCCTCCTTGGACAGGGTCGTCACCAGTCGGGACCGGTCGACGGACTGCACAAAGTCGGCATAACCGACCACCGAACGCACCTTGTTGGTCTGAAGCTGCCCGACGAAGTGCCAGGTAAGGGGCAGATCCGAGCACGCGGCCGCCTTGGGGGCGGCGTCCTGGTCGCGGTTCTCGGCGACGTGGCGGACACCGAGTTCCGACAGGATCCGCACATCGTCCGCGGGATAGGTCTTGGTGACCACGACGAGCGTCACCTCGTCGCGCCCGCGTCCGGCGGCGGCGCAGGCGGCGGCGATCCGCTCCTCCACGCGCGCCAGGTTCGTGGCGAGTTCGTCCTTACGGTCCGTCATGCCCCATCAGTCCAACCACACATAGCCCGCGAGCCGCCCGGTGGTGCGGTCGCGGCGGTACGAGAAGTGATCCGCCGACTCCAGCGTGCACACCGGCGACTGCTCCGGGTCGCACACCCCGAGCCGTTCGAGCTGCGCCCGCACGCCGGCGCCCACGTCGACCGCCGGTGTGCCCCAGCTCGTCTCGGCGTGCGCCGCCGGCTCGACCGCGGCCACCTCGGCCCGCATGGCCTCCGGCACCTCGTAGCACCGGCCGCAGACGGCGGGCCCGGTGCGGGCGACGATCCTGGCCGGGTCGGCGCCGAGTCCGGTCATGGCCCGTACGGCGGCCGGGACCACCCCGGCGACCAGTCCGGGCCGGCCCGCGTGGGCCGCGGCGACGACCCCGGCGACGGGATCGGCGAGCAGCACCGGCACGCAGTCCGCGGTGAGCACCGCGAGGGCGAGTCCGCGCCGCGCGGTGACGATCGCGTCGACCTCGGGGACCGGACGGTCGCCCCAGGGTTCGTCGACCACGACGGCGTCGGCCCCGTGCACCTGGTTCATCCAGACCACGCGGGCCGGTTCCACGCCGAGGGACTTGGCGGCCAGTTCGCGGTTGGTGCGTACGGCGCCGGGGTCGTCGCCGACCGCTCCGCCGAGGTTGAGCTCCTCATACGGAGCGGCGCTCACCCCGCCCCACCGGTCGGTGAAGGCGAAGTGCGCGCCGCCCACGCTCTCGCGCCGTCCTATCACTTCAGGAAATCCGGAACGTCCAGTTCCTCGGCCGCGCTGTCGTAGGTCCGCGACGGCGGGACCGGCGGCTGGGCGGCCGGGATGTCGTGCACCGGCTCCGGCGCCACCGGCTCCGGGTCCTCCTTGGGCGTGACGCTGCCGAGCGAGCCGAAGGACGGACGGCTCTCCGGCTGCCGGGCCGGGGCGGGCTCGTCGCGCTTGGCCGAGGAGGAGCCGAGCACGTTGTCCCGCTTGGCGGGCGGCTGGCCGCCGTCGAAGCCGGCCGCGATCACGGTGACCCGGACCTCGTCGCCGAGTGCGTCGTCGATGACCGCGCCGAAGATGATGTTGGCCTCGGGGTGGGCGGCCTCACTGACCAGCTGGGCGGCCTCGTTGATCTCGAACAGACCGAGGTCGGAGCCGCCGGAGATGGAGAGCAGCACACCGCGGGCGCCGTCGATGGAGGCTTCCAGCAGCGGGGAGGAGATGGCCATCTCGGCGGCGGCCACCGCGCGGTCGTCGCCGCGGGCCGAGCCGATGCCCATCAGGGCGGAACCGGCCTCGGACATGACCGACTTGACGTCGGCGAAGTCGAGGTTGATCAGTCCGGGCGTGGTGATGAGGTCGGTGATGCCCTGCACACCGGAGAGCAGCACCTGGTCCGCCGACTTGAAGGCGTCGAGAACCGACACCTGGCGGTCCGAGATGGACAGCAGCCGGTCGTTCGGGATCACGATGAGGGTGTCGACCTCTTCGCGCAGCTCGGCGATGCCGTCCTCGGCCTGGTTCGCGCGCCGCCGCCCCTCAAAGGTGAACGGGCGCGTGACCACGCCGATGGTGAGCGCGCCGAGCGAGCGGGCGATGTTGGCCACGACGGGCGCGCCGCCGGTGCCGGTGCCGCCGCCCTCACCGGCCGTCACGAAGACCATGTCGGCCCCCTTGAGGACCTCCTCGATCTCCTCGCGGTGGTCCTCGGCGGCCTTGCGGCCGACGGCCGGGTTGGCTCCGGCGCCGAGTCCGCGGGTGAGTTCACGGCCGACGTCGAGCTTGACGTCGGCGTCGCTCATCAACAGGGCTTGCGCGTCGGTGTTGATGGCGATGAACTCGACGCCCTTGAGACCGACCTCGATCATCCGGTTGATGGCATTGACACCACCGCCGCCGACACCGATGACTTTGATGACTGCGAGGTAGTTCTGCGGTGCTGCCACGTCGAAGGCCTCTCGCCTCGAGTTACGTGCCGCCGAATCACCGTGACGCGCTGCGCCCGAGCGATCCGACGACTGATGCCGAATGGGACGGTCCGTATCGCCGACCCGAACCCTAACGTTGAAGTTTAGGGTTACCAGTGTGTCTGTTCCCTGGAGTCTTCTGAACAGGACACTAAGTCGACAAGTGGCGCACGTTCAACGAACACGCCGAACCTCCCGTTTTTCTTTTCACCCTATGTGATCAGCCGTAGCGCTGCCCAACCAGGGTGCTGGCCTGCGCTGATGTGCGTCAACTCCCTGATGACGCCGGGGCCGTGGGAACGCTGACGTCGAAGTGCCGCGCGCCGGGCTCCGCTTTCATCAGTGCGGTGAGAGTACGGCTCTTCTCGGCGCCCTTCTCACCGCTTCCCCAGTCGACCGTGCGTCCGTCGGCCAACTCCAGTGAGATGTCGTCGTAGGAACGGACCTTGACGCTCCGGGTCGTCCGCGCCACCCGGTCCGGAATCGCGCCGGCCACCCGCACCGCCTCCCGTGTCAGCCGGTCCTCGCCGAAGCGGCGCAGGCTCGCCGCGGCGGAACCGGTCCCGGAGACGGCCAATTTCAGAGCGGGCACGCCCTCGGGCGCCTTGGAAACCGTGGCGAACCGGACACCTTCATCGTCCACTTCGACGAACTCGCCGCCTTTGTGGACCAGAAGAACCGGGGTGCGTTCCTTCACCTTCAAGGAGATTTCGTGCGGCCAGGAACGGACCACGTCAACCGTGTCAATTCGGGGCAACGCAGAGGAAAGCCGCGCCTCGATCGCTTCCGTGTCGACCGAAATCAACTGTTCCCCGAGGGGTACGTCGGCGGCCCGGCGCACCTGCTCGGGCGTCAGGACGCGGGTGCCCGACACCGTTACGCGCTCCACGCGCACCAGGTCCGATCCGTACAGCAGCCAGAACGCCCCGCTGCCGACGAACATCAGGGCGACAGCCAGAACGATGATCAGACGAAGCTTTCGTCGTCCGAACCGCCGGACGGGAGGCGGCGGGCCGGACGACTCCCGCTTGCGTTCACCACGCTCGGCGGTGGTCGATCCGGCCATGCTGCCTGCCTTCCGTCATACGCTTCTACCGGTGCGCACGGGCGGCGATCGCCTCGTACACCATGCCGACGAGCAGGTCGTCGGCGTCCCGGCGGCCGAACTCGGCGGCGGCGCGGGACATCTCGTACAGCCGGTGCGGGTCGGCGAGCACGGGCAGCACGTTCTGCTGCACCCACTCGGGCGTGAGTTCCGCGTCGTCGACCAGCAGTCCGCCGCCCGCCTTGACCACCGGCTGGGCGTTGAGCCGCTGTTCGCCGTTGCCGATGGGCAGCGGGACATAGGCGGCCGGGAGCCCGACGGCGGAGAGTTCGGCGACGGTCATCGCGCCCGCGCGGCACAGCATCATGTCGGCCGCGGCGTACGCGAGGTCCATCCGGTCCAGATAACTTACCGGGATGTAGGGGGGCATTCCCGGCATCTGGTGGACCTGGGGCAGTTCGTTCTTCGGACCGACCGCGTGCAGGATCTGGATCCCGGCCTGCTGGAGCCACGGGGCGACCTGCTGGACCACCTCGTTGAGCCGGCGGGCGCCCTGCGAGCCGCCGGTGACCAGCAGCGTCGGCAGGTTGGGGTCGAGCCCGAACGCCGCGCGGGCCTCGGGGCGCACGGCGGCCCGGTCCAGGGTGGCGATGGAGCGGCGCAACGGGATACCGATGTAACGGGCGCCACGCAGCTTGCTGTCGGGCGTGGAGACGGCGACCTGGGCCGCGTACCGCGAGCCGATCTTGTTGGCCAGGCCGGGGCGGGCGTTGGCCTCGTGGATGACGATCGGCACGCCGAGCCGCTTGGCCGCGAGATAGCCGGGCAGGGCGACGTAACCGCCGAAGCCGACCACGGCGTCCGCCTTGGTCCGCTCCAGGATCTGCTCGGCCGCCTTGATGGTGCCGCGCAGCCGGCCCGGAACGGTGATCAGCTCGGGGGTGGGCTTGCGTGGCAGCGGTACGGCGGGGATCAGCGCCAGCTCGTACCCGCGCTCGGGTACGAGACGGGTCTCGAGGCCGCGCTCCGTGCCCAGGGCCGTGATGCCCACGGTCGGATCCTGCCTGCGCAGGGCGTCCGCGAGGGCGAGCGCGGGCTCGATGTGGCCCGCGGTTCCTCCGCCGGCGAGTACGACATGCACCGAAATTCACCGCTCTCCGGACGAACGCGCCACCGGGGCGCGCCGTCGCATCGTGTTCCATCTCCGGGGCCGCTGTGAACCCCCGTTGCGCTTTCTACCAAAGCGGGGTTGCCGCATGGCAAGCGCCATCCGAGCAGCGGGGTCCTCACGCGCGAAGGCGATCAGCAACCCGATGGCGAACATGGTCGGCAGCAGGGCGGATCCTCCGTAGGAGAACAGCGGGAGCGGGACTCCGGCGATCGGCAGCAGCCCGAGCACCGCACCGATGTTGATCACGGCCTGGGCCGTGATCCAGGTGGTCACGCCTCCCGCGGCATACCTGACGAAGGGGTCCTCCGTGCGTCCGGCCACGCGGATACCCGCATAGCCTAGAGCCGCGAACAGGGCGAGCACCGACAGTGTCCCCGCCAGGCCCAGTTCCTCACCGGTGACGGCGAAGATGAAGTCCGTGTGCGCTTCGGGTAGTTGGCCCCACTTCTCCACGCTCGCACCGAGTCCGGAACCGAAGATGCCGCCGGAGGCGAGGGCGTAGATCCCGTGCACGGCCTGCCAGCAGTCGACCGGTCCCGACTGGGGTTCGGTGGCGCCGAGGCAGGTGAGCCGGGCCATGCGGTTGGGGCTGGTGCGGATGAGGATCGCGCCGATCAGCGCGGCGATCGACAGCACCCCGACGAACAGCCGGGTCGGCGCCCCGGCCAGCCACAGCAGGCCGAACAGGATCGCCGTCAGGATGATCGCCGTACCCATGTCGCCGCCGAGCATGATCAGTCCGAGCAGCATGAAGGCGGCCGGGACGAGCGGGACCAGCATGTGCTTCCACTGGGACAGCAGCCGCTTGTCCTGCTTGCGGGCGAGCAGATCGGCGCCCCACAGCACCAGCGCGAGCTTGCCGAACTCACTGGGCTGGAGCTGGAAGGTGCTGCCGAGGGCGATCCAGTTCTGGTTGCCGTTGACCGCGACCCCTATCCCCGGCACCTGCACCAGGGCCATCAGGAAGACGGCACCCGCCAGGATCGGGTAGGCCAGCGCCCGGTGCAGCTTCACCGGCATCCGGGAGGCCACGAGCAGTAGGACGGAGCCGATCACGGCGGCCAGCAGTTGCTTGCGGAAGAAGTAGGAGCCCGGCAGCGACATCTGGAGCGCCGTGATCTGGGAGGCCGAGTAGACCATCACCAGGCCGAGCACGGTGATCAGCAGACTGCCGCCGAGGATCAGGTAGTACGCGGTCAGCGGCCGGTCCCACGCCCTGCGTGCCCTGGTGACCAGGGTGCGGAGCGCGTTCTCCCGTGCCGGGCCGGGTACGACGGGCCGACGGGGAGCCCGCTGCACGGGCGGCCGCCCGGTACGGCTACTCGCCATGACGGCCTCCCCCATACGCCGGACAACAGGTCCTGGACGGTCCCACGCGTCCCTCCCAAGGTCGCCCGGCGCCAGGCCGGGCCGGGGTCAGGCGCCGAGCTCGCGCACCGCCTGTGCGAACGCGTCACCGCGCTTGTTGTAGTTGGCGAACATGTCCATCGAGGCGCAGGCCGGGGCCAGCAGCACCGTGTCGCCGGGCCGTGCGAGCCGCTTCGCCTCCTGGACGGCCTGGAGCATCGCACCAGTGTCGGTCCGGTCGAGGTCGACGACGGGTACTTCCGGGGCGTGTCGCGCGAGGGCTTCGCGGATCAGGGCGCGGTCCCGGCCGATCAGTACGGCACCGCGCAGCCGCTTCGCCGAGCCCGCGACCAGTTCGTCGAAGGTGGCGCCCTTGGCGAGCCCGCCCGCGATCCACACGATCGACTCGTACGCGGCCAACGAGGCTTCCGCGGCGTGCGTGTTGGTGGCCTTGGAGTCGTCGATGTACGCGACCCCGTCCACGTCGGCGACGTGCGCGATGCGGTGCGCGTCCGGGGTGAAGGCCCGCAGGCCGTCCCGTACGGCGCTCGCCGGCACCCCGAACGCCCGCGCGAGGGCCGCCGCGGCAAGGGCGTTGGCGATGTTGTGCGGGGCGGGCGGGTTGACGTCGGAGACCTCGGCGAGCTCCTGGGCGTTCTGCTGCCGGTTCTCGACGAAGGCCCGGTCGACCAGGATGCCCTCCACCACGCCGAGTTGGGAGGGCCCCGGCGTGCCCAGGGTGAAGCCGATCGCGCGGCAGCCCTCCTCGACGTCGGCCTCGCGCACCAGGTCCTCGGTCGCCTTGTCGGCGACGTTGTAGACGCAGGCGACCCGGTTGCCCTCGTAGACGCGGCCCTTGTCCCTGGCGTAGGCCTCCATGGAGCCGTGCCAGTCGAGGTGGTCCGGGGCGAGGTTCAGTACGGCCGCCGAGTGGGCGCGCAGGGACGGCGCCCAGTGGAGCTGGTAGCTGGACAGCTCCACGGCGAGCACGTCGTACTCCTCCTCGCCGAGCACGGCGTCCAGGAGGGAGACGCCGATGTTGCCGACGGCGGCGGTGCGCAGGCCGGCCGCCTTCAGGATGGAGGCGAGCATCTGGACGGTCGTGGTCTTGCCGTTGGTGCCGGTGACCGCGAGCCAGGGGGCCGCGTCCGGGCCGCGCAGCCGCCAGGCGAGCTCGACGTCGCCCCAGACGGGGACGCCGGCCCGCTCGGCGGCGGCGAACAGCGGCTTGTCGGGCTTCCAGCCCGGTGCGGTGACGATGAGGTCGGTGCCCTCGGGCAGGGTCGCCCCGTCGCCGAGGCGGACGGTGATGCCCGCCCGTCGCCCGCCACCAGCCCTATCCGAGGCGCTGCGCGCCGCCCCTGCCCAAGCCTCCAGCTCGGCGGCCTGCTCGCGCGCGCGTGCGTCGTCGCCGTCGTTGACGACGGTGACCCGCGCGCCGAGCCCGTGCAGCACCTTGGCCGCCGGGACGCCGGAGACGCCGAGCCCGGCGACGGTGACGTGCTTGCCCTGGAGTTCCGAGAGCACCGAGGAGGTCACTTGTCCGCTGCCCATCCCGCGTAGAAGAGGCCCAGTCCGACAATCACACAGATGCCCTGGATGATCCAGAAGCGGACCACCACAAGGACTTCGGACCAGCCCTTGAGTTCGAAGTGATGCTGGAGTGGCGCCATCCGGAAGACCCGCTTCCCGGTGAGCCGGAACGAGCCGACCTGGATGACCACCGACATGGTGATGAGGACGAACAGACCGCCCAGGATGGCGAGCAGCAGCTCGGTGCGGGAGCAGATCGCGAGGCCCGCGAGCACACCGCCGAGCGCCAGCGAACCGGTGTCGCCCATGAAGATCTTGGCCGGGGAGGTGTTCCACCACAGGAAGCCGAGGCAGGAACCCATCAGCGCGGAGGCGACGACCGCGAGGTCCAGCGGATCGCGCACCTCGTAGCAGGCACCCGGATTGGTGAGCGTCTCGCCGTTGGCGCAGGACTCCTGGAACTGCCAGACGCCGATGAAGGTGTAGGCGCCGAAGACCAGGACGGAGGCGCCGGTGGCGAGGCCGTCCAGACCGTCGGTCAGGTTCACGCCGTTCGACATCGCGAGGATCATGAACAGCGCCCAGACGACGAACAGCACCGGGCCGATGGTCCAGCCGAAGTCCGTGATGAACGACAGCTTGGTGGAGGCCGGGGTCTGCCCTCGGGAGTCCGCGAACTGGAGCGAGAGCACCGCGAAGGCGATGCCGACGATCAGCTGGCCGGCCATCTTCGCCTTGGCCCGCAGACCCAGCGAACGCCGCTTGACGATCTTGATGTAGTCGTCCAGGAAGCCGACCATGCCCATGCCGACCATGAGGCCCAGCACCAGCAGCCCGGAGAAGGTCGGGGGTTTGCCGGTGATCACCTTGGACAGGAAGTAGGCGGCGAGCGTCGCCAGGATGAAGGCGATACCGCCCATCGTCGGCGTACCGCGCTTGCTGGCGTGCTCGCGCGGTCCGTCGTCGCGGATGTACTGCCCGTAACCCTTGCGCGCGAGCAGTTTGATCAGCAGCGGGGTGCCGATCAGCGTCAGGAAGAGGCCAATGACTCCTGCGAACAGGATCTGATTCATCATCGGGCGGCGACCTCACCCTCGGCACCGGTCTCGAGCAGCGCCTGCGCCACGCTCTCGAGCCCGACCGAACGGGACGCCTTCACGAGTACGACATCCCCCGGGCGCAATTCGCTGCGCAACAGGTCGACCGCCGCCTGTGCGTCGGACACGTGCACCGACTCCTCACCCCACGAACCCTCGTTATATGCGCCCAGTTGCAGCCAGGCGGCTTCCCTGCCCCCGACCGCGACGAGCTTGCTGACGTTGAGCCGAACGGCGAGCCGTCCGACCGCGTCGTGCTCGGCGAGCGCCTCGTCCCCGAGCTCGGCCATCTTGCCGAGCACCGCCCACGTCCGACGTCCCTTGCCCATGGCCGCCAGCGCGCGCAGCGCGGCCTTCATGGACTCGGGGTTCGCGTTGTAGGCGTCGTTGACGACCGTCACGCCGTCCGGGCGCTCGGTGACCTCCATCCGCCAGCGGGAGAGGGAGCCCGCCTCGGAGAGCGCACGGGCGATCTCGTCTGCGGACATGCCCAACTCGTGGGCGACGGCGGCCGCGGCGAGCGCGTTCGACACGTGATGCTCACCGTACAGGCGCATGGTCACATCGGATGCACCGGAGGGTGTGTGAAGCCTGAAGGAGGGCTGTCCGCTGTCCGTGAGTCGCACGTTCTCGGCCCGAACGTCCGCTTCGTCGGACTCTCCGAAAAGGATCACCTTCGCCTTCGTACGGGACGCCATGGCCCGTACGAAGGGGTCGTCCGCGTTGAGGATCGCCGCGCCGCCCTCCTCCGCCGGGGGCAGGGCCTCCACCAACTCGCCCTTGGCCTGGGCGATCTGCTCCCGGCCGCCGAACTCGCCGATGTGGGCGGAGCCGACGTTCAGGACCAGGCCGACCCTCGGGGGCGTCAGACCGGTGAGGTACCGGATGTGGCCGATTCCGCGTGCTCCCATCTCCAGCACGAGGAACTTGGTCTCCTCGGTGGCGGTGAGCGCGGTGAGCGGCAGCCCGATCTCGTTGTTGAGCGAGCCGGGGGTGAAGACGGTCGGCGCCGTGCGCTGGAGCACCTGGGCGATCAGGTCCTTGGTGCTGGTCTTGCCGGCCGAGCCGGTGAGCGCGACGAGCGTGGTGCCGAGCCGGCCGACGACGTGCCGGGCGAGGGCGCCGAGCGCCGCCTGGACATCCTCGACGACGATCGCGGGCACGCCGACGGGCCGGGAGGCCAGCACGGCCACCGCTCCCGCCTCGACGACCGCGGCGGCGTAGTCGTGTCCGTCCACGCGCTCGCCGACGAAGGCGACGAACAGGCTGCCGGGCCCCGCCTCCCGCGAGTCCCGGACGACCGGTCCCGTGACCTGTACGGACGGGTCCGGTATGTCGTGCGTCTTCCCGCCGACGACTTCTGCGATCTCGGCGAGGGAGAGGGCGATCACAAGTTCATCCCTGGGTCTTCTTGATGGCTTCCCGAAGCACCTGGCGGTCGTCGAAGGGACGCACCACCCCGGCGATGTCCTGCCCCTGCTCGTGGCCCTTGCCGGCGACCAGCACGGTGTCGCCGGGCCGCGCCCGCGCGACGGCGGCGGCGATCGCGGCGGCCCGGTCCTCGAAGACCTGCACCTCGCCGCGCTCGTGGGCGGGCACGGAGGCGGCGCCGTGCAGCATGGTGGCGAGGATCGACAGGGGGTCCTCGGAGCGGGGGTTGTCGGAGGTCAGTACGGCGGTGTCGGCGAGCCGTGCGGCGGCGGCGCCCATGGGCTCCCGCTTGGTCGTGTCCCGGTCGCCGCCGCAGCCGAGCACGACGTGCACCCGGCCCTCGGTGACCTTGCGCAGGGCGCGCAGCACCGATTCCACAGCGTCGGTCTTGTGGGCGTAGTCGACGACCGCGAGATACGGCTGTCCGGCGTCCACGCGCTCCAGCCGGCCCGGCACCCCCGGTACGGCGGCGACGCCGTCGGCGGCGGCCTGCGGGTCGAGTCCGGCGGCGGCGAGGGCGACGATCGCGGCCAGGGTGTTGGCCACGTTGAACGGGCCCGGCAGCGGGGACCGGGCGGTGATCCGCTCGTCCTTGGGGCCGATCACGGTGAACGTCGAGTCCATCGGGCCGACCTCGACGTCCTCGGCGCGCCAGTCGGCGTCGGGGTGGCCCTCGGCGGAGAAGGTGACGACCGGGACGGTGGCCTCCTTGGCGAGCCGGCGGCCGTACTCGTCGTCGACGTTGACCACGCCGAGTTTGCTGCGTTTCGGCGTGAACAGCTGCGCCTTGGCCCGGAAGTAGTCCTCCATGTCGGAGTGGAACTCCATGTGCTCCGGGCTGAGGTTGGTGAAGACGCCGATGTCGAAGACGCAGCCGTCGACCCGGCCCAGGACCAGGGCGTGGCTGGAGACCTCCATGGCGACCGCGTCGGTGCCGCGCTCGCGCATGACGGCGAACAGCGCCTGGAGGTCCGTGGCCTCGGGCGTGGTGCGCTCGGACTTGATGCGCTCGTCGCCGATGCGCATCTCCACGGTGCCGATCAGTCCCGTGCTGCGGACGGTCCTCAGACCGCCCTCGACGAGATAGGCGGTCGTGGTCTTGCCCGAGGTGCCGGTGATGCCGATCTGGAGGAGATCGCGGCCCGGGTGACCGTAGATGGTGGCCGCCAGCTCGCCCATCCGCCCGCGCGGGTCGTCGACCACCAGCGCCGGCAGTCCGGCCGCGGCGACGCGTTCGGCACCGGACGGGTCGGTCAGCACGGCGACCGCGCCGAGGCCGGCGGCCTGGGTGACGAAGTCGGCGCCGTGGGCGCGGGCGCCCGGCAGGGCGGCGTACAGGTCGCCGGGGCGTACGGCGCGCGAGTCATGGGTGATGCCCGTGACCTCGGCGGCCTGCTCCGGGGCGGCGACACCCAGCTGACCGGCGAGTTCCGCGAGGGGTGTGGCGGAGACCTGAACCGGACGGGGCGGTCCCGGATATGTCACGGGGTGGCCCTTCTGGGTGGTTTGGGACTGATCAGCGTGTGGCACGGCGGTGAGCGTACCGGGCGTAGCGGCTCGGGGGCCAAGTGAGGGGCGGGGCGTGCTCTGGTTCCCGGGGTCGGGGGTGATCGTTGTCACGGGGTGGTTCCTGGTGGCTCGGTGCTCGGTACTGGTCAGGGTTTGAAGGTGACCGGGAGGTCGGCGGGTGCGGCGCCGGTCGGCGGCACCTGGAGGGTCTTCAAGGCGAACTCCATGACCTGCTTGTACACGGGTCCGCAGATCTGGCCGCCGAAGTAGCTGCCCTTCGTGGCGTTCTGGATGACGCAGTAGACGGTGATCCTTGGCTTGTCGGCGGGGGCGAACCCGGCGAAGGACGAGGTGTAGCCGTGGTACTTGCCGGTGGCCGGATCCACCCGGTTCGCCGTACCCGTCTTCCCCGCGACCCGGTAGCCCGGGATGCGTGCCTTGGTGCCGGTGCCCTCCTCGTCGTCCACGACCGACTCCAGCATCCGGGCGAGGGTCTTCGCCGTCTTCTCGCTGACGACCCGGGTCTTGCGGGGCTCGGGGGCGGGGGTGAAGCGTCCGTCGGGGCCCTTGGAGCCGCGCACCAGGGTGGGGTCGATCCGGACGCCGCCGTTGGCGATGGTGGAGTAGACGGACGCGGCCTGCATGGCGTTGATGGAGACGCCCTGGCCGAAAGGAATCGTGTACTGCTGCGAGGTGGACCAGGTGTCGGGCGCGGCGAGGATGCCCTTGGTCTCGCCGGGGAAGCCGAGACCGGTGTGGCCGCCGAGGCCGAACCTGCGCAGGTAGTCGTAGAGGACCTTGTTGGCCTGGGCCTGGGTCTTGCCGAGCTGGCCGGTGGCGAGGATGGTGCCGATGTTGCTGGACTTGGCGAGCACTCCGTTGAGCGTCAGGTACCAGGTCGGGTGGTCGATGTCGTCCTTGAACAGGCGGTCGCCGCGGTGCAGCCGGTTGGGTACGACGACATGGGTGCCGGGTGCGGCGACGTTCTCCTCGAGGACCGCCGCCATCGACAGCACCTTGGCGGTGGAGCCGGGTTCGAAGGCGTCCTGGACGGCCGCGTTGCCGAGCGCCTCCGGATCGGCCTCGGAGAGGTCGTTGGGGTCAAAGCCGGGCGCGTTGGCCATCGCGAGGACCTCGCCGGTGCGGGTGTCCTGGACGATGACGTAGCCGCGGTCGGCCTCGGACTCCTCCACCTGCTTGCTGATGGCGTTCTGCGCGGCCCACTGGATGTCGCGGTCGATGGTGAGCTCGACGTCGCTGCCGGGCACGGCCGGGGTCTCGGTGGAGCCCGCGGTCGGTACGAGACGGCCGCCGGACTGGGCGTAGCGGATCTTGCCGTCCTTGCCGGCGAGCCGCTTGTCGAGCTGGAGCTCGATGCCTCCGCCGCCCTTGCCCTCGGCGTTGACCCAGCCCAGTATCCCGGCGGCGAGCTCGTTATTGGGGTACACCCGCTTGCTGGTGGGCACGGAGAAGACGCCGGCGAGGACGTTGGCGGTGGACTTGTCGGACTCGGCCTTCTTGGCGAGGGCGGCCTTCAGGTCCTTGATCTGCTTCCAGACCTGCGGGGTCTGGCGGCCGGCCAGTTTGACGTAGCGCAGGGCCTTGTTGCCCGGCCGCAGCTTCTCCACCAGCTTGTCCTGGTCCTGGCCGAGGATCGGCGCGAGGAGGGCGGCGGCCTGTTCGGGGCCGTCGGCGACCTTCAGCTCGTCCGGGGCGAACATCGTGGGGTCGGCGGTGATGTCGTACGCGTCCTCGGTGGTCGCCAGGGCCACGCCGTGGCGGTCGGTGATGCCGCCGCGCTCGGCCTCCAGCACCTGGCCCACATAGCGGTTCCGGTCGGCCTTGGCGGCGTAGGTGCTCGCGTCGACGGCCTGCACCTGGAACAGGCGGACGACGAAGGCGAGCAGGACCAGGGTCAGGGCCACACCGACCAGGCGCAGCCGGGGGCGCGGACTGCCCAGCCGGATGAGCTTCGGAGGCGCGGGGCGGGGGCCCGCGGGCCTGCGGGCCGGTCGGGCGCCGGGGCCGGGGCGCTGTCCGGCGCCCGGTCGGGCGGGCCTTGCGGGGCCGGGTACCCGGCGGCGGGGCGGTTCCCTGTCGGACACTTCCGTCACCTGCCGGGGGTCGTCGCGGAGGAGGGCGTGGGTACGGCGGCCGAGGGGCTCGGCGCCGTGTCGGGCGGCGGGACCGTCGCGGTGGCCAGCGCCTCGGGGGCGAGGACCAGGGGGGCGCGGGCGGCGGAGGCGGGGCTCGGTACGCCCTTGACCTTGCCGTCGGGGCCCAGGAAGGCGGGGTCGCCGCCGGGCACCATGCCGAGCTCGCGGGCGCGGCGCTGGAGGGCGTCGGGGGCGGAGTAGGCGTCGATGTCCCGTTGCAGGGCCTGTTCCTCGTCGGTGAGGTTCTTGGTCTCCCGCTGGAGGTCGTCGAGCTGGAAGGCACCCTCGCTGAGGGCGGAGTTCAGCACCAGGAGGCCGATCAGACCGCCGCCGAGGAGCGCGACGACGAGAAGGACGAAGGGCGTGCGCGCCGCCTGGGCGCGCCCGGTGGGCAGGAGCTGCGCGAGACGGGCCGCCCTCCCCCTCAGCTCGGGTCGACCCTTCAGTTCGGGTTTCCTACTCACTCACGCTCCCCTGAGTTCGCTTTTCCCACCCGTACGCCCGGCCCGTCACCCGCCTCACGTGCCGTCCGTGACTCACGCCCGTCCGTGCCTCATGCGCCGTCCGTGCCTCATTCGGCGTCCGCCCGGATCCGCTCCGCGCCGCGCAGCCGCGCGGGGGCGGCGCGCCGGTTCTCGGCGATCTCCTCCTCGGTGGGAAGTTCGGCACCGCGCGTGAGCAGCTTGAGTCGGGGCTGGTAGCGCTCGGGGACGACCGGGAGCCCGGGCGGGGCGGTGGTGGCGGCGCCCGCCGCGAACACCTGCTTCACGAGCCGGTCCTCCAGGGAGTGGTACGACAGCACGGCGATGCGTCCGCCGACGTCGAGGGCCTTCACTGCCGCCGGGACCGCCCGCTCCAGCACGGACAGCTCGCCGTTGACCTCGATCCGCAGGGCCTGGAAGGTGCGCTTGGCCGGGTTGCCGCCGGTGCGCTTGGCGGCCTGCGGCAGCGCGTCCCGGATGAGCTCGACGAGGCGGGCGCTGTTCGTGAACGGCTCCTTCTCGCGTTCGCGCACCACGGCGGACACGATGCGCTTGGCCTGCTTCTCCTCGCCGTAGGCGCGCAGGATGCGGACGAGTTCGCCGGGCGGGTAGGTGTTGAGGACCTCGGCGGCGCTGACGCCGGTCGTCTGGTCCATGCGCATGTCGAGGGGGGCGTCCTGGGCGTAGGCGAAGCCGCGGTCGGCCTCGTCGAGCTGCATGGAGGACACCCCGAGGTCGAACAGGACGCCCCGCACGCGCGGGATGTCCAGCCGGGCGAGGACGTCGGGGAGCTCGTCGTAGACGGCGTGCACCAGGGTGGCCCGCTCACCGAAGGGGGCGAGGCGCTCGCCGGACAGGCGCAGGGCCTCCTTGTCGCGGTCCAGGGCGACGAGCCGCGCCTCGGGGAACCGCTGGAGCAGGGCCTCGCTGTGGCCGCCGAGGCCGAGCGTGCAGTCGACCACCACCGCGCCGGGCCGCTCCAGGGCGGGTGCCAGCAGATCCAGGCACCGCTGGAGCATCACCGGGACGTGTCGACTCTCGCTCAAGTCGCCCTCTCAGGTCCGGCGCCACCGTCACGCACCGCCGGGTTCCCCGCCCTCCCCCGGTGAAGGGGCGGCCGGCGCCGGGCCGACGGCGGCGGGAGGAGGCCGAGCCGTGCGTACGCGGGGCGCACGCGGGGAGAGCCCCGGGCCGTCGCCGGGCTCTCCAGGGGGAAATCAGTGCAGGGGGCACTCTCGCCTCCCGCTTCGCGTCACTTTAGTCCACGCTGTCTCCCGGTCAATCAACCGGCCTGCGCGTCGCGGTCCGCACGGGCGGTCAAGGGGTGCACGGGGAGAATCACCCGTGGGAGGGGGTTCACACCACCCCTGTGGGTTACCTCACACCAAGCCCGGCCGGTGTTCTTTGTCGCCTCTCACAACGGGCCTGATGCCCGCGTGACCAGTACCGTCATGACTATGACGACTTCCGCATCGGTTCCCACCGGCCCCGACAACACGACCGCCGGCCACGGCACGGTGACCGACCGTCTGGTCGACGCAAACCAGCAGTACGCGGCCGCCTTCACCGACCCCGGGATGGACGCCCGCCCGGTGCTCCAGGTCGCCGTGGTGGCGTGCATGGACGCCCGGCTCGACCTGCACGACGCGCTCGGCCTCTCGCTCGGCGACTGCCACACCATCCGCAACGCGGGCGGTGTGGTCACCGACGACGTGATCCGCTCCCTGACCATCAGCCAGCGGGCCCTCGGCACCCGCAGCGTGGTCCTCATCCACCACACCGGCTGCGGCCTGGAGTCCATCACCGAGGAGTTCCGGCACGACCTGGAGATGGAGGTCGGCCAGCGCCCCAACTGGGCCGTGGAGGCCTTCCGGGACGTGGACCAGGACGTCCGGCAGTCGATGCAGCGCGTGCGCACCTCGCCGTTCCTGCTGCACACCGATGACGTGCGCGGTTTCGTCTTCGACGTGAAGACGGGCCTGCTGCGCGAGATCGACCCCGCCTGACCGGGCCGCCCGCCCGGAGACGACCCGGACTCCGGAAGCCGGTACGGACCGTGGAAACGGCCGCGGAACAGGCCGTGGAACCCCTGGGACCTGACAGATCGCTGTCAGTTGTCCACAGGCGAGTGACACGAAACGGTAACGGCGGCAAGAATGCGGGAGTGGTGTCACGCGGAACTTTTCCCGCGTGGCGTCCGTGATTGGGGTGGGCCGGGCCGCACAGCAAGGCGTCGGCCCGGAACATTTGGGGTCCCCCGCTCCTTGCGGAGCGCGGGGAAAGGCCGAGGAGGGCCGGGTGACGACCTATGACGATCGAGCGAGCCTCACTGATCTGACCGCCGTGGTGGAACGCGTGCGGGATTCGGTGGAAGGCGTGATCGAGGGAAAGCCCGAGGTCGTACGGCTCTCGCTGACCGTACTGCTCGCCGAGGGACATCTGCTCATCGAGGATGTCCCGGGAGTCGGCAAGACGATGCTGGCCAAGGCACTGGCGCGGTCCATCGACTGCTCGGTGCGGCGGATCCAGTTCACACCGGACCTGCTGCCCTCGGACATCACCGGCGTGTCCATCTGGGACCAGCAGCGCCGTGACTTCGAGTTCAAGCCGGGCGCGATCTTCGCGCAGGTGGTCATCGGCGACGAGATCAACCGGGCGTCGCCGAAGACCCAGTCGGCCCTGCTGGAGTCGATGGAGGAGCGCCAGGTCACCATCGACGGCAAGACCTACGAACTGCCCAGCCCGTTCATGGTCGTGGCGACGCAGAACCCGGTCGAGATGGAGGGCACCTACCCGCTTCCGGAGGCCCAGCGCGACCGTTTCATGGCGCGCGTCTCGGTCGGCTACCCGAGCGCGGAGGCCGAACTCCAGATGCTGGACGTGCACGGCGGCGTCTCCCCGCTGGAGGACCTCCAGCCGGTGGCGCACGCGCACGAGATCCTCAAGCTGATCGAGGCGGTGCGCGGCGTGCACGTGGCCGAGCCGGTCCGCCGGTACGCGGTGGACCTGGTCTCCGCCACCCGTACGCACCCCGACCTCAGACTCGGCGCCTCCCCGCGTGCGACGCTGCACCTGCTGCGCGCGGCGAAGGCGTCCGCCGCCCTCAGCGGCCGGGAGTACGCGCTGCCCGACGACGTGCAGGCGCTCGCCGTGGCCGTGCTCGCCCACCGGCTGCTGCCCACGGCCCAGGCCCAGCTCAACCGCCGCACGTCGGAGCAGGTGGTGCAGGAGATCCTGCAACGCACCCCGGTGCCCGCGGCGGCCCCGCCGCAGACCGGCTTCGGCCTGGGCCACAGCGGGCCGGGCTACGGCCAGCAGCCGCCCCGGAGGCTGTGATGACCACCGCGGGCGCCGTCCACACGGAGGGCGACACGGGCGACCGGAGCGGTGTCAGGACGGCCCTCGCGGGACTCACCACCCGCGGGCGCTCCTTCCTGGCCGCCGGTGTGGCGGCCGCGATCTGCGCGTATGTGCTCGGGCAGAGCGATCTGCTGCGGGTCGGGCTGCTGCTGGCGGCGCTGCCGCTGGTGTGCGCGGCCGTGCTCTACCGCACCCGCTACCGGGTCGCCGGCAGCCGCCGGCTCTCCCCGGGGCGGGTGCCCGCCGGCTCGGAGGCGCGGGTGCATCTGCGGATGGACAACGTCTCACGGCTGCCCACGGGCCTGCTGATGCTCCAGGACCGGGTGCCCTACGTACTCGGCCCGCGCCCTCGGTTCGTGCTGGACCGGGTGGAGGCGGGCGGGCGCCGCGAGGTGTCCTACCGGGTCCGCTCCGATCTGCGCGGCCGCTATCCGCTGGGCCCGCTCCAGCTGCGGCTGTCCGACCCGTTCGGGATGTGCGAGCTCACCAGGTCGTTCTCGACGTACGACACGCTGACGGTGGTCCCGCGCGTGGAGCCGCTGCCGCCGGTGCGGCTGAGCGGTGAGGCGAAGGGGTACGGCGACGGGCGGCAGCGCGCGCTGGCGCTGGCCGGCGAGGACGACGTGATCCCGCGCGGCTACCGCTACGGCGACGATCTGCGCCGGGTGCACTGGCGCTCCACCGCCCGCTACGGCGAGCTGATGGTGCGCCGCGAGGAGCAGCCGCAGCGCGCGCGGTGCACGGTGCTGCTGGACACCCGGGCCATCGCCTACGAGGGCGCCGGACCGGATTCGGCGTTCGAGTGGGCGGTGTCGGGCGCGGCCTCCGTGCTGGTGCACATGCTGGAGCGGGGCTTCTCGGTCCGGCTGCTCACCGACACGGGCAACTCGGTGCCCGGCGAGGGGTCAGACGGTTTCGCGGGCGCCAGTCAGGAGTCGGCGGACGCGGCCGGGCTGATGATGGACACCCTCGCCGTGGTGGACCACTCCGACGGGGAGGGTCTGTCGCTCGCCTACGACGTGCTGCGCGGCGGCAACGAGGGGCTGCTGGTGGCCTTCCTCGGCGATCTGGACGAGGAGCAGGCCGCGGTCCTCGCCCGGATGCGGCAGCGCAGCGGCGGCGCCGTGGCCTTCCTGCTGGACAGCGGGACGTGGCTGCGGGAACCGGCCGATGTGCCGGGTGCGTTGGACAGGAGCGGGGAGCGGCTGCGGATGCTGCGTGAGGCCGGCTGGACGGCCCTGGGCGTGCCGCGGGGTGCCTCGGTGGAAGAGCTGTGGCGGCAGGCGGACCGGGAGCGTTCGGGCCTGACGGCGGCGAGCGGTGGGGAGGGACCGTGATCAGCGGGCGGGCGAGGCTGGCGCTGTGCGCGTGGGCGGCCACACTGATGGCGGCGTGCGCCCTGCTGCCGCTGGTCGAACCGTCGACCTGGCTGGTGCAGGCGGCGTTCCTGCTGGCGGTGCAGTCGGGGGTGGGCGCGGCGGCCCGGCGGGTGCCGCTGGCGCGCCCGCTGACGGTGGCGGCGCAGGTCCTGGTCACGCTGGTGCTGCTGACCCTGGCGTTCGCGCGTGAGCACGCCGTCGCCGGGCTGATACCCGGGCCGGACACCTTCCGCTTCTTCGCCGACCTGCTGGAGCAGGGCGGCAACGACGTCAGCCGGTACGCGATCCCGGCACCGCTGTCCGACGGCATCCGGCTGATGCTGATCGGCGGCGTCCTGGTGATCGGGCTGCTGGTGGACCTCCTCGCGGTCACCTTCCGCAGCGCCGCTCCGGCCGGGCTTCCGCTGCTCGCCCTGTACTCGGTGGCGGCGGGGCTGTCCGACAACGGCATCGACTGGCTGTGGTTCCTGCTGGCGGCCACCGGCTATCTGATGCTGCTGCTCGCCGAGGGCCGCGACCGCTTGTCCCAGTGGGGGCGGGTGTTCGCCGGGCCGGCCCGCAGGGCCGGCGACGACCGGCCCGGCGCCGTGGCACCGGTGCGCACCGGGCGACGGATCGGCGCGGTCGCGCTGGGCATAGCGCTGGTGGTGCCGCTGGGCCTGCCCGCGATGAACGGCGGCCTGCTGGACCCGGCCGGCACGGGTGTCGGCTCGGGCGGCGGCGGGGGCGGCACGATCTCCGCGGTGAACCCCCTGGTGTCGCTGCGCGACTCGCTGAACGTGGACGAGGACCGCCAGGTGATGTCGGTCCGCTCCGAGCTGACGGACACGTCGGACCTGTATCTGCGGATCGTGTCCCTGGACGACTTCGACGGCACCACGTGGAAACCGTCGAAGCGGTCCATCACCACCGTGCCCGACGGCAGGTTCCCGACCCCGCCGGGCCTCGGCTCCGAGGTCGGGCGCACGGAGATCGGCACGACGATCTCCACCGCCGACTGGTACGGCCAGGACTGGCTGCCGATGCCCTATCCGCCGAGCGGGGTGAGCATCCGGGGCAACTGGCGCTACGAGCCCGTGGGCATGACGCTGGTCGGCGACCACGGCCAGAACACGCGCGGGCTGACGTACGAGGTGCGCAGCCTCCATGTGCAGCCCACGGCGGAGCAGCTGGCCGACGCGCCGAATCCGGCGCCCGCCCTGCAACGCGAGTACACCGAGCTGCCCGACTCGCTGCCCGCCGTGGTGTCCCGCACCGCCCGTGACGTCACCGCGGGCGCGGACAACGCCTACGAGCAGGCAGTCCTGCTCCAGGAGTACTTCACGCTGAGCGGCGGCTTCGAGTACGACACCGAGGTGGACGTCGGCAGCGGCTCGCAGGCGATCGCGCGGTTCCTGCGCGACAAGCAGGGCTTCTGCGTGCACTTCTCGTTCGCGATGGCGTCGATGGCCCGTTCGCTGGGCATACCGGCGCGGGTCGCGGTGGGCTTCGCGCCCGGCACCCCGCAGGCGGACGGCACGGTCACGGTCGGGCTGCGGGACGCGCACGCCTGGCCGGAACTCTACTTCGAGGGGGTGGGCTGGACCCGTTTCGAGCCGACCCCGACCCGTGGTTCGACGCCGACGTACACGGTGCCGGACGCCGCGGACAGTACGGCGCCCGATCCGGCCCGGCCGTCCCAGGCGGCGCCCTCGGAGCCGTCGGCGGAGCCCACCGAGAGCGAGAGCTGCTCGGCGGAGCGCAGGCGGCTGGACGGGTGCGGGAGCGAGTCGCCGCAGGCGGTCCTGCCGGCCGGCGACGACGGGCCGAAGTGGTACACGCTGCTGGCGTGGGTGCTGGCCGGTCTGGCCGTGCTGGTGCTGCCGCTGTCGCCGATGCTGTGGCGGGTGCGGACGCGGGCGGTGCGGCTGGGCGGGCACGGACGGTCGGAGGCGGACACGGCGCCGTACGTCCTGGCCGTCTGGGACGAGCTGACCGACACGGCGTGGGACCACGGGATCGCACCGGACGAGTCGCTGACGCCTCGCGGGGCGGCGGACCGGATCGTGCGGCTCGGCCGGCTCGACACGGGGGCGGGTGCGGCGGTGCACCGCGTCGCCGACGCGGTGGAGCAGGTGCTGTACGCGCCGCGGCCTCGGCCGGTGGCGGGGCTGACGGAGGATGTCCGTCGGGTGAGTGCGGCGCTGCGGGGTACGGCCGGGCGGGGGGTGCGGGTGCGGGCGGTGTTCGCTCCGCGGTCCGCTGTGCGGGTGGTGTGGGCCGTGTCCGGGTGGTGGGCCGGGGTGCGGGAGCGGGGGCGGGCGGTGCGGCCGGTGTGGCGGCGGCCTTTCCGGCAGCAGGGCTGAGCCTTTTCGGGGGCCCCGTGCTTTGGGGCCCCCGGTGCTTTTCGGGGTCCCGAGCTTTGCAGGGTGCTGCCCGTTGGGGCCGGACGGGGGTGGGTCGCGCTGCCCGGCGCTGGCGGGTGCCGTCGCGCCCACCCGTGCCGCCCCAGCGGCACGACTGCCCGCGGATGGGCGGGCGGCTGGCCGCGGAGTGCGGGCGTGCTTCAGGGGGTGACCAACCTTGTTGGTCACCCCCTGGGGCTTGGCTTGGGGAGTTAGTGGCCGCCCTGTTCGTCTCGGCGGCGCTGCCAGCGCTCCTCTATGCGGTCCATCATGGACCGGCGTTGTCTGGCCTGACGGCCCGCCTGGGGCGGCGCGCCCGCCGTGCCTGTGGGCTGCTCACCCGGTTTGGGGGCCTTGCGCCAGCCGGTCACCGCGAGCACCGCGCATCCCAGCATCACGAGGAACCCCACGACACTGAGCCAGACCTGCTGGGCGACCATACCGGCCATGAGGAGCGCAATACCCACGAGGAAGCCCGCGACCGCCTGGTAGACCCGTCGCCGGGTGTACGTACGCAGCCCGCTACCCTCGAGCGCTGTCGCGAACTTGGGATCTTCGGCGTACAGCGCTCGCTCCATTTGCTCGAGCATGCGCTGCTCGTGCTCCGAGAGCGGCACGGAGTCCTCCTCATCGTGCAGTCGCCGGGGCGACCCGGGGGGTCCCTTCAGGATAGGCAGGGAATCGCCCCCGTGAAACCCGCCCCTCTGCGCCAATTGACCAACCGGTACCAGCCATCACGTCCCGGTCCGCTGAGGCTTCTCATTCCCCGGCGGCCGACTCGTCATGCCGGACGGTCTCCCTCGATCATACGGCGCCGAGCCGCCATTCGGGGGGCCTGTGGCGCACTCCATGCACGGCGGGGGCCGTCGGACGTGCCGCTGATCAGCAGCGCGTCACAGAGGGCCACTCACGCCCCAGAGGTCTCCCGGGTCTCACCGAGCACATGGAGTTGCGTGGCCACGGAGTGGAAGGCGGCGAGCTCGGCCGCCGCGGCCTCCAGCTTCAGCAGCGCGTCCATGGCTCCGGGCTCGGTGTCGACGAGCACTCCGGGGACGAGGTCGGCGAAGACCCGCACGCCGTGCACCGCGCCGACCCGGAGGCCCGCGCCCTCCACGAGCGCGGTGAGCTGGTCGGCGGTGAAGCGGCGCGGCACGGGGTCGCCGGTGCCCCATCGGCCGTTCGGGTCGTCGAGCGCCTGCCTGGCCTCCGTGAAGTGACCGGCGAGGGCGCGGGCGAGCACGGCGCCGCCGAGGCCCGCCGCGAGCAGGCTGAGAACGCCCTCGGGGCGCAGGGCGGCCACCGCGTTGCGGACGCCCTCGGCCGGGTCGTCGACGTACTCCAGGACGCCGTGGCACAGCACGACGTCGTAGCCGCCGCGCTCGGCCACCTCGAAGAGGCCGTGGGCGTCGCCCTGGACGCCTCGGACCCGGTCGGCGACGCCGGCCTCGGCGGCGCGGCGCTCCAGGGCGAACAGGGCGTTGGGGCTGGGGTCCACCACGGTGACGGTGTGGCCGAGCAGGGCGAGGGGCACCGCGAAGTTGCCGCTGCCGCCGCCGGTGTCGAGGACGTCCAGCGCCTGCCGTCCGGTCGCCTTGACCCGGCGTTCCAGGGCGTCCTGGAGGACCTCCCAGACCACGGCGGTACGGAGAGCGGCGCGGGGTCGCATCGGGTCCGACACGGTAGTGACTCCTCGGCGGGGCACCGCCATGGCTTTTTGGCGGGGCGGTTGGGCTTCAGGTGCTGCCCAGCCTATGGCCTGCGGCGTGGTGGGCGGTCATCCGGCCGGGGGCTCGGGGGTGAACCCTTTGTTTTCGCCCCCGCCGCCCCTTCCCGTCCCGTCCTGGGGGCTTCGCCCCCAGACCCCCGTTGCGCCCCGCGGCGGAGCCGCATGTCGACACAGCCCCGCGCCCCTGTAGGGCGCTCAGCCCGCGTCGGGCATGTTGCCGGGGTCGTCCGTGTCGTCGCGGGGCTGGGGCAGGGACGGCTGGAGGACCAGCATGCGTTCGACCAGGCGGAGGAACATCGACACGTCGCGTATGAGGTCGTCGGCGTCCCGGGCGGTGGCCGCGCCCTGGATGCCGGCCTCGGCGCGGGCGCGGCGGCCGGCTCCGGAGGCGAACAGCGCGCTCCACTCGGTGAGCTCGGGCGCTATCTCGGGGAGCACTTCCCAGGCGCTCCGGATCCTGGCCCGGGCCCTGGACGAGGTCTCGGGCCGGCCGCGTGCGGCGAGCACGGCGGCGGCGGTGCGCAGGGCGGCGAGGTGGGCCGTCGCGTAGCGCTCGTTGGGTGTTTCGAGGACGGTGGCCTCGTCGAGTCCGGCACGGGCCTGGGCGAGCAGGTCGAGGGCGGCGGGCGGGGCGGCGGTGCGGCGCAGCACGGGGTGGATGTCGCTCGCCGGGCCGTTCAGCGAGGGGGCAGGGCGGGTTGCGCGGTGCCGACGGGCCGCGGATGCGGACGAGTTGGCCATGACGAACCTCCTGTCGTCTTCGTGACGGCTCCTCTACCACGAGGTGCCGTATGTGCACATCGTGAGGTATGGCACTGACAATCCGTTCTGACCTGGGCTTTTGCTTCGCTCGACAGTTCGGGTTAGTTTTTGCACTGACCAGTCAGTTCAAAAACAGGGGGACTTGTGGACGGTCCGACCGGATTCGCCGTCACGGCCCGCGACTTCGGCCTGAAGGGGCCGCGGGGCTGGGCGTTCCGCGGGGTCTCGGCCGACGCGGAGCCCGGCTCGCTGATCGCGGTGGAGGGGCCGTCCGGCTCGGGCCGGACCTGTCTGCTGCTCGCCCTCACCGGTCGGATGCGGCCCACGGAGGGCCGGGCCGCCGTCGGCGGTCTCGAACTGCCCCGGCGGATGTCCGCGGTCCGCCGGGCGAGCGCACTCGCCCACGTCAGCGGCGTCACCGACCTCGACCCCGCCCTCACCGTCGGCGAGCACCTGCGCGAACAGGCCCTGCTGCGACGCCGCTTCGGCGACTCGCCGTACCGCCTGCTGCCGCGTCCGCGCACCGCGCGCGCCGACGAGGAACGCAGGCTCGTCGACACCGCCCTGACCACCGCCGGACTGGACCTCGCGGCCCTCCCCAAGGGCGCGCGGACCCACGTACGGGATCTGGAGCGGGTGGAGGCGCTGCGGCTGTCGCTCGCGCTGGCGCTGCTGGGGCGCCCCCGGCTGCTCGGTGTGGACGACACCGATCTGAAGCTGTCGCCCGCCGAACGGGACGGGATCTGGGCCCTGCTGAAGTCCATCGCCGGCACCGGCACCACCGTGCTGGCCGTGTGCGCCGAGGCGCCACCCGGCGCGGTGCTCGTCCGCACGGGCACCGACCGGCACGACGAGGCGAAGGAGGCCGCTGATGCGCTCGCCGCGACTGGCCGCTCTTGAGCTGCGCCGCTTCGGCCGGGGCAAGCTGCCGCGCGCGGCCCTGGTCGCCCTGCTGGTGCTGCCCCTGTTGTACGGAGCGCTGTACCTGTGGTCGTTCTGGGACCCGTACGGCCGGCTGGACCGCATCCCGGTGGCGCTCGTGAACGACGACGAGGGGGCGACCGCCGAAGGGAAGCGGATCAGCGCGGGCGACGACATCGCCGAAGGGCTGCGCGACAGCGGCACGTTCGACTGGCGGGAGGTGAGCGCCGCCGAGGCCCGGCGGGGCGTAGAGGACGGCACGTACTACCTGTCGCTGACCATGCCCGCCGACTTCAGCCGCCGTATCGCCTCCAGCTCCGGCGACTCCCCCGAGACCGGCGCCCTCCAGGTGCGCACGAACGACGCCAACAACTACATCGTCGGGCAGATCTCCCGCACCGTCTTCGGCGAGGTGCGCCAGGCCGCCTCCACGAAGACCTCGCGCTCCTTCCTGGACCGGATCTTCGTCTCGTTCTCGGACATCCACGGCGAGACGGTGAAGGCGGCGAAGGGCGCCGACAAGCTGAGCGGCGGCATCGGGAAGGCGGAGAAGGGCTCCAAGGACCTCGCCGACGGCCTGACGGACGCGCGCAAGGGCAGCGGCAAGCTGTCCAAGGGCCTTGAGGACCTCCACAAGGGCGCCGGTGACCTGGAGGACGGCTCGAAGAAGGTCGCGGCCGGCACGCGGACGCTCGCCGACAAGGTGAACGCCCTCGACGCCGAGGTGGGCCCGTTCCTCGAGGACAACGAGAAGACCATCGGCGACACCGCGCGGTTCGTCGCCGACTCGGCCGGCCGGCTCCGCGACGACCTCGACACGCTGGAGGAGAAGGCGCCGGCCGCCGCGAAGGACGCCCGCGCGGCGTCCGGCACCATGGACGACCTCCACAAGGCACGCTGCGAGGACCCCGTCCTGCCCGACCCCGCGTGCCCGGACCTGAAGAAGGCCCGGGACGCGGTGGCCACCGCGGCGACGGTCGCCGGCGACGTCGACGCCCTGGTCACCGACCACGGCGACGACCTGAAGAAGCTCGACACCCACCTCGGCACCCTGGAGAAGCAGGCCCGGTCGCTCGCCGACCGCGCGCCGCACCTCTCCGAGGACCTCGACGACGCCGTCACCCGGATCAACAAGCTCGACTCCGGGGCCGGCAAGGTCGCCGCCGGCGCGAAGAAGCTGAACAAGGGACTCGGCACCGCGGAGACCGGCGCCCGGAACCTGGACAAGGGCGTCGGTGAGCTGAAGACCGGCGCGGACGATCTGAACGGCGGCCTCTACAAGCTCGTCGACGGCTCCGGCGAACTCGCAGGCGGCCTGCACGACGGCGCGGGGAGGATCCCCGACTACGACGAGCGGGACCGCGACCGGCGCACGGAGGTGATGGCCGACCCGGTGCGGCTCGTCTCCAGCGATCTGCACAAGGCGCCCAACTACGGCACCGGCTTCGCCCCGTACTTCATCCCGCTGTCGCTGTGGGTGGGCGCGATGGTGGCGTACATGCTGATCGCGCCGATGAACCGGCGGGCGCTCGCGGCGGGCGCCTCCGCCTGGCGGATCGCGCTGGCGGGCTGGCTGCCGGTGGTGGCGATCGGGGTGCTCCAGACGGTGGCCCTGATGTCGGTGCTGCACTGGGGGCTCGGACTGCGGATGGCGCGGGCCGCCGGGACGGTGGGCTTCCTGTTCCTGGTGACGGCGTGCTTCGCGGCGATCGTGCAGTGGCTGAACGCCCGCTTCGGGGCGGCCGGCCGGATCCTCGTCCTCGCGCTGCTGATGCTCCAGCTGACCTCGGCGGGCGGCACGTACCCGGTGCAGACGAGCCCGGCCTTCTTCAACGCGCTGCACCCGTTCCTGCCGATGAGCCATGTCGTGGAGGCGCTGCGGCGGCTGATCACGGGCGGCGGCCCCGGACCGGTGTGGCAGGCGTGCGCCGTGTTGACCGCCTTCACCGCGGGTGCCCTCGCGCTGACCGCGCTGTCGGCCCGCCGCCGCCAGGTGTGGACCCTGGACCGGCTCCACCCGGAGCTGAGCCTGTGAACGGTCGGACCGGCCCTCCTGTGACAATCAGGGCCATGGAAAGCAGCAGCACCACGCCGGGCGGCAGCGCCCGCCGCGAGGCCACCCGGCAGAAGCTCTACGAGGCCGCCGTCACCCTCATCGCCGAACAGGGCTTCTCCGCCACCACCGTGGACGAGATCGCCGAGCGGGCGGGCGTCGCGAAGGGCACGGTCTACTACAACTTCGCGAGCAAGTCGGTCCTCTTCGAGGAGCTGCTGCGGCACGGCGTCGGCCTGCTCACCGCCTCGCTCCGGGAGGCGGCCGAGCGGACGGCCGCGGAGGGCGGCAGCAGGGTGGACGCCCTGGACGCGATGATCCGCGCGGGGCTCGTCTTCATCGACCGCTACCCGGCCTTCACCCAGCTGTACGTGGCCGAGCTGTGGCGCACCAACCGGGCCTGGCAGTCCACGCTGATGGTGGTGCGGCAGCAGGCCGTGGCGGTGGTCGAGGGCGTGCTGCGCGAGGGCGTGGCGAACGGCGAGTTCAGCGAGGAGATCGACGTCCCGCTGACGGCGGCGGCGCTGGTCGGCATGGTGCTGGTGGCCGCGCTGGACTGGAAGTCCTTCCAGCCGGAGCGCTCCCTGGACGACGTGCACGCGGCGCTGTCCCGGCTGCTCCAGGGCCGGGTCAGCGGCCGACCCTGAACCCGTCCGGTGCATGAGAACGCCGGCCCGGCGGTGGCCGCGTCCCCCGCGGGCCACCGGCCGGACCGGCGCCTTCCTTGCTCCCCCGTACGTCCCCCCGTGGACCCCCGTTGCGGTCGTCCCCCGGGTTCCCCCGTGCCTCGCTCCCGCCGACGGTGCCGGCGGAAGGAGCGGATCGCGGGCCCGCCGCCGTTCCGGCGCCCCGTGCCGCCGGTTCCGGGAGGCGAGCCCCTCTCCGTGGTCTCCACTCTCCCGTTCCGGCGGGCCCGCCCCATCCGCGCCCGTACTCAACTGGGCGACTGGGTACGGATACTCAGGGCTGCGCACCCGTGCCCACGGCCCGGTGCCGCCGACTGGTCCCCCGGTCGGGGGCGCGGGTACTCGGGACGGACTGTCGGTGGCGGCGGATAAAGTCCCTGGCATGGCACGGATTGCGGTGATCGGCGCCGGGATGGGCGCGATGGCGGCCGCCGCCCGGCTGGCCGTCGCGGGCCACCGGGTGGCGGTGTACGAGCGGACGGAGACCTACGGGGGCGCGCTGCGCCGTGTGGAGCGCGACGGGTTCTCCTTCGACACGGGGCCGGGTCTGCTCCCGCTGCCCGCCGTCCACCGCGATCTGTTCGTGAAGACCGGCCGGGAGCCGCTGGAGGAATGCGTCGAGCTGGTCCAGGTCGACCCGTCGTCGCACCACGTGTTCGCGGACGGTACGCGCGTGTCGCTGCCCAACGCCTCCCGCGCGGGCGTGGTCTCGGCCCTGGAGGACGCCCTGGGAGCGTCCGCCGCCAGGCGCTGGGGCGACTTCCTGGTGCGGGCCCGGGAGGCCTGGGACCGCTCGCGGCGGCCGCTCCTCGAGGAGCCGCTGTGGCCCAACTGGCAGGTCCTGGCGGAGCGTGAGCCCTATCCCGCGGTCCCCCACAAGAGGCTGCTGCGCACGCGCACGGCGGGCACGCTCGCCGAGGTCGGCGCCTGGGAGCTGCGCGATCCCCGGCTGATCGCCCTGCTGGAGAGCCACGCGCTGGCGTACGGCCTCGACCCCCGCGAGACCCCGGCGAGCGCGGCGGTGCTGCCGTACATGGAGCACGCCTTCGGCACGTGGTACGTGCGGGGCGGTATGCGGGAGCTGGCGCGGGCGGTGTACGAGCGGTGCGTGGCCCGCCGGGTGGAGTTCCACTTCGGCGCGGAGGTCGCCGGGGTGCTGGAGAAGGACGGCCGGGCGGCCGGGGTGGAACTCGCCGACGGGACGCGCGCGGAGGCGGATCTCGTGGTCGCCGGCGTGGCTCCCGGGGTGATGGACCGGCTGGGCCGGGGGACGCGGGTGCGCGGTGACGACGGGGTTCCGGCCCAGCGGGGGGCGGCGAGCCGGGTGACGGCGCTGCTGGCGCTGCGGGGCGGGCGCCCCGAGGGGACGGCGCACCGTACGGTCGTGCACGCGGAGGAGCGGGAGGCCGAGCTGGTGTCGCTGTTCGGCTCCCCCGCGGGCCTGCCCGCCCGCCCCACGGTGACGGTCCTGCGGCCGGACGACCCGGCGCTGGTCCCGGACGCCGCCCACGAGGCGGTCACGGTCACGTCGGTGGTGCCCGCGGGGTTTGAGGGCGTCTCGGAGGCGCACGTCGAGAGTCTGATCACCGCCGCCGAGCGGGCCGTACCCGGCCTGCGCGACCGGCTGCTGTGGCACGAGGTGCGCACCCCGGCCGACATCGCCGAGGAGACCGGGGCGGAGGGCGGCGCGGTGCCGGTTCCGGCGCTGGCCGCGGCGGGCGGGCGGCTGCTGCACCCGTCCAACACCACAAGGCTGCCGGGGCTGTTCACGGCCGGTGGCTGGTCCCACCCCGGCGGCGGGCTCCCGCACGCCGGGATGTCCGGGGCACTGGTCGCCGGACTGATCGTGGAGGGGCCGGAGTTCCGCGGCTCGCAGTGACCGCGCTCAGAAGCGGTACTGCTCGTCGTACCCGGGGCCGTTGCCCTGCGGCTGTCCGTCGCCCTGGTACGGGTAGGGCTGCTCCGGCGGGAGTTCACCGCCGTACGGGTCGTCGGCGCTGCGCTGCTGCGGGACCCACAGGCCGCCGGCCGGGGTCTCGCCGCCGTAGGCGCCGGCGTACGGGTCCTGGGCGTAGCCCTGCTGGGCGTACTGCTGCGGGTCGGCGTAGCCCGTGTCGTACGAGGTGTCGCCGTAGGCCGAGTTGCCGATGTACGGGTCGGAGTAGGCGGCGTACTGCTGCTGGCCCGTGGTGTCGTAGCCCTGCTGCTGGCCGTAACCGGAGTAGTCGTAGGCGTAGTTCTGGTCGGCGGCCTGGGTGGCGCCCGCGTACTGGTCCTGGGACGGGGCCGCGTACCCGGTGTCGCCGTAGACGCCGTAGGAACCGGTGTCGTCGGGCATGGGCTGCGGCTCGTAGACGGCGGTGGTCTCGGCGGCCGCCGGCTGGTCGGGGCGCGCGGCGGGGGTGAAGACGTCGTCGCGGTCGTAGTCGTCGTCCGTGCCGTAGCCGGAACGGTCGCGGTGGTCGGCGCCCTCGTCGCCGTAACCGGCGGACGTCTCCAGGTCGGAGACCTCCAGGGTGGGGTCCTGGCGCCCGCGCTCGCCCCGGCGGCCCTTGGCGGCGGCCAGCACCGGCGCGTTGACCGCCCAGCCGGCCGCGAAGCCCCTGCGGAAGGACAGCGTGACGTAGGTCTGGCCGACCGCGAAGGCGGCGGCGCCCAGCCCGATGACGATCACCGACGGAATCAGCACACCGAGCACGACACCGAGGAAGCCGGCGAAGGCGAGCAGCCGCCAGCGCAGCCGCGCCTTGTACTGAAGCAGCACCTCACCGAGCAGCCACAGCGCGACGATGCCGAACGCGATGTAGAGGACCGTCCAGCCCATGTACGCCCCTCTCCCAGTGGTCGCTACGCAGTGTGTCGTATGTCCGTGCGACCGGTCTAGGCCCGCGGTGGGTGGTGCAGGCCCAGGTTCTCGTAGATTTCCAGGGTCGCCGTGGAGTTGTTGAGCGTGATGAAGTGCAGTCCGGGCACTCCCTCGGCCAGCAGCCGAGCGCAGAACTCCGTGGCGAACTCGATACCGATGGAGCGTACCGCCGCCGGATCGTCCTTCGCTGTGAGGATCCGCTCTTTGAGGGCGTCGGGGAACGAGGCGTTACTGAGCTTTGGCAACCTCTCCAGCATCTTCACGCTGGTCACGGGCATGACTTCGGGAATCACGGGGGTCGCGCAGCCCGCCGCGTCGACTCGGTCACGCAGCCGGAGATACGACTCGGGCTGGAAGAACATCTGAGTGATCGCGTAATCGGCGCCGGCCCGGCACTTGTCGACGAAGTGGGCGACGTCGGTGTCCCAGTCAGCCGAGCGCGGGTGCATCTCGGGGAAGGCGGCGACACCGACGCAGAAGTCGCCCGACTCCTTGATGAGCCGGACGAGTTCGGCCGCGTAGGTCAGTCCCTCCGGGTGCGGGACCCAGTCACCCATCGGGTCGCCGGGCGGGTCGCCGCGCACGGCGAGCATGTTGCGGATCCCGGCGTCGGCGTACTGGCCGATGATGTTGCGCAGTTCGGCGACGGTGTGGTCGACCGCCGTGAGGTGGGCCACGGGGGTGAGGGTGGTGTCGGCGACGATCTGCTGGGTCTCCTTGACCGTGCCGGCACGCGTGGAGCCGCCCGCGCCGTACGTCACGGAGACGAAGTCCGGCGCGACCGCCTCGACCCTGCGCAGCGCGCTCCACAGGTTCCGCTCGCCCTTGGGGGTCTTCGGCGCCGAGAACTCGAACGAGTAGGTCGTCTTGCCTGCGGCGAGGATGTCGCGCACGGTGCGTGCGCGATCAGTCCTGGTGGATGCGGTTCCGAGGGCCATACGGGCAGGTTAGCCAGGGGTGGGCGGTCCCCCAACCGGACGGGTGGGATTTGTCTGAAATGACGACTTGTTGTCCACACCTTGGACAAGTCTGGGATGCGTGGGGTTCATCAGGCGTCGGAGCCGGCCGTCTGCCGCAGCCGCTTCGCGAACTCGGCCGCCGCCGCGCCCGGGTCGTCCGCCTCGGTGATGGCCCGTACGACGACGACCCGGCGGGCGCCGGCGTCCAGCACCTCGTCGAGGTTGCCGAGGTCGATGCCGCCGATGGCGAACCAGGGGCGCCCGGTGCCGAGGGCGGCGGTGTACCGGACCAGGTCCAGGCCGGGGGCGGGCCGGCCGGGCTTGGTGGGGGTGGGCCAGCAGGGGCCGGTGCAGAAGTAGTCCACTCCGGGCTGGACGGCCGCCGCCGCTGCCTCGGACTCGGCGTGGGTGGAGCGGCCGATCAGGACGTCGTCGCCCAGGATCGCGCGGGCGGCGGGGACGGGGAGGTCGCCCTGGCCGAGGTGGAGGACGTCGGCGCCGGCGGCGTGGGCGACGTCCGCGCGGTCGTTGACCGCGAGCAGCTTGCCGTGCCGGTCGCAGGCGTCGGCGAGGACGGCCAGGTGCTCCAGCTCCTCGCCGGCCTCCATGCCCTTGTCCCGCAGCTGCACGATGTCGACCCCGCCGGCCAGGACCGCGTCCAGGAACTCCGCGAGGTCGCCCTGCCGCTTGCGGGCGTCGGTGCACAGGTAGACCCGGGCGTCGGCGAGCCGGGCGCGGGCGGTGGCGGTGTCGGACATGCGGCGTCCCCCCGGATGTCGGTGGCGTACGGACCCGGCGGGCCCGGTGTGTCGGCGGTGTGCGTTCCCCGGCCGGGGAGCGCACACCGCAAGGGACCCTATGCCGCGGGCACGGGCGGGCCCTCGGCCGGGGCCCGTGCCCCGGCCGGTGTCGTGGTGGTTCGGGACGGTCGGGTGCGGGTCAGACCGCGAGCGCCTGGGCCCGGCGCTTCACCTCCGTGCCACGGTTCTCGCTGAGTGCCTGCGCCGGTGTGCCCGGCAGGGTGGGGTCGGGGGTGAACAGCCACTCCAGCATTTCCTCGACCGTGAAGCCGTCGTCCCGCAGGAGCGTCAGGGTCCCGGTCAGGCCCTTGACGACCTTGTCCCCGTCGATGAAGGCGGCGGGCACGTGCAGCGCGCGGTTCTCACCTCGGCGTACGGCGATGAGCTGGCCCTCCTTGACCAGCTGCCGGACACGTGTCACCTCGACGCCGAGCTGTTCGGCGATGTCGGGGAGGGTGAGCCAGGCGGGGACGAGAGCATCGATCTTTGCGTCAATCTCGGTCACGGAACAAGCCTGCCATCTGCCACTGACAGTCGGAAGTCAGCCCCGCCCACCTGGGCCGACGCGTCGGCCCGTGATCTCATACGGCCGCCGACTTCAGCGGACGCGCCGGGTCCGCCAGCAGCCCGGCGTCCATCGCCGTGCCCGACTCGATCAGCCGGCGCCCCTGCGCCAGGTCCCGGGGCCGCCCCACCGCGAGCAGCGCGACCAGGCGGGACTCCCGCAGCCAGCACACGGTCCACGCCGCCTCGGCGGGGTCCCCGCGCCACACGGTCCGGTCGGCTGCCGCGTGATGCCCCGCGTACTGCACGAAGCGCCCGAACTGCTCGGACCAGAAGTACGGCACCGGGTCGTAGACCGCGGGGGCCTGCCCGGTGGGCGCGCCGAGGACGTTCACGGCGACCGTGCGCGGCCCCTGGAGGGCGTTGTCCCAGTGGTGGACGAGCAGCCGCTCGCCGTAGCGGCCGGACGGGAAGGACGCGCAGTCGCCGACCGCGTACACGTCCGGCACGGAGGTCGCCAGGTGGTGGTCGGCGACGACCTCGCCGTGCGCCCCCAGCTCGATCCCGGAGCCCCCCAGCCAGGCCGTCGCGGGCCGGGCCCCGATGCCGACGACCACGGCGCCCGCGGGCAGCCGCGAGCCGTCGTCCAGCACCACGGCGCCGGGCTCGACGCGCTCCACGCGCGCGTGCGTGCGCAGCCCGACGCCGGCCTCGGCGTACCAGGCGGTCATCCGGTCCGCCACCTCGGCGGGCAGCGCCTCGGCCAGCGGGCGCTCCGCGGCCTCCACCACGGTGACCGCGCAGCCTGCCTCGCGTGCGGCCGTGGCGAACTCCGCGCCGATCCAGCCGGCGCCGACCACCACGATGTCGTGTTGCCGCGCGAGCACCGGCCGCAGCCGTTCGGCGTCGTCCAGGGTGCGCAGCAGATGCACGCCGGGCACCCCCTCGGCGCCGGGCAGCCGGACCGGTTCCGCCCCGGTGGCGACCACCAGGACGTCGTACGGGACAGGCCCGTTCTCGGTGTCCAGCTCGTGGTCGCCCGGGCGCAGGCCGAGCACCTCGCAGCCGAGCCGCAGCTCGATGCCGAGCTCCTCGAAGTCGACGTCGAAGGCGGAGTCCTCGGCCTTGCCGAGCAGGACCGCCTTGGACAACGGCGGCCTGTCGTACGGCTGGTGGGGCTCCGCGCCGATCAGGGTCACGGTGCCGGTGAAGCCCTGCTCCCGCAGCGCGACCGCGGTCTGCACACCGGCCATGCCGGCGCCCGCCACCACCACCCGCCGCGGCTCGGACGGTCCCGGTTCCTGCGTCTGCTCGCTCACCCGATCACCATAGACACCCGACGCGCGCCGATCAGTCGGAGTCCTCGTCCCCGGACAGCTGCTCGACCACGCTCGTCCCGCTGCCCGGCTGCGACTCCCACTCCCAGCTCTCCTCCAGCCGTACCCGTCCGTCGGGCAGCTCCACGACCGTCGACACGCAGTGCCCCGAGGACGTCGTGCCGTCCCGCTTGAGCTGCACGTACCGGAAGTCCAGCCGGTCTCCCGCGCGGGTGCCCACCAGATGCCCGCGGACGACGTCGCCGCCCGCGTAGTCGGCCCAGATCTCGCCGCCGCGCTCGTGGTAGACGAACCGGGTACGGGTGCCGACCTGGCCCGGGGCCTGGTCGGCGACGGGGGCGAGGACGAGTCCGTCGAGCGAGCGTGCCACGCGGAGGCTCCCTTACGAGGTCGGTGGGCCGAGGGCTAGGGTGGCCAACGTACAAGCACTCGCGGGAGCCCGGACGCACCGGGCTGAGAGGGAGGCTGGCGGCCTCCGACCGTACGAACCTGATCCGGGTCATGCCGGCGAAGGGAGGGGCTGGACGCCCATGTCGCCCACGCGTACCTCAGACGTCCTCGTCGTCGGGGGCGGAATCATCGGTCTGGTCACGGCCTGGCGGGCCGCGCAGCGCGGTCTCGCCACGACCGTGGTGGACCCCGAGCCGGGCGGCGGCGCCGCCCGGGTGGCCGCCGGGATGCTGGCCGCCGTCACCGAACTGCACTACGGCGAGGAGACCCTGCTCGCCCTGAACCTCGCCTCCGCGCGGCGCTATCCCGACTTCGCGGCCGAGCTGACCGAGCTCACCGGCCAGGACCTCGGCTACCGCGGGTGCGGCACGCTCGCCGTGGCGCTGGACGCCGACGACCGCGCCCATCTGCGGGAGCTGCACGCGCTCCAGCAGCGGTCCGGGCTGGAGTCGCAGTGGCTGTCCGGGCGGGAGTGCCGGCGGCTGGAGCCCATGCTCGCGCCGGGTGTGCGCGGCGGTCTGCGGGTGGACGGCGACCACCAGATCGACCCGCGGCGGCTGGCGGCCGCGCTGCTGACCGCGTGCGAGCGGGCGGGCGTGGTCGTGCACCGCGCGTGGGCCGAGCGGCTGGTCGTCGCCGGGGACCGGGCGACGGGAGTCGTCACGGCCGACGGCACCGAGCTGGGCGCCGGGCAGGTGGTGCTGGCCGCCGGCAGTCTCAGCGGACGGCTCGCGGGCGTACCCGCGGACGTACTGCCTCCCGTACGGCCCGTGAAGGGCCAGGTGGTGCGGCTGACGATGCCCGCCCGGCACGGTCCCTTCCTGAGCCGGACGGTGCGGGCCGTGGTGCGCGGCAGCCACGTCTACCTGGTGCCCCGCGAGAACGGGGAGCTGGTGATCGGCGCGACCAGCGAGGAGATGGGCTGGGACACGACGGTCACCGCCGGCGGCGTGTACGAGCTGCTGCGCGACGCCCACGAACTCGCCCCCGGGATCACCGAGCTGCCCCTCACCGAGACCCTGGCCGGACTGCGCCCCGCCTCCCCCGACAACGCGCCGCTGCTCGGCCCCACCGCGCTGGAGGGGCTGCTGCTGGCCACCGGCCACTACCGCAACGGCGTGCTGCTGACGCCCGTCACCGGCGACGTCATGGCGCACGTCCTCACCACCGGCGCGCTCCCGGAGGAGGCCCGCCCGTTCACCCCCCGGCGCTTCGGCGCCGCCGTCCTCACGGAGCAGTCCGCATGAACGTCTCGGTCAACGGCGAGCCCCGGGAGTTCGCCCCCGGCACGGCCCTCGACCTCGTCGTGAAGTCGCTCACCGCGGCGCCCTCCGGGGTGGCCGCCGCCCTCAACGAAACCGTCGTACCGCGCGTGCAGTGGCCCGCCACTCCCCTGTCCGAGGGGGACCGCGTGGAAGTCCTGACCGCCGTCCAGGGAGGCTGACCATGGCCGACGATCCGTTCCTCCTCGGCGGTACGTCCTACACCTCCCGCCTGATCATGGGCACCGGAGGGGCGCCGAGCCTCGATGTGCTGGAGCGGGCGCTGGTGGCGTCCGGGACGGAGCTGACGACCGTCGCGATGCGGCGGGTGGACCCGTCGGTGCACGGGTCGGTGCTGTCGGTGCTGGAGAAGCTGGGCATCCGGGTGCTGCCGAACACGGCGGGCTGCTTCACCGCGGGTGAGGCCGTGCTCACCGCGCGGCTCGCGCGGGAGGCGCTCGGCACCGATCTGGTCAAGCTGGAGGTCATCGCCGACGAGCGGACCCTGCTGCCGGACCCGGTGGAGCTGCTGGACGCGGCGGAGACGCTGGTCGACGACGGGTTCACGGTGCTGCCGTACACGAACGACGATCCGGTGCTGGCGCGGAAGCTGGAGGACGTGGGGTGTGCGGCGGTGATGCCGTTGGGGTCGCCGATCGGGTCGGGGCTCGGGATCCGGAATCCGCACAACTTCGAGTTGATCGTGGAGCGGGCGGGGGTGCCGGTGATTCTCGACGCCGGGGCCGGGACCGCGTCGGATGTGGCGCTGGCGATGGAGCTGGGGTGTGCGGGGGTGATGCTGGCGTCGGCGGTGACACGGGCGCAGGAGCCGGTGCTGATGGCTGCCGCGATGCGGGGGGCCGTGGAGGCGGGGCGGTTGGCTCGGGTGGCGGGGCGGATTCCTCGGCGGTGGTTCGCCGCGTCCGCGTCTTCTCCTGCGGAGGGCATGGCGGTGTTGGATCCGGAGCGGCCGGCTTTTTAGGTGCGGGGTGCCTTTGGCCGGGCGGGGGTGGGTTGCGCTTGCCGGCGCTTGCCGGGTGCCGCCTGCGCCCACCCGTGCCGCCCCAGCGGCACGACTGCCCGCAGCTTCGTAACGCACGTCACAGGTCCGCTTCAACGGGGGAGCAAGCGGGCGGGGGTGTCGGTGGGGGCTCGTAGACTCTGTGCGTGGATACGACCCTTCAGGACCCCCTGGTCGGGCAGGTGCTCGACGGCCGGTATCGCGTCGAGGCGCGGATCGCGGTCGGCGGGATGGCCACGGTCTACCGGGCCGTGGACACCCGCCTGGACCGCGTCCTCGCGCTCAAGGTGATGCACCCCTCCCTCGCGGCCGACGGCTCGTTCGTCGAGCGGTTCATCAGGGAGGCGAAGTCGGTCGCCCGCCTGGCCCACCCGAACGTGGTGCAGGTCTTCGACCAGGGCACCGACGGGGCGTACGTCTACCTGGCGATGGAGTACATCGCCGGCTGCACCCTGCGCGACGTGCTGCGCGAGCGCGGAGCGCTCCAGCCGCGCGCCGCGCTGGACATCCTGGAGCCGGTGCTGGCCGCGCTCGGTGCCGCGCACCGGGCGGGGTTCGTGCACCGCGACATGAAGCCCGAGAACGTGCTGATAGGGGACGACGGCCGGGTCAAGGTCGCCGACTTCGGTCTGGTCCGCGCCGTGGACTCGGTGACGAACACCACGGGCACCGTGCTGGGCACGGTCTCCTACCTGGCGCCGGAGCAGATCGAGAACGGCACCGCCGATCCCCGCGTCGACGTGTACGCCTGCGGCATCCTGCTGTACGAGATGCTGACCGGCGAGAAGCCGCACGACGGCGACTCCCCCGCGATCGTGCTCTACAAGCATCTGCACGACGACGTCCCGCCCCCGTCGGCCGCCGTGCCGGGCATGGCGTACGAGCTGGACGAGCTGGTCGCGTCGGCGACGGCGCGCAACCCCGAGGTCCGTCCGCACGACGCGGTGGCGCTGCTCGCGCGGGTCCGCGCGGGGCGCGGCCGGCTCACCGCCGAGCAGCTCGACGCGGTACCCCCACAGGCGCTGACGTCGGAGCACGACAACGCGGAGGACCGTACGAGCGTCATCCCCCGCGCGCTGACGGTCCCCCGCCCGCTGCCGGTCAACGAGGACGGGGCCGCGGACCCGGTGCACCACACCAGCCGGTTCCAGTCCCCGCCGCCGCTGCCGCCCCGGCGCCGGACGGCGCTGCGGCGCGGCCCGATGGCGATCGTCGTGGCCGTGCTCCTGGTCCTCGGCGTCGGCACGGGCATCTGGTACATCAACTCCGGCCAGTTCACCAAGGTCCCGCCGCTGCTGGCGAAGACCGAGAAGGAGGCCCGGGACCGGCTGGCGACCGCCGGGCTGGACGTCGGCGAGGTGAAGGAGGCGTACAGCGACACGGTGGAGCGGGGCGCGGTGATCAGCACCGATCCCAAGGCGGGGGCCCGTATCCGCAGCAACGACTCGGTGTCGCTGACCATCTCCAGGGGCCCGGAGACCGTGCGGGTGCCCGACCTGGACGGCTATCCGCTGGACAAGGCGCGGGACCTGCTCGGGGACGAGGGTCTGGAGCCGGGCATGGTGACGCGGGAGTTCAGCGAGGCCGTGGCCCGGGGGTCCGTGATCTCCACGGAGCCGGGCAAGGGCACCAAGGTCCGCGCGGGCTCCGCCGTGGCGCTGACCGTGAGCAAGGGCAGCCCGGTGGACGTGCCGGACGTGACCGGCGACGACGTCGAGGACGCGCGTGCCGCGCTGGAGGAGGCCGGTCTCAAGGTGAAGATCGCCCCCGAGCGGGTCAACTCCGAGCACGACGCCGGCCAGGTGGCCCGGCAGACCCCGGGCGAGGGCCGTCAGGCCGCCGAGGGCGACACCGTGACGCTGACGCTGTCCAAGGGCCCGGAGATGGTCGAGGTGCCGGACGTGGTCGGCGACAGCGTGGGCGAGGCCAAGGAGAAGCTGGAGGGCGCCGGGTTCCAGGTGGACGAGGACCGCGGACTGCTCGGCCTGTTCGGCGACACCGTCGAGGGCCAGTCCGTGGACGGCGGGGACACCGCCCCCAAGGGGTCGACGATCACCATCGAGATCGGCTGAGCGGGACGGGGCCCCGACCGCCGCGCCCCGCGGTCATGACACCCTTGACGGGTGAAGAACCACCTGTCCGGCCCCGCCCGCAACCCGATCGGCGGCCACGTCCCCGTGGCCGGCGGCCTGCACTCCGTCGGCCTCTCCTACGCCCGTGAGCTGAAGGCCGAGACCGTGCAGGTCTTCGTCGCCAATCCGCGCGGCTGGGCCACGCCCGTCGGCAACCCCAGGCAGGACGAGGCGTTCCGCGCGGCCTGCGCGGCCGAGTCGATCCCGGCGTACGTGCACGCCCCGTACCTGATCAATTTCGGGTCCCACACCGAGGCGACCGTCGAGCGGTCGGTGGAGTCGCTGCGGCACTCGCTGCGGCGGGGGCGGGAGATCGGCGCGCTGGGCGTGGTGGTGCACACGGGCAGCGCGACCGGCGGACGGGAGCGGCCGGTGGCGCTGAAGCAGGTACGGGAGCACATGCTGCCGCTGCTCGACGAGCTCACCCATGACGACGACCCGTACCTGCTGCTGGAGTCGACGGCGGGCCAGGGTGCCTCGCTGTGCTCGCGGACCTGGGACTTCGGGCCGTACTTCGAGGCCCTGGACGCCCACCCGAAGCTGGGCGTCTGCCTGGACACCTGCCATGTCTTCGCGGCCGGACACGACCTGACCGGGCCGGACGGAACGCACCGGACGCTGGATCTGCTGGTGGACACGGTCGGCGAGGGGCGGCTGAAGCTGATCCACGCCAACGACTCCATGGACGTGGTCGGCGCGCACAAGGACCGTCACGCCAACATCGGCGCCGGACACATCGGCGAGGATCCGTTCCGGGCCCTGATGACGCACCCGGCGACCGAGGGCGTACCGCTGGTCATCGAGACGCCCGGCGGCAAGGAGGGACACGCGGCGGACGTGGAGCGGCTGAAGAAGCTCCGGGACTCCTGAGGCGTCCGGCGGTCAGAGCTCGGGGCCGTCCCCGGGCTCCTCCTGGTAGGAGTAGCGCTGCTCCTTCCAGGGGTCGCCGAGGTTGTGGTAGCCGCGCTCCTCCCAGAAGCCCCGGCGGTCGGCGGTCATGTACTCCACACCGCGGACCCACTTGGGGCCCTTCCAGGCGTACAGGTGGGGGACGATCAGCCGCAGCGGGAAGCCGTGCTCGGCGGTGAGCAGCTCGCCGTCCTTGTGGGTGGCGAAGAGGGCGCGCTCGGACGTGAAGTCGGCCAGCCGGAGGTTGGAGCTGAAGCCGTACTCCGCCCAGACCATCACATGGGTGACGTCCGGGGCGGGCGGGGCGATGTCCACGATGGTGCGGGCCGGGATCCCGCCCCACTCGGCGCCCACCATGCTGAACTTGGTGACGCAGTGCAGATCGGCCACCACGGTGGTGTACGGCAGGGCCGTGAACTCCTCGTGGTTCCAGCAGTGCTTCTCACCGTCGGCGGTGGCGCCGAAGACCCGGAACTCCCAGCGCTCGGGCCGGAACTTGGGGACGGGCCCGTAGTGCGTGACCGGCCAGCCCCGCTGGAGTCGCTGCCCCGGCGGGAGCTCGAACCGCGCCGCTCCTTCTGATGCGCGCTCCCCCGCTTCGCGTTCCGCCGGCTGACCCATGCCTCCATCCTGACAGACCGGTGGCGATGCCCCTGAACCGGGCCCGGCAGATTCGGTCAAACAGGTACAAAGACGACTGAGCATGGACTTACTTACTAAGTGAAGACTTACTGGACGATCTTCTCCGCCGATGCAATCATGCGCCCCAACCTGCCAGTTCCCCCGCGCGGAAGGAGCCCATGCGATGCAGGGCGACCCCGAGGTCATCGAATTCCTGAACGAGCAGCTGACCGCCGAGCTCACGGCCATCAACCAGTACTTCCTGCACTCGAAGCTGCAGGACCACAAGGGCTGGACGAAACTCGCCCAGTACACGCGTGCGGAGTCCTTCGACGAGATGCGGCACGCCGAGGTGCTCACCGACCGCATCCTGCTCCTCGACGGCCTGCCGAACTACCAGCGGCTGTTCCACGTCCGGGTCGGGCAGAGCGTGACCGAGATGTTCCAGGCGGACCGGGAGATCGAACTCGAGGCGATCGACCGGCTGCGCCGCGGGGTGGAGGTCATGCGCAACAAGGGTGACATCACCTCGGCCAACGTCTTCGAGGCGATCCTGGCCGACGAGGAGCACCACATCGACTATCTGGACACCCAGCTGGACCTGATCGAGAAGCTGGGCGAGTCGCTGTACCTGTCGACGGTCATCGAGCAGTCCCAGCCCGATGCGTCGGGCCCGGGGACGGGCGGCTTCTCAACCCACTAGGGCAGGCGGCGGGAGCCGCCTAGGCGGCTTCCGGCAGCGTCGCCGTGAGCGGCGGCTCGCCCTGGTCGATCAGCTGCCGTCGTGGGCACGAGCCGCGGCCGAGCAGTGCCTGGATGCGCCGTACACAACCGCCGCAGTCGGTGCCCGCCTTGCAGGCGGAGGCGATCTGCCGGGGCGTGCACGCTCCGGCGTCCGCGTGACTCTTCACCTGTTCCTCGGTCACGCCGAAGCAGCTGCACACGAACACGCGGTTCACCTCCCGAAGAAGTACTGGGTCGAGCCGTACCGACCCCTGATCGGTGAGGCTAACCTAACCTTACCCGGCGCCCCAGGGGCACAAAAGAGGGGGTGGGGTGCGATCTCCTGTGATGCGCGCCCCACCCCCTCGCCGGTCGCACCGGCACCTCCGGCTACTGGTCGCGGTACATCTCCGCGACGAGGAACGCCAGGTCCAGCGACTGGCTGCGGTTCAGCCGCGGGTCGCAGGCCGTCTCGTAGCGCTGGTGCAGATCGTCGACGAAGATCTCGTCACCGCCGCCCACGCACTCGGTGACGTCGTCACCGGTGAGCTCCACATGGATGCCGCCCGGGTGGGTGCCCAGGCCCTTGTGGACCTCGAAGAAGCCCTTGACCTCGTCGAGCACGTCGTCGAAACGGCGGGTCTTGTGGCCGGAGGCCGCCTCGAAGGTGTTGCCGTGCATCGGGTCGGTCACCCAGGCCACGGTCGCGCCGGACGCGGTGACCTTCTCGACCAGCTCGGGGAGCTTGTCGCGGATCTTGTCCGCACCCATCCGGACGATGAACGTCAGCCGGCCCGGCTCCCGCTCGGGGTCGAGGCGCTCGATGTACTGGAGCGCCTCCTCGGCCGTGGTGGTCGGGCCGAGCTTGATGCCGATCGGGTTGCGGATCCTGGAGGCGAACTCGATGTGCGCGTGGTCCAGCTGCCGCGTGCGCTCACCGATCCACACCATGTGCCCGGAGACGTCGTACAGCTGACCGGTGCGGGAGTCGACGCGGGTGAGCGCGGACTCGTAGTCGAGCAGCAGCGCCTCGTGCGAGGCGAAGAACTCGACGGTCTTGAACTCCTCCGGCTCGGCACCGCAGGCGCGCATGAAGTTCAGCGCGTTGTCGATCTCGCGGGCGAGCTGCTCGTAGCGCTGGCCGGACGGGGACGACTTCACGAAGTCCTGGTTCCAGGCGTGCACCTGGCGCAGGTCGGCGTAGCCGCCGGTGGTGAAGGCGCGCACCAGGTTCAGCGTGGACGCCGACGCGTGGTACATCCGCTTCAGCCGCTCGGGGTCCGGGATCCGGGCCTCTTCGGTGAAGTCGAAGCCGTTGACGGAGTCGCCCCGGTAGGTGGGCAGCGTCACGCCGTCACGGGTCTCGGTGGGCTTGGAGCGCGGCTTGGAGTACTGGCCGGCGATCCGGCCGACCTTCACGACCGGCACGGACGCGGCGTACGTGAGCACGGCGCCCATCTGGAGCAGCGTCTTGAGCTTGTTGCGGATGTGGTCCGCGGACACCGCGTCGAAGGCCTCGGCGCAGTCGCCGCCCTGGAGGAGGAACGCCTCTCCCTTGGCGACGGCCGCCATCCGGGCGCGCAGCTGGTCGCACTCGCCCGCGAAGACGAGCGGCGGATACGACTCGAGGTCCGCGATCACTGCGCGCAGAGCCTCGGGGTCGGGGTACTCGGGCTGCTGCGCCGCGGGCAGGTCTCGCCAGGTGTTGCCAGCGCTCGCGCTGGTCTTAGCGTTCACGGTCACGGAACCCACACTACGGGGTCGGGTCGGCCGTCCATCCCGACGCTCAAAAAATGAGACGAGGGCCGCTGCGCCCCGAGATGCGCTAGGGTCTGGGACATGTTCGCGCACTCGACCCAGAACTGGTGGTGGCCCGCTACTCCGGCGGCCCACTGACTGCGCGTACGCACAGACTTCGCGAAGGCCGCCCGAGGGGCGGCCTTCCGTGTTTCCCGGGGCCGTTCCTCACGCTCATGACAGCGACGAAACGAGGAAGGCCCATCATGGACCTGGCACAGCTCCCGCACGACGACCGCCCCTTCGCCCTGCTGCGCCGCCGCACGCCGGGCCACGACGACAACGTGGTCGAGCTGCTGATCGGCCCGGTCGGCACCCGTGACCTCCTGGCCGACCTGCCCGACGAGTGCCTGGCGGTCGTCCCCTTCCGGCAGATCCGCGAGCGCGGCTTCGACGTCCGTGACGACGGCACCCCGCTGCTGGTGCTGACGCCCGAGGAGCGGCACGAGATCCCGCTCGCCGAGGCCCTGGACCGGCTCCCCGCCCACGACGTCCGCGTGGAGGGCGGCGGCTTCGACGTCGGCGACGAGGAGTACGCGGAGATCGTCGGGCGGGTCCTCGACGAGGAGATCGGGCGGGGCGAGGGCGCCAACTTCGTGATCCGGCGGACGTACGAGGGCGAGATCCCGGGGTTCGGCCGGGCCGACGCCCTCGCGCTGTTCCGGCGGCTGCTCGAGGGCGAGCGGGGGGCGTACTGGACGTTCGTCGTGCACACCGGCGACCGGGTCCTGGTCGGGGCCAGTCCCGAGGTGCACGTCCGGGCGTCCGGCGGGACGGTCGTGATGAACCCGATCAGCGGCACCTACCGCTATCCCGCCGAGGGGCCGACCCCCGAGCACCTCCTGGAGTTCCTCGCCGACGGCAAGGAGATCGAGGAGCTGTCGATGGTGGTCGACGAGGAGCTCAAGATGATGTGCACCGTCGGCGACATGGGCGGTGTCGTGGTGGGCCCCCGGCTGAAGGAGATGGCGCACCTCGCGCACACCGAGTACGAGCTGCGCGGCCGGTCCTCGCTGGATGTGCGCGAGGTGCTGAAGGAGACCATGTTCGCGGCGACCGTCACCGGGTCGCCGGTGCAGAACGCCTGCCGGGTGATCGAGCGGCACGAGGTGGGCGGGCGGCGCTACTACGCGGGCGCGCTGGCCCTCATCGGCCGCGACGAGGGCGGGGCCCAGACCCTGGACTCCCCGATCCTCATCCGCACCGCCGACATCGACGCCTCCGGGCGGCTGCGCGTGCCGGTCGGGGCCACGCTGGTGCGCGGCTCGGACCCGGCGGGCGAGGTCGCGGAGACCCACGCCAAGGCGGCCGGGGTGCTGGCCGCGCTGGGGGTGCGTCCGGGACGGCCGCGCGAGGAGACCGTACGGCCGGGGCTGGCCGACGACCCCCGGGTGCGGGCGGCGCTGGACGGGCGCCGGGCCTCGCTGGCGCCGTTCTGGCTGCGGATGCAGGAGCGGTCGGAGGCGCTGACCGGGCACGCCCTGGTGGTCGACGGGGAGGACACCTTCACCGCGATGCTCGCCCATGTGCTGCGGGCCGCCGGCCTGGAGGTGACCGTGCGGCGGTACGACGAGCCGGGGCTGCGGGAGACCGTGCTCGGGCACGAGGGTCCGCTGGTGCTGGGGCCCGGACCGGGCGACCCGTCGGACACGGCCGACGCGAAGATGCGGTTCCTGCGGGCGCTGACCGCCGAGGTCCTCCGGGAGAACCGGCACGGCGTCCTCGGGGTCTGCCTCGGTCATGAGCTGATCGCGGCCGAGCTGGGCCTGGAGATCGTCCGCAAGGAGGTGCCGTACCAGGGGGCGCAGACGGAGATCGACCTGTTCGGGCGGCCGGAGACGGTCGGCTTCTACAACAGCTTCGTGGCGCACTGCGACGACGGGGCGGCGGCCGGGCTGGCGGCGCGCGGCGTCGAGGTCAGCCGCTCCGCGAGCGGCGAGGTGCACGCGCTGCGCGGGGAGGGCTTCGCCGGGGTGCAGTTCCACCCCGAGTCGGTGCTGACCCTGAACGGCTCGGCGGTCGTACGGGAGTTGGTGGGTCAGCTCCGGGGTACCAGCACGTTCTCGGAGCGCCGGCCGGCGCTGTAGTCCAGGACGTTGCTCACCGTGGTCCCGACGATCTGCTCGACGGCGTCCACGGTGTAGTACGCCTGGTGGGAGGTGACCAGGACGTTCGGGAACGTGACGAGGCGGGCCAGGGTGTCGTCGTCGACGGCTTCCAGGGACTTGTCAAGGAAGAACAGTCCCGCCTCCGCCTCGTACACGTCCAGGCCGACGCCCGTGAAGCGGCCCTCGCGCAGCTCGGCGACGAGGGCCGCGGTGTCGATGAGGCCGCCCCGGCTGGAGTTGATCAGGATCGCGTCGTCGCGCATCGCCTTCAGGGCGTCGGCGTCGATGAGGTGCTGGGTCGCGGGCAGCAGCGGGACGTGCAGGCTGACCAGGTCGGACTCGGCGAGCAGCTGCTCCTTGGGGACGTAGGTCATACCGAGCTCACGGCAGGCGGGGTTCTCGTGGACGTCCCAGCCGAGCAGCCGCATGCCGAAGCCGTGGGCGATCCGGGCGAACGCCTCGCCGATCTTCCCGGTGCCGAGGACGCCGACGGTGCGGCCGTGCATGTCGCGGCCCATCAGTCCGTCGAGGCGGAAGTCGAAGTCGCGGGTGCGGATGGCGGCGCGGACGACCCGGCGGTTGACCGCCATGGCGAGGGTCCAGGCGAACTCGGCGACCGAGTGGGGCGAGTAGTACGACACCCGGGCGATCGTCAGGCCGAGGCGCTCGGCGACCTCCAGGTCGATGTTGTTGAAGCCGGTGGAGCGCTGGGCGACCATCCGGGTGCCGCCGGCGGCGAGGTCCGTCAGCACCTCGGCGCCTAGGTCGCAGTTGACGCTGGTGGAGATGATCTCGTGGCCGGCGGCGATGGGGGCGGTGTCGGTGTTGAGGAAGACGTCGAGGCCGCGGACCTCGTGGTGATCCTTGAAAGCCCGCTCGATCAGGGGCTTCTCGTCGGACTGTACGCCGAAGGCGAGGATCTCCACGGGGTCCCTCCGGGGGGTTTGCCGGGTTTGCTGCCGTGCTGGTGAATATACGTGGCCTGGTGGGGGTGTGCTTGGGCCGGACGGGCCCTGCGTTGGGGCGGGCCGGGGGTGGGTCGCGCGGCCCGGCGCTTGCGGGGTGCCGTCGCGCCCACCCTCCCCCACTCTCGGCTTCGCTCGAGCGGGAGGTGCCCCCATCGCCCCAGCGGCACGACTGCCCGCGGCCGGGCGGTTAGCCGAAGAAGACGCCGACCTCGTCGTAGAGGGTTGGGTCGACTGTTTTCAGGTGGGCTGTGGCTTCCGCGATGGGGACGCGGACTATGTTCGTGCCGCTCAGGGCGACCATCTTGCCGAAGTCGCCGTCGCGGACGCAGTCGATGGCGTGCAGTCCGAAGCGGGTGGCGAGCCAGCGGTCGAAGGCGCTGGGGGTGCCGCCCCGCTGGACGTGCCCCAGGACCGTGGTGCGGGCCTCGTTGCCGGTGCGTTTCTCGATCTGCTTGGCCAGCCATTCGCCGACCCCGGAGAGCCGGACGTGTCCGAAGGAGTCCAGCGACTGGTCCTTGAGCACCATGTCGCCGTCCTTCGGTACGGCACCCTCGGCGACGACCACGATCGGCGCGTAGGAGGCGCGGAAGCGGGAGGTCACCCAGGCGCACACCTGGTCGACGTCGAAGGGCTGCTCGGGGATGAGGATGACGTTCGCGCCGCCGGCGAGCCCCGAGTGGAGGGCGATCCAACCCGCGTGACGGCCCATCACCTCCACGACCAGGACCCGCATGTGCGATTCGGCGGTGGTGTGCAGCCGGTCGATGGCCTCGGTGGCGATGCCGACGGCGGTGTCGAAGCCGAAGGTGTAGTCGGTGGCGGACAGGTCGTTGTCGATGGTCTTGGGGACGCCCACGCACGGGATGCCGTACTCGTCGGCGAGCCGGGTGGCGACGCCGAGGGTGTCCTCGCCGCCGATGGTGATGAGCGCCTCCACGCCCAGCGCGGCGAGGTTGTCCTTGATGCGGCGTATGCCGTTCTCCTCGTTCAGCGGATTGGTCCGGGAGGAGCCTAGGATCGTGCCGCCGCGGGGCAGGATGCCGCGTACGGCGGGGATGTCGAGGGGGACCGTGTGCCCGTCGAGGGGGCCGCGCCAGCCGTCCCGGAATCCGGTGAATTCGTAGCCGTACTCCTGGACGCCCTTGCGGACGATGGCCCGGATGACGGCGTTGAGCCCGGGGCAGTCGCCGCCTCCGGTCAGTACTCCGACCCGCATGGAAGTGTCCCTTCGCCATGGTTGCCGAAATGCCGTTCGTTCCCACCTGGCACGGTAAGGGTGATCCGGGTCACATCGGGATGGTCGGGACGGTCAAATCCGTGGAGGGAAGGGGCCGTTGGGTCTACTCGTCGTCCAGGCCCCGCTCTATGGCGTAGCGGACGAGCTCCACGCGGTTGTGGAGCTGGAGCTTGCCGAGGGTGTTCTGCACGTGGTTCTGCACCGTGCGGTGGGAGATGACGAGCCGTTCGGCGATCTGCTTGTAGCTGAGGCCCTTGGCGACCAGGCGGAGCACCTCGGTCTCGCGGTCGGTCAGCCGGGGTGCCCCGGGTTCGCCGTCGCCGGGGGCGGGGCCGGCCGGTTCGGAGGCGAGGCGGCGGTACTCGCCGAGGACCAGTCCGGCCAGGCCGGGGGTGAACACCGGGTCGCCTACGGCGGTACGGCGCACCGCGTCACGCAGCTCCTCGGTGGAGGCCGACTTCAGCAGATAGCCGGTGGCCCCGGACTTCACCGCCTCCAGCACGTCGGCGTGCTCACCGCTCGCCGAGAGCACCAGCACGCGCACGGCGGGGTTGGCGGCGACGACCTCCTTGCAGACCTGGACACCGGGCTTGGCGGGCAGGTTCAGGTCGAGGACCAGGACGTCGGGTGCGGCGGCCTTGGCGCGGCGCACCGCCTGGTCGCCGTCGCCGGCGGTGGCGACGACCTCGAAGCCGGACTCGGACAGGTCCCGGGCGACGGCGTCGCGCCACATGGGGTGGTCGTCGACCACCATGACCCTGATCGGGTCCTCGCGGTCCCCGGTGGTGGTGTCCGTCATCGCTGTTCCGCCTTCCCCCGCGGGTGGTTCGTGTCCTGCGTGCTCTTGGGCACCTTCAGCTCGACCTCCGTGCCCTGCCCCGGCACCGAGATCAGTTCCGCGCTGCCGCCGAGGTCGCGCAGCCGGCCCCGGATGGACAGGGCCACGCCGAGCCGGCCCTCGCCCTCGGCCTGGGCGAGCCGGCCCTCGGGGATGCCGGGTCCGTCGTCCCGGACGGTGACGATCACCTCGTCCGGTTCGTCCTCGACCAGGATCCAGGCCCGCGCCTCCTCCCCGGCGTGTGCGCGGACGTTGTCCAGGGCCGCCCCGACGGCGGCGGCGACCTCCCGCGCGGCGCCCGGCGCCAGCCGGACCGGCGCCCCGGGCTCGGCGAGGCTCACCCGGGATGCCGCGAAGGGGGCGAGCAGGGCGCGCAGGTCGACCCGCTCGTCCCCGGTGTCCTCCTCGGCCTCGTCCACGGCCCGTACGACGGCGCCCTCGGCGGCGTCCTCCGAGGCCCGGGAGACCGGTACGAGGCCGCCGGAGACCAGGGTGCGCAGCGCCACCTCCTGCTCGCCGGCCAGCCGGCCCAGCTCGGCCGCCTCCCCGCCGATCACCGCGCCGCGCCGCTGCACCATCGCGAGGACCTGGAGCACGCTGTCGTGGATGTCCCGCGCGAGCCGCTCCCGCTCCCTGGTCGCCGCCTCGATCTCCAGGGCGCGGGCGAGGGTGCGCTCGGAGGCGCGGGCGACCTCCACGACGTAGCCGATGGCGATGGAGGCGACCCAGACGAGGATCACGTTGTGCACGGTGTCGCGGGCGGGGCCGCCGCGTTCGATCAGGTTGGCGACGGCGACGAGGGTGGACGCGACGGCCGCCCAGCGCCAGCCGCCCTTGATGGCGAACGCCAGCACCGAGCCGGCGGTCCAGATGGACGGCAGGGTCGGGCCGCCGTCGTGGACGCGTTCGGGCGCGTCGGCGACGGGCGTGAGCAGGATGCCGACGAGCGCGACGGTCAGGTCCGCGGTGAGGAAGCGCTTGGTGCAGGCGGCCGCACTGGCGGTCCTGGGCAGGGTGGCCAGGGTCCACACCGCGAGGACGGCGAAGTAGCCGACGGCGAGCCAGGGACGGCGGAACTCCTCGTAGGCGGTGGTGAACAGCCCGATCGCGTAGACGAGGGTGAGGACCCGGTAGCCGGTGAGCGCACGCCACAGCGGCTGCTCGACCGACATGCGCATGACTCTCTCGCGCCTGGCCATGTCCCCCACTCCCCCGGGCCCCCGTTCAGGAGTCGGACCGTCGTCCGTTCCGCTCCCGGTCGGTCTGCTCCATCGCGGCCCTCAGTTTCTCGGCCTGTTCCTTCTCCGCGCGGGCGAGCGCGGCCTTCGCCGCCTTCTCCGCTTCCTTCTCCGCCTTGGCCGCCTCCGTGAGCTGCCGCTTCATGGCGGTGGCGTACATGTCGACGTACTCCTGGCCGGAGAGCTTCATGATCTCGTACATGACCTCGTCGGTCACCGCGCGGAGCACGAACCGGTCGTGCTCCATGCCCTGGTAGCGGCTGAAGTCCAGGGGCCTGCCGATCCGGATGCCGGGCCGCATCAGCTTCGGCATCACCTGCCCCGGCGGCTGGATCTTCTCCGTGTCGATCATGGCGACCGGGATCACGGGCGCCCCGGTGGCCAGTGCCACGCGGGCGAGACCGCCCGGCTTGCCGCGGTAGAGCCGCCCGTCGGGCGACCGGGTGCCCTCCGGGTAGATCCCGAACAGCTCACCGCGTTCCAGCACCTCTATGCCGCTCTTGATCGCCGCCTCGCCCGCGCCGCGCGCGCCGGAGCGGTCCACCGGGAGCTGGCCCACGCCCTTGAAGAAGGCGGCCGTCAGCCGGCCCTTCACGCCCGGGGTGGTGAAGTACTCGGCCTTGGCGATGAAGGTGACCTTGCGGTCCAGGACGGCCGGCAGGAAGAAGGAGTCGGAGAACGACAGGTGGTTGCTGGCCAGGATGGCGGGGCCCTCGGCGGGGATGTTCTCCAGGCCCTCCACCCAGGGCCTGAAGGCGAGCTTCAGCGGCCCTCCGATGGCGACCTTCATCGTGCCGTACAACAACCGAGTGCCTCCTGTGCGTGTTGGTCAGACCATATCCCGGAGCACCGGGAATGGACCCGACGGCCCTGGTCGGTGTCAGTGCGGTCGCGTACGGTGAAGGTCCTGCAATCCGTGTGCCGCCCCGGCCGTCATGACGTGCCGGACCCTTCCTACGAGTCCCCACGAACAGGAGGCCGAAGGTGCCGCTCCTGCCCGGAGCCGAGCCGTTCCGCCACGAGGGCGGGGAGACCGCCGTCCTCCTCTGCCACGGCTTCACCGGTTCGCCGCAGTCCCTGCGCCCCTGGGCGAAGCACCTCGCCGCCCGCGGCCTGACGGTCTCGCTGCCGCTGCTGCCCGGGCACGGCACCCGCTGGCAGGACCTCGGGGTCACCGGCTGGCAGGACTGGTACGCGGAGGTCGACCGCGAGCTGCGGGTGCTTCTCGACCGCAGTGACCGGGTCTTCGTGGCCGGTCTGTCGATGGGCGGCGCGCTGGCGCTGCGGCTGGCCGCGCGCCACGGTGACGCGGTGAGCGGGGTGATGGTCGTCAACCCGGCGAACAAGGTGCACGGGGTGGCCGCGCACGCCCTTCCGGTGCTCCGCCACCTCGTCCCGGCCACGAAGGGCATCGCGAGCGACATCGCGATGCCGCTGAGCAGGGAGCTCGGGTACGACCGGGTGCCGCTGCACGCGGCGCACTCCCTGCGGACCTTCTTCCGGCTCGTCGACGGCGAGCTGCCCCAGGTCACCCAGCCGCTGCTGCTGATGCGCAGCCCGCAGGACCATGTGGTGCCGCCCGCGGACTCGGCGCGGATCCTCGGCCGGGTGTCGTCGACGGACGTCACGGAGATCCTGCTGGAACAGAGCTACCACGTGGCGACGTTGGACTACGACGCGGAGCGGATCTTCCAGGAGGGCGCCGCATTCATCGGCCGGCTGGCGCCCGGCGCCGTCAAGGAGCCCGGTCTCGGCAAGGAAGGGACGACCACAGGTGGCTGAGCACGACTCGGACCGTGAGGGCCGCGAGCCGGAGGAGAAGGGGGTTCCCTTCGACGAGGCCGCCGCGTGGGAGGCGATCGTCGCCGGGTACGGGGAGGAGCCCCCGGACCCGCCGGGCGCCAAGCCGTTCAAGTCGATCGAGGATCTGGCGCTGCTCGAGACCGAGACCAATGACGACGAGGTGGAGGCCGAGGCGCCCCGGAAGGCGGAGGACAAGCCGGCCAAGCCGCTGGGCGGCTCCGTCTCCTTCGCGCCCGGTGTCGGCGGCCCGCGTGACTACAGCGTGGCCGAGCCGTCGGAAGAGGACCTCGACGAGACCGACGAGGGCCACTTCGTACCGCCGGAGCCGCCGCCGCTGCCGGACACCGACGTCACGTCCAGGTTCGCCTGGCTCGGCGTCCTGGGCGGCCCGCTGCTCCTGCTGCTGGCGATACTGCTCGGCTGGGAGATGACCTGGTGGCTGACCACCGTGTGCATCGGCGGGTTCCTGGGCGGCTTCGCCACGCTGGTGATGCGCATGCGCACGGACGACGAGGACGACGACGACCCGGGGCGGGGCGCGGTGGTCTGACCGCGCTCACACGGCGGGAATCCTGAGGGCGGCCAGGACCGGGAGATGGTCCGTGGCCGCCGCCAGGTCCCTCTCGCTCACCCCGGGCTGTTCGAGCGGGACACCACAGCCGAGCACCTCGACGCCCTTGGTGACGAAGAGCGCGTCGATACGCCGGTGCGGGGCGTCGCGGACCCAGGTGTGCTCGCCGCCCCAGGGAGCCGCGGCCCAGCAGTCGCCGAGTGACTCGGCCAGCCGCCGGAAGGTACGCCCGTCCGGCCGCTCGTTCACGTCCCCGCCGGCAATCGCGTGCTCGACCCCCATCCCGGCGAGCCGGTCGAGGAGCATGCCGCCCTGCTCGTACCGCTCGGCCCTGTCCAGCGACAGATGACAGCTCAGCACCCCCACCCGGGCCCCGCCGAACCGCACCACGGCGGTGGCGAAGCCCCGCCGGTGCTGTCCGGGGGTGAGCGGCAGCAGCACGTCCTCGGTCCGCTCGACGGTCGCCCGCAGGGAGCACAGGATCGCGGGCCCGGCGGCCGTGGCACCCCCGGAGAGGATGACGAGGCCCGTCTCCGAGGCGAGCCGCGCCAGTTTCTTCCGCCAGCGGAAGAACCGCGGCGCCTCCTGGAGCAGCACCAGGTCGGGAGCGCAGGCGCTGATCACCCGGGCGAGGGCGCCGGTGTCGTCGCGCATCGAACGGATGTTGTAACTCAGGACCCGGATGACGGCCGAACCGTCGGACTCGGTCCGGGAGTCGGGCAGCAGCGGAGTCGTCGCCATGCGGATCAAGATACGCCGACCCGCACGACGAGGGGGCGGGTCAGTGCCCCACGCGGCCCAGGAAGTCGTGCCACGCGGCCGAGGAGACGGCGAACCGCGGCCCGTCCTGTGTCTTGGAGTCACGCACGTGCACGACCTCGGACGCGAAGGCCACCTCCACACAGCTGTCGCCCTCGGACCCGCTGTAGCTGCTCTTGAACCAGCACAGCTCGCTGATGATGCTCATAGCGCTCCCCTCATCCGCTGCAACAACCCCACCGAGTCCGCTGGGGACAGGGCGTTTGAGCGCATCTTGGCATAGCGCATCTGCATCACGCTCACCGCTTCTCGGTCAGAAATCAGCTGCCCCGTCTTCTGCCCCTCCGCATACCCGAGCCACTGCCGCTCGGGAGTCTCGAGGAGTTGCATGGGCCCGTCCGTACCCGCGTGATACGGCTGCCGCAACGGCATGATCTGCAACTCCACGTTCCACAGCTCGGTGGACGCGAGGAGATGGTCGATCAGCTCGCGCGTGACGTCCTCGCCACCCGTGTGCCGCAGCAGCACCGACTCCTCGACGATGAAGCTGAACGCGATCGGCGGCCTGCGCCTGAGCAGTTCCTGCCGCGCCAGCCGGGCGGCGATCCGCTGCTCCAGTTGCTCCTCGCTGGGCGGGGGCGGCACGTTGAGCATCACGGCCCGCGTGTACGCCTCGGTCTGGAGAAGCCCCGGCACCACCCGGCACTCGTACGTGCACAGACCGACCGCCGTCTCCTCCAGTTCCGCCCACTCGCGGAACCAGACAGCCAGCCCCCGTTGCCGCCCGACGTGCCGGAACATGGCCCGCAGCACCCCGAACCCCTCCAGCACGTCCTCCGCCCGTTCGACGAACTGTGAGGTCGGCATCCGCCGCCCCTGCTCGACCGAGGCGACGGAGGCGTGCGAGTAGCTGAGCCGCTCGGCGAGCTGCTCCTGGGTCAGCAGGGCACGTTCCCTGAACGTCTTCAAGGCCGCCCCGAAGGCCTTGAGACTGTCGGACGACTCAAGCGTGCTGCCGTTCGCCATGGACGACGACCCCCTTGTCGCGTTGCCGGCACACCTTGCAGCCGTACAACGGCCCGGCGGTCAGCCATGGTTACGCGCCAGACCCGACCACGGCCCGTACAAGCCGGCGTGTACGGGCTCGCCCGCCCGGGTGGTTCCCGGCCCGGCCGTACCCGCCGCGCTTCCCCAGGGGTACTTCACGGGTATGGGCTGTCCGCCGCAGCCTCGCTCCCCGTAACCCCGAGGAGGCTCGGAGAGGCATGTCGGACCCCGCGCGCATCGACGTGCACCAGCATCTGGTCCCACCGGACCTCGGTCGTGCGATGGCCGAGCGGGCCGCGGCCCTCGGCTGGCCCGCTCCCGCGTGGGACGTGCGGAGCGCGATCACGATGATGGACCGCAGGTCGATCGCCACCGGCCTCCTGTCGTTCCCCGCCCCTGTCGGGGCCCCTGACGACCCCGCCGGAGCCCGTGACGGCGCCCGGAGCGTGAACGAGTACACCGCCGAAGTGGTCAAGGACCGGCCCGATCGCTTCGGTCACTTCGCCGTCCTCCCCCTGCCCGACGTGGACGCCGCGCTCGCCGAGGCGGCCCGTGCGCTGGACGAGCTGAACGCCGACGGACTGACCGTCCTGTCCAACGTGCACGGCCGTTACCTCGGCGACCCGGCGTTCGAGCCGCTCTGGGCCGAGCTGGACGCCCGTGCCGCCGTCGTTCTCGTCCACCCCACCGCGCCGCCGGTCGCGCCGGTCCCCGGACTGCCCGGCCCTCTGGTGGACTTCCCGTACGACACGGCCCGCACGGCCCTCCACATGGCTCTGAACGGAGTGCCGAGGCGGTATCCCCGGATCAGGATGATCCTTCCGCACGGCGGCGGCTTCCTGCCGTACGCCGCCCACCGCTTCGCCGTGGCCGCCCGGCTCCATCCCGGCTCCACCCCCGAGAGCCTGCTGGACGACCTGCGGGGCTTCTACTTCGACACCGCCATCTCCGCCGGCCCGGCCGCCCTGCCCTCCCTGCTCGCCTTCGCCGCCCCCGGGCACGTCCTGTACGGCAGCGACTTCCCCATGCTCCCCGAGGAGTGGGCGACCGGCTTCGACAGCGGGCTGGACGAGTACCCGCACTGGGAACCCGGGCAGCTCCACGCCGTCAACCGTGGCAACGCCGAACTCCTGGTCCCCCGGCTCGCCCGGTCCTGACAGCACCCCAGGACGGAGACCCGCCATGCGCAGCGACGTGTTGGAGACCGACGGAGCACGCATCTACCACGAAGTGCGCGGCGACGGGCCCCCGCTGCTGATGATCAGCGGGGCCGGAGGGGACGCCGGGTACTACTCGGAGGTCGCCGAGGAGCTGGCCGACGCCTTCACCGTGATCACCTACGACCGGCGGGGCAACTCCCGCAGCACCGGCCGCTCCGGCGAACCGATGGACCTCGCTCAGCAGGCCGCCGACGCCCGCCGGCTGATCGAGTCGGTGGCGGACGGACGTGCCCTCGTGTTCGGCAACAGCGGAGGCGCGATCATCGGTCTCACGCTGGCCGCGCTGCACCCGCAGGTGCTGACGGGTCTGATCGCGCACGAGCCGCCCGCCGTGAACGTCCTGCCCGACGGAGACCCCGACCGCGGCTTCTTCGACGACATGGCCGCGCTGTACGCCCAGGAGGGTGCCCCGGCAGCGGGGCGCCGGTTCGCCCGGACCACGCGCGGCGAGGGGACGTACCGCTGGCCCGACGACCTCTGGAAGCGGTTCCTGGGGAACCAGGACCATCTGTTCGGTACGGAGTGGCCCGGCTTCGCCGGCTTCCGTCCCGACTGGACCGCGCTGAAGGCCGCGTCCTTCCCGATCGTGCTGGGTGCGGGCGCCGTCGACCGGGGTGCGTACTACGCGCGGCCCTCCGCCGGGATCGCCCGCCGGATCGGTGTGCCGTGGGTGGAGTTCCCCGGCATCCACATGGAGTTCCTGCGCAATCCGGCGATCTTCGCGGCGGCCCTGCGGGTGCTGGCGACACAGATGCTGAGCCGTGAGGGACGGGTGCCCGCGAAGTGGGCGGACGGGCGCGTGCCGGAATAGGGGTCCCCCATAGGGGCGGTCACGGCTGCGCCCGCCGTCCCCGGAGGGGGTCGGGCGGGCGCTGCCGTGCGGGGAACGCGGTCACATGACCGGGTCGGGCTCCCGGGCCAGGTCCGCCGCGCCCACCAGACCCGCCTTGTTGCCCAGCTGGGCGCCGAGGACCTCGGCGACCGGGCGCCAGTTGCCGCCGACCAGCCAGCGCTTGTAGGACTTGCGGATCGGGCCGAGGACCAGTTCGCCCTCGTCGGAGAGGCCGCCGCCGACGATGAACGCGGAGGGGTCGAAGAGGGAGGCCAGGTCGGCGAGGCCGGCGCCGACCCAGCGGGCCAGCTCGCGGTAGGAGTCGACGGCCACTCGGTCGCCCTGGCGGGCGGCCATGGAGACGTGCTTGCCCTCGATGCCCTCGGGGGTGCCGTCGCCGAGGGAGAGCAGCGTCTCGGCGTTCTCCGGGGTGGCGTTGGCGCGCTGCTTGGCGTAGCGGACGAGGGCGCGGCCGGAGGCGTACTGCTCCCAGCAGCCCTGCGAGCCGCAGCCGCACAGCAGGCCGTCCGGCACCATGCGGATGTGGCCGAACTCGGCGGCCACGCCGAAGTGGCCGCGGCGCAGCTTGTTGCCGATGATCACACCGCCGCCGAGGCCGGTGCCGAGCGTGATGCAGATGACGTTGCGGTGGCCGGCGCCCGCGCCGAACTTGTACTCGCCCCAGGCGGCGGCGTTGGCGTCGTTCTCCACGACGACCGGGAGACCCGTGCGGGCCTCGACCTTCTCCTTGAGCGGCTCGTTGCGCCAGTCGATGTTGGGCGCGAAGTACACCGTCGAGCGCTGGCGGTTGACGTATCCGGCCGCACCGATGCCCACGCCGACGATCTCGTGCCCCGCACGCGCGCCCTCCACCGCGGAGGCGATGGCGTCCACGATGCCCTCGGGCGTGCCCGGGGTCGGCACCTTGTGGGTCGAGAGGATGTTGCCTTCCTCGTCGACCACGCCGGCCGCGATCTTCGTGCCGCCGATGTCGACGCCGATGGTGAGTCCCATGAATCCCTCAGTTCCGGTCGAGCCCCGCTACCGCCAACGGTACCCGAGGCGCCGCCCTCGGGGCCGGGGCGTCCGTACGGTGAGCGGCCCGGCGGGGATCATGGGCGCCCCGCCGGGGACCGGGGTGTCAGTCGAGGTCGATGCGCTCGCCGGGGCCGGTGCCGGGGTCGTCGCCCCGGTCGCGGCGCTCGTCGAGGTCGCGGGGGTCGGTGTCGCGGGCCGTCCAGCGGCGCTCCTGGTCCTGTACGGCGGAGCGGTAGGCGGCGAGCAGTTCGTTGCCCGCGGCGGCGAGGTGGTCGAAGACGTCGGGGTTGCGTTCGATGACGGGTTCGACGGCGGCCTTGGCCTGCTGGACGACCTGCCGCACCACCTGCTGGGCGGCCGGCCCGGCGACCGCGCCGAACAGCGGCGACTGGAGGCCGGAGAGCCTGTCGGCGACCGCGTCGACGAACTTCTTCAGCTCCTCGGCGGCGGAACCGGGGGGCGGTCCGTACTCGGCGCGACGGCGGGCCTTCTCCGCCTCAAGGTCCTCGGCGACGGCGGTCGCCCAGGCGTCGGCGTGGGTCTCGGCCGCCCGTACGTCGTCCACCGGCTTCTCGACGATCTCGTCCCCGGCGTCGTCGGACGGAGGGAGCTGTTCGCTCATGACGGACTCCTGACTACGGATGGCACCTTCGACGTTACCCGAACGGCCGTGGTCGCTTCAGCGGGTGCGCGGCCACAGAGCCGGATCCGGCCGGAAGCGGATGCGCAGTTCCTCCTCGCGCAGGGCGGCGCCGTCGACGGTGCAGCGGCGCAGCGCGGAGGGCAGCGGGACGATGCGGCGGAACGGTCCGGCGGTGACGACGAGCTCGTCGCCGCGGCGGATCAGGTCGAGTTCGTCGCGGCGGGCGCCGGGCAGGGGGATGTGCCAGACGAGGACGCCGTCGTCGGCGAGCCGGTCGGTGACGGGCCACGTGACCGGGGCGGGGGCCGTTCCGGCGCCGGGTACGGCGAGTGCGGCGAGGTCGTCGGCGCCGCGGGGGTCGCGGCCCAGGTGGGCGACCGGGTGGACGTCGTACGTCTCCCGCCACTCCTCCAGGGTCTTGCGCTGCTGGGCGACGGGGGCGGCCAGCCAGCTGTCGCCGTCGCTCTCCGGCAGGACGCGGGTGGCGATCAGCGCGTCCGTGCGCAGTCCGCGCAGGGCGAGTCCGAGGGCCGCGGTGCGTACGGCGTCGGCGCCGGCGGGGCCCGGTTCGGCGACTAGGCGTACGGCGGTGTCCTTGTCGGCGAGCACGGCCTCGACGGCGGCGAGTTGGAGGTCGAGGCGGGCCGCCGCGTCGTACAGCCACTCGGCGGGCATCGGAACGCCGGCGAGGCGGCCGAGTACGGGGCGCAGGGCGCGGGCGGCCTGCCGCTCGGAGGGGAGGAGGCGGCGCAGGTAGCGGCGGAGTTCCTCGGGGAGGGAGAGGAGGGAGAGGGCGCGGGGGGTGGGTGGGAGATCGACCACGAGGAGGTCGTACGACTCGGAGAGCGCGGCGTCGCGCAGGGAGCGCAGGACGGCGAGTTCCTCGGCGCCGGGGAGGGGTGCGATCTCCTCGGGGTCGAGGCGGGAGGCGCCGAGGAGGTCCAGGGCGGGGGCGGCTCTTGTCTGGAGGGCGGCGAGGTCGGTGCGGAAGTCTGTGTCGGGGTCGACGTGGTGGACGGTGAGGCCGGGGGTGTCCCCCGTGTCCCCCAGGACGGGGCTCAGGGTGTCCGTGCGGTCGGTGCCGAGGAGCAGGGTGCGGGCACCCTCGCGGGCTGCGGCCAGTGCGGTGGCGGCGGCGGTCGTGGTGCGGCCGCTGCCGCCGGGGCCCGTGATCAGGAGGGTGCGCATGGGGGTGAACGGTAGTGGAGGCTGGGCGGGGGGTGTTTGCGCAACCCGGCGATTGCGGGGTGCCGCCGCGCCCACCCGTGCCGCCCCAGCGGCACGACTGCCCGCAGTTACGCGCCTGATTCCACTCGCTTCTTCAGGCCGGCCAGGGCCCGGTCGATGATGACCTTTTCGGCCTTGCGCTTGATCATGCCGAGCATGGGGATCTTGACGTCGACGGTGAGGCGGTAGGTGACCTCGGTCGTGCCCGCGCCGGCCGGGGTGAGGACGTAGGAGCCGTCGAGGGAGCGGAGCATCTGGGACTTCACCAGGGTCCAGGAGACCTCGTGCTGCCCGGTCCAGGTGTACGCCAGGGTCTGGTCGTCCTTGATCGCGCCGGCGTCCATGACGAGACGCACCTGCTCGGCGCGGCCCTCTCCGTCGGTCTTGAGGACCTCCGCCTCCTTCACCTCACCGGTCCAGTCCGGATAGCGGGCGAAGTCGGCGATCACCCCCATGACGTCGGCCGCCGCCGCCTCGATCGTGATGCTCGAGCTGGTGTGTTCCGCCATCGCCGTGGCTCCTCCAGATGCGGGCCGGTAGTCGTCATCGCCGTGCGCGGGTCGCCGAGCGCACGCGCGTGCAGCGGAAGGCTACCGCGCACCGCTCCGACGGAACTCACCCGACCTGGGACATCCTCACCATTCGAGCGCCCAGGGCGTCCCCCGGCCGGCGAAGTGCCCCACGTTCACGCACTCGGTCGCACCGATCCGCATCCGCCGCACCAGCGGCTGGTGGACGTGCCCGAACAGGGAGTAGCGGGGCCGGGTGCGGCGGATGGCGTCCAGCAGGGCGCGGCTGCCGCGTTCGAAGCGGCGCGCGACGGTGTCGTAGACCAGCTCCGGCACCTCCGGCGGGATGTGGGTGCACAGCACGTCGACCTCGCCCACGGCCTCGATCTTCGCCGCGTACTCCTCGTCGTCGATCTCGTACGGCGTGCGCATCGGCGTGCGCAGCCCGCCGCCGACGAAGCCGAAGGTCCAACCGCCGATCTCCACCCGCTGGCCGTCGAGCACCGTGGTGCCGGGCCCCGCGTACTCCTGCCACAGTGGCGGCATGTCGACATTGCCGTAGGTGGCGTACGTCGGCGTGGGGAAGACGGCGAACAGCTCGGCGTACTGCTTGCGCACCGCCTTCTCGATCACCGCCGCCCGGTCCTTGCCGATGCCCGCCCACAGCCGGCGCTGGAACTCGCGCGCCTCCTCGAAGCGGCGGGCGGTGCGCAGCTCCACGATGCGGTCGGCGTTCTCGGTGCCGAACAGATCGGGGAAGATGCCGCGGGAGTGGTCGGCGTAGTCGAGAAAGAGCACCAGGTCGCCCAGGCAGATCAGGGCGTCCGCGCCCTCGCCGGCGCGGGCCAGGTCACGGACGTTGCCGTGCACATCGCTGACCACGTGGACTCGTGTGCGCTGGTTGCCGCCTGGTGTCGATGCCATGGCGATCAAGGGTAAGCGTGTGCGGCACGCGTGAACAATGGCGGGCGGACCTGCGGTTACTGGCTCGTCGGTGAAGGGTTGGACTACTGTGCGCAATGGAACACCAACCTGTGTGACGCAGCGAACATCTCGCCGGGACCCCCTGTCGTAGACGCCATACCGGCGGGTAACGTCCGGGCAGTCCAGTCGTGCTCGGGATTTCAACTAGTGAATTCGCGAGCACCCGCCCGAGCCTTGGACCGCACCGTCGCATCGCACAACGTCGTGGCGCCGGCGCCCTAAGAGGAGCAGCAGTCTTGCGCGAGTTCAGCCTTCCGGCTTTGTACGAGGTCCCCGCGGACGGAAACCTGACCGACATCGTCCGCAGAAACGCCGCGCAGCACCCGGACGTCGCCGTCATCGCCCGCAAGGTGGGCGGGACCTGGCAGGACGTCACGGCCACCGCCTTCCTGGCGGAGGTGCGGGCCGCCGCGAAGGGCATGATCGCCGCCGGTGTGCAGCCCGGTGACCGGGTCGGCCTGATGTCCCGCACGCGGTACGAGTGGACGCTGCTCGACTTCGCGATCTGGAGCGCGGGCGCGGTGACCGTGCCCGTGTACGAGACCAGCTCGCCGGAGCAGGTGGCGTGGATCCTCGGCGACTCCGGTGCCACCGCCTGCTTCGTGGAGCTCGACACCCATGTGGCGGCCGTGGAGTCGGTGCGCGACCGGCTGCCCGCGCTGAAGAACCTGTGGCAGATCGACGCCGGCGGCATCGAGGAGCTGGGCCTGCTCGGTCAGGACGTCACCGACGAGACGGTCGAGGAGCGCAGCTCGGTCGCCAAGGCGGACGACCCGGCGACCATCGTCTACACCTCCGGTACGACCGGCCGCCCCAAGGGCTGTGTGCTCACCCACCGCAGCTTCTTCGCCGAGTGCGGCAACATCGTGGAGCGGCTGCGTCCGCTGTTCCGTACGGGCGAGTGCTCCGTGCTGCTGTTCCTGCCGCTCGCGCACGTCTTCGGGCGGCTGGTGCAGATCGCGCCCATGATGGCGCCGATCAAGCTGGGCTGCGTGCCCGACATCAAGAACCTGACCGACGAGCTGGCCGCGTTCCGCCCGACGCTGATCCTGGGCGTGCCGCGCGTGTTCGAGAAGGTCTACAACTCGGCGCGGGCCAAGGCGCAGGCCGACGGCAAGGGCAAGATCTTCGACAAGGCCGCGGACACGGCGATCGCGTACAGCCGCGCGCTGGACACGCCGTCGGGCCCGTCGCTCGGCCTGAAGATCAAGCACAAGGCCTTCGACAAGCTGGTCTACGGCAAGCTCCGCGCGGTGCTCGGCGGGCGCGGCGAGTACGCCATCTCGGGCGGCGCCCCGCTGGGCGAGCGTCTGGGCCACTTCTTCCGCGGCATCGGCTTCAGCGTGCTGGAGGGCTACGGCCTGACCGAGTCGTGCGCGGCCACCGCCTTCAACCCGTGGGACCGGCAGAAGATCGGCACGGTCGGCCAGCCGCTGCCCGGGTCCGTGATCCGGATAGCGGACGACGGCGAGGTGCTGCTGCACGGCGAGCACCTGTTCAAGGAGTACTGGAACAACCCGTCCGCGACCGCCGAGGCCCTGGCCGACGGCTGGTTCCACACCGGGGACATCGGCACCCTGGACGAGGACGGCTACCTGCGGATCACCGGCCGCAAGAAGGAGATACTGGTCACCGCGGGCGGCAAGAACGTCGCCCCGGCAGTGATCGAGGACCGGATCCGGGCGCACGCGCTGGTCGCGGAGTGCATGGTGGTGGGCGACGGGCGGCCGTTCGTGGGCGCGCTGGTCACCATCGACGAGGAGTTCCTGGGCCGCTGGGCGGCCGAGCACGGCAAGCCGGCGGGGTCCACGCCGGCGTCGCTGAGCGAGGACGCGGATCTGCTCGCGGCGATCCAGACGGCCATCGACGACGGCAACTCGGCGGTGTCGAAGGCGGAGTCGGTGCGGAAGTTCCGTATTCTGCCTGCGCAGTTCACCGAGGAGTCGGGGCACTTGACGCCTTCGCTGAAGCTGAAGCGGAGTGTTGTCGCCAAGGATTACGCTCACGAAATCGAGGCGATTTACGCCAAGTAGGGCGCGGTTTGGGGTGCCTCTTCGGCGCCGTCGGCGGGTGCGGGTGGTGTGTGGCTGGTCGCGCAGTTCCCCGCGCCCCTTTCCGGCGTTGCTCTACAGCAGTGCTTTCAAGTGCTCGGCCAAGAGGTCCCAGCGCCACTTCTGCTCGACCCATTCTCGGCCCCGCTGACCCATCCTCCGGCGGAGTTCCTCGTCGGCGAGGAGGGTGGTGATGCGGGCGGCCGTCTCCGTCGCGGAGTCGCCGGGGACGACCCAGCCGGTTTCGCCGTTCAGGACCGCGTCGGGGGCGCCGCCGGAGTCGCCGGCGACGACGGGGAGGCCGGTGGCGGAGGCCTCCAGGTAGACGATGCCGAGGCCCTCCACGTCCAGGCCCCCGCGCCGGGTGCGGCAGGGCATCGCGAAGACGTCACCGGCGCCGTAGTGGGCGGGCAGCTGCGACCAGGGGACGGAGCCGGTGAAGCGCACGGAGGCGGCCACACCGGTGTCCGCGGCGAGCCGGCGCAGGTCCTTCTCGTACGGGCCGCCGCCGACGATCAGCAGTACCGCGTCCGGCTCGGCGGCCAGGATCGCGGGCATCGCCCGGATCAGCGTGTCCTGGCCCTTGCGCGGCACCAGCCGCGAGACGCACACGACCACCGGGCGGTCGGTCAGCCCGAGCCGTGCCCGGACCTCGTCGCCGCCCGAGCCGGGGTGGAAGGTCTTCTCGTCGACGCCGGGCGGCAGCTGCACCATGCGCGCGGCCGCCTCGGGGGTCAGCGCGCCGGCGATCCGGGAGCGCGTGTACTCACCGAGGTAGGTGATCGTGTCCGTGGACTCCCCGATGCGGCGCAGCAGTTGCCGTGCGGCGGGCAGCTGGGCCCAGCCCGCCTCGTGGCCGTGCGTGGTCGCCACGATCCGCTCGGCGCCCGCCCGGCGCAGCGCCGGCGCCATCAGCCCGAGCGGCGCCGCCGCCCCGAACCACACCGAGGTGCACCCGTGCTCCCGCAGCAGCCCGACGGCGCGCCGGGTGACCCGGGGGGTCGGCAGCAGCATCGTCGTACGGTCCCGTACGACGGTGAAGGGCTGCTCGGCGTCGAAGGCGGCGGTGGCCTCGACGCCCTCCCGGGAGCGTTTCCAGGTGGAGGCGTAGACGACGAGGCGCTCCGGGTCGAGCCGCAGCGCCATGTTGTGGAGGAACGCCTGGATGCCGCCGGGCCGGGGCGGGAAGTCGTTGGTCACGATCAGGGTCTTGTGCATCGCCGCAGACCCTACCGAACGGGATTCCCCCGCCCGCCACGGCGGCGCTCTGTGGCACGTCCACCGGAGTCCGGGACATCATGGCTCCTCAGGACCGCACACCGGACGGGCAGGGAGCACATGAGGACGACGGCCGCCCGGGGCTCCCTCGCCCTGCTGCTGCTTCTGTGGGTGCTGACGCGGGCGCTGCTGCTGCTGTGCGTCCTGAAGGTGATCACCTTCCCCGGTCCGGATGTCACCAGCGACGTGTCGGTGATCTACCGGGGCTGGTACGACGTGCTGCGCGCCGGAACGTTCCCGCTGGACGACGTCACCTGGCAGTACCCGCCCGCGGCGGCCCTCGCGATCCTCTCCCCCGGTCTGTTGCCGTTCCTGGAGTACGCCACCGCGTTCTTCGTCCTGGCCCTCGTCGCCGACCTGGTCACGCTGGCGCTCCTGCTGTACGCCGGGCGGGGCGCCGGACGGTCGCCGCGCGGGGCGTGGGTGTGGGTGGCGGGCGTGCCGCTGCTCGGGCCGACGGTGTACGCGCGCTACGACGTGATGGTGACCGCCGTCGCCGTGGGCGCGCTGCTGGCGGCCGCCCGGTACCCCCGGCTGGCGGGGGCGCTCGCCGGTTTCGGGGCGCTGGTGAAGGTGTGGCCGGCGCTGCTGCTGCTCGCGGTGCGCCGGCGCGGGGCGTGGGCGTCGGCGGCGGTGACCGGCGCGGGCGTGGCCGTGCTGTTCGCCGCGCTGATGCCGGGCGCGTTCGCGTTCCTCACGTTCCAGCGGGACCGGGGTACGGAGGTCGAGTCGCTGGGGGCGCTCGTCTTCCATGTGGCCCGGCATCACGGCTGGGAGGGCGAGGTGCTGCTCAACTACGGGTCCGTGGAGTTCCTCGGGCCGTATGTGAGCTGGGTGAGCACGGGGGCGTTGTTCCTGAGCGGGGCCGCGCTGATCTGGCTGGTGCTGTGGCGGCTGATGGCGGTTCGGTTCGAGGCGCACACGGTCGCGGACGCGGGGTTCGTGGCGGTGCTGTTGTTCACGACTACGAGTCGGGTGATCAGTCCTCAGTACATGGTGTGGCTGGTGGGGGTGGCGGGGGTGTGTCTGTGCTTCCGGGGGAGTCGGATGGGGCTGCCGGTGGGGTTGGTGCTGGGGGCGTCGTTTGTGACGGTGCTGGAGTTTCCGGTGGGGTTCGGCCATGTGGTGGCCAGTGATCCGCTGGGGATCGGGTTGCTGGTGGTTCGGAATGGGCTGCTGGTGGTCGCGGCGGTGGTGGGGGCGCGGCGGCTGTGGTGTGCGACGGTGCCGGGGCGGCGGGCTGTGCCCGCGGTTCCGGGGCCGGCCCGGGCTACTGGGGCGCCGGTGTCGTCGTGACGGGTCCCGTGCCACCCGCGTTGGTGCGGGTCGGGGGTGGGTCGCGCGGCCCGGCGCTTGCGGGGTGCCGTCGCGCCCACCCGTGCCGCCCCAGCGGCACGACTGCCCGCGGGAGACGTGCGTTCAGGTCAGGGTGGTCCTTATGTAGGTCTGCCAGTCGGTGGTGAAGTCCTCCGGGGTGGTGTTGAGGACGTCGTGCATCGCGTTTTCCACCGCGCCCTCGCGGTCCTTGTGGGCGCCCACGGTGCGGTAGAACTCCCTGAGGCGGTCCTCACCCCAGCGTTCGGCGATGAGGCGGCAGGCCAGCCAGCCGCTCTCGTAGGCGCGGGCGAGGCGGTCCGCGTCGCCGGAGAAGCCGAAGTCCGCGTCGTCCGGCAGCCCGGCGGGCACCTCGCCCCGGCCCACCGCGTAGGCGAGCTCCGGCGCCGCCTCGCCGGGGGTGCGGTCGCCGCCGCGGTAGCCGACCCAGTCGGCGAAACCCTCCGACAGCCACAGCGGGGTCGCGGCGGAGGTGTGGGCGCGGGTGGCGACATGGGTGGTCTCATGGGTGAGCACGACCTGCCGGCCCGAGTCGCCGAGCAGTCCGAAGGCGTCCGGGTTGACGATGACCCGGTCCGCAGGGGCGCGTCCGTCCGTGCCGGTCGCGCCGGTGGTGACCGCCGCGATCCCCCGGTAGGAGGAGGCGGGCGAGCCCAGCAGGCCCGCCATGCCGTCCAGGGTCTCCGGGACGAGGACGACCACGCGCCGGGACCATTCCGTGCCCCACGCGTCGGACACCTCGGGGACCGCGCGGTCGGCCAGCTCCGCGTAGTCGCGCAGCTTCGCGTCGGGCTGCCCGACACCCAGCACCAGGCTCCGCTCGCCCCGGACGGCGCGGGCGGTGCCCTGGTCCCAGAGCTGCTGGCCGGACTTCTCCGCGGGCCGGTCGGAGTCGACGGACCACCGGCCGTCCCCGTCCCGGCTCAGGCTCAGTGAGCGGGCGGTGACGACCGGGGACCGGTCGTGGCCCTCGACGCGGTAGCTCAGGTCGGCGGAGGCGGTGGCCGTGTCACCGGTGCGGTCGAAGGAGGTGAGGCGGTAGGACCAGTCCGCGAGCGGTACCGCGCGCAGGTTGTCGAAGCCCGACCGGGTGCCGGTGCCGGCGTAGGCGGCGGCGTCGTGGTCGAGGACCGCCTCCGCGCGCCGGTCGAGGAGCGACTGCACCTCCGCGCGGGCGGCGTCGACGGCCGGTCCCCCGCCGCACCCGACCAGGGAGACGAGCAGCAGACACAGCGCCGCCACCACCGACGCCCCCGACACCCGCCTTCGACCAGCCACCTTTCCGAGGGTACGGGCGCCGGGCCGGTGCGGTCAGACCCTGGTGACCGACGACACCGGCATCATCCCGACCGGGTCGTAGCGCACGGGGGCGCCGGGGTAGGGCGCGTGGATCACCTGGCCGTTGCCCATGTACATCCCGACGTGGCTGGCGTCGGAGCGGTAGACGACCAGATCGCCGGGGCGCGCCTCGGAGAGCGGGACCTGCCGCCCTGCGTACCGCTGGGCCTGCGAGGTGCGCGGCAGCGCGACCCCGGCCTGGCCGTACGACCACTGGGTCAGTCCCGAGCAGTCGAAGCCGCCGGGGCCGTTGGCGCCCCAGACGTAGGGCTTGCCGAGGGCGGAGCGGGCGGCGGCGACCGCGGCGGCGGCGCGGCCCGAGGCGGGCGCGCCGGCCGGGCCGAGCAGGTCCGCGCGGGCGGAGCGGGTGGCGCGGTCCCAGGCGGCACGATCACCGGCCGGGAGGGAGTTGAGCAGGCGGCGGGCCTCGGCGAGTTTGCTCTCGACGGTCCGCTTGTGGGCGGCGGCGGCCTTGCGGCTCTTCTCCAGCGCACCGAGTTTGCCCGCCGCCTCCGCGCGGTCCTGGGCGAGGGAGCGCAGGGCGCCCCGGAGCCTCCTCAGCTCACCGGCCTGGTGGACGGTGATCCGGTCGAGGACGGAGGCCCGTTCCAGATAGTCCTCCGGGTCGGCGGAGAGCAGCAGGGCGAGGGAGGGGTCCAGGCCTCCGGAGCGGTACTGGGCGACGGCGAGCGACCCCAGTGACTCCCGCATGGTGTTGACGCGCTGCTGCCGCCGGGCGATGCCGTCCTGCGCGGTGGCGATCTCGCGGCGCAGTCCGTCGGCGCGCTCGTCGGCCTCGTTGTACGCCTCGGTCGCCTTCTCGGCCTCCCGGTACAGGCGCTCCACCTCGGCCCGGGTGTCGTCGTACGGCGTGGCCGCGGCCGGTACGGCGGCGAAGGTGGTGGCCGCCGCGGACAGCAGACCGAGGGCGACGACGGCGCCCCGGTCGGATCCGGACGACGGTGCGGTACGGCGATGGGACCCCACGGGAAGCCGCGCTCCTTCCGCTGGCGGACAGGGAAACGCGGCAGACAGTAGCCGTCACGACGGCCGGGGGACCCATGGCCGAGGCGACCGCACACAGTGACGCCCCGCCTGTGACCTGCGTCGGAGGCGGGGCGTCGGGAAGATCGACGGGGGTGTGAATCCCCCGTTCGGCGGCACGCGGGACGGGTCAGACGCGGACGCCGAACATGAACGGGCCGCCGATGGTGTTCATCGACTCGTAGCGCACGACGGTGCCGGTGCGCGGGGCGTGGATGATCTGGCCGTTGCCCGCGTAGAGGCCCACGTGGTGCAGGTCGTTGAAGAAGAAGACCAGGTCGCCGACCTTGAGCTGGCTCACCGAGTAGATCTTGGTGCCCGCGCCGGTCTGCGACTCGGAGGTGCGCGGGATGCCGACGCCGGCCTGGGCGTACGCCCACTGGGTCAGGCCCGAGCAGTCGTAGGAGGACGGGCCGGTGGCGCCGTAGACGTAGGGGCTGCCGAGCTTGCTCTGCGCGGCGGCGAAGGCGGCGGCGGCGCGTCCGGAGCCGGCCGGGACGTTGACCGAGAGCGCGTCGCGCTCGCTGGCGCGGGTGGCGCGGTTCTGCTCGTCGGCGAGCGCCTGCTTCTCCGCGGCGGTGAGGCTGTTGAGCAGCTTCTGCGCGGAGGCGAGCTTGCCCTGGACTTCCTTCTTCTTCTTGCCCAGTTCGGTGCGGGTGGCGGAGAGGTCCTTGAGCTTCTCGGACGCCTCGGAGCGCTGCTGGGCGAGTTCGCGCTGCTTCTCCTGGATCTTCTTCAGCGCGTCGACCTGCTGGGTGCTCAACTGGTCGAGGGTGGACGCCTTGTCGAGGTAGTCGTCCGGGTCGGCGGAGAGGAACAGCTGGACGGAGGGGTCGATGCCGCCGCTGCGGTACTGGGCGCTGGCCATCGAACCGAGGCCGTCGCGCAGCTCGTTGAGCTCCTGCTGACCCTTGGCGACGTTGTCCTGGATGGTGGAGATCTCCTTCTGGAGCTTCTCCTGCTTCTCCTTGGCCCCGTTGTACTTCTCGGTGGCCTGCTCCGCCTGCTCGTAGAGCTTGTCGACCTTGGCCTTGACCTCGTCCTTGCTCGGCTTCTCGCTCGGCGCGGCGTTGGCGGCCTGCGAGCTCATGACGACGGCAGCGGCGGCAGCGGTGGTGAGCACGGTGACGCGTGCACGGCTCGGCTGCTTGGGACGACGGTGGGACGCCACGGAGACGAGCTCCTTCTCGAGAGTGATCGCGCGAGCGCGGGTTCGAAGGGAGACCCTAGTGATTCTCTTGTGATCAGTTCAAATCCCTGGACACGAAATCTCCGTTACAGCGGGTTTATTTGGTCGCAACTCACCTGCAGTGACGCCCGCTTGACGCTACGTTGCGTGACGGTTCCGTCAATTCGGGCATAGATCCCCGTACGTTGCACGGGGGACGGATGCGAATGATGTGTCAGGTAAGCCTTTTGAGGAGCACCGCCGATGCGACCGGGCGTGCGCCGGCGCGCGCGACCCCGTCGGCGACCTCGCGGTCGGTGGAGGCGACGATGACGGGCCGCCCCGGCGGCTCGGCGCGCACGAGCTGACGGATCAGCTCGTCGGCGGTGACGCCCGGCTTGGAGAACAGCACCCGGACCCCGCGCGGCGGCGCGAGCAGGACCGGGGCGGCCAGTTCGGCGCCGTCGAAGACGCAGGTCACCTCGGCGCCGGTCTGGGCGGCGAGCTGGGCGAGCTGGCCCAGGAGCCGCAGCCGCTGCTTCTCCAGGGGCATCTGGGGATAGCCGGTCTTGGTGACGTTGTAGCCGTCGACGACGAGGTGCGCCTGCGGCAGCGCCAGCAGCTGGTCGAGGATGGCCGGGTCGTGCTCGGACAGCGCGCGGGCGGCGATGTCCTTCGGGGTCATGCGTCCGGGCTCGACGGCGTCCACGGTCTCGGCGGGCCGGACGGACACCGGGGGCAGCGCCAGCTCCCGCCGGAGCCCCTGGGCGGCGTCCAGCACGGTGTCGAGCAGCAGCCGGACCCGCATGTCCTCCACGCTGCGGCCCTCCCGGGCGGCGCGGCGGGCGGCCTCCAGCGCGGCCTCGGTCTCCCCCAGCCGGGCCTTGAGGCGACGGCTCTCGCTCTCGGCGGCGGACACCTGGGCGTGCCCCTCGGCACGCACGGACTCCATCTCGCCCCGCAGCTTGCGCAGGGCGGCCTCGCCGCGCTTGACGTCGCTGAGGGCGGAGCGCAGCTTGCGGTGCAGCGAATCGGACTCCTTCTTCGCCGCTTCCAGCTCGGCGCGCAGCCGCTCGGTCTCGGACTTGGTGTGCTCGCGGGCCCGGGCGAGTTCGGCGCGCAGCCGCTCCAGCTCGGCCCGGGTCTCCTCGTCGGCGCGCTCGGCGTCGGCACGCTGGGCCTCCTCGCCGGCGGCGGTCACCAGCTTCACCCAGCCGGGCTGGCGGAGCACATAGGCCGCGGCCGCCACGTCGAGCGGGTCCGCGGCCGGGGGCGGGGAGCCCGAGTCGAGGGCGCCGGTCAGTTCCGGCTGGGCCTCTCTGAGCCGTTCCCCGATGCGCTGCCGGAACAGCGGATCGGTCTCCAGCGCCGCGGCCATGGCGTTGCCGGCGAACTTGGCGCGCCGGTTCGGGGCGAAGCGCGCGTACTGCCGCAGCTGGGCGGGCAGCTCGGCGACCGTCAGCCCGCCGAAGCCGTCGGCGACGATCTGGACGACCCGGCGGCGCACTCCGTCGGGCAGCGGACGGTCGAGCACCTCGGCGGCGCCGTCCTGCGGCCCCCCGCCCGTGGTCTCCACCATCCGTCACACCCCAATGCCTGTGTGCGACCCCGTGCGCGGGGTCGCCGTCAGCGGGGCCTGCTCCCGCTCAGGAGCCGGCACCCGGCCTGTCCACGAGTTCCACCTGGTCCACGGCGTTGCACCAGCGGCACCGCACCGACTCGATCGTCTCATCGAGCACCTCGCGCTCCTCGACCTTGGGCTCTCCGGCCAGATCGAGGTGGACGTACTCGACGACCTTCGACGAGCGGGTCACGTCGAAGCGGGTCAGGTTGCCGCAGAGGGTGCAGCGCCACCGCGTCGAGGCGGTCGGCAGAGGAACCGTCATCGTGGCTGTTCGCCTTCCTTCCAGTGTCCGTGACGCACCGGCTCACCGGGGCGTGTGGCTCGTAACCCTACGGCCTGGCGGGTCCCCGCCGCCCGCCCGTCCACGGCGGCGAGGCGGTCTGTGCGGTTGCGTCCGGTTACGTCATGCTCTGTCAATGATCCGTAGCTGGAGCGCGGCGGCCGCCGGGGCGTTCCGGGGCACCTCCGCGCCGGTGACCCACACCCTCGTCGTGCTGTGCTGCCTGGTTTTCCTGATCGGACCGGCCTCGGGCCTGAATCCGGCCCATGGGTCCGGGGCGGAGCTGCTCGCCGAGCAAAGGGCCTATTTCCGGCGCTGGGGCGTGATCCCCGCAGACCTGTTCGAAGGATCCCCCGAGGCCGTGCTCACCCCCGCCACGGCGCTGTTCGTGCACGGCAGCTGGGTGCATCTGCTCGGCAACATGCTGTTCCTCCACGTCTTCGGGGCGATGGCCGAGGCACGGATGGGACGGGTGCGGTTCACCCTGTGCTACGTGGGCTGCGGCTACCTCGCGCTGCTGGGGTACGCCGCCGCCAACGCGGGCTCCGAGCGGTCCCTGGTCGGTGCCTCCGGAGCGATCTCGGCGGTGCTCGGCGCGTTCCTGCTCCTGTTCCCCCGGGCCCGGGTGACCAGTCTCCTGCCGTTCCTGTTCTTCCTGCCGGTGCGGCTGCCGGCGTGGGTGGTGCTGCCGTTCTGGGCGGCGTTGCAGTGGGCGGCGGCGGGGCGGGCGGCCGAGGGGCCGGGGGTGGCGTATCTGGCGCACCTGATCGGCTTCGGGCTGGGCCTCGGCTACGCGTGGGTGCGTTTCGGCGGGGGCTTCGGCGGGGCGACTACAGTGAAGGCCACCCCTGCTCCGGCCCCCGAGGGAGAGAACCAGCCGTGATCACCGCGATCGTCCTCATCAAGACCAGCGTGGACCGGATTCCCGAGATCGCGGAACAGATCGCCGCGCTGGACAGTGTCAGTGAGGTGTTCTCCGTGACCGGGACGTACGACCTGATCGCCATGGTGCGGGTGCGGGAGCACGAGGATCTGGCGGAGGTCATTCCCGGGCGGATCAGCAAGATCGCGGGGGTGGAGGGGACGGATACGCATGTGGCGTTCCGTACGTACTCGCAGCACGATCTGGAGGCGGCGTTCGCCATCGGGCTGGACAGTTAGGTGCCGGGCGGGGGCGTCTCAGGCATTTTTTCGCCCCCGCCGCCCCTTCCCGTCCCGTCCCCGGGGCTCCGCCCCGGACCCCGCTCCTCAAACGCCGGAGGGGCTGGGTTGTGCCGGAAGGGCTGGGTTGTGCCGGAGGCGTTGGATTGTGTCGCCGGATGAAGAGTTCTTCATCCGGGGCTCATCCGGGGGCTTCGGTGTGGTGCGCAGGATCGGGGCATGGTCTTCACTCGCCGGATGGCGGCCCTCGCGGCCGTCGTGCTGATCCCGCTGGGCGTCGCCGCGACCAGTTTCGCGCTCGCCGACAGCCCCGAACCGCCCAAGGTGCCGCCGCAGGTCGAACTGGACAGCGGCTCACCCACTCCGACACCCACGGCCCCCTCCACGCGGCCCGAACCGGCACCGAGCGACGAGGTCGTCTCCCGGCCCCCGGTGACCGACAGCTCCACGGGTGATGACGATGACGACGACGGAGGCACGGACTCCCCCGACGACGGCCCCGGCGGGGACGACTGAGGCCGACGCGCCCCGCCGACGGATCTCCGCCCGGGTCCGCATCCTGCTCTGGCTGCTGTTCGTCATGGCGGTCGCGCTCGCCTCGGTCGCCATGACCACCCGCTCCTTCCTGCTGCGCGACGTCGACCACCGGATCAGCGGGCTGCTCGCCCAGGAGGCCGGTGAGTTCGCCAACTTCGAGGAGCGCGGCTTCGATCCGGAGACGGGCCGGCCCTTCACCGACCCGGACCGGCTGCTGCGCGTCTTCCTGGAGCGGCAGTACGCCGACCCGGACGAGGAGCTGATCGGCCTGGTGGCCCGCGCGAGCGGCGGACCTGCTCAGCTCACCCAGCCCCGCGACCTGCCCGTCGCCCTGCCACTGCACCGGGACCGCGACGCCCAGCGCCGCATCTTCGAGTCGCCCGACGCCTCCGGGGTGCTGCACCGGCCCGAGGGCGAGATCCGCTGGGCCAAGGTGGCCGTGGCCAGGCACGGCGGCGGCGACCCGGCGGCGGCGTTCGTCGTCGCCTTCCATCCCGAGCGCGAAGTGGCCCGGGTGGACGAGGTGTTCCGGGTGCTGCTCGCCATCTCCGGGGTCGCGCTGCTGCTGACCACCGGCATCGGCTGGGCGGTCGCCGGACGGATCCTTCAGCCCGTACGCCTGGTGCGCACCGCCGCCGCGCAGCTCACCGAGCAGGACCTCACCCGCCGTATCCCGGTGCGCGGGCACGACGACATCGCGGCCCTCGCCGAGACGTTCAACGCGATGCTCGACCGCCTGGAGCGGGCGTTCGCCGCCCAGCGGCAGTTCGTCGACGACGCCGGGCACGAGCTGCGCACCCCGATCACCATCGTGCGCGGCCATCTGGAGCTGATGGGCGACGACCCGGCCGAACGCGAGGAGACCGTCCGCCTAGTGACCGACGAGCTGGACCGGATGAGCCGCATCGTGGAGGACCTGCTGCTGCTCGCCAAGGCCGAACGCCCCGACTTCGTCACCCCGGAACCGGTCCAGCTCGCCGAACTCACCGCCGACGTCTACGTCAAGGCCCGCACGCTCGGCGAGCGGGACTGGCAGCTCACCGACATAGCCGACCGGGAGGCGGAGCTGGACCCGCAGCGGATCACCCAGGCGATGGTGCAGCTGGCGCAGAACGCGGTGCAGCACACCGGCGCCGGCCAGACCATCCGCATCGGCTCGCGTGCCGAGGGCTCCCGGATCGAGCTGTACGTCGCCGACTCCGGCCCGGGGGTCCGGCCGCAGGACCGGGAGCTGATCTTCGAGCGCTTCCGGCGCGGCACCTCCCGGCGCGGGGCGCGCGGTTCGGGCGCCGGGCTCGGCCTGTCCATCGTCAAGGCGATCGCCGAGGGGCACGGCGGCCGGGTCGGCCTGCGCGACACCGAGGGCGGCGGCGCCACCTTCGTACTCACCCTGGAAGAGGCACGCAAGTGAACCGGATTCTGATCGTCGAGGACGAGGAACGCATCGCCTCCTTCGTGGAGAAGGGGCTGCGCGCCAACGGCTTCACCACCACCGCGGTCCCCGACGGCGAGGCCGGTTACGAGTACGCGCTGACCGGCGGGTTCGATCTGATCGTCCTGGACATCGGGCTGCCCGGCCGGGACGGCTTCACGGTCCTGCGCGAGCTGCGCGAGTCACGGGTGACGACCCCGGTGATCGTGCTGACCGCGCGGGACTCGGTACGGGACACGGTGGCCGGCCTGGAGGGCGGCGCCGACGACTGGATGACCAAGCCGTTCCGCTTCGAGGAACTGCTCGCCCGGGTACGGCTGCGGCTGCGTACGGCGGCCCGCGCGCCGGAGGTGACGGTGCTGAAGTCGGGCCCGCTCAGCCTCGACCTGCGCACCCGCCGCGCCCGCTCCGGGGAACGCACCGTCGATCTGACGGCCCGTGAATTCGTGCTCCTGGAGCTGTTCCTGAGGCATCCCGGGCAGGTACTCTCCCGCGAGCAGATCCTGTCCCATGTGTGGGGCTACGACTTCGACCCGGGCTCCAACATCGTGGACGTCTACGTGCGGGCGCTGCGCAAGAAGCTCGGCGCCGACAGGGTGGAGACGGTCCGGGGGATGGGCTACCGCCTTCCCGCGTGACGGCTCCCGCGGCCGGGTGAAGTTCCCTTCATCTTCGGCTCATCGACGGCTCACCGCCCGGGTGAATCGTCGGTGACGTGACATTGAATCCCCGTTTGACCGTGGCCCTGTGCGTGGCCCTGTCGCTGTGCGCGCTGCTCGCGGTCCCCGGCAACTTCCCCGGCCTCGGCGGGGACGCGCGCCTCACCCTCGCCGTGTTCGCGCTGGCGACCTGCGCCTGGGTCGGAACGCCCGTCGACGACACGTACATCGCGCTGGGCGCCGGACTCGCGCTGACGGTGACCGGGGTGATCAGCAGCGACACCCTGTTCGGCACTCTCGGCGACTCCACGGTGTGGCTGCTGATCTGCGCGTTCGTGCTGGCGGCCGCGGTGGGCAGGACCGGGCTCGCGGGGCGGGCCGCCGCCTTCCTGGTGGGCGGGGCCCGTACGGTACGGCAGTTGACGCACCTGACGACGGCCGCGCTGGTCGTCACGGCGTTCGCGGTGCCCGCCACCTCCGGCCGGGCGGCGCTCGCCCTGCCGGTGTTCCTCGCCCTCGCCAAGGCACTCGCCGACCGGAAACGACTGGTCGTGATGCTGGCGCTGCTGTTCCCGACCGTGATCCTTCTGTCGGCGGTGGCGACCCTGATCGGCGCGGGCGCGCATCTGATCACCGTGTCGGTGCTGTGGGAGGCCACCGGGGAGCGGGTCGGCTTCACCGAATGGCTGCTGCTCGGGCTGCCGCTGGCCGTGGCCTCCTCCCATCTCGCCGCCGAGGCCGTCCTGTTGACCACCACCCGGCGCGCGGACCGCAAGGGTCCCGTGCGCATCACGGCCGAGGAGATCCAGCGGCACAGCGACCGCCCGGTCACCGGCCCCTGGAACCAGGCCGAGAAGCGCTGCGCGCTGCTGCTGGCCACGGTGGTCGCCCTGTGGTGCAGCGAGCCGCTGCACCGGGTCTCCCCCGCGATGGTCGCGTTGATCGGCGCGGTCGTCGCCAGCTCGCCGGCGCTCGGCACCGTGCGGCTGAAGGACGCGCTGAAGACGGTGCCCTGGTCACTGCTGCTGTTCATGGCGGCGACGATGGCGATGGGCGTGGCCCTCGCGGAGTCCGGTGCGGCGAAGTGGCTGGTCGGCGGGCTGCCGGCGGGGGTCACCCCGGTGATGTTCCTCGCGGTCGTGATCGCCGTCAGTACGGCGGCCCATCTGATCCTTCAGTCCCGCTCGGCCCGTTCGTCCGTGCTGGTCCCGCTGGTGGTCGCGGCGGCCGTGGGCGCCGGGGTGAACCCGGTCGCCGCGGCGCTCGCCTCCACGGCCGCCGCCGGCTTCTGCCACACGCTCCCGGCCTCCGCGAAGCCGGTCACGCTCTTCGCGGAGATACCCGGCACCCCCACCTACACCCCCCGTGACCTGCTGCGGCTGTCCGCCGTGCTGGCCCCGCTCACCGCCGCCCTGGTCCTGCTGTTCGCCGTCGCGGTGTGGCCGCTGCTCGGCGTCCCCGTGACCCGCTAAGGAGTTCCCTCATGCTGAACCGTGTCGTCGTAGCCCCCAGCGGCTTCAAGGAGTCACTGTCCGCCCAGGCCGCCGCCGACGCCATCGCGGCGGGTGTCCGCCGGGTCCTGCCGGATGCCGAGATCGACCGGATCCCGCTGGTCGACGGCGGTGAGGGCACCGCCTCGGCGCTGGCCGAGGCGACCGGTGGCCGGCTGGTCGCGCTGGCCGCCACCGGCCCGGTCGGCGAGCCCGTCGGCACCCACTTCGCGCTGCTCGGCTCCCGGGACACGGCGGTGGTGGAGATGGCGGCGGTCGCGGGCCTCTCCCTCGTCCCCCGCACCCGGCGCGACCCGGGCGCCACCACCACGTACGGCGTCGGTGAACTGATCCGGGCCGCGCTCGACCAGGGCGTCCGGCGCGTCCTGGTGGGCTGCGGCGACTCGGGCACCTCCGACGGCGGCGCGGGCGCCCTCCAGGCGCTCGGCGCCCGGCTGCTGGACGCGGACGGGCTGGAACTCCCGCCGGGCGGCCGCGAGTTGATCCGGCTGGCGCGCATCGACCCGACCGGTCTCGATCCCCGGCTCGACACCGTGGAGCTCCTCGTCGCCTGCAACCCCTACAACGTGCTGTGCGGGGAGCGGGGCGTGGCCCGGGTGTTCGGCCCGCAGAAGGGGGCGACCCCGCGGCAGGTCGAGGAGTTGTCGGCGGGACTGGAGAACTGGGCGCGGGTCCTGACCCGCGATCTCGCCGTCACCGGCACGGATCTGCGCCTCGGGCGCGGCACGGGCGCCTCCGGGGGGCTCGGCGCCGGGCTCGCCGCCGTGGGCGGGGCGCTCCTGCCCCGCTTCCCCGTGCTGCTGGACCACCTCGGCCTGGACGCGCGGCTGGCCCGCGCGGATCTCGTCGTCACCGCGGAGGGGGCGCTGGACCACCAGACGCCGCGCGGGAAGGTGCCGGCGGAGGTGGCGCGCCGAGCGAAGCTGTCCGGGCGGCCGGTGCTGGCGTTGGCGGGGACGCTGGGGGAAGGGGCGGGGGAGGTGCCGGGGGTGGATGCCTTCCATGGCATCCTGCCTGCGCCGATGGCTCTCGCGGAGGCGCTGGTTCGAGGCGCGGAGCTCCTCACCGACGCGACGGAACGCGCGCTGCGCATGATCGTTTTGGGCACCCGTCTGCCACCGGTGCCCGCCAGGAACTAGATTTCGCCCCCGCCGCCCCTTCCCATTCCCGTCCCCCGGGGGCGCTGCCCCCGGACCCCCGCTCCTCAAACGCCGGAGGGGCTGAATTTCAGCCCGTCCGGCGTTTGAGGACGAGGCCCGAAGGGCCGAAAGGGGGTCTGGGGGCGCAGCCCCAGGGACGGGAATGGGAAGGGGCGGCCGGGGCGACAAACGTCAGTCGCGGCGAGCGCCGTCCCGTACCAGCTCACGTACCGCCCGTACGAACCGCTCCACGTGCTCGTCGGGCGTGCCCGCGCCGAAGCTGACCCGGACCGCGTTGGCCGCCCCGGGCGCACCGCACTCACCGCCCGTGCCGAGCAGCCTGCGCACCAGCGGGTGCGCGCAGAACAGCCCGTCCCGTACCCCGATCCCGTACTCGGCGGACAGCGCCGCGGCGAAGTGGGAGCTGTTCCAGCCCTCGACGACGAAGGAGAGCACACCGACCCGCGGGGCGTCGTCCCCGAACAGGGACAGGAAGCGGACCTCGGGCACGTCCGCGAGCCCTTCGCGCACCACGCGGATCAGGTGCTCCTCGCGGGCGAGCAGCGACTCGAACCCGGCCTCGGTGAGCGCCTTGCAGGCCGACGCGATGGCGTGGGCGCCGATGACGTTGGGCGAGCCGGCCTCGTGACGGGCGGCACCGTCCTGCCACTCCACGTCCACTCCCCCGTCCGTGCGCCGGGTGACCGCACGGCTGGCGCCGCCGCCGGCGAGGTACGGCTCGGCCTGCCCGAGCCAGTCGGCGCGGCCGGCCAGCACGCCGGAGCCGAAGGGGGCGTACAGCTTGTGCCCGGAGAAGGCGACCCAGTCGACGTCGAGGTCCCGCACGCTCACCGGGTGGTGCGGGGCGAGCTGGGCGGCGTCCAGCACGATCCGGGCGCCGTGGGCCTGCGCGGCGGCGGCCAGTTCCCGTACGGGCCACAGCTCGCCGGTGACGTTGGAGGCGCCGGTGACGCACACCAGGGCGGGGCCGTGGGGGGTGCGGTCGGCGAGGGCGCGCTCCAGGTTCTCCACGGCCTGCCGGGGGCTGCTCGGGGCGTCGAGGTAGGTGACGCGCGCCTCGCGCCAGGGCAGCAGCGAGGCGTGGTGCTCGGTCTCGAAGACGAACACCTCGCAGCCTTCGGGGAGCGCGGCGGCGAGCAGGTTGAGGGAGTCGGTGGTGGACCGGGTGAAGACCACCTGGTCACCGGTGCGGCAGTCGAGGAACTCGGCGACGGTCCGGCGGGCGTTCTCGAACAGGTCGGTGGAGAGCTGGGAGAGGTATCCGGCACCCCGGTGGACACTGCCGTAGTAGGGCGCGTACGCGGCCACGTCGTCCCAGACCCGCTGGAGGGCGGGGGCGCTGGCCGCGTAGTCGAGGGCGGCGTAGGTGACCTCGCCACCGGTGACGAGCGGGACGGTGACGTCCCGGCCCAGAACCGGCAGCGGGGCAGGGACGGACGGGTCGGCGGAGACGGCGGCGACAGCTGAGACGGTGGCTACGGACATGACGGAACTCCCGGTGAGGCAGGCGGAATTCCCGCGCGAGCGCACATCGCTCAAGCGCGGAAAGAAGAAGGAAGGGGGTATGCGGAGGTGGGGCTCAGCAGGCCCTAGCGCATTCGCTTGCTCACGGAAGGCTCCTCGACGACCAGGACCCCTGGTGTGCGAGGGGTCCGCGCTTGCCGTGAGCCTTGCTGCTCACGGCCTGGTCTTCACCCGGGGCACCCCGCCACGGACGGAGGGTTGCCGGACAGCCGGCCGGGGCCTGATGGCTGTCACTCATGACCTGAGAAGGAACGTACGTGAGGTGATCGATGTCCCGCAACCCGTGTCCGGATCGCGGGACATCACATCGTCGGGTCGCTACGCGTTGGTGACGGCCACCCAGCGGTCCAGGACGCGCTTGGCGGCACCCGAGTCGATCGCCTCGGCCGCCTTCGCCATCCCGGCGCGGATCCGCTCGGTGAGGGGGCCCGAGCCCGGCTCCAGGGCGACCAGCGCCGCCGCCGAGTTCAGCAGCACCGCGTCCCGTACGGGGCCCTGCTCGCCGTCCAGCAGCCGGCGGGCGACCTCGGCGTTGTAGGAGGCGTCGGCGCCGCGCAGGGCCTCAACGGGCACCAGGTCGATGCCGACGTCACGCGGGTCGAAGGTCTCCTCGTCGACCTTGCCGTCGCGGACCACCCACACCCGGGAGGTGGCGGTGGTCGTCAGCTCGTCCAGGCCGTCGTCGCCGCGGAACACCAGCGTGGAGTTGCCGCGTTCGGCGAAGACGCCCGCCATGATCGGTGCCATACGGGGGTCGGCGACTCCCACCGCCTGCGCCTTGACCCGCGCCGGGTTGGCCAGCGGACCGAGGAAGTTGAACACCGTGCGGATGCCCAGCTGGCCCCGCGCGGCGGCCACATGGCGCAGCGCCGGGTGGAACTTCACCGCGAAGCAGAAGGTGATCCCGGCCTCCTCGGCGACCTCGGCCACCCGCTTCGGTGTCAGCTCCAGATTGACGCCGAGCTTCTCCAGGACATCGGAGGCGCCGGACGCGGAGGACGCTGCCCGGTTGCCGTGCTTGACGACCTTCGCGCCGGTGCCGGCCACCACGATCGAGGACATCGTGGAGATGTTCACCGTCTTGGCGCCGTCCCCGCCGGTACCGACGATGTCGACCGTGGCGCCCGGAACCTCGATCACGTTGGCGTGGTCGTACAGCGCCCGTACGCAGCCGGTGATCTCCTCGACGGTCTCGCCCTTGGCCCGCAGGGACACCGCGAACCCGGCGATCTGCGCGTCGGTCGCCTCGCCCCGCATGATCAGGTCCATCGCCCAGGCGGTGTCGTCGGCGGACAGGTCCCGGCCGTCCAGCAGTCCGTTCAGCAGGGCGGGCCAGGAGCGGCCCGCCGCGGTGTCGCCTCCAGCGGGGGTCACAGCGCTCATAGCCGCTCCTGATGGTCGTAGAAGGGTCGTGGGGAGCCCGGAAAGGTCCCGGGCACCACCCTATCCAGCTCCGGGGACGGCGAAGGGCCCCCGTCCGCAGAACGGACGGGGGCCCTTCGCCGTCGTGTGGCGACTGAGGCGGATGATCAGTGGTGGCCGTGGCCGCTCGTGATCTCCTTGTACTCCTCGACGGTCGGCTTCGGGATCTGGGATTCCTCGCCGTAGTAGCCCTTGCTCAGCTTGGCGCGCAGCTTCTCCGTCGCCTTCACCTTGCGGCGGACGCCGTTCTCGTCGACCGTCGGGCCGATCTCGACCGGCTTGTACTGCTCGTGCGCGGTGAGGGTGTGCAGCTGCTCCTGGCTGAGCGGCTCGTGGACCTCGATGAACTCACCGTGCGGCAGGCGCTTGATGATGCCCGACTCACGGCCGTGCAGCACCTTGTCCTTGTCGCGGCGCTGGAGGCCGAGGCAGATCCGCTTGGTGACGATGAACGCCAGGACCGGCGCCACGAAGAACGCGATCCGCACGAACCAGGTGATGGCGTTGATCGACAGGTGGAAGTGCGTGGCCCACAGGTCGTTGCCACCACCGACGAGGAGCACGAAGTACCACGTGATCCAGGCGACGCCGAAGGCGGTGCGCGTCGGGGCGTTGCGCGGGCGGTCCAGGATGTGGTGCTCGCGCTTGTCGCCGGTGACCCAGGACTCGATGAACGGGTACACCGCGATCGACACCAGGACCAGCGGGAAGATGATCAGCGGGACGAACACGCCCAGGACGAGCGTGTGACCCCAGAAGTTGATCTCCCAGCCCGGCATCACACGGATCAGGCCCTCGGAGAAGCCCATGTACCAGTCGGGCTGGGCGCCGGTGGAGACCATGTCCGGCCGGTACGGGCCCAGGGCCCAGATCGGGTTGATCGTGGCGATCGCCGAGATGGCCGCGAGCACACCGAAGACCAGGAAGAAGAAGCCTCCGGCCTTGGCCATGTACACCGGCAGCAGCGGCATGCCGACGACGTTCTTGTTGGTCTTGCCGGGACCCGCGAACTGCGTGTGCTTGTGGTAGAAGACCAGGATCAGGTGCGCCACCACGAGGCCGAGCATGATGCCCGGCAGCAGCAGGACGTGGATCGAGAAGAACCTGGCCACGAAGTCGTCGCCGGGGAACTCGCCGCCGAACAGGAAGAACGAGATGTACGTGCCCACGATCGGCACGGACAGGATCGCGCCCTCCATGAAGCGGATACCGGTGCCGGAGAGCAGGTCGTCCGGGAGCGAGTAACCGGTGAAGCCGGTGAACATGCCCAGGACGAACAGCAGGAAGCCGAACAGCCAGTTGATCTCACGCGGCTTGCGGAACGCGCCGGTGAAGAACACGCGCATCATGTGCACGAACATGCCGGCCAGGAAGACCAGCGCGGCCCAGTGGTGGATCTGCCGGATGAGCAGACCACCGCGGACGTCGAAGCTGATGTCCAGCGTCGACTTGTAGGCCTCACTCATCAGCTGGCCCTGGAGCGGGACGTAGCTGCCGTGGTACTCCACCTCGTTCATCGACGGGTGGAAGAACAGCGTCAGGTACACACCCGTGAGGATGATGATGAGGAAGCTGTAGAGGCAGACCTCACCCAGCATGAACGACCAGTGGTCGGGGAAGATCTTCCGCATGTTGGCCTTGGCCAGGGAGTAGATCCCCAGCCGGCCGTCCGCCCAGTCGGCGACGCGTTCGCCGGCCGGTGCCTTCCCGCGCGAGCGGGACTCGGGGGTCGTTGTCGTACTCATCCGCGCTCCCAGAAGGCAGGACCGACGGGCTCGTCGAAGTCGCCGAGCGCTTCGAGGTAGCCCTCGTCGTTCACGCCGATGCGCAACTGCGGCAGGGCGTGACCGGCGGGACCGAAGATGACCTTGGCCCCGTCGGAAAGGTCGAAGGTGGACTGGTGGCAGGGGCACAGGGCGTGGTGCGTCTGCTGCTCGTACAGGGAGATCGGGCAACCGACGTGGGTGCAGATCTTCGAGTACGCCAGGATGCCCTCGTGCGACCACTCGAGCGAGCGCTTGTCCTTGATGTCGTCCGGCTGGATACGGACCAGCATCAGGGCGGCCTTGGCGATCTCCGTCTGGAAACCGTGGTCGTGCTCCTCCAGGCCCTCGGGCTTGGCGAAGGTCAGCGAGCCCACGATGAGGTCGGACGGCCGCAGCGGCTCGTTGGTGTTCATGTTGACGAGCAGCTTGCCCTTGGACCACAGCGTGTGGCGCAGCTTGGTCCCGGGCAGCGGCCCGAGGTCGCGCAGCAGCACCACGCCGGAGAGCGGGAACAGGGCGAGCGCGCCGAACATCGTGTTGCGGATCAGCTTGCGCCGGCCGAGCACCGACTCCTTGGCGCCCTGGCGGAAGTCGTCCATGACCTTCGCCCGGACCTCCGGGGAGGCCTCGATCGGGTGACGCTCGTCGGCGATCTCGTTGTCCGACATCAGCGTGCGGGCCCAGTGGACCGCGCCGGCGCCGATGGCGAACAGGGCGACACCGAGGGTCATGCCCAGCGCGAAGTTCAGCGCGCTGATGTGACCGATCGGGAAGATGTAGACCGACTGGTCGACCGGGATCGTCACGTACGCGGCGATGAAGCCGACGGTGGCCAGCATCGACAGCACGAACAGCAGGGCGACCGTGCGCTCGGACCGCTTGGCGGCCCGCTCGTCGATGTCCTGGATCCGGTGCTCGTGGGGCGGCAGGCCCGGGTCGGCGAACGGGTTCTTCTCGTCCGCCGGCTTCACGGCGCCGAGGGCGGTGTCCTGCGCTGCGGGCAGGTTCTCTTCGGGAATGTCTTGGCTACTCATGACTTCTTGGCCTTTGCGGTCCGAGCGGCGACCCAGACGGCGACCGCGATCAGCGCGCCCAGTCCGAAGACCCACGCGAACAGACCCTCCGAGACCGGGCCGAGGCCGCCCAGCTCGAGGCCGCCGGGGCTCTCGGTCTCTTCGCCGTTGACCGCGTGCAGGTACGCGATGATGTCCTTCTTGTTCTGCTCCGACAGCGTGCTGTCGGGGAAGGAGGGCATGTTCTGCGGGCCGGTGAGCATGGCCTCGTAGATGTGCTTGGGGGCGACGTCCTCAAGGGTCGGGGCGTACTTGCCGTGCGTGAGCGCACCGCCCTTGCCGGTGAAGTTGTGGCACTGGGCGCAGTTGTTGCGGAACAGTTCACCGCCCTTGGCGATGTCGGCGCCCTCGGGGCCGTACTGCTCCGCGGTGGGGACGGCCGGGCCGGCGCCCAGGGAGGCGATGTACGCCGCCAGCTGGTCGATCTCGGCCTGGGTGTAGACGGCCTTCTTGCGGGGGACCTGCGCGCCCTGCGAGGTGGCGGCCGGCATACGGCCGGTGCTCACCTGGAAGTCCACGGCCGCGGCGCCCACGCCCACCAGGCTCGGGCCGTCGGACGTGCCCTGACCGCCGGTGCCGTGGCAGCTGGCGCAGCCCACCGAGTAGAGCTTCTTGCCCTCCTCGATGGTGAGGGACTGGGCGGTTTCGTCGGCCTGCGCCTTGTCCGCGGGTGCGAACACGGCGTACAGCCCCCCGGTGCATGCCAGCGCGAGGAGTAGGACGACGAGCGCCGCCAGCGGATGGCGTCGTCGTGCGGAGAGCTTTTTCACGGATTACCCCGGTGTCAGGATCTTCTGCGTCGATGCTTCTGGTTGGTGCGCTCGGAGGAGCGCGCGCGGATGTGGGCCCGGCTGCTACTTGATCATGTAGATCGTGGCGAAGAGGCCGATCCAGACGACATCGACGAAGTGCCAGTAGTAGGACACGACGATGGCCGCGGTCGCCTGCTCGTGGGTGAACCTCCGGGCCGCGTAGGTCCGGCCCAGGACCAGCAGGAAGGCGATGAGACCGCCCGTCACGTGCAGGCCGTGGAAGCCGGTGGTCAGGTAGAACACCGAGCCGTACGGGTCGGAGGAGAGGGACAGGCCCTCGTGCTTGACCAGCTCGGTGTACTCGAAGACCTGACCGCCGATGAAGACCGCGCCCATGATGAACGTGACGATGAACCACATCCGGAGCTTCTTCACGTCACCGCGCTCGGCGGCGAAGACGCCGAGCTGGCAGGTGAGGGAGGAGAGCACCAGGATCGTGGTGTTCGTCGCCGAGAACGGGAAGTTCAGGGTGTCGGCCTTCTCCGACCAGAAGTCGGGTCCGGTCACCGATCGCAGGGTGAAGTACATCGCGAAGAGGGCCGCGAAGAACATCAGCTCGGAACTCAGCCAGATGATGGTTCCGACGCTGGTGAGGTTCGGTCGGTTGACCGACGGGTGCGCGTGCCCGGTATCTACTGTCGTTGCTGTCGCCACGACCGACATTATGTCGGTCGCTTATCCCGCCCTCACTCCGGGGGGTGCCGTTCGGTGTGTTCGCCCCTCCTGTACTGCCCGGATGGCCCACCCGGACGACCCTTCGAAGCCGTGTCCGAACCAGTGTTGACAAGCGGTCCGAGGGGGTAGCATCCGCGCCATCGGTACCCGAAGTTCCCGACAGAGCCGTGCCCTCTCTCTTACGCGTGGAGGAACAATGCAGGCGACCGCCACGGTGCTGGTCTACAGCGACGACGCCAACACCCGGGAGCAGGTGCGGCTCGCCACCGGGCGGCGGCCGGCGCCGGACGTGCCCGTCGTGGAGTTCGTGGAGTGCGCGACCCCGGCGGCCGTGCTGACGGAGCTGGACCGGGGTGGGATCGACGTCTGTGTGCTGGACGGCGAGGCCGTGCCCATGGGTGGCATGGGGGTGTGCCGGCAGATCAAGGACGAGGTGTTCAACTGTCCGCCGGTGCTGTTGCTGATCGGGCGGCCGCAGGATGCGTGGCTCGCGACGTGGAGTCGCGCCGAGTCCGCGGTCACCTTGCCGGTGGAGCCGGTCGAGTTCGCCTCGGCGCTGGCGTCTCTGCTGCGGCAGAAGTCTTTGGCAGGGGCCTAAGAGCCCGGACCTGTCCGTCGTGGGGCGGCCTCGGGCCGGTGGGGGTTTGTCGCGCCGTTCCCCGCGCCCCTGGGGGTGCTGCCCCTAGGGGCGTTTACACGGTCTGTGGGCTGAGGCGGGCCTGTTCTGTCTGGCTGGGGGCGTTGTTGGGGGTCAGGGCGCTGCCCGCGCGCCATTTGGTCCAGTCCAGGTTCCAGTCGCCGTAGCCGTTGCCGAAGGGTTCCATCGTTTCGCCGGCCGAGTTCTCGACCTTGACGATGTCGCCCTCGCGGACGGTGTCGAAGAACCACTCCGCGTTGGCGGTGCTCATGCCGACGCAGCCGTGGCTGACGTTGGCGTAGCCCTGGGAGCCGACGGACCAGGGGGCGGCGTGCACGTACTCGCCGCTCCAGGTCACCCGGGTCGCGAAGTGGACGTCCAGGTCGTACGACTCGGACGAGCCCTCGGCGATGCCGACGGTGGTGCTGCGCATACGTACGAAGCGTTCCTTGGCGAGGACGACCTTGACCCCGTTGCGGGTCTCGAAGCCGGGCTTGCCGGTGGTGACCGGGATCCGCTTGATCTCCTCACCGTTCTTGAGGACCGTCAGCTGGTGCGTGGCGGCGTCGGTGACTGCTATCACCCGGTCGCCGGTACGGATCGTCAGGGGCTTGGCCTTGCCGCCCCGGAGCCGGTCGTTGACCTTGATGCCCTCCAGGGTGCTGCGCATGCTGATGGTGGCGTGGGCGGGCCAGTAGTCCTGGGGGCGGTAGTGCAGCTTCTTGTCGTCCACCCAGTGCCAGGTGCCGGACACGGCGGGTGTGGACTCGACCTTCAGGGAGCGCTCCACGACGGCCCGCTGGGCACGGTCCTTGACGGGTTCGTTGAGTTCGGCGGTGAGGGGCTGGCCGACGCCGTAGGTACCGGCCTGGGGGCCGAAGGTGACGGCCAGCTGCTTGGTCCTGCTGGGCTTGCCCGTGGCGAAGGTGAGGACCTTGCGGCCGGGGGCGCCGTCCTCGTCCTCGGTGCTCACACGGACCGTGTACTGGGCGCTGGCGGCCAGCGGGGAGGTGCTGTGCCAGCGGCTGCCGTCGGCGGCCAGTTCGCCCGCCACATAGCGCCCCGAGGCGTCCACGGCGGTGACGTCCGTGATGCGCCCGTCGGAGTCCTCCGCGACGACCTCCAGGGGCTTGTCGGGGTCGGCCTGCTTGCCCGACTCGACGGATCCGCTGAAGGAGATCTGGTCCGCCGCGTCGTACGGCTCGGCGGACAGCGGGCTGCCGTCGGAGGAGCAGGCGGTGACGCCGGCGCCGAGGGCGAGCACCAGCAGCGTGCAGCCCGCGACACGGCTCCGCCGGGTCCTCGCGCCACGAGGGGACTCTGTCTGTCTCATGACCTCACGCTAGGAAGCCGCCCGGGCGTTGGCTCACTGGGCGGCCCGAACGAGTGAGGTGTATGGGGCAAAAGCGGGGGCCCGGACGCTCCTGATGGAGTGTCCGGGCCCCGCTGTGCCGTGCCGCGTGTTACTGGGTGCGGTTCTCACCGCGGTAGTACTCGAAGACCCAGCCCCAGATGCCGACCAGGAGCAGCGGTGCCGAGAAGTACATCAGCCACCAGCCGATCGCGATGGCCATGAAGGCGAGGGCGCCACCCACGGCCAGGGAGAGCGGCTGCCAGCTGTGCGGGCTGAAGAACCCGACCTCGCCGGCGTCGTCGGCGACGTCCGCCTCCTTGTTGTCCTGCGCCCCGACGTCCACCCGCTTGGCCGTGAAGCCCAGGTAGAAGCCGATCATGATGGCCAGGCCGAAGGCCAGGAAGAGGGCGGTGGTGCCGGCCGGCTCCTTCGACCACACGCCATAGACGACCGCCATGGCGAGGAGGAAGACGCTCAGCCACATGAACATCTTGCCCTGGATCTTCACTTGCCGGCCTCCTTGCCCCCAGCGAGGGCCTTCTCGCCGTGACCGGCGTTCTCGAGCTCGTCGAGCGCGGCGATCTCCGGGTGGTGCAGGTCGAACGCCGGGGACTCACTGCGGATCCGCGGCAGGGTGAGGAAGTTGTGCCGCGGGGGCGGGCAGGAGGTCGCCCATTCCAGGGAGCGGCCGTAGCCCCAGGGGTCGTCGACGCCGACCGGCTTGCCGTACTTGGCCGTCTTCCAGATGTTGTAGAAGAACGGCAGTATCGACAGGCCGAGCAGGAACGAGGCGATCGTCGAGACCGTGTTCAGCGCGGTGAAGCCGTCGGCGGCGAGGTAGTCCGCGTACCGGCGCGGCATGCCCTCGGCACCCAGCCAGTGCTGGACGAGGAAGGTGCCGTGGAAGCCGATGAACAGCGTCCAGAAGGTGATCTTGCCGAGGCGCTCGTCGAGCATCTTGCCGGTGAACTTCGGCCACCAGAAGTGGAAGCCGGAGAACATCGCGAACACCACGGTGCCGAACACGACGTAGTGGAAGTGCGCCACCACGAAGTAGCTGTCCGAGACGTGGAAGTCCAGCGGCGGCGAGGCCAGGATGACACCCGTCAGACCACCGAAGGTGAAGGTGATCAGGAAGCCCGTCGCCCACAGCATCGGCGTCTCGAAGGACAGACTGCCCTTCCACATCGTGCCGATCCAGTTGAAGAACTTCACACCCGTCGGCACCGCGATCAGGAACGTCATGAACGAGAAGAACGGCAGCAGCACACCGCCCGTGACGTACATGTGGTGCGCCCACACCGTCACCGACAGACCCGCGATCGCGATCGTCGCGCCGATCAGACCCATGTAGCCGAACATCGGCTTCCGCGAGAAGACCGGGATGACCTCACTGATGATGCCGAAGAACGGCAGCGCGATGATGTACACCTCGGGATGCCCGAAGAACCAGAACAGGTGCTGCCACAGCAGCGCACCGCCGTTGGCCGAGTCGAAGATGTGCGCACCGAACTTGCGGTCCGCCTCCAGAGCGAACAGCGCGGCGGCGAGGACGGGGAAGGCGAGCAGGACCAGCACACCGGTCAGCAGCACGTTCCACGTGAAGATCGGCATGCGGAACATCGTCATGCCGGGCGCGCGCATGCAGATGATCGTGGTGATGAAGTTGACCGAGCCGAGGATGGTGCCGAAGCCGGAGAACGCCAGACCCATGATCCACATGTCGGCGCCGATGCCCGGCGAGCGGACCGCGTCCGACAGCGGCGAGTAGGCGAACCAGCCGAAGTCGGCCGCGCCGTCCGGGGTGAGGAAGCCACCCACCGCGATCAGCGAGCCGAACAGGTACAGCCAGTAGGCGAACATGTTCAGCCGCGGGAACGCCACGTCCGGCGCGCCGATCTGAAGCGGCATGATCCAGTTCGCGAAACCGGCGAACAGCGGCGTCGCGAACATCAGCAGCATGATCGTGCCGTGCATCGTGAACGCCTGGTTGAACTGCTCGTTCGACACGATCTGCAGACCCGGCCGGGCCAGCTCGGCGCGCATGACCAGCGCCATCACGCCACCGATGACGAAGAACACGAACGACGTCACCAGATACAGCGTGCCGATCGTCTTGTGGTCCGTGGTCGTCAGCCACTTCACCACGACATTGCCGGGACTCTTGCGCCGTACCGGCAGCTCGTTCTCGTACGAGTCCTCAGCTGCCGCGGCACCCTGGGGTTCGTTGAGGATGCTCACAGGTTGTTCGTCTCCCGGTTCTTCTCGTGGCTCGTCTGCGCGATGCCGGCGGGAACGTAACCGGTCTGCCCCTTCTTCGCGAGGTCCTTGAGGTGCTGCTCGTAGCGCTCGGGGGAGACGACCTTCACGTTGAACAGCATCCGGGAGTGGTCGACGCCGCACAGCTCGGCGCACTTGCCCAGGAAGGTGCCCTCACGGTTGGGGGTCACCTCGAAGGCGTTGGTGTGGCCCGGGATGACGTCCTGCTTCATCAGGAACGGCACCACCCAGAAGGAGTGGATGACGTCACGCGAGGTCAGCACGAAGCGGACCCGCTTGCCCTCGGGCAGCCACAGGGTGGGACCCGGGTTGTTCGTCTGCGGGTTCCGCGTACCGGGGGTACCGCAGTCGTAGACACCGCCGGCGTCGGCCGGGAAGGCCTCCTTGTAGCGGTCCGGAATCGCGTCGAGTTCCTTGGACTTCTTGGCGTCGCCCGTGGAACCGTCGACGTTCTCGACGTAGTTGAAGCACCAGCTCCACTGGAAGCCGACCACGTTGACGGTGACGTCGGGCTTCTTGTCGAGCTTCATGAGCTCGGACTCGTCACGGGCGGTGAAGTAGAAGAACACCGAGACGATGATGAGCGGAACCACCGTGTACAGCGCCTCGATGGGCATGTTGTACCGGGTCTGCGGAGGAACCTCCACCTTGGTGCGGCTGCGCCGGTGGAAGAAAGCACTCCACAGGATCAGGCCCCACACCAGCACGCCGACGGCGAGCGCGGCAGCCCAGGAGCCCTGCCACAGGGAGAGGATCCGCGGAGCCTCTTCCGTGGTGGGGGTGGGCATACCGAGGCGGGGGAAGTCCTCCCATGTGCAACCGGTGGCGGTCGCCAGGACCAGGCCCGCGGTCAGTGCCTGCAGCAGCTTCCGCCGCATGGGGCGCCGCGGCGAGCGGTCGGAGCCGTTGGGACTCACGTAGCGCCTTCCCGAGAGTCTCGCCCGCGCGGATTGGCTGCGGCCTGCCTTCTCGCTGGTCGGTCGCCGCCCTGCGTCGGGCAGGGGTTTGGATGTTTATGCGGACCAAACCCTAGCCGACGCTCTTCGGGGGGTCGCGGGGAGGGGTGCCATACGCGCCGCGGGTTACATCGGGCGCCTCATCAGCCGGGAACGCGGGTCCGTCCGGCGGCTGCGGCCCCGTCGTGGCCGGTCGCGCAGTTCCCCGCGCCCCTTGGGGCGTTAGCGTGGCGGTGTGTCCTACTTCGACGCCGCTTCGGCCGCACCACTTCATCCCGTCGCCCGGCAGGCATTGATGGCCTCTCTGGATGAGGGGTGGGCCGATCCCGCGCGGTTGTACCGGGAGGGGCGGCGGGCGCGGATGTTGCTCGATGCGGCGCGGGAGGCCGCTGCGGAGGGGGTCGGGTGTCGGCCGGACGAGTTGGTGTTCACCTCGTCGGGGACCGGGGCCGTGCACTCGGGGGTCGCGGGGGCGCTGGCGGGACGGAAGCGGGTCGGGCGTCACCTGATCGTGTCCGCGGTCGAACACTCTTCTGTGCTCCATGCGGCCGAAGTTCACCAGGCCGGCGGAGGGTCCGTCACCGAGGTGGCGGTGGAGCGCACGGGGGTCGTTCGCCCGTCCGTGTACGCCGAGGCGCTCCGGCCGGACACCGCGCTCGCGTGTCTTCAGTCGGCCAACCACGAGGTGGGGACCGTGCAGCCGGTGGCCGAGGTGGCCGAGGCGTGCCGCGCGGCCGGGGTCCCGCTGCTGGTGGACGCGGCCCAGTCGCTGGGCTGGGGGCCGGTGGAGGGCGACTGGTCGCTGCTGACGGCGAGCGCCCACAAGTGGGGCGGTCCGTCGGGGGTCGGGCTGCTCGTCGTGCGCAAGGGGGTGCGGTTCGCGCCCCAGGGTCCCCGGGACGAACGGGAGTCGGGGCGCGCGGCCGGGTTCGAGAACCTGCCGGCGATCGTGGCGGCGGCGGCTTCACTGCGGGCGGTGCGGGCGGAGGCGGCCGAGGAGGGGGTGCGGCTGCGGGAACTGACGGAGCGGATCCGGGCGCGGGTGCCGCGGCTGGTGCCGGAGGTGGAGGTGGTCGGGGAGCCGGAGCGGCGGCTGCCCGGGATCGTCACCTTCTCCTGTCTCTATGTCGACGGGGAGACATTGCTGCACGAGCTGGACCGGTCCGGCTTCTCGGTGTCGTCCGGGTCGTCCTGTACGAGCAGCACGCTGACGCCGAGCCATGTGCTGAGGGCGATGGGCGTGCTCAGCGAGGGCAACATCCGGGTGTCACTGCCGCCGGGGACACGGGAGGAGGACGTCGAGCGCTTCCTGTCCCTCCTGCCGGACATGGTGGCGGGGGTGAGGGAGAAGCTGGGCGCGCCGACGTCCGCCGGCCCCGTCCCCGCGCAGGAGAGGGATGAGGCCCTGGTGGTGGACGCGCTGGGCCGCCGCTGCCCGATCCCGGTCATCGAGCTGGCGAAGGTCATCGGAGACGTACCGCTGGGCGGCACGGTCCGCGTCCTCTCCGACGACGAGGCGGCCCGCCTGGACATCCCGGCATGGTGCGAGATGCGCGGCCAGGAGTACGTGGGCGAAGAACCGGCGGCCCGGGGCTCCGCCTACGTGGTCCGCCGGGTGAGCTGAGGCATTGCCCGGGGGCGCGGGGACCTGCGCACCTTCTTATGGGGGCGCGGGGAACTGCGCATCCTTCAGGGGCGCGGGGAACTGCGCGACCAGCCCCCACGCACCCGCACCCGCACCCGCACCCGCACCCAAAAGACTCAGCGCAGGTGCCCCCGCACCTCATCCGCCGCCTCGTCCCCGTACGCCTTCGCGAAGCGCTCCATGAAGTGCCCCCGGCGCAGCTGGTACTCCTGCGTACCCACCGTCTCGATGACGAGGGTCGCCAGCATGCAGCCCACCTGCGCCGCCCGCTCCAGCGAAACGCCCCACGCGAGCCCCGACAGGAACCCCGCGCGGAAGGCGTCGCCGACGCCGGTCGGGTCGGCCTTGCGCTCCTCGTCGGGGCACCCGACCTCGATCGGCTCCTCGCCGGCCCGCTCGATGCGGACACCCCGCGCGCCGAGGGTGGTGACACGGTGGCCGACCCGGTCGAGGATCTCCGCGTCGCTCCAGCCGGTCTTCGTCTCGATGAGCCCCTTCTCGTACTCGTTGGAGAAGAGGTACGTCGCGCCCTCCAGCAGTATCCGGATCTCCTCGCCGTTCATGCGGGCGATCTGCTGGGAGAAGTCGGCGGCGAACGGGATGCCGCGGGAGCGGCACTCCTCGGTGTGCCGGAGCATGCCCTCCGGGTCGTCGGCGCCGATGAGGACCAGGTCGAGGCCGCCCACCCGGTCGGCGACGGTCTTCAGCTCGATCAGGCGGGCCTCGCTCATCGCGCCCGTGTAGAAGGAGCCGATCTGGTTGTGGTCGGCGTCCGTGGTGCACACGAAGCGGGCGGTGTGCAGGGTGTCGGAGATGCGGACGGAGTCCGTGTCGACGCCGTGCCGGTCCAGCCAGGCCCGGTACTCGTCGAAGTCGAAGCCGGCGGCCCCGACGAGGATCGGGCGGGTGCCGAGCTGGCCCATCCCGAAGGCGATGTTCGCGCCCACGCCGCCCCGGCGCACGTCGAGATTGTCGACCAGGAAGGACAGCGAGACCGTGTGCAGCTGGTCCGCGACGAACTGGTCGGCGAAGCGCCCGGGGAAGGTCATGAGGTGGTCGGTGGCGATGGAGCCGGTGACTGCGATGCGCACGGCGTGGATTCTCCTGAGGGAGGCGGGTTGACACTTCACGCTACCGGGTCGGGACGGCCCGTAGAAGCAGTCAAAACTACCCGATAGTAGAGCTTTCTTCGTGACCTTCGGCGTGCATACGGTGCCGATATGACGAACCTCGGGTTCCACCCCCCTGCCCCGGCAGATCTCGAAGGCGGCCTGGCGTCGCTGCGCGGTGACTGCGCCCGGATGGTCCCCCACTGGGCCGTCCCCGACCGGGTGGCCGCCCGGCCGGTCTCCCCGTCCCTGATCCACGGCGTGACCGTGCCACCCGCCTCCGCGCGGCTGCTGGACGCCATGTCGGAGTACGGCGACTGAGCCGGCGCCGGCCGTAAGGCACCCCGGGGAACCGCGCGCTCCCCCGCTGCGTCCCATCGCTGTCCCCCGTAAAGGGGATGCGGGATACGACCCCCGAGCAGTCCCGGCGTGACCGGGCAGGGTCCTTCCGGGACAGTTGTGCAGGCGAAGGAGCGATGCGGTGAACACCGAGCGACCCGACAACGACGACGAGGCGCGGGAGGACCAGGAGCCGGTGGTCGGCGGGTCCCATGTCGCCGACGCTCCCTCCGACGGGTCCGGCGCGGGCGAGGGGTCGCCGCCCCGGCGGCGCTCGCCCGCGCTCATCGCGTCCGTCGCCGCCGCGGTCCTGCTCGTCGGGGGCGGCGGGGCCTATCTCGCCGCCAGTGCCTCCGGTGGTTCGGGGGACGGTACGGCTCCGGGGGCGAACGGAGACGCCACTCCCCCGCCGCTCGCCCTGGACGGCCACTCCGAGGGCGCCACGAACGGAATCGCGCCCGGTGAGCCGAATCCGTACGGCGCCGTCTACCGCGCCGACGGCACGCTCCCGGACGGTCCCGGCTCGGCGCCGGTGTACCGCGTCCGGGGGGAGGTCACCCAGGAGCGGGTGGTCACGCTGGCGAAGGCCCTCGGGCTGGACGGGGAGCCCGTCGCGGAGGGCGGGGCCTGGCGGATCGGCGGCCAGGACGGCTCCGGACCCACGCTGCGGGTGGACCGGAAGGCTCCCGGCGCCTGGACGTTCAGCCGGTACGCGCCGGGCACCGACAACTGCAAGGGCGCGGTCTGCGGGGCGCCCTCCGCCGACGCCCCGCCCGTGAGCGAGGAGGCCGCGAGGAAGGCGGCCGCGCCCGTCTTCAAGGCGGCGGGTCAGGACGACGCGAAGTACGACGCGAGCCAGGCCGTCGGCGCCAACCGGGTGGTGAACGCCGAACCCGAGGTCGGCGGGCTGCCGACGTACGGCTGGACGACCGCGGTGACGGTCGGCGCCAAGGGCGAGGTGATCGGCGGCAACGGCCGGCTGGGCGAGCCGGTGAAGGGGGACACCTACCCCGTGGTGAGCGCCGCCGAGGCGCTGGAGCTGATGAACGCGGCGCCGGACTCCGGCGGGCGCGGGGGCATCGGCGGCTGCGCCAGTCCCGCACCGCTGGACGGCGGACAGCAGGAACCGTGCGCTCCGGCGACGACGCTGCCCGACAAGGACAAGAACAAGGAGACGGTGACCGTCGGCGACGCGGTGTTCGGGCTGGCCTCGCACACGGTGGACGGGCGGCCGGCCCTCGTGCCGTCCTGGCTGTTCGAGGTACGGCCGCAGGGCACGAAGGACACCCTCACGGTGACGTATCCGGCGGTCGACCCGGAGTTCCGCGCCCCGCGGACGGCGTCCGGGGAGGCGAGCCCGCAGCCGACGCGGCCGGGCGACGAGCCGACCGCGGCGCCGTCCACCCGCGACGTCGACGTCGAGGGCTACACCGCCGAGGGCGGCGAGCTGACGGTGACCTTCACCGGCGGTGTGTGCGCCGACTACAAGGCGACGGCGGACGAGGACGGCGGCCGGGTGACGGTCCGCGTGACCGAGACGCCCTGGCCGGACAAGGTGTGCATCCTGATCGCCAAGCAGTACCAGCAGACGCTCCGGCTGGACGCGCCCCTCGGTGACCGCGAGGTCGTGGGCACGGACGGCAAGCCGGTGCCGCTCCAGAAGGACGGCGCCCGCCTGCCCGCCCCGCCCACGCGCTAGCTCCCGACGGGAGAAGCACGAAGGCGGCGGCCCCCTCGGGGGGGCCGCCGCCTTCGTCATGTGCTGCCTGGCGAGGAAACCCGGCTCAGCTGAAGGAGTCGCCGCAGGCGCAGGAGCCGGTGGCGTTCGGGTTGTCGATCGTGAAGCCCTGCTTCTCGATGGTGTCGACGAAGTCGACGGTGGCGCCGCCCAGGTACGGAGCGCTCATCCGGTCGGTGACGACCTTCACACCGCCGAAGTCCTTCTCCACGTCACCGTCGAGGGAACGCTCGTCGAAGAAGAGCTGGTAGCGCAGGCCGGAGCAGCCGCCGGGCTGGACGGCGACACGAAGCGCGAGGTCGTCACGGCCTTCCTGGTCGAGCAGGGCCTTGACCTTCGCCGCGGCGGCGTCGGTCAGGATGATGCCGTCGGTGACGGTGGTGGTCTCGTCCGATACGGACATCTACATCTCTCCCGGGTTGTACGGAGACTGCTTGCCGACGGTTGCAACCGGCGGGGCCATGGATTCATTCCGGGCCGGGCGTCTGATTCCCTCGGCTCCCTTCTCATGCTCGCACACGCCGTCCGGAGCGGAAACCGGCCCCAGTCGGGCCTTCCGGGAATGATTCGGCGGCCGTCGGGATTCACGTCACATGGACGCTATGGCCGTCGTCAAAGTGACGTGAACCGGTTATGATAGATAGCGTCATTTAGACGAGAAGTCGCCGGAACAGAAAGGGTGCGTGTCGTGACCACCGCCCAGACCCAGGAGCTCGACGTACAGCCGACGCCCCTCGCCCTGCTCCTCCTCGGCCGTGAGGCCGACCCCAGGAGCGAGCGCGGTGTGGAGTGTCCCGGCGACCTCCCCTCGCCGTCCGACCCGGACCTGGTGGAGCGCGCCCGCGCGGCCAAGGAGAAGCTCGGGGACAAGGTCTTCGTGCTCGGCCACCACTACCAGCGCGACGAGGTCATCCAGTTCGCCGACGTCACGGGCGACTCCTTCAAGCTGGCCCGCGACGCGGCCGCGCGGCCGCAGGCCGAGTACATCGTGTTCTGCGGTGTCCACTTCATGGCCGAGTCCGCGGACATCCTCACCGGCGACGAGCAGAAGGTGGTCCTGCCCGACCTCGCGGCCGGCTGCTCCATGGCCGACATGGCCACCGCCGAGCAGGTCGCCGAGTGCTGGGACGTACTGACCGAGGCCGGGGTGGCCGAGCAGGTCGTCCCCGTCTCGTACATGAACTCCTCCGCCGACATCAAGGCCTTCACCGGCAAGCACGGCGGCACCATCTGCACCTCCTCCAACGCCAAGCGGGCCCTCGACTGGGCCTTCGAGCAGGGCGAGAAGGTCCTCTTCCTCCCCGACCAGCACCTGGGCCGCAACACGGCGGTGCGGGACATGGGGATGTCCCTGGAGGACTGCGTCGTCTACAACCCGCACAAGCCGAACGGCGGGCTGACGGCGGACGAGCTGCGCGCCGCGAAGATGATCCTGTGGCGCGGTCACTGCTCGGTGCACGGCCGGTTCAGCCTGGACTCGGTCAACGACGTGCGCGAGCGCATCCCGGGCGTCAACGTCCTGGTGCACCCCGAGTGCAAGCACGAGGTCGTCGCCGCGGCGGACTACGTCGGCTCGACCGAGTACATCATCAAGACGCTGGAGGCGGCCCCGGCCGGCTCCAAGTGGGCCATCGGCACGGAGCTGAACCTGGTCCGCCGCCTGGCGAACCGATTCGCCCCCGAGGGCAAGGAGATCGTCTTCCTCGACAAGACGGTCTGCTTCTGCTCGACCATGAACCGCATCGACCTCCCCCACCTGGTCTGGGCCCTGGAGTCCCTCGCCGAGGGCAACCTGGTCAACCGCATCGAGGTGGACAAGGAGACGGAGGCGTTCGCGAAGCTGGCGCTGGAGCGGATGCTGGCCCTGCCGTAGGGCCCGCGCACGTGAAGGGGCGCCCCGTGCCTGCACGGGGCGCCCCTTCGTCGTAAGGACGGACGTCAGACCTGGGCCGGCTTCGGCTCCTCCGAAGCCTCCGCCTGCGCGGGCACGGCCCCCTTCTTCAGCGCCTTCTTCTTCGCGCGCCGCTCCTTGCGGAGCTCGAGCATCGCGTAGAGCGTCGGCACCAGCAGCAGGGTCAGCAGCGTCGACGTGATCAGACCGCCGATCACCACCACGGCCAGCGGCTGGGCGATGAAGCCGCCCTCGCCGGTGACGCCCAGGGCCATCGGGAGCAGGGCGAAGATGGTCGCCAGGGCCGTCATCAGGATGGGCCGCAGACGGTGCCGGCCACCCTCCAGCACGGCCTCGACGACGCCGTAGCCCTGCTTGCGGTACTGGTTGATCAGGTCGATCAGCACGATCGCGTTGGTGACCACGATGCCGATCAGCATCAGCATGCCGATCATGGCCGGGACGCCCATCGGGGTGCCCGTGACCAGCAGCAGGCCGAGGGCGCCGGTCGCCGCGAACGGGATGGACACCAGCAGGATCAGCGGCTGGGCGAGCGACCGGAAGGTGCCGACCAGCAGCATGAAGACGATCGCGATCGCGGCCAGCATCGCCAGGCCCAGGTTGACGAACGCCTCGTCCTGGTCCTCGGAGACACCGCCGATCGACGCCGTCGCACCCGCCGGGAGCGTCAGCGAGTTGATCTTCGACTGGAGTTCGGTGCTCACCGCGCCCGTGTTGTCACCGGTCGGCTTCGCGGTGATGGTGGCCGCGCGCTGGCCGTCGATCCGGGTCATGGAGACGGGACCGTCCACCACCTCGACGGTGGCGATGTCGCCCAGCTTCACCGCGCCCAGGCGCAGGTTCTTCAGCTGGGCCACGGTGGTGGCCGGCTTGGCCGAGCGGATGACGACGTCGCGCTCGGTGTCGTCCAGGACCGCCTTGGTGGCCGGGGTGCCCCGCACCGACTGGGCGACGACCGCGCCGAGGGTCTGGTCGTTGAAACCGGCCGCGGCGGCCTTGTCGTTGGCCTTCACCGAGACGCGGGGGATGCTCTGCGCGAGGTCGCTGGTGACATCCGTGACGTCGTCCAGGGAGGCCACCGCGTCACGGACCTGGTCCGCCGCCTTGCGCAGCGCCTGCCCGTCGGACGCCTTGACGACCACGCTCAGGTCCTGGCTGCCGAAGCCGTCACCGGCCGCGATGGTGGTGGTGCCGATGCCGTCGAGCTTCTCCAGGCCCTTCTCGATGCTGTCCTGGACGTCCTCGGAGGACGCGGAGTCCTCCAGCATCACCTGGTACGTCGCCTGGTTGGTGTCCGTACCGCCGCCGAAGGCCGCCATGAAGCCGGACGAGCCGACCGTCACCTGGTAGTCCTTGACGCCCTCGGTGTCGCCGAGCAGCTTCTCGACCTTCTCCGCCTGGGCGTCGGTCGCGGCCAGGCTGGTGCCGGGCTCCAGCTCCTGACGGACGGTGAGGACCTGCTGCTCGCCCTGGTCGAAGAAGTTGGTCTTCAGCAGCGGCGCCATGGCGAACGTGGCGATCAGCACGACGACCGCGATCGCCACACTGGTCAGCCTGCGCCGGGTGGCGAAGCGCAGCACGGGGACGTAGAGGCGCTGGAGGCGGCTCTTCGCCTCCTTCTCCTCGGCGATCCTGCGCGCCTCCTCGGCGTCCTCCGGGGTGCCCTTCGGGGCCCGCAGGAACCAGTACGACAGCACCGGGACGACCGTCAGCGACACCAGCAGGGACGCCAGCAGCGCCGCCGTGACGGTAAGGCTGAAGGAGCCGAAGAGCTCGCCCACCATGCCGCCGACCAGGCCGATCGGCAGGAACACGGCGACCGTGGTGAGCGTCGAGGACGTCACCGCGCCGGCCACCTCGCGCACCGCGTTCATGATCGCGGACTGGCGCTCCTCGCCGTAGCCGAGGTGCCGCTTGATGTTCTCAAGGACGACGATGGAGTCGTCCACGACCCGGCCGATGGCGATGGTCAGCGCGCCCAGCGTCAGCATGTTCAGCGACAGGCCGCGCGTCCACAGCACGATCAGGGCGAGGACCACGGAGAGCGGGATGGAGACCGCCGTGACGAGGGTCGAGCGGACCGACGCCAGGAAGACCAGGATCACCAGCACCGCGAAGAGCAGACCGAGCGCGCCCTCGGTGGTCAGGCCGTCGATGGCCTTGGAGACCGCCGGGCCCTGGTCGCTGACGACGGTGAGGGTGGCGCCGTCGCCGAGGTCCTGGCGCAGGTCCGACAGCTTGTCCTCGACGGCCTCGGAGATGGCGACGGCGCTGCCGTCGTGGTCCATGGTCGCCATCACGGCGAGGCTCGGCTCGCCGTTGGTCCGGGTGAGGGAGTCGGCCCTGGCCTCCTCCTCCTCGACCGTGGCGACGTCACCGAGGCGGACCGGCTCGCCCTTGCCGGGCTCGCCGGTGACCATCAGGTCCTCGATCTGCTTCAGCGAGGTGAAACCACCGCCGACCTGGACGGTGCGGTTGGCGCCTGCCTCGTCGAAGGAACCGGCCGGCACGGTCGCGCCGCCCGCCTGGAGGGCCTGGGACAGCGACTGCGCGGTGAGGCCGGCCTTCGCCAGCTTCGCGGTGTCGGGGGTGACGGTGACCTGGAGGTCGCGCACGCCGTCCACGGTGACCTGGCCGACGCCGTCGATGTCCTCGAGCGCGGGCACCACGGTCCGGTCGAGCTGGTCGGCGAGCGCCTGCTGGTCCTTGTCGGAGGTGACGGCGAGGACCACGGTCGGGATGTCGTCCGTGGAACCGGCGACGACCTGCGGGTCGACGTCGTCCGGGAGGCGGGCGCCGGCCCGGTTGACAGCCTGCTGGACGTCGGCGACGAGCTGCTGGGTGTTGTTCCCGTAGTCGAAGGACGCCATGATCACGGCGTTGCCCTCGCTCGCCGTCGAGGTGACGCCGGAGATGCCGTCGACGGCCTCCAGGCTGTCCTCGATGGGTTCGACGACCTGCTTCTCGACCACGTCCGGCGACGCGCCCTGATACGGCGCCACCACGGAGACCATGGGCAGTTCGATGGTGGGCAGCAGCTGCTGTTTGAGCTGGGGTATCGCGATCGCCCCGAAGACGAGCGCGATGATCGACATCAGTCCGATCAGCGCCCGTTGCGCGAGGCTGAATCTGGACAGCCAGGACATGGTCAGGGTCTCTCTTCCGTGGAGCGGCACACGTGCGGCAGCGGGCGCGCAAGTGGGCGCCCGCTCTACACCCTGGGCCATGGAAGAGGGCCGATCCGTAGCCCCGTGGGCCCATTCCTTATGCGGCGCATACTCCCGCCGCAGTACGGGCGGTGGAGCTCACTCCACCCTTGGACGGACCAGCCCCGACTCGTAGGCGATGACCACCAGCTGGGCCCGGTCGCGGGCGCCCAGCTTGGCCATGGCCCGGTTGACGTGGGTCTTCACCGTGAGAGGGCTGACCTCGAGGCGTTCGGCGATCTCGTCGTTGGAGTGCCCGCCGGCCACCTGGACCAGCACCTCCCGCTCGCGGACGGTGAGCGAGTCCAGCCGCTCGGCGCGGGCCGGGTCGCGTTCGGCCTCGGAGGTGCCCTCCTGCGCGAGGAAGCGGGCGATCAGGCCCTTGGTGGCCACCGGCGACAGCAGGGCCTCTCCGCCGGCGGCGATGCGGATGGCGTTCAGCATCTCGTCGGGCTCCGAGCCCTTACCGAGGAAGCCGGACGCCCCGGCCCGCAGCGACTGCACCACGTAGTCGTCGACCTCGAACGTCGTCAGTATCACCACCCGCACCCCGGCGAGCTCCGGGTCCGAGCTGATCAGACGGGTGGCGGCGAGCCCGTCGGTGCCGGGCATCCGGATGTCCATGAGGACGACGTCGGCGCGCTGCTCCCGGGCCAGCCGGACCGCCTCCGCGCCGTCGGACGCCTCACCCACCACCTCCATGTCCGGCTCGGAGTCGACGAGCACGCGGAAGGCGCTGCGCAGCAGTGCCTGGTCGTCGGCGAGCAGGACACGGATCGTCATACGGGCTCCAACGGGGCGTCGGTCATCGGCTGTTGTCCTTGGCGGCGGACGTGCGGGTCTTGACGGGCAGGATCGCATGGACGCGGAAGCCGCCGCCGTAGCGGGGACCGGTGGTGAGGGTGCCGCGCAGCGCGGTGACCCGCTCGCGCATGCCGAGCAGTCCGTGCCCGCCGCCGGGGGCGTGGTCCTGGTCCTCGCCGCTGCCGTCGTCGAGGACGGTGATCTCGATGTGGGGTCCCACGCGTACGACGCTGACCTCGGCCCGTGCCTCGGTGCCGGCGTGCTTCTGCACATTGGTCAGGGCTTCCTGGATGATCCGGTACGCGGCCAGGTCGACGGCGGCGGGCAGGTCGGTGCCCTCGTCGGTGCGGGCGACCTCGACGCGCAGTCCGGCGCTGCGGAAGGTGCCGGCGAGTTCGTCGAGGCGGTCCAGGCCGGGGGCGGGCTCGGTGGGCGCCTCCGGGTCGCCGGACTGACGCAGCAGACCGACGGTGGCCCGCAGCTCGCCCAGCGCGGAGCGGCTGGCCTCGCGGACGTGGGCGAGGGCCTCCTTGGCCTGGTCGGGCCGTTTGTCCATGACGTGGGCGGCGACTCCGGCCTGCACGTTGACCAGGGCGATGTGGTGGGCGACCACGTCGTGCAGATCGCGGGCGATGCGCAGGCGCTCCTCGGCGACCCGGCGGCGGGCCTCCTCCTCGCGGGTGCGCTCGGCCTTCTCGGCGCGTTCCCGGATGGCCTGGACGAAGGCGCGGCGGCTGCGGACGGCGTCGCCGGCGGTGGCGCCGATCCCGGTCCAGGCGAAGATCGCCAGGTTCTCCTGGGCGTACCAGGGCAGGGGGCCCGCCACCATCGCGGAGCCGGTGAGCACCGTCATGGTGAGCAGGCCGATCCGCCAGGTGGTGGGGCGGTCGGTGGTGGAGGCGACGGTGTAGAGCGCGATCACGGCGCACATGGCGACGGGTGCGCGGGGGTCGCCGGTGACGGACTCCGCGACGGAGAAGGCGCCGGCGAGGGCGAGGACCGTGCGCGGGGCGCGGCGGCGGAAGACGAGTGCGGCGGCGCCGAGGGTCATGAGGACCAGGCTGAGCGGGTCGGGGGTGCGGAGGCCCCACTTGACGCCCTCGGGGCCGTGCGGGTCGACGAAGGAGCCGGCGACCATGCACAGGAGGACGCCGGCCGCCAGGGCCGCGTCCGCGGCGACAGGGTGTGCCCGTAGCTGGCACCGGGCGCGGGTCAGGGTGCTCACGGGGGTTCACCGTAGCCGGGGTGGGCGACCGGGGGTGCTGCGGCCGGGTGGGGTCGCGCAGCCCGGCGCTTGCGGGGGTGCCGCTGCGCCCACCCGTGCCGCCCTGCGGCACGACTGCCCGCAGCTAGGGCGTCCCCGGAATCAGGCCGTCCTCGCTCAGGAGGTCCTTGACCTCCTCGAGCGTTGCGTCCGGGGACGGGAGGATCAGGTCGGAGGGCTCCAGGGAGTCGTCCGGCAGGGGCTCGCCGAGTTCGTGGACCTTGGCCAGCAGCGCCTTCAGGGTGGCGCGGAAGCCGGGCCCGTCGCCGTTCTCCATCTCGGCGAGCAGTTCCTCGTCCAGCTTGTTCAGCTCGGCGAGCCGGCTCTCGGCCAGCGTCACCTGCCCCTCCCCCATGATCCGTACGATCATGTCGCCCTCCTCGGCGTGGGCTACTGCTTGTCGAAGCGCGGGGTGTCCTGCGGCTGCTGCTGGGGCTGCTGCGCCGCGTCGCCGCCCTCGATGGCCTGCCGGTCACTGGTGCCGCCGGCCAGCTCCGCCTTCATGCGCTGCAGTTCCAGCTCTACATCCGTACCACCGGAGAGCCGGTCCAGCTCGGCCTGGATGTCGTCCTTGTGCATGCCGGACTGGTCGTCCAGGGCGCCGGAGGCGAGCAGTTCGTCGATGGCGCCGGCCCGCGCCTGGAGCTGGGCGGTCTTGTCCTCGGCCCGCTGGATGGCCAGTCCGACGTCGCCCATCTCCTCGGAGATGCCGGAGAAGGCCTCGCCGATCCGGGTCTGCGCCTGGGCGGCGGTGTAGGTGGCCTTGATGGTCTCCTTCTTGGTGCGGAAGGCGTCCACCTTGGCCTGGAGGCGCTGGGCCGCGAGGGTGAGCTTCTCCTCCTCGCCCTGGAGCGTGGCGTGCTGGGTCTCCAGGTCCGTCACCTGCTGCTGGAGCGCGGCGCGGCGGGAGAGCGCCTCGCGGGCCAGGTCCTCACGGCCGAGCGCGAGGGCCTTGCGGCCCTGGTCCTCCAGCTTGCCCGACTGGGACTGGAGCTGGTTGAGCTGGAGCTCCAGACGCTTGCGCGAGGTGGCCACGTCGGCGACGCCGCGGCGGACCTTCTGGAGCAGCTCCAGCTGCTTCTGGTACGAGTAATCGAGGGTTTCGCGCGGGTCCTCGGCCCGGTCAAGGGCCTTGTTCGCCTTCGCGCGGAAGATCATCCCCATACGCTTCATGACACCGCTCATGGGCTTCGCGCGCCCCCTTCTGACGGACTCCAGCTCCAGCGACTGCAACAGAACCCACAGTACGGGCCCTGCATCCATTACCGCACTGTTCGGGGACGGATGCGCTCATCCCCAAGGACGACTGAGTACCCTCCCGATCCGGCGTAGGGAGTAGGTGGTCCCCGGGTCCGGCCGGCCGGACCACCCCGAGAGCCGCACAACGTCCCCCTCTGTCCTTTTGGAGACGTGTGGTGTTGCCGGATCGTTCCCCATGGGGCTGGGGTCCAACCCCGGGCACCCCGTACCCTTGGGTTTTGTGTTCCGTAGCCGTGCCAAGGAAGAGAAGGCATCCGCCGCCGACAAGGCGCCGGTGACCGACTCCAATCAGACCCGTCACCCGGAGGCCCCGAAGGGCCGCCCCACGCCCAAGCGGAGCGTGGCCCAGTCGCAGCGCCGCAGCGTCGCCAACACGTCGATGACGCGCAAGGAGGCCGCCAAGCGCCAGCGCGAGGAGCGCCGTGCCGCGATGGAGCGTCAGCGCCAGGCGCTGGCCAGCGGCGACGAGCGTTATCTGCCCGCCCGCGACAAGGGGCCGGTGCGCCGGTTCGCGCGCGACTTCGTGGACTCGCGGTTCAACATCGCGGAGTACTTCCTGCCGATGGCCGTGGTCATCCTGGTGCTGAGCATGGTCCAGGTGCCGCAGCTCCAGAACGCCGCGCTGCTGCTGTGGCTCGTGGTGATCGTGATGATCGTGCTCGACTCGATCGTCACCGGGTTCCGGCTGAAGAAGCGGCTGGCCGAGCGCTTCCCCGACGAGAGCCGTCGTGGCGCGGTGGCCTACGCGCTGATGCGCTCGCTCCAGATGCGCCGGCTGCGGCTGCCCAAGCCCCAGGTCAAGCGCGGGGAGCGGCCCTGAGCGCCACGCTCAGCGGGCTCGGCGGTCTGCGTGACGTCGTCAGGCAGGAGCTGGTGGCCCGCCAGCTGGAGGAACAGATAGCGGGGCGGTTCGCGGTCGGGCGACGGCTGCGGGTGCTCGACGTGGGCATGGGCCGGGGCGCGCAGGCGCTCTGGCTGGCCCGGTCCGGCCACCAGGTGACCGGTGTGGAACAGGACGCGGCGCTGATCGCCGCCGCGCGGGAGGCCCTCGCCGGGGAACCGGAGGGCATCCGGGAGCGGATGCGGATCGTCGTGGGCGACGGCCGGGACACGGGTGTGCACTTCCTGCCGGGCAGTTTCGACGTGGTGCTCTGTCATGGCGTGCTCATGGATGTCGAGGAGCCGGACGCGCTGCTGGCGGGGCTGGCCCGGGTGCTGGCGCCCGGCGGGCTGCTGTCCGTGCTGGTGCGCAACGGTGACGCGTCGGCGATGCGGGCGGGGTTGTCCGGGGACTGGGCGGGGGCGTTGGCGGGGTTCGACTCGGGGGCGTATCGGCTGAGGAATCTGACGGCGACGCTTGCGGGCATTGGGGCGCCGCTGCACACGTGGTACGGGGTGCGGGTCTTCACGGACACGGTGGCGGATGACGTGCCTGTTCCGGATGATGTGTCCGCGTTGCTGGCGGTGGAGGAGCGGGCGGGGCGTACGGATCCGTACCGGGGGGTGGCAGCTCTGCTGCACCTGTGCGGCGTCCGGGGCTGAGTCGCCCTTTTTTCTCGCCCCCGCCGCCCCTTCCCGTCCCGTCCTCAAGGGGCGCTGCCCCTTTGACCCCGGACGTGCGGGTGGGTGGGTGGTTCTCGCGCAGTTCCCCGCGCCCCTTCAGGGGCGCGGGGAACTGCGCGAAGGGGGTCTGGGGGCTCAGGACTCTTCCGCGTGGAGGCTCATCGGGCCGTAGATCTCCGTGGTGTCCTCCAGCAGTCGTACCTGGTCGGCGCCGCCCTCCGCGAGGGCCTTCCAGTTCTCCCCGATCCAGGACTCGGCGTCCCCCTGCGTGGGGAACTCCTCCGGCGGCACCGCGGGCTCGACCTGCGTCCCGTCGGCCTTCTCGAACCGCCACGTCCATGCCGCCATGTACGCCTCCCAAGAGTGTGATCACACCGAACCCAAAGCCTAGTCGGACGGGCAGTCGCCGTGGGGAAGGGTGAAAATCGGGGGCGTGGAACTGACTCTGCTCGGCACCGGTGCCCCGGCGGGCATGCCCCGCCCCGACTGTCCCTGCGCCGCGTGCGCGTCCGCGCTCGGCGCGGACGCGCGGGCGGCCACCTCGCTGCTCGTGGACGGGGCGCTGCTGCTCGACCTCACACCGGGCGCGGCGTTCGCGGCCGCCCGCGCGGGCCGTTCGCTGGGCGGTGTGCGCCAGGTGCTGCTGTCGCACCCGCACGACGGCCCCGCGGTCGAGGTGCCGGCCGGGCTGCCGCAGCCGGGACGGGTGCCGGACGGACGGGAGTTGGCGCTGCTGACGGGGCATCGGGTGCGGGCGGTGGCGCTGGACGCGCCAGGCACCGGATACGCGGTGACCGGCCCGGACGGGCAGCGGCTGCTGTATCTGCCGCCGGGCGGGGCGCCGGCCGGGCGGGAGGAGCCGGCCGAGCCGTACGCCATGGTGCTGCTCGACGTCGTGGGACGGCCGGACGCGCTGGCGCGGCTGCGGGAGGTGGGCGCGGTGGGCCCGACCACGGATGTCGTCGCCGTCCATCTCGGCCACGACGTGCCGCCGGGCGCGGAGTCGCGGCGCCGGCTCGCGGCGGCCGGGGCGCGTGCCGTGCCGGACGGGACCACGCTGGAGGTGGGTGCCTACGAGGACGTGCCCGACGTACCGCGGCGGACGCTGGTGCTGGGCGGGGCGCGTTCGGGCAAGTCGGTGGAGGCGGAGCGGCGGCTGGAGTCGTTCCCGGAGGTGCTGTACGTGGCGACGGGCGGGTCGCGCAACGGGGACACCGAGTGGGCGGCGCGGGTGTCGGCGCACCAGGAGCGGCGGCCCGGGTCGTGGCGGACCGTCGAGACCTGCGATCTGGTGCCGCTGCTGAAGGACGACGGGCCGCCGCTGCTGATCGACTGTCTGTCGCTGTGGCTGACCGACGCGATGGACGCCGTCGGGGCGTGGGACGACGCGGAGTGGGCGGACGGCGGGGAGCGGGCGCTGTGGGACCGGGTGCGGGAGTTGACGGACTCGGTGCGCGAGACCCGGCGGACGCTGGTCGCCGTGTCCAACGAGGTCGGTTCGGGCATCGTGCCCGCCACCGCCTCCGGCCGCCGCTACCGGGACGAACTGGGGCGGCTAAACGCGGCGTTCGCGCAGGAGTGCGAGCAGGTGCTGCTGGTGGTGGCGGGGCAGGCGGTCGTCCTGCGGGGGTGACCCGGGGGGCCAGGTCAGGGCGTCAGGGTCCCGGTCGGCGCCTCGGCTTCGTGTGCGGCTTGCGCGCGATGACGCGGTACGCGTTGGCGAACGGGGTGTGCCGCAGCAGGGGCGCGAGGGCGAGGTCCGTCACCGCCGCCGCGACGACCAGCGGGGTGCCCGCGCGGAGCAGCACCGCGCGCACGTGCTGCTGGAACAGGGTCGGCGGGACGGCCCGCCAGGGGGAGTCCGGGGCGGGCAGCGCGTGGGAGAGCGCCAGGGCGGTCAGCCCGGCCAGGTCGTGCGGGACGTGCGCGGCGCGGCGCCCGGCGGTCACGATCACGCAGCCGTGTCCCTCGATCTCCGCGCGGAGGTTGCGCTGGGGCAGCAGGTGCAGCCGGCGGGGCTGGTCATAGGGCAGCCACCAGCGGCCGAGCAGGGCGGCGAACGCGCAGCGCGGGTCGAGGGTCTCGACGAGCAGATGGCCCCCGGGACGCAGGGCCTCCAGGGCGGCGTGGAGTTCCGCGCGGGGGTCGGTGGTCTGCTCCAGGTGGTGCAGGAGGCTGACGACGTCGTAGCGGCCGGCCAGCCCGGCCATCACCCGCGGGTCGGTCAGCGGACCGATGTGGGCCTCCTCGATCCGGCCGAGCGTGCGGGCCCGTTCGACGCGCGCGGTGAGGTCGGTGCCGTCGAAGGCGGTGTACGGGAAGAACTCCCGCGCGGTCAGCGGGAAGCGGCCGAGTCCGGTGCCGACGTCCAGCCAGCTCTCCGGTTCGCCGAAGGGGAGCATCGCGCGGGCCGCGCCCCGGCGGCGGTGCCGGGCGGCGTGCAGGGCCAGGACGCGTTCGGTGGCGGGGTCCCGGGGGGCGCCGCGCACGGCCCGGCGGTAGAAGGCGAGGCCCTCGGCGGTGAGGCGGGGGTTCTGGAAGGTGTGGCCGCAGTCCCGGCACTCGTCGACGGTGAACAGGCCCGGCCGGTGCCGGCGCAGGTCCCCGGTTCTCAGCCGGTTGCGCAGCCGCGGGGAGCCGCACCAGGGGCAGTCCTCGCGGCGCGGCTCGTGCACCCGGGCGGAGCCGTGGGGGGCGGGGATCGCACTGGCTGGATCGGTGGCGGGCATGGGCGGCTCCCGGCGTGAGGGCGTACGGCACGGGGGACGCGACGTACAGGACGGGTGGGACGGACGGAGGGATGTCCGGCAATCCACTGCAAAACGTTACGGATGGGAGGGCGCTCCGGGGTGGACCGGCGCCGGGGTGGCGTGGTGCCGACCGGTGGGCCGTCGTGTTCGATCGGGGCCGGTACTGTTCGGCGAATGAGCTCGCTTAATCTCGACGACTTCACCGATCTGATCGAGCGTCCGGACGGCGGGGTGCGCCGTGACGCGGAGGCGCGCCGGGAGCGCCTGACCGTGCCGCCCGGATCGCTGGGCCGCCTGGACGACCTGGGTGAGTGGCTGGCGGCGGCGCAGTCCGCGGTGCCGGTGCGGCCGATCGAACGGCCGCGGGTCGTGCTGTTCGCCGGGGACCACGGCGTCGCCGCCCTCGGTGTCTCCGCGCGGGAGGCGGGCAGCGCGGTGGAGCTGGTGCGGGAGGTGCTGGAGGGCGGCCGTCCGGTGTCCGTGCTCGCCCGCCGGCAGGGGGTGCCGGTCCGGGTGGTCGACATGTCCCTGGACTGCGATCCGGAGTCACTGCCCGAGGACGTCGTACGGCACCGGGTGCGACGGGGCAGCGGGCGCATCGACATCGAGGACGCACTGAGCCCGGAGGAGGCGGAGGCGGCGTTCCTGGCGGGGATGGCCGTGGCCGACGAGGAGGCCGACTCCGGTACGGATCTGGTGGTGCTCGGCGATGTGAGCGTGGGCGGGACCACGGCGGCGGGCGTGCTGGTGGCCGCGCTGTGCGGGACGGACGCGTCGGTGGTGACCGGGCGCGGGGGGCTGGCGATCGACGACCTGGCGTGGATGCGCAAGTGCGCGGCGATCCGTGACGCGCTGCGGCGGGCGCGGCCGGTGCTGGGCGATCAGCTGCGGCTGCTGGCGACGGTCGGCGGGGCGGACCTCACCGCGATGACGGGCTTTCTGCTCCAGGCCGCGGTGCGGAAGCTGCCGGTCGTGCTGGACGGTGTGGTGACGGCGGCGTGTGCGCTGGTGGCGCAGCGGGTGGCGTTCCGGGCGCCGGACTGGTGGCTGGCGGCGCACGACAGTGGGGAGCCGGGGCAGGCGAAGGCGTTGGACCGGATGGCGCTGGAGCCTGTGCTGGCGCACGGGGTCACTGTGGGTGAGGGTGCGGGTGGGTTGTTGGCGTTGCCGTTGGTTCAGGCGGCGGCGGCGCTGGCGGCGGAGTTGCCGGAGGCTCCGGCGAAGCCGTGACCCTCCGGGGGTGCGTGACTTTTTCTCGCCCCCGCCGCCCCTTCCCGTCCCGTCCTCAAGGGGCGCTGCCCCTTTGACCCCGGACGTGCGGGTGGGTGGGTGGTTCTCGCGCAGTTCCCCGCGCCCCTTCGGGGGCGCAGCCCCCGGGGACGGGCTCAGCCTCGGTCCAAGGGGGTCGGGTCCGGTTTGCCGCCCAGCCAGTCTTCGACGGCTCGGCGGGGGCCGGACCAGCGGCGTTCGTGGCGGTAGGCGCGCAGGATCGAGCGAGCTCGAGCCCGTGGGCGGCGGCGGTAGAAGCGTCTGGCCCACGGGGACCCCGGGCGCGCCAGCCGCAGCGCGCCGATCAGGGCGACCACGGGGATGATCACGCCGAAGACGGCGAGTCCCGCCTTGCCCTTGCTCAGGGCGATCAGCGCGAAGAGGAAGTTCACGCCGATGCTCGCGGCGGCACCGGCGCGGTTCTGGAGCTCGTCCTGGGAGAGGTCGTTGACGCCGAACGGCACGAACCCGGCGAGCAGCAGTCCGACCAGCGCGGCGGTGAGGACGACCGCCTCGACGCTCTTGCGGCCGGCCTCGGTCCAGTACACGTCGTCGAGGTGCAGGATGAGCGCGAACTCGTCCAGGACCAGCCCCGCGCCCACCCCGAAGAGCACCGCGCCGAAGGCCGAGCCCAGCCCCTCCCCGCCGCTCGCCACCGAGCCGAAGCCGCCGACGACCGTGAGGATGACACCGGGCACGACGTGGTGGATGTGCAGTTCACCCGCCGTGACGTTGCCGAAGGGCCCCTTCCCGGCCCGGATCAGACGGGTGATGACCCGGGTGACCACGAAGGTGAGGACGAAGGCGGTGAGCGCGAGGAGCAGCGGGAGCTTGCCCGGCTCGATGATGTTCCGATCCAGCCAATGTCCCATATGGGCACTTTATCCACGGCGGCCGCGAACGCCCTGGTGACCGCCGGGTAATCTGCGCCGGTGCCCGCACCCTCCCCCGAGCCACCCGCGTCCCCCACCGACGGCCTCCGCTTCGCCTTCGGCACCCTCACCGTGCTCCCGGTCCGGGTCACCCGCTGGGACCGGCCGGCCGCACGCGCCGGCATGCTGGGCGCCCCGGTCGCCGGACTGGTGGTCGGCGCCCTGGCCGCCACCACGGGACTCCTCCTCCTGCTCCTCGGCGCGGGCGCGCCGCTCGCCGCTGTCGCCACGGTCGCCGTACCGGCCGTCCTGACCCGGGGACTGCATCTCGACGGGCTCGCCGACACCGCGGACGGGCTCGGCAGCGCCAAGCCCGCCGAGGACGCCCTGCGGATCATGAAGCAGTCGGACATCGGGCCGTTCGGGGTACTCACGCTCGTCCTGGTGCTGCTGGCCCAGGTGGCCGCGCTTGCACAGGCGTACGACGGTTCCTGGGGGCGGGGCGTGCTCGCCGCCGTCGTCGCGGCGGTCGTGGCGCGGCTGGCGCTCACCCTGGCGGCCCGCGCCGGTGTGCCGGCCGCCCGCCCGGAGGGGCTGGGCGCGGCGGTCGCCGGGGTGGTACCGGCGTCGGGCGCGGCGCTCGCGGCGGTCGCGGTCACCGGGCTCGCCGCGGCCGGGGCCGCGTCCCTGGGGGCGTACGACGTCGTCCGCGTCGTGCTGGCGGTGGTGTCGGCCGTCGCCGTCGCCGAACTGCTGCTGCGGCACTGTGTCCGCCGTTTCGGCGGGGTCACCGGCGATGTGTTCGGCGGGCTCGCGGAGACGGCGGCGACGACCGCGCTCGTCGTCATGTCACTGGGCTGAAACGATCTTCTCGTCCCCCTGTGGCCCCACGGCCCCCGCCGCTAGCCTGATCCGCCGAACAGACAAGACAACGGGGGACGTTGATGCCGACATTCCGTCGTGCCGTGGCATGGTTCATCGACTTCGCGCTGGTGGTGGCGCTGGCCTCGGCGCTCGCGGTGCTCACCTTCAACCGGATATCGACCCTGGTCACCGACGTCCCCGAACTCGCCACCCGCAGCGGCTTCGACCTGCTGACGTCACGCGGTGACGTGATCGACGCCTCCGAGGACCTCGGTCTGTCGCTGTGGAACAAGTCGGTGCTCTACGTCGAACAGGCCTTCGGTCTGCTGGTGGTCGCCACGTTCCTCTACCAGTGGGTGTGCCTGGCCCTGCTCGGACGGACGATCGGCAAGGGGCTGACCGGGCTGCGGATCACACCGCGCGGCCCCGGCGCGGCGGCGCGCCGGGCGGCGGTCACCACGGCGGCGGACGTCGCCGTGTACGCCGTGGCCTGCGTGCTGCTGATCGAGGGGCAGTTCGCGCTGTCCGTGCTGGTGTGGGCGGTCGCGGTGGCCCTCTTCCTGTTCAACGCGCTGCCCGTGCTGGGCCCCGGCAGGCGTTCCCTCGCCGACCGGGCGGCGGGGACCGAGGTGACCGGTCTGGGCCTCAGCAGGCCCGACGCCATGCGTCCAGTTCGTACTTTTTGAGCAGGGAACTCAGCTCCAGCCTGCGGGAGTCGGCGCAGAAGCGGTCGGTGGGCAGCTCGTACTCCACGTGGAAGACGGCCTTGCCCGCCTCGACGAACGGCGTCAACTCCGCGCACTCCCCGTACTGGGCGCACTGTTCGTTGACCGCGAAGTCGAAGTCGTCGACCAGCTCCGGGATCTGGTCGAGGTCGTTCTTCAGGCCGACGGCCATGCCCCGCTCGTGGGCGAGCCGGGCGATCAGCCGGTTGTAGCGGAGCTGGTCGCCGGCGGTGAGCGGGAAGCCGGTGCGGTTGCGGTAGCCGTCCATGTTGTCCGGCTCCACCGCGTCGAAGCCCTTGTCCCGGCACATGTCGAGGCGTTCCGCCATGAGCGGCTCCAGGACGTCGGTCCGGCGGATGTCGAGCCAGCGCTCGCCCTCCCAGCCGTTGCCGCGGCCGATCACCGACTTCGGGAAGTCGTCCGCGTCCGGGCGGAAGTCCTCCCAGGCGCCGGTGGACAGGTAGCAGATGACCTTGCGGCCGTCGCGGTGCAGCGTCGCGACCGTCTCCTTCGAGTGGTCGAAGCCGTCGATGTCGTAGACGGGGACGTCGACGGAGGTGTCGAGCCGCCCGCTGAGCTGCCACTGCCAGTCGGTGCCGGGCCGGGGCCGCCAGCGGTCGCCGGCCGGGCCCCCGGCGTCGTCCGCGTCGGGTCCTGGGGCGGTCGTGCAGGCCGCGAGGAGCAGGGCGAGCAGCATGACAAGGAGGGACGGTCGTCGCACCGGGCGGTCTCCAGAACAGGCGGCGGTGTGGTCGGCACCGCGGGGGCACACAGGAACCTCAAGCATGATCGTCGCCGTTCCGGGGTCACACGGCGGGGCCGGAGGACGGCCGCGGCCCCACCACGGAGTGAACTCCCGCGGGAGTGAGCGAACGCTCACACGCGCGTAGGCTCGTGCGCAGTGTTCGCCGCCCGGGGATGACCCCGACGGGACCGGCCCGTTATGCCGCAACTAGGGTCGGCTGCCGGGGCCGGTCGACCCACACCCTTCGGCCACAGCAACTTCACATCGGAAGCGAGATTTCACCACCGTGACTGCTCTCACTCTCAGCACCGCCGCGGTCCCGGGCCTGCGGGCCGACGCGATCGTGATCGGTGTCGCCAAGGGCTCCGCGTCCAAGCCGGGGGCGCCGGTCGTCGCACCGGGCGCCGAGGCCGTGGACCAGGCGTACGACGGCAAGCTGGCCGGTGTCCTGGAGACGCTCGGCGCGTCCGGTGCCGAGGGCGAGGTGACGAAGCTCCCCGCGCCGGCCGGCTTCAAGGCGCCGCTCGTGGTGGCGGTGGGCCTCGGCGCCCAGCCCGAGAAGGACGCCGGCTACGCCACCGAGGCGCTGCGCAAGGCCGCCGGTGTCGCCGCCCGCGCCCTCGCCGGCTCCAAGAAGGCCGCGTTCGCGCTGCCCCTGACGGACGCCGCCGACGCCGGCGCGGTCGCCGAGGGCGTGCTGCTCGGCGCGTACTCCTTCGACGCGTACAAGGACAACGGCAAGGACGACAAGAAGAACGGCAAGGCGCCGCTCGCCGAGGCCGCGCTGCTCGGCGGCAAGCCCCGCGACAAGGCGTACAAGGCCGCGGTCGAGCGCGCCACCGCCGTCGCCGAGGAGCTCAACCGCGCCCGCGACCTCGTCAACACCCCGCCGAACGACCTCAATCCCGAGGCGTTCGCGGCCGTCGCCCAGGCGGCGGCCAAGGAGCACGGCATCAAGGTGCAGGTGCTCGACGAGAAGGCCCTGGCCAAGGGTGGCTACGGCGGCATCCTCGGCGTCGGCGCCGGGTCGGCGTCGGGCCCGCGTCTGGTGAAGCTGTCGTACACCTCGTCGAAGGCGAAGAAGCACCTCGCGCTGGTCGGCAAGGGCATCACCTACGACTCGGGCGGCATCTCGCTGAAGCCGGCCGGGCACAACGAGACGATGAAGTGCGACATGAGCGGTGCCGCCGCCGTGTTCGCCGCGGTCGTCGCCGCCGCGCGGCTGGGTCTGGAGGTCAACGTCACCGGCTGGCTGGCGCTGGCCGAGAACATGCCGTCCGGCTCCGCGACGCGCCCGGGTGACGTGCTGCGCATGTACAGCGGCAAGACCGTGGAGGTGCTCAACACGGACGCCGAGGGCCGGCTGGTCCTCGCGGACGCGCTGTGGGCGGCCTCCGCGGAGAAGCCGGACGCGATCGTGGACGTCGCGACGCTGACCGGCGCGATGATGCTGGCGCTGGGCAGCCGTACGTTCGGGATCATGGCGAACGACGACGCGTTCCGCTCCGCGGTGCACGAGGCGGCGGAGGAGGTCGGCGAGCCGGCGTGGCCGATGCCGCTGCCGGAGCACCTGCGCAAGGGCATGGACTCGGCGACCGCCGACATCGCCAACATGGGTGAGCGGATGGGCGGCGGGCTGGTCGCCGGTCTGTTCCTGCGCGAGTTCGTGGGCGAGGGGATCACCTGGGCGCACCTCGACATCGCCGGGCCGGCGTTCAACGAGGGCGGGCCGTTCGGGTACACCCCGAAGGGTGGGACGGGGTCCGCCGTGCGCACGCTGGTGCGGGTTGCCGAGCTGGCGGCTTCGGGGGATCTCGCCTGACGGTGCCTTTCGGAGGCGCCCAATGGCTCGGGGGTGCGGGGAATCGCGCGACCGCGGGTCCGATGTGGCCGGTCGCGCCCGCGCGGCGGAGCCGCAGATCGGCACAGCCCCGCGCCCCTTTGCGTTGGCTGCGGCCGGCCCCCGCCGCGCAGGAACCGCGGGCTGGTCGCGCCCGCGCGGCGGAACCGCAGATCGGCACAGCCCCGCGCCCCTCCGCATAGGAGCCCCGGGCTGGTCGCGCGCCTCAGGGGCGCGGGGAACTGCGCGGGCAAGCCCCGCTCACCCGCACGTCCGGGGTCACAGGGGCGGCGCCCCTTTGGGAGCGTGGGGTGTGTCACACCGCAGCCCGGCGTCTCGTTCGGGTCCTACAAGTGCGAAGATGGGGCTCGGCAGGACAGGGCCCCACCTAAGGGCCGAGAACATAGAGCGGCCGGACACCAGCCGCCGACCGGTCACTGGAGACCGGCGTGGCGCACATGCATGGAGGACGTGACGTGGCGAACGACGCCAGCACCGTTTTCGACCTAGTGATCCTCGGCGGTGGCAGCGGTGGTTACGCCGCGGCCCTGCGCGGGGCGCAGCTGGGCCTGGACGTCGCCCTGATCGAGAAGGACAAGGTCGGCGGTACCTGCCTGCACCGAGGATGCATCCCCACCAAGGCCCTGCTGCACGCGGGTGAGATCGCCGACCAGGCCCGCGAGAGCGAGCAGTTCGGTGTGAAGGCCACCTTCGAGGGCATCGACGTACCGGCCGTCCACAAGTACAAGGACGAGGTCGTCTCCGGTCTCTACAAGGGCCTTCAGGGGCTCATCGCCTCCCGCAAGGTCACCTACATCGAGGGTGAGGGCCGGCTGTCCTCCCCCACCTCCGTCGACGTCAACGGCCGGCGCGTCCAGGGCCGTCACGTCCTGCTGGCGACCGGCTCGGTGCCGAAGTCGCTGCCGGGCCTGGAGATCGACGGCAACCGCATCATCTCCTCCGACCACGCCCTCGTCCTGGACCGCGTGCCCAAGTCCGCGATCGTCCTCGGCGGCGGCGTCATCGGCGTCGAGTTCGCCTCCGCGTGGAAGTCCTTCGGCTCCGACATCACCATCATCGAGGGTCTGAAGCACCTCGTCCCGGTCGAGGACGAGAACAGCTCGAAGCTGCTCGAGCGCGCGTTCCGCAAGCGGGGCATCAAGTTCAACCTGGGCACGTTCTTCCAGAAGGCCGAGTACACCCAGGAGGGTGTCAAGGTCACCCTGGCGGACGGCAAGGAGTTCGAGGCCGAGGTGCTGCTCGTCGCCGTCGGCCGCGGCCCGGTCTCCCAGGGCCTGGGCTACGAGGAGGCCGGGGTCGCCATGGACCGCGGCTACGTCCTGGTCGACGAGTACATGCGCACCAACGTCCCGACCATCTCCGCCGTCGGTGACCTGGTGCCGACGCTCCAGCTCGCGCACGTCGGCTTCGCCGAGGGCATCCTGGTGGCGGAGCGTCTGGCGGGTCTGAAGACCGTTCCGGTCGACTACGACGGTGTCCCGCGGGTGACGTACTGCCACCCGGAGGTCGCCTCCGTCGGCATCACCGAGGCCAAGGCCAAGGAGATCTACGGCGCGGACAAGGTCGTCGCTCTGAAGTACAACCTGGCGGGCAACGGAAAGAGCAAGATCCTGAAGACCGCGGGCGAGATCAAGCTCGTCCAGGTCAAGGACGGTGCGGTGGTCGGCGTCCACATGGTCGGCGACCGCATGGGCGAGCAGGTCGGCGAGGCCCAGCTGATCTACAACTGGGAGGCGCTGCCGGCCGAGGTGGCCCAGCTCATCCACGCCCACCCGACGCAGAACGAGGCGCTCGGCGAGGCCCACCTGGCCCTGGCCGGCAAGCCCCTCCACGCCCACGACTGACGCTCTCGGGCATCGGGCGCGACGACACAGACTTCCGCACTTTTAAAGGAGCAACCGAAACCATGGCGGTTTCCGTAACCCTGCCGGCGCTCGGCGAGAGCGTCACCGAGGGCACTGTCACCCGCTGGCTGAAGGCCGAGGGCGAGCGCGTCGAGGCCGACGAGCCGCTGCTCGAGGTCTCCACCGACAAGGTCGACACCGAGATCCCCGCTCCCGCCTCCGGCGTGCTGTCCTCCATCAAGGTCGCCGAGGACGAGACGGTCGAGGTCGGCGCCGAGCTGGCACTGATCGACGACGGCTCCGGCGCCCCCGCGGCCGCCCCGGCCCCGGCCGCCGAGCAGGCCGCCCCGCCGGCTCCCGCGCCGGCCCCGGCCGCGCAGCCGTCCACCGAGCAGGCCGCCCCGGCTCCGGCGCCCACCGCCGAGGCCGCGGCCGGCGGCGGCTCCGCCGAGGGCACGGACGTGGTCCTGCCCGCGCTCGGCGAGTCCGTCACCGAGGGCACCGTCACCCGCTGGCTGAAGTCGGTCGGTGACACCGTCGAGGCCGACGAGCCGCTGCTCGAGGTGTCGACGGACAAGGTCGACACCGAGATCCCCGCCCCCGCCTCCGGCACCCTGCTGGAGATCGTGGTCGGCGAGGACGAGACCGCCGAGGTCGGCGCCAAGCTCGCCGTCATCGGCGAGGCGGGTGCCGCTCCGGCCGCCGCCCCCGCCCCGGCCGCCCCCGAGGCCCCGGCGCAGCCCGAGCCCGCCCCGGCCCCGGCTCCGCAGCAGGCCGCTCCGGCCCCCGCCGCGCCGGCTCCGGCCGCTCCCGCCCCGGCTCCGGCCGCCCCGGCCCCGCAGGCTCCCGCCGCTCCCCCGGCTCCGGCGCCCGCGCCGGCCCCGGCTGCCGCTCCGGCCGTTCCGGCCGCCGCCCAGCCGACGGACGAGGGCGCCTACGTGACCCCGCTGGTGCGCAAGCTCGCCGCCGAGAACGGCGTCGACCTGGCCACCGTCAAGGGCACCGGCGTCGGCGGCCGTATCCGCAAGCAGGACGTCGTCGCCGCGGCCGAGGCCGCGAAGGCCGCCGCCGCTGCCCCGGCTCCGGCCGCTCCGGCCGCGCCCGCCGCGAAGAAGGCCCCGGTCCTCGAGGCCTCCCCGCTGCGCGGCCAGACCGTGAAGATGCCGCGGATCCGCAAGGTCATCGGCGACAACATGGTCAAGGCCCTGCACGAGCAGGCCCAGCTGTCCTCGGTCGTCGAGGTCGACGTCACCCGCCTGATGAAGCTGCGCGCCCGTGCCAAGGACGCGTTCGCGGCCCGTGAGGGCGTCAAGCTCTCCCCGATGCCGTTCTTCGTCAAGGCCGCGGCCCAGGCGCTGAAGGCGCACGCGCCCATCAACGCCAAGATCAACGAGGCCGAGGGGACCATCACCTACTTCGACACCGAGAACATCGGTATCGCGGTGGACTCCGAGAAGGGCCTGATGACCCCGGTCATCAAGAATGCCGGTGACCTCAACCTCGCCGGTATCGCCAAGGCCACGGCGGAGCTGGCGGGCAAGGTCCGCGGCAACAAGATCACCCCGGACGAGCTGTCCGGCGCGACCTTCACCATCTCCAACACCGGTTCGCGTGGCGCGCTGTTCGACACGATCATCGTGCCCCCGGGCCAGGTCGCGATCCTCGGCATCGGTGCCACGGTCAAGCGTCCGGCCGTCATCGAGACCGAGGAGGGTACGGTCATCGGTGTCCGCGACATGACGTACCTGACCCTCTCCTACGACCACCGGCTGGTGGACGGCGCCGACGCGGCCCGTTACCTGACGGCGGTCAAGGCGATCCTGGAGGCGGGCGAGTTCGAGGTCGAGCTCGGCCTGTGATCCGCTGAGGCGCGATCGCCGGCACGGTCCTGCGGTGCCCCCGTCCGGAAGCTTTCGAGGCTTCCGGGCGGGGGCACCGGCGTATGGAACGTGTAAGTCTCGTCTCACCTGGGCGAAAGCACCCCCGTGCGCCCTTCCCGGGCCGGGCCACGGCCGTATTGTCTAAGCGTCAAACGCCCTCAGGGGGCCGGTGGGCCCCCGTCTAAGGAGCCCCACATGACCGCGCCCGTCGTCCACTCGCTGCGCGAACAGATCCGCGAGCACATCCTGGAAGGGATCATCAGCGGACGCTGGCAGCCGGGCGAGCGGATCGTGGAGCGGCGGATCGCGACCGAGCTGGAGGTCAGCCAGACGCCCGTGCGGGAGGCGCTGCGCGAGCTGGAGTCGCTGCGGCTGATCGAGTCGGCGCCGAACAAGGGCGTGCGGGTGCGGAATCTGACGGCGGCGGACCTGGAGGAGAGCTATCCGGTCCGGGCGGGGCTGGAGGCGATCGCGGCGGAGCTGGCCGCGGGGCGGCTGGCGGAGGACTGCTCGGCGCTGGAGCCGCATGTCGCCGCGCTGTACGAGGCGGACCGGCTGTCGGACGGGACGGGGCAGGTACGGCACACCGTGGCGTTCCACCGGGAGTTGGTGCGGGCGGCGGGGAACTCCGTGCTGCTGCACACCTGGGAGGGGCTGGGGATCGAGGTGTTCACCGCGCTGTCGATACGGTGGCTGGGGACGGTGCAGCAGTCGTACGCGGAGGAGCACGAGGAGTTGGTCGCCGCGTTCCGGAGGCGGGATCCGCGGATCGCGGACCTGGTCAAGGCACACGTACTGGGCTGCGCCCCTCGGGCGTAGTCACGGGTCTTTTTCGCCCCCGCCGCCCCGTCCCGTCCCTGGGGGCTTCGCCCCCAGACCCTCTTCGCGCAGTTCCCCGCGCCCCTGAAGGGGCGCGGGGAACTGCGCGAAGATCACCACCCCCACCCAACATGCGGAGGCTAGAGGGAAGAGGTCCTTTGAAAAAGA